>NZ_CP034951.1:0-613769 GCF_004022485.1 Aequorivita sp. H23M31
AAAACAAGCAGATGGCTCCTTTGATTTTAAGGGGTTTTTCGATAGACTATTACGAAGTGGGCCACTTTTTCTGATTTCATTTCTGATTACATTTTCCATTGCATATTATTTTAATATCCGCAAGCTTCCTATTTATCAAATGGAAAACTTGGTTGCCATTAAAGACGATCAGAATCCCTTTTTTACTACTACTACAAGTCTCACTTTTAATTGGGGTGGAACTACGGATAAAGTAAATACTTCCGTAATTACTCTTCAATCCCGTTCTCATAATGAAAAAATAGTAGAGCGATTACAATTTTATCTAACCTATTTACGGGATGGGAAGTTCCAGTTGATTGATGCGTATAAGCAAACCCCCTTTCTAATTCGGGTGGACACCACAAAAGCTCAGGTATTAAACCAACAATTTAAAGTGGTTTTTAAAGACTCGGTCAATTTTAACCTTTCTGTGTCTTTTGAGGAGGGTAAGAACATAAATCTACAGAATTATACCACTAAAGAGAAGAGCAGTCTCTTTATAGATACAGATGTCTTTTCGAAGGATTATAAATTGGGGGAAAGTATCAGTACTCCTTTTTTTAGTGGTACGTTCATTCCCAATGAGGAGGTGATTTCCAATCCGGGAACTCCTTATTATTTTATCTTTCAGGATTACGATACTACGGTGAAAAATTATTTGAATACCAAGGTTACACCTGAAAGTAAAGGATCTTCGGTATTAAGATTGACTGTAATCGGCAGTAATAAAGCGAAACTGGTAGATTATCTAAATACCTCTATCCAAATACTAAGTGAGGATATGTTGGAGCGTAAAAACCTATATGCCACGAAGACGATTCAGTTTATCGATAGCAGTCTTGCCAAAAAATCGGCCGAGCTGAACTCTGTTCAAGATGAACTGAACAAATTTAGAAATAAAAGTGCCGTATACGATTTGGCTACCGAAGGCTCAGAACTTAATTCAAAGTTGAACGCATTAGATCTTCGCAAGGAGGCTGTAAACCGCGAGTTGAATTATTTTATTACCCTTCAAGAATATCTCACTACCCGAACGGATTACAGAGATGTACCTGCGCCCTCGGTCGCGGGAATATCGGAAGGTAGTATTATAGCGGGTGTAGGAAAGATTGTTGCACTTGCCCAAGAACGTAATAAACTTCAATATTCATTTAAAGAAGGAGCGCCTGTATTTAATGACATTGACCGACAGATTAATGCCGTAAAGTCGGTACTTCTAGAGAATATTCGGTCTTCAAGAAGTTTAAAAGCCGACGAAATAAATTCCATTAATCAGGATATCGGACGTTATGAATCCGAAATCAGAAAACTTCCAAAGGAACAACAAGACCTTTTAAATATCGAACGCCGGTACAACCTCAGCGAGGGAACTTATAATTTGTTTTTGGCCAAAAGAAGCGAAGCGGGACTTGTAAAGGCCGCAAACGTGAGTGATGTGGTAATTATTGATACTGCTAAGGATACAGGTGGTGGGAAAATCGGCCCTAACACTCAGCTCAATTATGTTATGGCGGGGCTTTTGGGGCTGTTTATTCCTTTGTTTATAATATTTGGGATGGCATTCTTTGATACTAAGGTTGAATATGTAAAGGATCTTGCCAAAATTACGCCTATACCTCTTTTTGGTGTAATCGGGAAAAACCATTCAGGAAATATATTGGCGGTCCTTAGTCATCCCAAATCGGCTATCGCTGAGGCATTCCGAAGTCTTAGGTCTAGCCTTCAATTTTTATACAAACAACACGGAGTAACGGGTGCAAAGACGGTATTGTTCACTTCCTCCGTTAGTGGCGAGGGCAAAACTTTCTGTTCCATAAACATTGCCTCCATCTTTGCTTTAAGTGAGAAGCGGACTGTAATTGTAGATCTGGATCTTCGAAAACCAAAGGTATCCGGAGCTTTTAATATGGATAATTCCATAGGTGTGGTAAACTACCTTATCAACGAAGCCGATCTGGATACTATTACCCAAAAGACAGAAGTAGATTACTTGGATGTTATTCCGTCTGGGCCTACACCTCCAAATCCTTCAGAGTTGTTGATTGGGGAACGAATGGATGAATTTATGGAGCGCTTAAAGGAGCGTTATGATTATATTATTCTCGATTCGCCACCTATAGGATTGGTTTCTGATGCTATGGAGATTATAAAATATGCCGATGCTACATTATATATGGTACGTCATAACCGAACCCGAAAAAACATGCTCACATTTGTTAATGAGAAGTATAAGCGGGGAGAAATAAAGCATATAAGTATTGTTCTTAATGAATATGTAGAAAAATCTGGAAGAGGTTTTGGTTACGGCTATGGGTATGGATATGGATATGGAGATGGATCGTACAAATCCTATGGAGATGGCTATCATGGACCCCTTGGAAAAAAATCGTTAGCGGATAGGATTAAAAATATTTTTAAACAAACTTGATTGGGTCCCGTTTTATAATAGCAATTCATCCTGGAACAATAACTTTTAAATTATGTTGAGATGGGTATTCTTATTATAACCAACTATTTTTTAGAATATTTCACCAAATCTAATATGTTTTTCTTATTTTCGCGGTCCAAAAGAGAGGAGGTGATGACACTATGTTAATTATACCAGTTAAAGACGGAGAAAATATTGATAGAGCGCTAAAGCGTTTTAAGCGAAAGTTCGATAGAACCGGCACCATGCGCCAACTTCGATCCAGACAAGCTTTCATGAAGCCATCTGTAAGAAAAAGAGCACAAATGCAAAAAGCACAATATATCCAAGGTCTTAGAGATCAGGAAGATATTTAATAAGTTTTGGAGATCGCATTAATCGGTCTCAAGAACCATATCATAAATCCGTTGGAATAACTTCCAGCGGATTTTTTTTTGTGGTCATATCTTTCGCTAATAATCCATATATTAGGTTATTTTGTAGAAGTAAAAATAACTTTCGAGCCCCCATTCTCTTACTTAATGGAGATGGGTAAACCAAAAAAGAAATGTCTATTTCCCATTTTGTTAACTACCTAGAACTCGAGAAGAAGTATTCCGAGCATACGGTTGCTGCTTATGTAAAGGATTTGAAGGATTTCCAGCATTTTGCAGTGAACGAATATCAATATGGGGATATAGTGGATGTCAATTATTCAGTTATAAGAAGTTGGATTGTTTCCCTCGTAGATGCTGGTATTTCAAATAGGACGGTAAACAGAAAAATTTCTTCATTAAAAACATATTATAAGTTTTTATTAAAAACGGGGCAGGTTGAAGCGAGTCCTTTGAACAAGCACAGGTCGCTTAAAACCTCAAAGAAGATTCAGGTACCGTTTTCCGAAAGTGAGATCGAAAACGTAATGGATTTATTCACCGGAGATGGTTCGTTTGAAGGAAGGCGAGACAGATTGATTATTGAACTTTTTTACTCAAGTGGCATACGGCGGGTAGAGCTCATCAATATAAAATTAAACGATATTTCTTGGGCGCAAAAAAATCTAAAGGTTTTGGGAAAGAGAAATAAAGAGCGTATTATCCCTTTGCTTCCTTCAGTTTTAGCGACTCTACAGGAATATTTGGTCTTTCGGAATGCGCTTGCGGAGATTAAAGACAGAGATCATCTTTTTCTGACTTCCAAGGGCGTTAAAATATATGCTAATCTTGTCTATAGAGTAATAAATTCCTATTTTAGTCGAGTGTCCGAAAAAGTAAAAAAGAGCCCTCACATTTTGAGGCACTCATTTGCCACCCATCTTCTAAATGAAGGAGCAGATATAAATTCGGTAAAGGAGTTATTAGGGCACGCCAGTTTAGCATCTACCCAAGTTTATACTCGCAATAGCATAGCTAAATTAAAAGAAGTGTATAAAAAGACCCATCCCAGAAATTAAAGTTAACTCTTGCTTATGGTTTAAAAATACTTAACTCTTAAAATAGATCAATATGAAGGTAAACGTTCAAACCCCAAATTTTACGGCCAAAGATGAGCTTTTAAGTTTTATGGAAAAAAGATTATCCAAACTAGAACAGTTTTATGATAGGATAATTTGTGCCGACGTATTTATGAAATTATTGCCAAACAGCGAGAAAGAAAACAAAAGCGTTGAAATATTATTAAGTATTCCAGGCGGTGATATTATGGTGAAAAAGGATGGTAAAACATTCGAGGAGGCCATAGATGGAAATATAAGAATCCTAGAACGTCAGCTGAAAAAGAAAAAAGAGAAACAAAAAGTATATTTGTAAGATAATTTCTTCAAAAAAGTTTTGTGGAAAAAATAATTTTTCTACATTTGCAGTCCGTTAGAAATAGCGGACTTTTTTATGCTCTTGAATCGATGCCAAAAACGTTTGATTTTACAGGTAAAAAAGGATTGAAATGCCGATGTAGCTCAGTTGGCTAGAGCAGCTGATTTGTAATCAGCAGGTCGTGGGTTCGAGTCCCTCTATCGGCTCTTGAAATATTGAAAAGTGTATCAGGGATTAAAGTGGTTTCAAAAAGGAACAGATTTTAATTGGGACGAGAAGTTTATCCTGAGCGCAGTCGAAGGGAGTCCCTCTATCGGCTCTTGAAATATTGAAAAGTGTATCAGGGATTAAAGTGGTTTCAAAAAGGAACAGATTTTAATTGGGACGAGAAGTTTATCCTGAGCGCAGTCGAAGGGAGTCCCTCTATCGGCTCTTGAAATATTGAAAAGTGTATCAGGGATTAAAGTGGTTTGAAAAAGAAACAGATTTTAATTGGGACGAGAAGTTTATCCTGAGCGCAGTCGAAGGGAGTCCCTCTATCGGCTCTTGAAATATTGAAAAGTGTATCAGGTTTTTTTAATTCAGAATTTAGAATTCTGAATCCAGAATTAAAAAAACCGGGGAGATACTCAAGCGGCCAACGAGGACAGACTGTAAATCTGTTGGTTTCACCTTCGCAGGTTCGAATCCTGCTCTCCCCACAACATTCCCGCAAAGGCGGGATTCTCAAGCCTGATTGGATTTGAAGTTCATTAAAATATTGAAAATCTAATTCTGAATTCTTTCATTCTGAATTCATAATTAAATAAGCGGGAGTAGCTCAGTTGGTAGAGCGTCAGCCTTCCAAGCTGAATGTCGCCGGTTCGAACCCGGTCTCCCGCTCTAAATAAGTTTCAAGTTGATAGTTTCTTGTTACAAGTTTCTCAACTTGAAATCTTAAACCTGAAACTACAAACCGTAAAGGCCGATGTAGCTCAGGGGTAGAGCGCTTCCTTGGTAAGGAAGAGGTCATGGGTTCAATTCCCATCATTGGCTCAAGAAAAAAATGTCAATGCCTAATTTATTAGGATATGGGTTCCCCCGAAACATCGGGGCCATCATTGGCTCAGAAAGATATTAGAGCCTAATTTGTTGTGTTGTGTTTAAAACACCTTCAATTTTAGGTTACGAGCCCATAAAGAACTAATGGTAGCTCGTAAATTGCGTTTTTTATACATCAGAACACTAATATAAACTAAGATTAAAATTAATACAAAATGGCAAAAGAAAAATTCGATCGGTCAAAACCACACTTAAATATTGGTACAATTGGACACGTAGATCACGGAAAAACAACTACGACTGCAGCTATTACTAAAGTTTTGGCTGATGCAGGATATTCTCAAGCAACATCATTTGATCAAATTGATAATGCGCCAGAAGAAAAAGAAAGAGGTATTACTATTAACTCTTCGCACGTAGAATACCAAACAGCTAACCGTCACTATGCACACGTTGACTGTCCTGGTCACGCGGATTACGTGAAAAACATGGTTACAGGTGCCGCTCAAATGGATGGTGCCATACTTGTGGTTGCTGCTACAGATGGTCCAATGCCACAAACACGTGAGCACATTCTATTGGGTCGCCAGGTAGGTATTCCAAGAATTGTTGTTTTTATGAACAAAGTTGACTTGGTTGATGACGAAGAGCTTTTGGAGCTTGTTGAAATGGAAATCCGTGACCTTCTTAACTTTTACGAGTATGATGGTGATAACGGTCCTGTTGTCCAAGGTTCTGCTTTGGGAGCGCTTAACGGTGAGCAAAAATGGGTTGACGCTCTTCTTAAATTAATGGAAGAAGTTGATAACTGGATTGAAGAGCCTGTTCGTGATATCGAGAAGCCTTTCTTGATGCCTATCGAAGACGTTTTCTCAATTACTGGTCGTGGAACTGTTGCTACAGGTCGTATCGAAACTGGTGTTGCTAAAACTGGAGATCCAGTTGAGATCATCGGTATGGGAGCTGAGAAATTGACTTCTACTATTACCGGTATTGAAATGTTCCGTCAAATCCTTGATAGAGGTGAAGCTGGAGATAACGCAGGTATCCTACTTAGAGGTATTGAGAAAACTCAAATCTCTAGAGGTATGGTTATTGTAAAACCAGGTTCTGTAACTCCTCACAAGAAATTTAAAGCTGAGGTTTATATCCTTAAGAAAGAAGAGGGTGGACGTCACACTCCATTCCATAATAATTACCGTCCGCAGTTCTACGTTCGTACAACTGACGTAACTGGAACTATTACTCTTCCAGAGGGAGTAGAAATGGTTATGCCTGGTGATAACTTGACTATCAATGTTGAGTTGCTTCAGTCAATCGCAATGAACGTAGGTCTTCGTTTCGCAATCCGTGAAGGTGGGCGTACTGTAGGTGCCGGTCAGGTAACTGAAATTATAGAATAAGTAATTTGATATTCAGAAGCTCTAGGTTTTCACATTAGGTGAAGGCCTGGAGCTTTTATAACAGATTTGGTTGCTCATTAAAGACTAAATCCATCTGGATTTTATTTTGTTTAAGGAGCTTTTTGAAATATGGTTGTTTTATTCACGGTTTCATTTTGGAGCCTGAAAAACGGATGTAGCTCTCCCGATAGTTATCTGGATATTAGAGTACAAATACGGGTGTAGCTCAGTTGGTAGAGCACTGGTCTCCAAAACCAGGTGTCGTGAGTTCGAGTCTCGCCTCCCGTGCAAATGGAGAGATTTTTCCGAAAGTGAATAAAAATTTTTCATAAAAGGAAAAGGGAAATTTTTATAATCTTCGATTATAGATCAACGTTTCAGGATTTAGCTGGGCGTTCAGAGTGATAACCACTTAATTATCTCGAGCTTAATTTGAAATCAGGAACACTAAATCTTCACAGGAGATTCCACAATGGGATTTTTCCTAATATATTATACGGCGACAAATGGTAAATTATATTACAGAATCTTACAACGAACTAAAAAACCACGTTACTTGGCCAACTTGGGCCGAAGCTCAGAAATTGACCGTTATCGTAGCGGTATTTTCTATTTTGCTTGCTTTGGCTGTATGGGGTGTTGACTCCGTTTTCAGCAAAGTGGTAGGTTTATATTTTGAATGGATCAAGTCGTAGGAAATGACTGAAACAGCAGCAACAAAAAAATGGTATGTCGTCCGGTCCGTTAGTGGGCAGGAAAACAAGATAAAATCCTATATCGAAAACGAAATAAAGCGTTTAGAGCTGGAGGATTTTATCGATCAAGTGCTCGTACCAACAGAGAAAGTAATTCAGATTCGCAACGGGAAAAAAGTGAACAAAGAACGTGTTTATTTTCCCGGTTACATCATGATTCAAGCGAACCTTGGTGGCGAAATACCGCATATTATTAAATCCATCAATGGGGTTATTGGTTTTTTGGGTGAAACCAAAGGGGGTGATCCAGTACCACTTAGACAATCGGAAGTAAATAGATTGTTAGGTAAAGTAGATGAACTTTCCGTTAAAGATGATAGTGTAAGCATACCCTTCACTATTGGCGAGACCGTAAAAGTAATTGACGGACCGTTTAATGGATTTAACGGAACTGTTGAAAAAATTAATGAAGAAAAACGCAAGCTGGAAGTAATGGTGAAAATTTTCGGAAGAAAAACACCGCTGGAACTCAGCTATATGCAAGTTGAAAAAGTTTAATTGTTACGCTTAATAGGTTTTTTTTAGGCTTCCACTTATAAAGAACCGCATTAAAAATTAAAAAATGGCAAAAGAAGTCAGTAAAGTAGTTAAGTTGCAAGTTCGCGGAGGTGCTGCTAACCCTTCACCCCCAGTGGGACCTGCTCTTGGTGCCGCCGGTGTTAATATTATGGAGTTCTGTAAGCAGTTTAATGCTAGAACCCAAGATAAGCAAGGTAAAGTATTGCCAGTAGCTATTACGGTTTTTAAAGACAAATCTTTTGATTTTGTTATTAAAACTCCACCAGCCGCTGTACAGATACTTGAATTTGCAAAAGCTAAAAAAGGCTCTGGTGAACCACACGCAAAAAAGATAGCCACAATCTCTTGGGAACAAGTTAAAACTATCGCCGAGGACAAAATGTCCGATCTTAATGCCTTTACCATAGAATCAGCAATGAAGATGGTAGCAGGTACAGCGCGTTCCATGGGAGTTAAAATAAAAGGTGACGCACCTTTTTAATCTGAAAAAAGAATCTAGAAAATGGCACGATTAACAAAAAAGCAAAAGGAAGCCCGCTCAAAAATAGAACCTAACAAGACCTATACAATAGCCGAAGCTTCTGCTTTAATAAAAGAGATCAGCAGCGTAAATTTTGATCCTTCTGTGGATATCGCAGTTCGTCTTAACGTGGACCCTCGTAAAGCCAATCAAATGGTGAGAGGTGTTGTTACCCTTCCGCACGGAACAGGTAAGGACGTGAAAGTTTTGGCATTGGTTACTCCAGATAAGGAGGCCGAGGCTAAAGAAGCTGGAGCAGATTACGTTGGACTTGATGAGTACCTCGATAAGATAAAAGGAGGTTGGACAGACGTTGATGTAATTGTAACAATGCCTAGTGTAATGGGTAAATTGGGTCCCTTGGGACGAATTTTAGGGCCTCGTGGTCTTATGCCAAACCCAAAGACTGGTACCGTTACAATGGATGTTGCTAAGGCAGTTTCAGATGTAAAAGCTGGTAAAATCGACTTTAAAGTTGACAAAACCGGTATCGTACACGCAGCAATTGGAAAGGCATCTTTTGACGCTGAGAAAATTGCAGGAAATGCAAGAGAATTATTATCAACCCTCGTTAAACTTAAGCCACAGGCAGCAAAAGGTGTTTACATAAAGAGTATCTATATGTCTAGCACTATGAGCCCAGGAGTTGAAGTGGATACTAAAAGGTTTACTGAGCAGTAAAAACTGGAAATTATGACTAGAGAAGAGAAATCACAAGTAATTGAAACGTTGACTGCCCAGTTGTCTGATAATGCCAATATCTATTTGGCAGATATTTCAGGCCTTAATGCAAGAAACACCACCAATCTACGCCGTGCTTGTTTTAAAGCTGGTGTTCGGTTAGAAGTAGTTAAGAATACATTGCTTAAAAAAGCAATGGAAAGTTCTGACAAGGACTTTGGCGAGTTGAAAGATATACTTAAAGGAAATACTTCCCTTATGTTTTCTGAAACAGGTAATGCACCGGCCAAGGTAATTAAAGAATTCAGAAAAAAATCTGATAAGCCTCTTTTGAAAGGTGCCTATATCCAAGAGTCAATTTACGTTGGCGATAATCAATTGGATAGTTTGGTTGAACTTAAATCTAAAGATGAACTTGTTGGAGAAATCATCGGGTTGCTACAATCTCCTGCTAAAAATGTTATCTCTGCTCTTAAGAGTGGTGGAAATACAATTGCAGGCCTTGTTAAAACCTTATCCGAAAGAGAAGGATAAAAATTTTCCTCTGGAATCCCATTAGTGGGGCTGGGGTCAAACATTGCACTAATTAATATATATAAACACAATTATTTTTAAAAACGATAGAAATGGCAGATTTGAAAGATTTCGCAGAAAAATTGGTTAACCTAACAGTAAAAGAAGTTAATGAGTTAGCTACTATTTTAAAAGACGAGTATGGCATCGAGCCTGCTGCTGCAGCTGTAGCTGTTGCTGCTGGAGGTGGTGCTGCCGCTGAAGAAGTTGAAGAGCAATCAGAATTCGACGTAATTCTTAAAGCCGCTGGAGCTTCTAAACTTGCAGTTGTAAAACTTGTAAAAGAACTTACTGGTGCTGGTCTTAAAGAAGCAAAAGAATTGGTTGATAATGCTCCTTCTCCAATAAAAGAAGGTATTTCCAAAGATGAAGCTCAGGCTTTAAAAGCACAATTGGAAGAAGCGGGTGCTGAAGTTGAGCTTAAGTAAGCTCCATAGTTTCCCAAACCCCTAGGTTTAGGTCTTCTCGATTGCCGAGAAAGACCTAAACCATTTTGCGTATATAATGGTTAATACCTTTTTATACGATTTTCATTTTCATTTTAATTAAAATTCCGTCCATAGATGTCAGCAACGCAAACTGAAAGATTGAATTTTTCCTCTGTTAAAAATAAGCCGGCTTATCCCGACTTTTTGGACATTCAGATAAAATCCTTCCAGGATTTTTTCCAATTGGAAACCAAATCAGAAGAAAGAGGCCAAGAGGGATTGTACAAAACCTTTTTGGAAAACTTCCCAATTACCGATACCCGGAATCAATTTGTTTTAGAGTTTTTAGACTATTTCGTGGACCCACCAAGATATTCCATACAGGAATGTATTGAGCGTGGGCTTACGTATAGCGTCCCTTTAAAAGCAAGATTGAAACTGTACTGTACAGATGCCGAACACGAAGATTTTGAAACCATAGTACAGGATGTATATCTAGGCACAATTCCTTATATGACTCCCAGCGGAACTTTCTGCATTAACGGAGCCGAACGAGTGGTTGTTTCCCAGCTTCACCGTTCCCCAGGGGTTTTCTTCGGCCAGTCGTTCCACGCAAATGGAACCAAATTATATTCTGCCCGTGTTATTCCTTTTAAAGGTTCTTGGATCGAATTTGCAACCGATATCAACAGCGTTATGTACGCGTATATCGACCGTAAGAAAAAATTACCTGTAACCACTCTTTTCCGAGCCATCGGTTTCGAAAGAGATAAGGATATTCTAGAAATATTTGATCTAGCGGAAGAAGTAAAGGCCTCAAAAACCGGTCTTAAAAAATACATTGGCCGTAAATTGGCCGCCCGCGTGCTGAAAACTTGGCATGAGGATTTTGTTGATGAGGATACAGGCGAAGTAGTTTCTATTGAGCGTAACGAAATCATTTTGGATCGTGATACTGTTCTAGAGAAGGAGCATATCGACGAAATCCTGGATTCAGGAACAAAAGCGATTTTGTTGCACAAAGAGGATAACCAGGTTGGAGACTATGCCATTATCCACAATACTTTGCAAAAGGACCCTACCAACTCAGAAAAAGAAGCGGTAGAACATATATACAGACAACTACGTAACGCAGAGCCGCCAGATGAAGAGACTGCACGTGGAATTATCCACAAGCTTTTCTTCAGTGACCAAAGGTATAACCTAGGAGAAGTTGGGCGTTACAGAATGAACAAAAAACTTAATCTTGATATCCCAATGGAAAAGCAAGTGCTTACCAAGGAGGATATCATTACCATAGTTAAATATTTAATCGAGCTTATCAATTCCAAAGCTGAAATTGATGATATCGATCATCTTAGTAACCGTCGTGTTCGAACTGTTGGAGAGCAACTTTCCCAACAATTCGGGGTAGGACTTGCCCGTATGGCTCGTACCATTCGTGAACGTATGAACGTTCGTGACAACGAGGTGTTTACTCCTATAGATTTGATTAATGCGAAGACTCTTTCTTCAGTTATTAATTCATTCTTTGGAACCAATCAACTTTCACAATTTATGGACCAGACCAATCCACTTGCAGAGATTACGCATAAGCGTCGTCTTTCAGCACTTGGACCAGGAGGTCTTTCCCGTGAAAGAGCAGGGTTTGAGGTACGTGACGTTCACTATACCCACTACGGAAGACTTTGCCCAATTGAAACTCCTGAAGGACCGAACATTGGTTTGATTTCCTCACTATCCGTTTACGCGAAGGTGAATAATCTTGGGTTTATAGAAACACCTTATCGCAAGGTTGTTGATGGTAAAATTGATTTCAAGAATGAACCTATCTATCTTTCTGCAGAAGAGGAAGAGGATATGCACATTGCCCAGGCTAACATCCATATGACCGACAATGGTGAGATTGATGTTGAGAAGGTAATTGCGAGAATGGAGGGTGACTTCCCATTGGTTGAGCCCACAGTACTCGACTATGCCGACGTTGCTCCTAACCAGATTGCATCTATTTCGGCCTCTCTTATTCCTTTCTTGGAACATGATGATGCGAACCGTGCACTTATGGGATCAAACATGATGCGTCAGGCCGTTCCTTTGTTGATCGCAGATTCACCAATCGTTGGAACAGGACTTGAAAGACAAGTAGCTTCCGATAGCCGTGTTTTGATAAATGCTGAAGGCGATGGTGTGGTAGAATATGTTGATGCAAATGAAATCACCATTAAGTACGACCGCACCGATGAGGAAAGAATGGTAAGTTTTGACAGTGATTCAAAAACATACCAGTTGGTAAAGTTCAGAAAAACAAACCAAGGTACTTCCATAAACTTGAAACCTATCGTCCGTAAAGGTGATAGAGTTAAAAAGGGACAGGTGCTTTGTCAAGGTTATGCTACCGAAAAAGGAGAACTTGCTTTAGGACGAAACATGAAGGTTGCCTTCATGCCTTGGAAAGGGTACAACTTTGAGGATGCTATTGTTATTTCTGAAAAAGTGGTTCGTGAAGATATTTTCACTTCTATCCACGTTGATGAGTATTCATTGGAAGTTAGAGATACCAAATTAGGTAACGAAGAATTGACCAATGATATTCCAAATGTTTCGGAAGAAGCTACAAAAGATTTGGATGAGTACGGAATGATCCGTATTGGTGCGGAGGTGAAACCGGGCGATATCCTTATCGGGAAAATTACTCCAAAAGGAGAAAGCGATCCTACTCCTGAAGAAAAGCTTTTGCGCGCCATTTTTGGTGATAAAGCTGGAGATGTTAAAGATGCTTCATTAAAAGCTTCACCCTCATTAAATGGTGTGGTAATTGATAAAAAGCTATTTGCCCGTGCCGTTAAGGATAAGCGCAAACGTGCTAAGGATAAAGAAGACATCGCCGAATTGGAAGCAAAATACGAAGCTAAATTCGTCACTTTGCAGGATGTATTGGTTGAAAAATTATTTGCGATTGTTGGTGGAAAGACAGCTCAAGGCGTAAGTAATGATCTAGGAGAAGTTATTTTCCCTAAAGGTAAAAAATACACCCTGAAGATGCTCAATTCGGTGGATGATTACACCCACTTAACAGGTACTTGGGCAACAGATGAAGAAACCAATACATTGGTTGCAGATTTGATGCACAATTACAAGATTAAAGAAAACGACCTTCAAGGAAACTTACGTCGTGAGAAGTTTACTATCTCTGTTGGAGATGAGCTTCCTTCTGGAATCTTGAAACTTGCTAAAGTGTATATTGCTAAAAAACGTAAACTGAAAGTTGGGGATAAGATGGCGGGTCGTCACGGAAACAAGGGTATTGTTGCCCGAATTGTACGGGACGAAGATATGCCATTCTTGGAAGATGGAACTGCTGTAGATATCGTATTGAACCCTCTTGGTGTACCATCGCGTATGAACATTGGGCAGATTTATGAGACAGTTCTTGGATGGGCCGGACAAAAATTAGGGCGCAAATTTGCAACTCCTATTTTTGATGGTGCTTCTATAGACCAGATAAACGAGTTTACCGATGAGGCTGGTGTACCAAGATACGGACATACTTTTCTATACGATGGTGGAACTGGAAAACGCTTTGATCAACCTGCAACAGTAGGGGTAATCTATATGCTGAAACTAGGACATATGGTTGATGATAAGATGCACGCACGATCCATTGGGCCATACTCACTTATTACGCAACAACCGCTTGGTGGTAAAGCACAATTTGGAGGACAGCGTTTTGGAGAGATGGAGGTTTGGGCCTTGGAAGCTTATGGAGCTTCCAGCACCCTTAGAGAAATATTGACTGTTAAATCTGATGATGTTATTGGACGTGCAAAAACCTACGAGGCAATCGTTAAAGGTGAAAACATGCCCGAGCCAGGACTTCCTGAATCTTTTAACGTGTTGATGCACGAATTAAAAGGTCTGGGTCTTGACATTAGATTAGAAGAATAATCCAGTTAGATTATTCCGGTAGGGGCGTAATAAATTGCGTCCCTCGCCGCAAAGGTGTTTTAATGCACCTAAACAGACGTAATATATTATGTCTCTAACACAAATAATCATTTTTCACTATGATGAATAGAAATAAAGAAAATACAGTACCGAGATTTAACCAGATTTCTATTGGCTTGGCTTCGCCTGAGTCTATTTTGGCAGAGTCCAGAGGTGAGGTACTTAAACCTGAAACAATCAATTACCGTACGCACAAGCCAGAGCGTGATGGACTTTTCTGTGAGCGTATTTTTGGGCCTGTAAAGGACTACGAATGTGCTTGTGGTAAATACAAAAGAATCCGTTATAAAGGAATTGTTTGCGACCGTTGTGGAGTTGAGGTAACGGAAAAGAAAGTACGTCGCGATAGAGTAGGGCATATCAATTTGGTGGTGCCTGTTGCACATATTTGGTATTTCAGAAGTTTGCCAAATAAGATCGGTTATCTTTTAGGATTGCCGTCCAAGAAATTGGATATGATCATTTATTACGAACGATACGTGGTTATCCAGCCAGGTATCGCAAAATATGAAGGAGGAGAGGCAGTAAAGAAATTGGATTTCCTTACAGAAGAAGAATACCTAGCGATTCTAGATACCCTTCCGCAGGATAACCAATATCTTGAGGAAACAGATCCGAATAGATTTATCGCCAAAATGGGAGCAGAGTGCTTGATCGATCTTTTACAACGAATCGATTTGAATACGCTGTCTTACAACCTGCGCCATAAAGCAAACAATGAAACTTCAAAACAACGTAAAACTGAAGCTTTAAAAAGACTTCAGGTTGTAGAGGCTCTTCGTGATGCAAACCAAACCCGAGAGAATAAAGCAGAATGGATGATTATGAAAGTAATCCCTGTAATTCCACCAGAGTTACGTCCATTGGTGCCACTTGATGGAGGACGTTTCGCAACTTCCGATTTGAATGATTTGTACCGTCGTGTAATTATCCGAAACAATCGTTTAAAAAGATTGATGGAGATTAAAGCACCAGAGGTTATTCTTCGTAACGAAAAGAGAATGCTTCAGGAATCGGTAGACTCCTTGTTTGACAACACCCGTAAATCTTCAGCAGTAAAAACTGACAGTAACCGACCCCTGAAATCTCTTTCAGATTCCTTAAAAGGAAAACAAGGTCGTTTCCGTCAAAACTTGCTTGGTAAACGTGTGGATTATTCTGCTCGTTCGGTAATTGTCGTTGGACCTGAATTGAAATTGTTCGAATGTGGTCTTCCAAAAGACATGGCTGCCGAACTTTACAAACCTTTTGTCATCCGTAAATTGATTGAAAGAGGAATTGTAAAAACAGTAAAATCTGCAAAGAAAATTATTGATAAAAAAGAGCCTGTAGTTTGGGATATCCTTGAAAATGTTTTGAAAGGACACCCAGTGCTACTAAACCGTGCTCCAACCCTTCACCGTTTGGGGATCCAAGCGTTTCAGCCTAAATTGATCGAAGGAAAAGCTATCCAGTTGCACCCATTGGTGTGTACCGCATTTAACGCGGATTTCGATGGTGACCAAATGGCTGTCCATCTTCCACTTGGGCCAGAAGCTATCCTCGAAGCTCAATTGCTGATGCTTGCATCCCACAACATTTTGAACCCTGCAAATGGTTCACCAGTTGCGGTTCCTTCACAGGATATGGTTTTGGGTCTTTATTATATGACTAAGCTAAGAAAGTCAACACCTGAGCATAAAGTTAAAGGTGAAGGTCTTACTTTCTACTCTGCTGAGGAAGCAATTATAGCTTACAACGAAGGAAGAGTGGATCTGAACGCAGAGATTAAAATCCGCACAGATGATTTTAATGAAAACAGGGAGTTGGTAAAACGAATTATTACTACAACCTTAGGGAGAGTGCTTTTCAATGAGAAAGTACCTGTAGAAGCCGGTTTCGTAAATGAGGTTTTAACCAAGAAATCGCTTAGGGATATTATTGGACAAATTCTGAAAGTTACCAACGTACCTACAACTTCTGCTTTCCTTGATGAGATAAAAACTCTTGGATATAAGTTTGCATTTGAAGGTGGATTATCTTTTAGTCTAGGTGATATTATTATACCAGAAGAGAAGAAAACACTTATTGATGATGCCAATTCACAAGTAGATAGCATTATCAATAGCTATAACATGGGTCTTATTACCAATAACGAACGTTATAACCAGGTAATTGATATTTGGACTGCAACCAACGCTGAGCTTACCGAATATTCTATGAAGAGAATTCGTGAGGATAAACAGGGCTTTAACTCGGTATATATGATGCTTGACTCTGGAGCGAGGGGTTCTAAGGAACAAATTCGACAGCTTACAGGTATGCGTGGATTGATGGCCAAGCCTAAAAAATCCAGTGCAGGGGGTGGGGAAATTATTGAAAACCCTATTCTTTCTAACTTTAAGGAAGGTCTTTCAATTCTGGAATATTTTATTTCCACTCACGGTGCTCGTAAAGGTTTAGCCGATACGGCTCTTAAAACGGCGGATGCGGGTTACTTGACACGTCGTTTGGTGGACGTTTCACAAGATGTTATTATAAACGTTGAGGATTGTGGAACGCTAAGAGGAATTGAAGTTCAATCGTTGAAGAAGAACGAGGAAGTTGTAGAAACTTTAGGTGCCAGAATCGTTGGACGTATAGCCCTTAATGATGTTATCAATCCGTTGACCAAGGAATTGTTGGTAGCTTCGGGTGATCATATTACCGAAGAAATAGCTGAAGCAATTGAAGCTTCTCCGTTGGATAGTGTAGAAGTTCGTTCTGCGCTTACTTGCGAAGCTAAACAAGGTATCTGTTCTCAATGTTACGGTCGAAACCTAGCTACCAATAAAATGGTACAGCGAGGAGAAGCGGTTGGTGTTGTTGCAGCGCAATCCATTGGAGAGCCAGGTACACAGCTTACACTACGTACGTTCCACGTTGGAGGTATTGCAGGAAACATTTCTGAACAGAATAAACTTACTGTTAAATTTAACGGAATCGCCGACATCGACGATTTGAAAACCGTTAAAGGAGAAGACAGTCAAGGGAAAGCTGTGGATATTGTTATTTCACGTACTGCAGAGCTTAAACTTGTGGATAAGAAGACTAAAATTACTTTAAGTACAAATAACATTCCTTATGGTTCTACCCTTTATGTGAAAAATGGAGATACCCTTCAAGCTGGAGATGTAGTTTGTTCTTGGGATCCATATAACGGTGTGATCATTTCAGAATTTGCTGGAAAGATTAAATATGAAAACATTGTTCAAGGGGTTACCTATCAAGTGGAAATTGATGAGCAAACTGGTTTCCAAGAAAAAGTAATTTCAGAGTCAAGAGATAAAAAACGAATCCCGACATTACAGATTCTTGGTAAAAAAGATGAGGTAATCCGTTCTTATAACTTGCCAGTTGGTGCCCACATTATGGTGGATGACAATGAGAAGATTAAGATTGGTAAGGTACTTGTGAAAATTCCAAGAAAATCTGCCAAGGCGGGAGATATAACTGGAGGTCTTCCAAGAGTTACGGAGCTTTTCGAAGCTCGTAACCCTTCAAACCCAGCTGTGGTTAGTGAGATTGACGGGGTTGTTTCTTTTGGAAAGATTAAACGAGGAAACCGTGAAATTATAATCGAATCCAGACTAGGAGATGTTAAAAAGTACTTGGTTAAACTTTCGAACCAAATCTTGGTTCAGGAGAATGACTATGTACGCGCAGGAATGCCACTTTCTGATGGTTCGATAACTCCAGAAGATATCCTAAGAATTAAAGGACCTTCTGAGGTACAACAATATCTTGTGAATGAAGTTCAGGAAGTATACCGTCTTCAGGGTGTTAAGATTAACGATAAGCACTTTGAAGTAGTTGTAAGACAGATGATGCGCAAGGTGAAAATAGAGGATTCTGGTGACACTACTTTCCTTGAGGACCAATTGGTTCATAAGGATGATTTTATCGAAGAAAATGATAAGATCTTCGGAATGAAAGTAGTTACCGACGCTGGAGATTCTCAAAACCTCACCGAAGGACAGATTCTTACCGCTCGTGCCTTAAGAGATGAAAACTCACTCTTAAGAAGAAACGATAAACAATTGGCCGAAGCGCGTGAAGCTGTTCCAGCAACCGCAACTCCCGTACTACAAGGTATTACAAGAGCTTCGCTTCAGACCAAATCATTTATCTCTGCGGCATCGTTCCAGGAAACCACTAAAGTATTGAACGAAGCGGCCGTTGCCGGTAAAGTTGATACCTTGGAAGGTTTGAAGGAAAACGTTATTGTAGGACATAAAATACCAGCCGGAACAGGTATGCGTGCTTATGACTCAATAATTGTTGGCTCCAAACAGGAGTTGGAGGAAATGAACCGTATGAAGCAAGAAGTAAATTATAATTAAATAATTTAGAATAGCGATGTACGATTTGAAATTATTAAATCGTACATCGTCTATCATAAATCCGATATCAAATTATGGCAGATCAAAAAAAACAGCCCAATCAGGGACAGATAAATATCGAACTGGATGAGACCGTAGCTCAAGGTATATATAGCAACTTGGCAATTATAAACCATTCCGTATCGGAATTCGTAGTGGATTTTGTTACCATTATGCCTGGAATTCCAAAGAGCAAGGTTAAGTCAAGAATCATTTTGACCCCGCAGCACGCTAAAAGATTTTTAAAGGCTTTGAATGACAATGTCAAGCGTTTTGAAAATGCTCACGGTGAGATAAAGGATTATGAGCAACCACCAATACCACTTAATTTTGGTCCTACTGGAGAAGCATAAATAAGTGTTCTGTGGTCAGTATTCATTAGGAAGTATTTCTTTTCTAATTGGAATTTGATCTCGAAATAAATTTTAGACAAAAAATCGATAAAGCCTTCTGAATTTTTCAGGAGGCTTTATTAATTTTAGAGATGGGTGAAACCTGGAACCTGAAACCTGATAATTCCTATTTCTTCTTCGGACTGATAATCTTTACATCCTGAAAAGCAATTGCACCTCGAATAACACCCGAAATTATATCGTAAAGTGCGTTGGTAATCTGCATTTTTAATTCATTCGTGCTATATATGAGGCTGATTTCTCTTGCGGGGGATGGGTTTTTGAAATATTTCAAGTTCTTTGTTTTGTTAGTAGGAATATCTAAGGTATTTAAATAGGGAAGGAGCGTCATTCCCAATCCCTCGTCGGATAATTTGACCAAAGTTTCAAAACTTCCACTTTCCAATTGGAATTTCTCATGGGTCTGGTTTTTGGAAGCTTTACATAAATTAATTATTCCATCCCTAAAACAGTGGCCATCTTCTAACAACAGAATATCCTGGATATCCAAATCCTCCTTCTCTAAATCCTTTTTAGCATACAATCGATGGTTCTCTGGTATATATCCCACAAATGGCTCATAAAATAAGGGTCGCTCTTTTATTTTTGCTTGCTCCAACGGCGTAGCGGCAATAGCAGCGTCTAGATATCCTTCATTTATTTGGGTAATTATTTCATCAGTATTTAATTCTTCAATTTTCAAATGTACTTTAGGATACCTATTTGAAAACGTTTTGAGAAACATCGGGAGCAGGGTAGGCATTACCGTAGGAATGATGCCCAATTTGTACAATCCACCAATAAAACCTTTCTCTTGATCCACAACATCCTGCATCCGTTCAGACTCATTTACGATACTGCGCGCCTGCTCAACAATTTTTTCCCCTACCGGAGTGAGTTCAATGGGTTTCTTTCCTCTGTCAAAAATAAGGATATCGAGTTCCTGTTCCAGTTTTTGAATTTGCATACTTAGCGTTGGCTGAGTGACAAATGTTTTTTCAGCAGCCTTCGTGAAATTCTGATGTTCAGCTACTGCCAAAACGTATCTTAGTTGGGTAATTGTCATAGTAAGTATAATTTATACAAATATAAGGTTTGTATCGTTATTATCTATACTTAAACATTAGCATAACTCTAAAGACTTATTGGATTAACAAGCTGTTATAGTAATCCACGGGCTTTTATTTCAAGATACTTGTTGATGGTACTTACGGTAAGATCTTCCGGTGATGTCAATACTGTTTGGATTCCACGTTGCTGAAGTTCGCGAACCATTAGTTTTTTATCCAATGCAAATTCTTGTGCTATTGTTTGATCTACGATTTCGGATACGGTCTTTGCTTCAGAATCAATTAGAGATTTTAGTTCAGTATTTTCAAAAAAGATAACCACCAACATATGTTTTTTTGCAATGGCCTGAAGATAGGGGAGTTGTCGGTGTAAGGATGATATATGCTCAAAATTGGTATAAAGCATAAGTAAACTGCGCTGTGGAATCCGTCGTTTTACAAGGGATTGAAGAACTCCGTAGTCCGCATCTAAGAACTTGGTATCTATATTATAAAGAGTTTCAAGGATGACATTTAGATATGATTTCTTTGCCTCAGTTTTAAGAAACTTACCTGATTTGTTCGAAAAGTCCAGCAATCCCACCTTGTCATTCTTTTTTAAAGCGATATTCGAAAAAGCTAGGGAACTGTTGATGGCGTAGTCCAACAAACTCAACCCGTTAAACGGCATTTTCATGACACGGCTAGTATCGATGATAGAATACACGGGTTGCATCTTTTCATCCTGAAATTGATTGACCATCAAACGGGCATTCTTTCCCGTAGCTTTCCAATTTACAGTCCGTACATCGTCGCCTATAACGTATTCTTTTATTTGCTCAAATTCCATAGTATGGCCAATTCTACGGATTTTACGAAAGCCATGATGCGATAGACGATTGTCTATTGATAGGAAATCATATTTCTTCATTTGTACGAAGGATGGGTAAACCTTCACCATTTGTTCCTTATTAAAGGTGAATCGTCTCCGAATCAAGCCAATATCTGAAGAGACATAACAGTTTAGATTCCCAAAAAAGTATTCGCCGCGAGACACTGGTCGTACTTCATAGGTAAATGTACTTTTACTCTTTCCAGCAATGGAAATATTTTTTAGAAAATCCCGCTTTTGAAATTGTACAGGCAATTCGTCAATTATGGATATGTTGATTCTAAAGGAATATTTGTTCTGCAGCAAAATCGAAACGGAATTGAAATCACTATTCGAGAATTTTTCTGGAAGAATTCTCTCTCCCTCCATTGCCTTTTTACGATAAAGCATACTGAACTCAAAAAAAACAAAAACTCCCAAAACCAGAACCAAAATCCAAATAATACCATACAACCACTGCCACCAATACGAAAATAAAAACAGCACCGATAGCACTGCCATTGCGTAAAAGAAGCGTGGTGTTAAATAAAAGGACTTTAAAAACATATTACAGAATTGCAAATTTTTGAGCTTTACTCTATTTAAGACTTATTGTTTATTGTTCATTATCGAGTATACCTTAATTATTCTACATTATTCATTTACCTCGGTATCTCAATAGTTTGGGATATTATATCAATAAATGTTTCCGGAGTCATTCCCTCCATTTCACGTTCGGGAGAAAGTATGAGTCGATGGCCCAGAACAGGCACTAAAGTTTTTTTGACGTCTTCGGGAGTCACAAAATCTCTTCCATTTATTGCCGCAAAAGCTTTGCTGGCATTCATAATTGCCAGGGACGCACGCGGTGATCCACCCAAAAATAAATGGGGATGGTTTCTAGTTTTGTTTACCATTTGAGCGATATATTCTAGAATTTTATCCTCAATCATTATATCCTGCACCTGCGCACGAAAAGTTTTGAGTTCTTCCGGACCTATTACGGGTTCAATTATATTTTCTGGAATTACCTGTTTTCTGAGATGATGTGTTTTTAAAATCAGTATTTCTTCCTCCAATTTGGGATATCCAACTTTAATTTTAAAGAGAAAACGGTCCAATTGTGCTTCGGGCAGCTCATAAGTTCCTTCTTGCTCAACGGGATTTTGGGTTGCCAAAACAAAAAAAGGATAGTCCATTTTATGACAGATTCCATCCATAGTTATTTGTCTTTCTTCCATTACCTCAAAAAGGGCAGCTTGTGTCTTTGCCGGAGCTCGGTTTATTTCATCGATCAGAATTACATTGGAGAAAATCGGGCCTTTTTTAAATTCGAATTCTGAAGTTTTCATATTTAATATCGAAGTTCCCAAAACATCGCTTGGCATTAAATCTGGCGTGAATTGAATCCTACTGAAATCGGTTTTCAAAGTTTTGGCAAAAAGTTTTGCCGTAATAGTTTTGGCTATTCCAGGAACGCCCTCGATTAATACATGGCCGTTGGCTAAAAGTCCCACAATGAGCAATTCTATAAAATCTTCTTGTCCAATGATTATTTTGGAAAGTTGTCCCTTTATACCCTCTACCGCCATTTTTAATTCTTCCAAAGGAATCCGGGTGTTAAAGTGCAAATCGTTATTGTAATCTTCTGGGTTTTCCATTTTTTTATTTTTAGCTGGTTTTTAAAAAAAAAAATAAGATTGTTATTTAATCTAGATTATCATTCTTGTCGATCATCAATCATCGATCATTAATGGTCAATCGTCAAATTTGAACATCCCTAATTAGTGTTGACCGTTTTTAGTTAATTTTCATTGTTAAAAATAGTCATCAATTTTCTTTGTTGAGGCCTCAACAAAGAAAATTGATTTATGAACTTTTCAGGGCTCATTCTGTCGTTATTGTTATGTAATCTTTTATTGTTATAATTCCTTACGGCTTTTGCCATCATTCTTTTTAATTGACCGAAGTCTTTAGGTTTCCAATGATCCAGATATTCCTCTTTTATGGTTCTGTTGATACGCTCGGCAAAGGCATTGTCCTGTGCGGAGAGTGCCATACTTATTTTACTTCCATTGTTCTCTAGAAGGTCTATATACTCTTTGTAAGTATATTGACTCCCTCTGTCACTATGGTGTATCAATGGAGCTTCGTTTTCACTCAATGCCATATTTAAAGCATCCATATTTGCCTGGGCTCTCATGTTGTCAGACACCTTATAGCCTACAATCTTCTTGGTATAGACATCTATTATAAATACAGCGTAATAATGCCTATGGCCAATGGGTATATAGGTAATATCGGATTGCCATACCATTGACGGATGGTCAATTTCCATTCCTTTTATAAGATTGGGATAATAGATCTTTGAAGCGATGGTTGTCCTTCTATAGTTCTTTTTACGCTTCAATCGATATCCCAGTTCCATCATAAGTTCTATAAACCGATCCCTTCCCATAAAGTCGGGCTTAAGTGTATAGTACATTTTCTCCACCCCACAACCTGGATGGTCCTCCCGCAGTTCGTCTGCTTCAAGAACCAGCTGTGCTGTTTTGTTATCAAAGATCTTTTGCCTGGTGTCATACTGGGCAACGGCCTGCTTGCTCAGACCAGCTTCTTTATAAAGACTGTTCAGGGAAAAACTCATTTTTTGTTTGTTTTCCCGGAACCAGTTGATTGTGGGGTGCCGAAGTTTTTTTTAATGTCGATGTCAAGTTCATCCTTGGCGATCTCCATCATCTTCTCAAGATAATCGATCATTATCTGCTTTCTGCCCACAGTGCGCTCAAGCTCCTTTACACGGGCCTCGAGCTCCTTCATTTTTTGGTTGCTGCTGTCTTTCATCTCTATAATTCTAAATCCTTGTTCGTTAAAGGTAGAGAATTTGTAGATCCAACCATAGATCGTAGGGTTTGCAACCCCATGGAGCTTCTCTAATTGGGGTACGCTAAACTTACCACTCTCAAAATCTGCAACAATCCTTTTCTTAAATTCAATTGAGTATTTACGCTGCTTGCGAATACTTCGTACATTTGCTTTCATAGTTTTCCACTCTTTAAGTGGTCAACCTATATCAGGGACGTACAATTTCCTGTTCTCTATTCTCTATTTTCTACTCTCCTTTGCCCGCGTCTTTAAATGAACTTATCTTCTTGTACAAGCTCATTAATTCATCTTTCCCCGTATTGTTTTGGGAATTTATCTTTTTGATCAGGCTAAACAAGTCGATAGTATCTGGCAAAGTGTTTCCGCTACGTTCTGCAACCGATCTGAAAAAGCGCTCGTTGATGTTTTCCGTAGGCAATCTCAGATGCGTTCGAATATATTCAAGAAAAAGCACAATTTGCTTTTGAGCTATGGCGTGATATTCGTTTTTATCCAAATACATTCCGGCGATGGTGCGGGTATATTCATAACTTTTGTTGACCAGCGGGTGAACAATGGGAATGCTTCTCTGTTTTCGTTTTCCTTCAAAAATTATAAAAAGTAACATTCCTATAAGAATGAAATAATATGCCCATTTAAAAAATTTATTGTTCAATAACACCCTAAGAGGAGAGATATCAATATGCTTTCCAGATTTGTAGTAATTATCCCAGTAAATAGTTTTTCCATTATTTAAATAAGAAAGGAGGTTTGCCGTATAAGTGAAGTTTTCGCCTTTAAGAAGAAAGAAATTTGAAAATACTTCGGGTTGGGTATGGAGGAAAAAATTACCTTTTTCCCAAGGAATTTGAATAAAGTTAATCTCTGGTTCCCTTATTGTTGCGGAGTTTTCATAGATTCCCGAAACGCCCAAAACAATTTGGGATATCGTATCTATTTGGGAGAAATATCGCACGGGCAGATTTCTTTCAATATGAAATGTTTTTCCCGAGGACAAGTGCTTGTTAGTCAATGTTACAAGCGGTTCCGTAATTATGCTGGAAAGGCTAACCTGCGTTCTCATTTTGAGCTTAAAAGTATCCAGCAACTTTTTATTCAAATAATTCGCAGAGATAAAAACATTGTTCCCTTTGGAGGCCCAGTTAAATAAAGAGTCTAATTCTGTTTTTCCGAAGTCGAGATCGTCATTTATAAAAAGGTAGTTTCCGTGAAGGTTTTCTTGCTGTAAAAATTCAAAAGGAGGAAGATCGGTTTCTTCAAAATCATTTTTAAAAGAATCCTCTACTAACTTGTGCAGTACAAACGTGCCCAAAGGAATTTTATCCCTCCTGTCGTAACTTGGAAACCAGTTCACTGGTTGAGGCCGAGTTGCTTCCAGATACACCAGGGCCGCAAGCAATGCCAGAAAAACAAAGAGTATTATTTTTTGGGATTTAAGCAATGTTTTTTGAAATTAGTTTTTTTAAGGAGGAGAATACTGGTTGGGCTTTGGAAAAGTCTGTTTCGGTGACAGCAAAATTTCCGTACCATACATAATCATAAAGGTTGGTCGCCTTACGGAACCCTGCTTTGAGTTCTTCCGAAGTTATTTCAGAAATATATTCGCTATTGGTTTTATCAGATTCATAATTGATAATTTCGGCTTCGGTTAACTTCTGTAAAACGAGCAAATAATAATATCGGATGGCTAGCCTGTAATTTCCATCGACGAGTGCTTTTTCAATCAATTCTGAAATATCCTTATTTTTAATTATTTCTTCCTCTTCGGAAAAAAGGAGTTCAGGCTTTCTGCTAGATCTAAATAACGAAGCTCCCGGATCCAATTTATAAAACAACCAACCTACAAAAATAACAATGCCTATGATAATGAGATAGGGCAAGGTTCGCACTAGAAAAGCCACAATCCCCTCCGCTTGGTAATCGCCGACCAACCAATTCCAAAAATTTAACCAAAGCTTCCATAGCCAACTTTTAAAGCGCTGCCACCAATTCTTCTCCTGTTGTTTTCCGGTATAATCAAAGGCACTATCTTCTTTAAAATTTTGAATGGTTTTTTCGTTAAATATAGGTGTCCTTAAATCTTGGGTTTGGTCGTATTTTATCTCTTTCCGTGTTTCTGATACACTATCCTGTATGGAGGCTGCACCAACATGGGGCAAGTGCAGTGCCAATATGAAAAGAAGTAAAACAAGGTAATTCCGCATAAGATTTTATACCGGTCTTTTGTACAGATTTCAGTTTTAATCGGGCTCAATTACATCCTTAATCTCAATATTACCATTCGGAATTTAATCGATCCTCTCTTTCACCGAGGGATTCAATTGTTTCTATGGTTCCGGTGAAATTCTTCTTTTCATTCAAATTAAAATAAATGAAGGCCGTACATAGCACGATTATAATGTATAATAAATATTGAAAAACCAACGATATGGAGGTGATTAAGATATAAACCCAATCAAACATCATGGCAGGATTTGCCGAAATCTCTTGAGCCATAGTTACGCCTTTTATAAAAAAGTAGATATACTGAGGCACCTGAAAGATAAAGTTGATAAAATAATACAATAAAAATATGACCAATAAGTTCGCAAAGGTAATCCACCATTCTCCTTTTATAAGTGTAAAACAATAACTTATGGTCTGTGTAACCTCCTTTTTCTCAAAAACCACAATTGCAAAAGCTATTGAAAAAACGACTCCGAGATAAATTCCAGGGATAACACAGAACATCATTCCAAAAACCGTTAAAATACCCACGAGAAAACTTGTGCCTATCAATCTCCAAAAATCTTCCTTTACACCTACTGTTACTGCTTCCTTATCGATAATCCCTCTATTATTTATATAAGATTTTATACAATGCAATACCACTCCATTCAGTAAGGAATAATATACTAGGATGGCAATAAAGAGGATAAGGACTCCCAAAAAGCTGGTGGTGCCAAAGTTTTCAAAGGATTCCAAACTCTGCAGCATCCCTAAATTTCCAAAAACATCTTGCATGTAATAGATATATGCAGCGATGAGAACCACCAATGCAGGTCCAGCAATTTTAAAAATTAAATTAAAAAGCGGCTTCCAGTTAAGACGAATAAATTTAAAAACATCCGTCAAAATACTGCCTAATTCCCGTTGTTGCTTAAAATGTATTTTTTCATTCATACTTTCTGGCTTCTTTAAAACTTGGGTTTATTATGATATTTTGAAACTTATTGGTACCGCAAATATCGAACGAATTTTACCTCGGATAAAACTAAACAAAAAAGGAAGATTTGAAAGGCTCGCCTAATTGAAATTCAGCCCCAAAAGCCTCCAAAATTAAAATAGCGAAAGGGATAAGTAAACTTTTGGATTATCCAAAAATAAAATCGTATTTTTTTAATAACAATCCACTTAAAATCACTACTTTTGCACCCTCCAAAAAAAAATTGGAGAGACTTTATGGAAATCAAGAACATTGCAATTATAGCCCACGTTGACCACGGGAAAACTACCTTGGTAGATAAGATTATGCATTATTGTACAATTTTCAGGGAACATGACCATACCGGCGACCTGATTTTGGATAATAACGACTTAGAGCGTGAACGTGGAATTACCATTACCTCTAAAAACGTTTCGGTAGTTTATAAAGGCACTAAAATAAATATAATTGATACTCCTGGTCACGCGGATTTTGGTGGTGAAGTAGAGCGGGTACTAAATATGGCCGATGGAGTTCTCCTTTTGGTAGATGCTTTTGAGGGACCTATGCCCCAAACGCGTTTTGTTTTGCAAAAGGCTCTTTCGCTTGGTTTAAAACCCTGCGTTGTGGTCAATAAAGTAGATAAAGAAAATTGTACTCCTGAAGAAGTATATGAGTCGGTTTTCGATTTGATGTTCGAACTGGGTGCAGAAGAATGGCAGCTCGATTTTCCAGTTGTTTACGGTTCTGCTAAGCAAAATTGGATGAGCACCGATTGGAAAAAGCCTACCGATTCCCTGGAACCTTTGCTTGATATGGTTTTGGAGCACATTCCTTCTCCTAAAATTGAAGAAGGCTCAGTACAAATGCTTATTACCTCTCTGGATTTCTCTTCTTTTACTGGTAGAATTGCTATTGGGCGCTTACAAAGAGGGGTTTTAAAAGAAGGTATGCAGATCGCTCTTGTGAAGCGTGATGGCACAATTACAAAATCAAAAATAAAGGAACTCCATATTTTTGAAGGTGGAGGCCGTAGAAAAGTAACAGAAGTCGAGGCAGGAGATATTTGCGCTCTTGTTGGTTTGGAAGGCTTTGATATTGGCGATACCGTTGCAGATGTCAATAATCCCGAAGCTCTCCAAACGATTGATATCGATGAGCCTACAATGAGCATGCTTTTCACAATAAATGATTCCCCCTTCTTTGGCAAGGACGGAAAATTCGTGACTTCCCGACACATTAAGGAGCGTCTTGAAAAGGAATTGGAGAAAAACCTAGCACTAAGAATGGAACCTACAAACAGTGCGGATAAATTTATGGTTTTCGGACGTGGAGTATTGCACTTGTCGGTTTTAATCGAAACAATGCGGCGTGAAGGTTACGAACTTCAAATCGGGCAGCCACAAGTAATCATCAAAGAAATTGATGGGGTTAAATGTGAGCCTTTCGAGGAGATGACTATTGACCTCCCTGAAACCGTAAGTGGAACTGCCATAAATATGATTACTATCCGTAAAGGTGAAATGGTGAGTATGGAAGGAAAGGGAGATCGCATGGTTTGTAAATTTATTATTCCTTCGCGCGGGATAATTGGTTTACGTAACCAAATCCTTACTGCCACTGCTGGGGAAGCAATTATGACACACCGCTTCTTGGAATACCAACCGATGAAAGGTGGAATTCCGGAAAGACAGAATGGAAGTTTGGTATCTATGGAAACCGGTAACGCCATTCCTTATTCTATCGATAAATTACAGGATCGCGGACGCTTTTTCGTTGATCCGGGAGAGGATATTTATGAAGGACAGGTTATTGGCGAAAATAGTCGTCAGGATGATATGGTAGTGAATATTACCAAAACCAAAAAGATGTCGAACGTTCGTTCTTCGGGAGCAGACGATAAGGCTCGAATTATTCCAGCTATCAAATTTTCTTTGGAAGAAGCATTGGAATACATCCAAAAAGATGAATATGTGGAGGTAACCCCTAAACATATCAGACTTCGAAAAATATTGTTGAAAGAAACCGATCGTAAGCGCAACAAGATATAGGTTTCAAATTTCAATAATGCATTAAAACGCGAGACAATCCTCTTGAACGTCTTGCGTTTTTTCTTTTCCTTTCAATCCCCAAAACCCAAAATATCAAATTCTATTTCATGTGAAGTTTGACTATTACGATTATATCGGTAGAATTTAATTTTTCATTTTTCCAGTAGCTTAAAAATCTGTTTTAAAATGAGTTAAGAAATAGTAAAAATCGGTACCTTAGTTGGTCTGTTTGGAAAATTCATACTTCCGCAGGAAATTTTCTTAACTAACTAATTGTGAAATTATGACTGTATTAATTATTATCATCATCATTTTGGTGCTGGGTTTTTTCTTGGTCCAGGTTTTCAACCGGTTTGCAAAAAACCGAAATGTGGTCAAGGATGCTTGGAGCAACATTGATGTTGCGCTTAAGCGGCGTTATGATTTGATCCCGAACCTGGTAGAAACGGTTAAAGGGTATGCCGCCCACGAGAAAACTACTTTGGAAAATGTTATCCAAGCAAGAAATGCGGCTATGGCAGTGCCCAGTGACGACATCAATGCGCAGATTAAAGCTGAAAACCAATTGCAACAAACCCTACGAAGCATTTTTGCGTTAGGGGAAGCTTATCCCGATTTAAAAGCGAATGCCAGTTTTTTGGATCTCCAGCAGAAGCTTAATGAAATAGAAATTAACCTCGAGCGCAGTCGCCGTTATTATAATGGAACAGTTCGTGAAAACAATACCTATGGCGAAAGTTTCCCTGGGGTAATGTTTGCTAGTATGTTTAATTATCAACATTTTGACTTTTTCGAAACTGACGCTGCCAGTCGTGAAAATGTAAAAGTTGACTTTAATTAGGGACATCGAAATCAATTATCGAAATGAAACCATTATGCTCTCTGCTATTATTATTCTTGGGAATTCTAAATGGATTTTCTCAAGGATTTGAAGTTAATAGGGCGAAGGTCGATATCTATATTAGTGAGGATGGGTATTTTGATGTAATTGAGAATTATGATCTCACCTTCACCGAGCACAAACACGGTATTTATAGAGATATACAGACTAATTACGATCTGCTTACTGAAGAAGGAAAACGAGAAAAGCGCAGAATAAAAATTCGAAAAATTGAAGTTCCCGGGCATAAGTTCGAGTCTGATTTTGATTTCGTCCAAAAGCTCAATGACAATCTCCAGATTAAAATTGGCGATAAAAACGTCACGCTTATCGGCCCACAGCATTATGAAATAAAATACCGGGTTTATAATGCTTTTTTGTTCGAGAAAAACAATATCCGATTTTATTGGAATGTAAAGCCAGCGGGATGGCTTGCGAAATTTAATCAATTGGTGTTTACTGTTCATCCTCCCAAAGATGTTAATTTAAGCAAGAATGATTTTTTTGTGTATTCCGGCCCTCTAGGTGAGACAAAGCAAAGCAATCAGTTTAAAGTCGATTATACGGATGGGGTCTTTACAGCTCGAAGTATGGATAATTTTATTTCGTATCCGGGTTACAGTGTAACTGTTTTATTAAATCTTCCCTCAGGATCCATAAACGAACTTAAGCCATTCTGGCCGTTTTGGACAGATTACGGCTGGACGCTGATTCTGGCAATTCTACTATTCGTTTTTTATCGGATATGGGAAAAATACGGCAAGGATGAAAAAGTTGTGGCAACTACTAGTTACTTTCCACCAAGTGGTATAGATCCTGCAATGGCCGGTTTTTTGATCGATGATAGGGCAGACACTCCCGATTTAATTTCGCTTATCCCTTGCTGGGGTTCGCGCGGAATTATAAAAATGGAACAGATTCCCAAAAAAGGGTTATTCGGAAAAGAGGATACCAAACTTACAATGCTTAAAACGCTACCGGCCGATTCCCCCGTATATGAAGAAGAAATTTTTACGGGTCTTTTTGGAAGCGACGATATTCCTGGTAGCGAAATTCTAATAAGTAGTTTAAAAGATTCATTCTACACTACAATGGCAAGTGCCAAGCAAAAATTGAAAAGCAAGGCTCAAATTTATTACGATCCCCAGGCGCGAAAAGTACAAACCCGCACTATTGTAGGTTTTCTGTTAGGAAATGCTTTACTGTTCGTTATATTTCTTTTTTCTTGGGGACTCTGGGCGGCTTTGGCATTGATTCCTGTTACCATTTTCTTAATGATCATGTCTAGTTACCTGGTGAAAAAGAATTCGCAAGGAAACCGTGTTCTTTCGGATTTGAAAGGCTTTAAACAATTTATTAAGGTTGCCGAAGAAAATAAATTGAAAATGCTTTTGCAGGACAGTCCCAATTATTTTGAAACAACTATGGCCTATGCTGTTGCTTTTGGATTGTTCGACCAATGGGCCAGGAAATTTGAATCGCTGAATGTACAACCGCCGAGCTGGTACACCTCTTCCACGGGCGCATTCACCATGGGGAATTTCACGAATTCATTTTCGAGCGCCATGACAACAGCCCAGTCAACTATGGTCAGTTCGCCATCAAGTAGCTCTTCAGGGGGTGGAGGTTCTTCGGGCGGTGGATTTGGCGGCGGCGGCGGGGGAAGCTGGTAAATTTAGATTTCCTTACTTCTTCGTATTTTCAGTTTTAGGAATTTATAGTAGATGTGTACTAAAATCAGTGTCTTTAGATAAGGACTTAAGACTTTATGGGTAAAGATTTAAATATCAGTATTTATATTTTCATCCATATTCTTATAATTGAAATTGGTTTTTGAAAGGAATAAATCGAATAGATATTTCCAATTAGATAGATTTTTTCGTCACTATTGTATTTTTAGATTTCCTTGATTTCCTTCCGCAATAAAAATGTATCTTTGCATCCCGTATAATCACTTCAGAAAAGGTTTCCATGAACAGTATAAAATACATCTTCGTTACGGGCGGAGTTTCTTCCTCATTAGGTAAGGGGATTATTGCCGCATCTCTTGCCAAGCTGCTCCAAGCCAGAGGATACCGGGTTACCATCCAGAAATTGGACCCCTATATTAACGTCGATCCGGGAACATTAAATCCATACGAACATGGCGAATGTTATGTAACTGAAGACGGAGCTGAAACTGATCTGGATCTGGGACATTACGAGCGTTTTCTGAACGTAAATACCTCGCAGGCCAATAATGTTACTACCGGAAGGATCTATCAAAGTGTTATTGAGAAAGAACGCCGTGGTGAATTTTTGGGCAAAACCGTTCAAGTTATTCCCCACATTACCAATGAAATTAAAGAACGGGTCCAATTGCTTGGGAAATCGGGCGAATATGATATCATTATTACCGAAATAGGAGGAACCGTAGGGGATATAGAGTCCTTGCCATATATTGAAGCCGTACGTCAAATGAAGTGGGAAATGGGCGATGACAATGCCTTGGTTATTCACCTTACTTTGGTTCCCTTTCTTGCGGCTGCTGGTGAATTAAAGACCAAGCCAACACAACATTCCGTAAAAACCCTGATGGAAAGTGGGATTCGTGCAGACATTTTGGTTTGTCGGACAGAACATGAACTATCAAAGGATCTACGACGAAAACTTGCCCTTTTCTGTAATGTTAGAGAAGAAGCTGTTATCCAATCTATTGACGCTTCCACGATTTACGATGTTCCGAATATGATGTTGCAGGAAGGGTTGGATACCGTGACTCTTCAAAAGTTAAATCTTACAGACTATAAAGAACCCAATTTAAAACAATGGAATAAGTTTTTGGAGCGTCACAAAAATCCAAAAGGAGAAGTTAGAATTGGATTGATCGGCAAATATGTGGAATTGCAGGATAGTTATAAGTCTATACTCGAATCCTTTATTCACGCGGGTGCGGCAAATGAGGTGAAAGTTAAATTGGAATTTATTCATTCCGAACATATTAATGCAAAATCCATAGGTAAAAAGCTGGCCAAACTCGATGGAATACTTGTAGCTCCGGGTTTCGGTGAACGCGGGATTGAAGGAAAGGTAGCCGCTGTAAAATATGCGCGTATAAACAACTTGCCATTTTTGGGGATTTGTTTGGGTATGCAAATGGCTGTTATAGAATTCGCGCGCAACGTTTTAAAATTGAAAGACGCCAATAGTACTGAAATGGATTCACAAACCAAGAATCCTGTTATCAGTATTATGGAAGATCAAAAAAATATTACCGATATGGGGGGCACCATGCGATTGGGATCCTGGAAGTGTGAATTGAAAAAAGGAAGTCTGGCCCATAAGATTTATAGGGCAGATGTTATTGAAGAACGTCATCGCCACAGATATGAGTTTAATAATGAATATCGGGACCAATTAGAAGAAGCAGGACTTATTGCCACAGGGATTAACCCAGATACGGGATTGGTGGAGATTATTGAAATACCTTCCCATCCATGGTTTATTGGCGTACAGTTCCACCCAGAATATAAAAGTACAGTTGCCAATCCACACCCGCTTTTTGTAGGTTTCGTGGAAGCCGTACATGAACACGCCTTAAAAAATAAATAAGACAATTTGGCGTATTGAAAAAGGGGCGGGATTCTTGCAATTACGACCGACCCATCTATAAGTTTTAAATAAAGCTAGTAGAAACCAAAAAAATATAATAACCCGAACCTTCCGAAACAATTTCGGAAACATTTAAAACAATCGCATCTACAATCGGCGACTGAATATGGAACAGAAAAAATTCGACTTTAACTCACTTCTAGGTTTTATCTTAATAGGGGGTATCCTAATTTGGATGTTATACATTAATCAACCCACGGAGGAAGAACTTCAGGAGAAAGCACGAACTGAGGCTGCGGCAAAGGAAAAGGCTGAAAACGAAAAAACAAAGGAGGATATTACTTTGTCAAACGCCATTGCAGACTCTGCTTCTGCCGTAAAGGACGGAGATTCTCTTGCACTTGACGAGCTAAAGAATAAGTTGGGTTCATTTGCCTATTCAGGAACTCTTCCTTCTGCCACAGATAATATTACGGTTTTTGAGAATGATGTTCTTTATCTGAAAGTGAGCAATAAAGGAGGATATATTACCGAAGCTCTTTTAAAGAATTTCACTAAATACGATTCCGTTCCTATTTATCTTATTAAGAATGGCAATGCATCTCTCAATCTTCAGTTTTCGGCCGAGAACCGAACGCTGAATACCGAAGAGCTATATTTTGAGCCTACCCTTAGCAAAAGTGGAGAGGACAATGTGCTTTCAATGAAGCTTAAAACCTCAGCAAATGGCTTTATCGAGTATAGGTACACTCTGCATCCGGGGGAATATATGATGGATTTTGCAATTAATAGCCAAGGTCTGGATGGTGTTTTGAGTACATCCCAACCGATGTATCTCGATTGGAGTTTAAAAGGCTATCGTCACGCAAAAAGTATTTCATACGAAAACCGATATACCCGACTGACCTATGAGTACGAAAATGGAAAACATTCCAAATTATCCCCTTCAGGAGATGATAAAGAAGTAGAAAAAGATGTTACATGGATGAACTTCCGTCAGCATTTCTTCAGTTCGATGCTGCTTACCGATACTCCTTTTAAGGAAGTTGCTCTTAAATCTGAAAATCTAGTCCACGACGAGGAAATAGATACTGTTTTTACCAAACAGTATGATGCTAGAATGCTCCTAGAACCCAAAAACGGTGGCCTATCCTACAATATGAATATGTATTATGGACCATCGGATTATCAGATTTTTAAGAAATATGGCCGCAACCTAGATGAAGCCATGCCGCTTGGTTGGGGTATTTTTGGAGTGATTAATAAATATGTGATCATCCCACTATTTGCATTTCTGACGGATTTCTTACCTGCGGGAATTGCGATTATCGTTTTGACTATTCTGATCAAACTTCTATTATCTCCAGTTCAATACAAACAGTATTTGGCTCAGGCAAAAATGAAGGTGCTAAAACCTGAAATGGACGCAATTAAGGAGAAGTACAAGGATAATAAGTTAAAGATACAGCAAGAGACAATGAAATTGCAGAATTCTGCAGGCGCCAGTCCACTAAAGGGCTGCCTCCCCGCACTTCTCCAAATTCCTGTTTTCTATGCGCTCTTTACATTTTTCCCGTCCGCTTTCGATTTACGGCAGAAAAGATTTCTTTGGGCAGATGACCTTTCCAGTTATGATACTATTGCTGAACTGCCCTTTCACATTCCGTTTTACGGTGATCACGTTAGTTTGTTCCCAATTCTTGCCTCAATCGCCATCTTTATTTATATGATGATGACTACGGGCCAGTCTATGCAGCAACAACAACAGCCAGGAATGCCTAACATGAAATTCCTGATGTATTTATCGCCACTATTTATGTTGGTATTCTTTAACAACTATGCCAGTGGACTTTCGTTGTATTATTTTATTTCCAATTTAATTACCATTGGAATTATGCTCGTGATCAAGAATTTTATCATCGATGAGGAGAAAATACACGCTAAAATTCAAGTGAAAAAAGCCCAGCCTAAAAAGCAAAATAAGTTTCAAAGAAAGATGGCTGAGATGATGGAACAAGCAGAAGAGCAAAAAAGAGCATCCAAAAGGTAATTTTTAATTCTGCGATTAGTTTTGGTCTTACGCTAAATCAAAAAATAGATTTCGAATTTCTTCGTTAATAAAGCTGAACGTTGGAATATCAAAAAATGAGATTAATTGTTTCTATTCTAATTTCGGGAATAATCTGTTTTCCTATTACTGCTTTTTCACAAAAGGAAATCAATCAGGTGGATGAAGATGGGAGGCCGCACGGTATTTGGAAAAAACACTATGAGGGAACCCAACAATTGCGGTATGAGGGTAAATTTGAGCACGGCAAAGAAGTAGGCGAATTTAAATTTTATTGTGAAGATTGTCGGGATAAACCTGCGGTGATAAAAATTTACGACCCTAAAACTGAACTTGCCGAAGTAACATTTCTTTCCAGAAATGGCAGCATCATCAGTAAGGGAGAAATGAAAGATAGAGATAGAGTAGGAGAATGGATAACCTATCATGAAAATTCCACGGTTCCTATGATCAGGGAAACCTTCCTAGACGGGAAACTCAAGGGCAAAAGAACGGTTTATTATCCCAATGGAAAGATTACCGAGGATTCTAATTTCGTCGATGGGGTAATAACGGGAGAAAATATATTCTACTCACCAAACGGCAATGTCATCAAAAGATTGGAGTACCAAAATGGTCTACTTCAGGGACCTGTTAATTATTATGATGAGCACGGAAATCTGATTATCGAAGGGAGTTACGAGCAGAATAATAAGCACGGACTTTGGAAATACTACAAAGATGGAAAAGTGGTTCTGGAAGAATCTTTCCCGAAGGAAAAGCAGGAATAGCCCTAACTATTTTCATTTTCTACGTCAAAAACTTTAATAGAAGTACGATCTTCAATTCCTTGAGGTTCATTGCGATTTGGCTTAGCAACTTGTATCTTTGCATTTTAAAGACCTTACCAATTATAGGAAGGCGATTTCTCAAAAATTATAATGAAAAAGCGAGTTGTTGTAGGACTTAGTGGAGGTGTGGATTCCAGTGTGGCGGCCTACCTTTTGAAAGAACAGGGGTATGAAGTCATTGGACTTTTCATGAAGAATTGGCATGATGATACGGTTACAATATCCAATGAATGTCCCTGGTTAGAAGATAGTAATGATGCAATGTTGGTTGCGGAAAAACTGGGTATTCCTTTTCAAACTATTGATTTAAGCGAAGAATATAAGGAACGTATTGTCGATTATATGTTTCGTGAATATCAGATGGGAAGGACGCCGAATCCAGATGTGCTCTGCAATAGAGAGATCAAGTTTGATGTTTTTATGAAGATAGCCCTGTCTTTGGGGGCGGATTTTGTTGCAACCGGTCATTATTGTAGGAAAGGAATTTCAAATTCAATTTCGGATGAGAACGGCGTATCCCATAAAATATATCATTTATTGGCTGGCAAAGATCCCAAGAAGGATCAATCGTATTTTCTATGTCAGCTTTCCCAGGAACAACTTTCCAAAACTTTGTTTCCCATAGGTGAATTATTGAAACCTGAAGTAAGAAAAATAGCACAAGAGCAAGGTTTGATTACCGCTGAGAAACGCGACTCCCAAGGTTTGTGTTTTATAGGGAAAGTGAGATTACCCGAATTTCTTCAGCAGAAGTTAGCTCCAAAAGACGGCGCAATCGTAGAAATCCCTGCTAATTTTAAAGATTACAGACAGAAAGTTCCAGATTTTGATTCAGAAGCTGAAAGATTGGAATTTCTTTCTTCCAAACATAATTATTCCAAAATGGATGGAAAAGAGGTCGGCATCCATCACGGTGCACATTACTTTACGAAAGGGCAACGGAAGGGTCTAGCAGTAGGAGGCACAAAAGAACCACTGTTCGTTATTGATACCGATGTTGAGGAAAATATTATTTATACCGGGCAGGGCAAAAGTCATCCTGGCTTATATAGACGCGGACTTTTTATTAAAGAAGAGGAAATACATTGGGTACGGGAGGATCTTGCCTTGAAAGATAATGAAAAGATGGATGTAACTGCAAGAATTCGCTATAGGCAACCTCTTGAAAATGCAACTTTATATCGTACATTTTCTGGGCTTTATATTATATTTGACAATCCACAGTCCGCAATTACAGAGGGTCAATTTGCCGCTTGGTATCTCGATGATGAATTAATTGGAAGTGGCGTAATCTCCTAAAACACGTGTATGAAAAAATTATTATTGTTTTCCTTTATTTTAAAGTCTTTCTTCATCTTTTCTCAGCAGGATGCTATGGTATTTTTTGCTGACAAGCAAAATGTAGATGCATCTTTGGCGAATCCGATCACGATTATGACGCAAGCTGCCATAAATAGAAAAATGGCTCAAGGAATTGTTATCGATGAACGTGACGTGCCATTAAATGAAACCTATAAAGCGACTGTAAACAATGTTGCTGGGATTACTGTTTTGGCTAAATCGAAATGGATGAATGCGGTTTACGTAAGGGGTTCCGCAACTAACATCAATAATTTATTAAATCTTCCCTTTGTTACGGAAATAGAATATATGGATCCGGCTCTTAACCGTCCTTTCCAGACTCCCACTCGGGATAAATTTCAAATAGAAAATCCAGAAAGAATAGTTTATAATTATGGAGCCTCAAGGAACCAGGTGGAAATGATCGGGGTGGATCAACTGCATGAAAATGATTATAATGGTACGGGAATTACCGTAGCGTTTCTAGATAATGGATACCCAAATGTTCTGACAAATGCAGCTTTTGCCCACGTTAGGGATGAAGGCAGATTACTGGGATATTATGATTTTGTTGACAGAATTGAAAATCCAAATGGAACGGGTAACCATGGAGCTCATACCTTTAGTGATGCGGCGGCAATATTGGAAAGTTCCAATCCAAATCAAGCTTTCGTGGGTACGGCTCCAAAAGCCTCCTATTATCTCTTTGTAACGGAAGATGGCCGTAGTGAAAGTCCAGCTGAAGAGGCCTATTGGGTCGAGGCATTGGAGCGTGCAGATAGTTTGGGTGTTTATGTTACAAACACCTCCTTGGGTTATCAGACTTTTGATAACACAAATTATGACCATACCTATGCTGATTTGGACGGTCAAACTACTATAGGAGCTAGGGGAGCCAATCACGGCTTTGACAAAGGAATGATAAATGTTGTTTCTGCCGGAAACCAAGGTCGCTTCTGGGATTTTGGCTATGTATCAACTCCTGCAGATGCACCAGGCGCACTTACGGTGGGTGCGGTCGATGCTTCGGGTAATTATGTAGATTTCAGCTCCTATGGACCAACGATAGATGGACGAATAAAGCCGGATATAATGGCACAGGGTTATAATGCCGCAATTGTAAGCCAATTCGGTTCGGTGGACTATGCTAACGGTACGTCATTTAGTTCACCCATAACCGCAGGTGCTGTCGCTTCCTTATGGCAAGCGGCTCCAAACCTAAAAAATGACGTGGTAATGCAGGTAATTCGAGAATCAGCTAGTCTTTATAACAATCCAACAGATAAAATGGGATATGGAATCCCGAATTTTGGAATTGCCTTGGATGCCCTGTTGGAGTTAAGTGTTGAGGAGCAGATGAAGGATAATCTTTTTGCGCTCTACCCAAATCCTGTTAGTACGGAAATAAATATCTCCTTTCCAAAAGGCGCAGACGAGGCTGTATTTACTTTATATAATGTTTTGAGGAAAATGATTCTTCAGACTAAAATCACTCCGATTAAAAACCGCTTGGATGTGTCTGATCTCCCATCAGGTATGTATATTGCATCCATAACCTCTTTCAACAAAACTACAAGCTTTAAAATTATCAAGAATTAGTGGTAAATAGAATTACAGAGCTCTTTAAAATAAAATACCCTATCATTCAAGCTGGTATGATATGGAACAGCGGCTGGCGACTGGCAAGTGCTGTTTCAAACGAGGGCGGCTTGGGACTCTTAGGAGCTGGTTCCATGTATCCGGAAGTTCTACGCGAACATATTTTGAAATGTCAAAAGGCAACAGACAAACCCTTCGGAGTAAACGTTCCCATGCTTTATCCAGATATTGATAAGATTATCGATATTATTATTGAAGAAGGTGTGAAAATAGTTTTTACATCTGCTGGAAATCCAAAAACCTATACTTCAAAATTAAAGGAAAATGGGATTACTGTGGTTCATGTGGTGAGCAGCGTGAAATTTGCCCTAAAAGCTCAAGAAGCCGGTGTGGATGCAGTAGTTGCAGAAGGCTTTGAGGCCGGCGGACATAATGGTCGCGAGGAAACTACTACGTTTACTTTAATTCCTATGGTAAAGGAACATTTAGAAATTCCCTTAATTGCGGCTGGTGGAATTGCTACAGGAAGGGGAATGTTAGCCGCAATGGTTTTGGGAGCAGATGGCGTGCAAGTAGGAAGTCGTTTTGTGGCGTCGGATGAAAGTTCAGCCCATCGGGCTTTTAAAGAGGAAGTTGTAGCGGCAAAGGAAGGGGACACCCATCTTACGTTAAAGGAACTGGCTCCTGTGCGAATGCTAAAAAATAAGTTTTTTCATAGTGTCGTAGAACTTTACACTACCAATCCTACCAAAGAGGATTTGATAAACCATTTAGGCCGCGCTCGCGCCAAAAAAGGAATGTTTGAGGGAGATTTGGAAGAAGGTGAGTTGGAAATTGGTCAAATAGCCGGTCTTATCCACGATATCAAACCTGCTGCCCAAATATTAAAAGATATAGTTGAAGAATTCGAAATTGCCAAACAGGAGGTTTCAAGATTATAGAAGCTCGGTTCGTCCATTTTTGTTTTCAAAAATTTTTTAAATTAAAAACCCTTCCATTTTTTAAGATAATGGGTCTTCATTCTAAATTATAATTTAATAATTACTCTTTTATTATCAGTTTGATGAAATTTTCGTCGTCTCCACTAATGATTACCACATAGGTAACGCTCTGTAATCTTGAAACATCGATGTCCGTTTCGGGAATAATTTCATTAAGAATTACCTCGCGTACCAATCTGCCCTAAGTTCTTAAATAGAAACCTTTTCAAATTCAATGTTAATTGGATTACCTAAAAGAACCTATTTCTTCATCGGGTCCGGGAAAAGTATAATGTTAGCATATGTTCCGTTTTCCCCAACGTTTAATAGGTCCAGTTTCATTGGATCTCCACAGTTTTTCCTCCATCGGTAATAATCGAAAGTTCGCATCATTTTCAACCTCGGAGTTTCACCAGCGCAATAAGTGCTTAAACCTCCGTAGAACTGCACATCGGGCTGTAATGTTAAAGTGCTCCATCCATTCAACAACGCATCATAATTGGGAGTTGAAATTTTGATGTCTTGAATATACATCGCACGAACAATCCTAAAATTTAAGTGAAATTTAAAATAAGTTATAAATTATTATAAAAAAAAGCCTCCCAATGTGGGAGGCTCCGTCTTAAAAAGTGGTGCGTATATTAAAGTACTTTTACATTAACCGCGTTCATTCCTTTTTTGCCTTCTCGAAGATCAAATTCTACTTCATCCCCTTCGCGAACTTCGTCGATAAGGCCTGAAACGTGTACAAAATGTTCTTTGTTGGTTCCTTCTTCAGTGATAAAACCAAATCCTTTGGTGTCGTTGAAGAATTTTACTGTTCCTTTGTTCATTGTAATTAATTAAAAAATTTATATAAGATGCAAAGATAATAATCTAATTGAAAATTTTGTTGCTTTCATCAAAAATTTTAGCTATATATATCAAATTCCTTTTTACTTCAATATTTTCAGGGACTTTATTCAATTTTCTCTCGCTTCTTCAGCCCTATTTTAAGTTCTCAATATTCAAATCTGTATTTGAGGGTTATCTTAGGGAATATTTTACAAGACAAATCTAACCCTTGGGGGCAATACCTATTTTCTTTCAATAAAAAAAAACATACCATTTATTCCCGCGACTTTATTTCAATGGCCAAATTTTCCTTTAAGCGCTTGCTTAGAATTATTTTTCCCATTTCTTTATTTTTTTGAATAAGAGAAGAGTTTTCAAATTTTCTTTCAAAAAATGGATATCTATATATATATCGTGACCAACTATTTCAGGGTGTAATTAATTCTTTTTGATTTTTAAAAAGGAATACATCTATTGGTACTTTTAGCTCAACTTATCTACATTAAATCAAAAACAGTAGTGGATTCCTACAACATTTGTTATTTTTGCATTCCATAAAACAAGCTGTCCCAGTATGGGCAGATCTCAAAACAGTTACTATGAATTTACACGAATATCAAGGAAAGGAAATATTGAGCAGTTTTGGCGTCGAGGTTCAACGCGGAATCGTAGCTACTACACCACAAGAAGCCGTAGATGCAGCAAAAAAGCTTACGGAAGAAACCGGAACTGGCTGGCACGTTATAAAAGCCCAAGTTCACGCGGGGGGCCGTGGAAAAGGAGGTGGAGTAAAACTTGCCAAAAATATGCAGGAAGTTGAGGATATTGCCGGTAAAATAATTGGTATGAACTTGGTAACTCCGCAAACCTCAGCAGAGGGGAAAAAGGTACATCAGGTTTTGGTTGCGGAAGATGTTTACTATCCAGGCGATAGTGAGCCTGAAGAATATTATATGAGCGTATTGTTAAACCGTTCAAATGGTCGCAATATGATTATGTATTCAACCGAAGGTGGAATGGATATTGAAACCGTTGCGGAAGAAACTCCACATTTGATTTTTACTGAGGAAATTGATCCAGCTGTTGGTCTTCTTGGATTTCAGGCGCGTAGAATTGCCTTTAATTTGGGCTTGAGCGGAAAGGCTTTTAAAGAGATGACAAAATTTGTTTCGGCACTTTATAAAGCTTACAGCGAATCTGATTCTTCCTTATTTGAGATTAATCCTGTATTAAAAACAAGTGACGACAAAATAATTGCCGTAGATGCTAAGGTAAGTATTGATGATAACGCCTTGTTCCGTCATAAGAAGTATATGGAAATGCGGGATAAGCGCGAGGAAAATCCTGTAGAAGTGGAAGCGATGGAGAAAGGATTAAACTATGTGGACCTTGACGGAAACGTAGGTTGTATGGTGAATGGTGCGGGACTTGCAATGGCTACCATGGACTTAATAAAGCAAGCGGGTGGAGAACCGGCAAACTTCTTAGATGTGGGAGGAACTGCAGATGCCGAAAGAGTAGAAGCTGCCTTTCATCTTATTTTAAAAGATCCAAACGTGAAAGCGATCCTGATAAATATTTTTGGAGGAATTGTTCGGTGCGATCGTGTTGCTCAGGGAATCGTTGATGCCTACAAAAATATGGGAACTATCGATGTGCCAATCATTGTCCGATTGCAAGGTACCAATGCCGATATTGCCAAGAAACTTTTAGATAATAGCGGATTGGATGTGCAAAGTGCTATTGAATTCCAGGAAGCAGCGGATAAGGTAAAAGAAGTGCTTTCATAACAGACTATAATATTACATAAAAGCCCTTCGCCTCTGCAAGGGCTTTTTTTTGAACGTGTTTTATGGAGAAGAATCCAAAATCATTATTGAGTGATTTAATAATAATGATTAAGGCTGATGGAGTGATAAGGCCCTCAGAAATTGAGCTAATACAAAAATTGGCTAATCGTTTGGGTATTTCCAATGAGGAAATTGCCGAACTATTCACTAATCCCCAACCTAGTCAAGCTTTGTACAGCGAAGTAGATAGGATCACACATTTTTATAGATTGGCCCTGATGATGCAAGTAGATAAGGAATCGCATAAATCTGAGGTGACGGCTTTAAAAAATTTTGGTCTTAAAATGGGAATTCGCCCAATTGTCGCAGATCAGATTATAAAGAAAATGGAGCAGTATAATGGCGGGGTTGTTCCACCGGAAGAATTACTGAGGATTTTCAAGATTTACTACAATTAATTATATCCTATGCCTTTAATGGCGCTTATATCGCGCTCTGATTCCAGACTCTCTCTGGCTTGTTTCATCATAGTATCTATTTCCTCTTCTATATCAAACTGATAACTTTCCTCCATAGTAGGTTGAACTTTTAGGTAATTGAGCATCCACAATATTTTTTGAACCATAATAGGATCGTGTTTACAATAGGTGCGCAATGAGGCCATAACATTGTAGATCAATTCTCTGAAAGTTATAGTCGCAATCCGCATTTCGAAATTATCGTTACTCGTGTAAGTTACATGGTCACGTTTTTGCATTCGACAAGAAAACAGTTCTGTTAGATAATCAATAGCATTGATGGCCGTTCCTGGGTCGTTGATTCCTGGTGACATAGCTTTTACCGCTATCTCGGTAATCTGTTTAAAAGCAAGTAGATAATTATCCTTTACCAGCTCTCCGCGGGCAAAGCTAATATTTGCCACAACCTGATCAACCGCCTTCTTATCAAGTTTCTTTTCCGATTTTAAGAAGATAGCATTCGAGGGTGCATATAAACCTTTGGGAATGGTTATATAAATTCGAGTGGCATGTTTGTCGCAAATGTCCAATATATTATCGACTGAAATATTTTGAAAATATCCGCCTCGTTCCAGTTTATATGAATGCCAGGTATTCGTATTGGGAAAAGCTTGCACTGTTTCTTTTTCTGTTCGAATAAGGAGCTCCAGACGATTTTTAGCTTCTATAAAAATTTTATCCAGAATATTGTTAATCTGTATACTTTGGGAGATATTATGAATAAAGTAAATGAACGAAACCAAACAGGATATAGTGAAGAGAATCCCCATAAGCACCGAAACACCCGGGATTGCATATTTTTCATCACTGGGTTCAATAGAGAAAAGGGTAAATATAATATAGATAATTGAGGCCATAAATAGCCCCAAAATTAATTGGTGTCTTTTATCGCTTATTAATCCCGGTAGTAAACGAGGCGAATAGTTATTTGAAGCTTGGCTAAGAAGAAGCATTACCATTGAAAAGCTAAATACCATTAACGAAATCAAACCACCCAAACATGCACTTAGAATGGTAAGGGCGGTATCTCCATTTTCCACCATTAACCTAGGCAGTACATCCATAACCTTTCTTGACATTCCTTGTTCCTCCAAATACATCATCAAAAGGGCAAAGAGAAAACCAGAAATTGCCATTAATGAGGGATAAAATGCAATTTTACTTTCTACGGTATTGAAAAAGTCGAAAATTCTGATAAAAAAACGTTTCATAAGCGGGTGTTGTGGCAATGAAAGTTAGTTAATGAAAAAGGATATTTGACCTAAAATTGATCATATTAATTGTATTGAAGACAAAATGACACCATAATTTGTTATAATCGGTCAGATAGACATTAAATTTTGATTGGAACTGATATTGACTATTAATAGTTTAAAAATAATAATAACATCAAACAATATATAAGCATGAAGACAGTTAGTAAGAATAGTATATGGTTACCAGCTCTTTTTGAGGATTTGTTTTTGGATAATAAGTTAGATGTTCTTAATAATTATGAAACATTTAGCATTCCAGCAATAAATATTATTGAAAATTTGACGAAATTTGGGCTGGAAATCGCCGCTCCAGGATTGCAAAAGGAAAATTTCCACATTGAAATCGAGGAGAATACCTTAAAAATTTCCTACAATAAGGAAATTGAAGATAAGGAAACGGAAAGAAATTCCAAGTTTATAAAAAGAGAATTTAATTACGAAAACTTTGAACGTTCCTTCAAATTGCCTGAAAATATTGAGTTAGATAAAATTCACGCAAGTTATGAGAACGGGATACTTAAGATATCTCTTCCCAAAATGGAAGAAAAAAAAGTATTGAAGAAAATGGTTGAGATTTCATAATTGAAATTTAATTTGGTTAGTTAGTTGAAAATGACCGCGTGCTACTCAATCGGTGCGCGGTTTTTTCATGAACTTGTTTAATCTCTCCTTCTTCTTTTTCCACCTGTACTCTTGTCCACTTGATTTTTTTCAACTTCAGTTTTACCAGCAACCTTATTAAAGAGTTTTGGTAACCCATCGCTATCTTTTACCGAATCCTTAAGTGTTTCCAACTCCTTTTTTGTAAGATCCCGCCATTCTCCTACCGGAAGATTGCCCAAAACCAGATTCATAATCCGAAGACGTTGTAAGGCTACCACTTCATAACCTAGATATTCACACATTCGCCTTATTTGTCTATTTAGTCCCTGCACTAAAATTATCCGAAATTCGAATCGGCTTATGCGCTCAACTTCGCATCTTTTAGTTACCGTGTCCAAAATTGGAATGCCGGACCCCATTCGCTTTATAAAATCATTTGTTACCGGACGATCAACTTTAACAATATATTCTTTTTCGTGTTTGTTTCCTGCACGGAGAATTTTATTTACAATGTCTCCATCATTCGTTAAGAGCAAAAGACCTTCACTGGGTTTATCGAGCCTTCCTACGGGAAAGATACGTTCCGGATGCTTTACAAAATCCACTACATTATCGTCAAAACGGGTATCTGTAGTACAGGTGATGCCCACAGGTTTGTTGAGCATTATATAGACTAGAATATCATTTTCTACTAGCAATTTTCCATCAACACGAACCTCATCATTAGGCATAACTCGATCGCCAAGTCCAGCCTTGTTGCCATTAATGGTAACACGACCTTTTTCTATTAATGTATCTGCTTCCCTTCGAGAACAAAAACCTGTCGCGCTTATGGCTTTGTTCAGTCGGGTAGATTCGGGATGGTTCATAATTACGTTTTTGCAAAGATACGGCTATGGCTTCCAATTGAAAAAAGTTAAAATTCAATTAAACAATACTTATATGCTTTTTAATTGATGTAGATTCAGCCTAAAAATTGACAGATGGCAATACTTGGTTCAATTATTAAAACCGCGATAGACCTTCGCGGGGCATTAGTTTCGGAAGACTCTCCTATAGAATCCCAAAAGGAAGTTTTGATCCATTTGCTCGAAAAAGCTAAGGACACGGCATTTGGAAAATACTATGGTTTTTCCAAAATCCTCGAATCTGAAGAAGTACAAAAGACTTTTGCGGAAAAAGTCCCCTATTTCGATTACCACCAGATGGAAACGGAATGGTGGAACAAAACGCAGGAAGGACTAGAGGATATTAGCTGGCCGGGAAAGCCAACATATTTTGCCAGAAGCAGCGGCACAACGGGGAAAAAATCCAAACGGATTCCAGTTACGGACGAAATGGTGGAAGCAATCCGCAGTGCCGGGATAAAACAAGTGGGCGCTTTGGCAAACTTTGATGTTCCCTCAGATTTTTATGAAAAGGAAATAATGATGTTGGGAAGTAGTACGAATCTGGAAGATAAGGATCAATTCTTGGAAGGCGAAATAAGTGGGATCAGTGCGAGCAACATTCCATTTTGGTTTAGGGGCTTTTATAAGCCGGGTGAGGAAATTGCATTAATGGAAGATTGGGATGAAAAAGTTGAGACCATTGCAAAGAGAGCAAGAGAGTGGGACATAGGAGCATTGAGTGGAATTCCATCGTGGATGGAATTAATGCTGAAAAAAGTTATTGAATATCATGAAGTAGAGACCATTCATGATGTATGGCCAAATCTTCAAGCCTACACCACCGGAGGAGTGGCTTTTCAACCTTATGAGAAAAGTTTTAACCAGTTATTAGCGGATCCTATCATTATCATAGATACCTATCTTGCTTCTGAAGGTTTTATGGCATTTCAAAACCGTCCCGAAACTACCTCAATGAAATTGGTAACCGATAACGGAATATATTTTGAGTTTGTTCCGTTTAAACCCGAATACATTAATGATGATGGTTCACTTTCGCAGGATGCACCCTCGTTAACATTGGCAGAGGTGGAGCTGGATACAGATTATGTTTTGATAATAAGTACAGTTTCTGGTGCATGGCGCTATTTGATTGGTGATACAATTGCTTTTACGGATATTGAAAAGGCTGAAATAAAAATCACGGGTCGGACCAAATTCTTTTTAAATGTAGTGGGTTCCCAACTTTCCGTAAATAAGATGGAAGTTGCCCTACGGGAAATGGAAGAAAAATTTGATTTAAAAATTCCTGAATTTACTCTTGCAGCGGTCAAAATTGATGGAGAGTTTTATCACCACTGGTATCTGGGAACTGAGACGACAGTTAATAATGAGGAATTAGCTGACGCCTTAGATGAAGCTTTAAAAGATGCCAATAAAAATTATTCAGTGGCGCGGTCGAAAGCCTTAAAGGGAGTAATTGTCAGTATAGTTTCTCCGAATGTTTTCCACGAATGGAATGCGAAGAATAAAAAGAAAGGAGGCCAGGTAAAAATGGAAAAAGTGATGAATGAAGAAAAATTTAAAGAATTTGAAGCCTTTGTCAAGGAGGAAAATTCCCTTGATTAATCTTCCATTTCAACTATTTCCGGATCCTCCTCAACTTTATTTTCATTAATGAGTTCCATTACTTCTTCTGGAGAAATATAAAGCCGTCTAATACGTCTTTTATATTTTTCAGAAAGATTGGCATTGTCCAAAATAAAATTCTTGGTTTTTAAGATATAAGCTCCCATTCCATGCGAAATGGCATAAGTGTCGGCAGTTCTTTCAACTTTTTTAATGCTCGAGGGCAATAATAGATATTTTATACCTAAAATAATCAAACCCACATTTGTACGATCGTGATAATCCAGAACATGCCCCAGTTCGTGTCCAATCCATCCTATTTTCACATCTGAGGGAATATCATCCATGGTAAAGTTTTCTCCTTCAATCTGGATTTTTCTACTTATCAAAATCAAATATTCCCTATCCTGTTTTGGTTTAAAGAAACTCGCAAACCTTGGTTGGGCCTGCATGGTTGACTTCTTTATATTATCCTTAAACTTAAACTCGATCGAAGTTTCCGCAAGTTCTGGAAAAAAAGAAAGAGCTTGAAGTGCTTCTTCTTTAATGTTCTCCGGAATTATTTTATTGTCCAAATTGATATTTTGAGTTGAAACCATATATGGCATAAAATACAAAATTGGAAATATGAGATACGTTAAGGACATTGTAAAGTTTAATAATTCAGAATTTAGAATTCCGAATTTTCCAGTTGTTTCTGAAAAGTTTGAATCTTATCTCTAAGCTTGGCAGCCATCATAAAATCTAAATCCTTTGCGGCCTTTTCCATTGCTTTTCGGGTATCGCGGATTTTCTTTTCAATTTGCGGTTTTGTCAAATACGCTACTTCTGATTCCGCAGCTAAAGTTTCCGCTTGCTCAAATGAATACGCTTCTTGCTTGGATCTTGTTAAGGAGTTTTGGAAGGACTTTTTAATGGCAGTAGGTGTAATGCCGTGTTCTTGGTTATAGGCAATCTGCTTTTCTCGACGGTACTCCGTGCCATCAATTGTGGCCTGCATGCTGTGGGTGATTTTATCTGCATACATAATTGCTTTTCCGTTTAAATTTCTAGCAGCTCTACCCACGGTTTGTGTAAGAGAACGATTGCTTCTTAAGAAACCTTCTTTATCCGCATCCAGGATTGCAACTAAGGAGACCTCCGGTAAATCTAGCCCTTCACGCAAAAGGTTTACTCCAACGAGAACATCAAAAAGACCTAATCGCAGATCCTGCATTATTTCTACTCTTTCCAGCGTATCAACATCACTATGGATATATCGGCAACGGATTTGTACCCTGCTCATATATTTAGTCAGTTCTTCCGCCATTCTTTTTGTCAAAGTGGTCACCAAAACACGTTCGTCTTTTTCTACGCGCAACTGGATTTCCTCCAACAAATCATCAATTTGATTCAAGCTTGGTCGTATTTCTATCACAGGATCAAGTAAGCCGGTAGGACGGATAATTTGTTCCACATATACGCCGCCACTTTTTTCCAGTTCGTAATCAGCTGGAGTCGCACTCACGTAAATCACTTGATTTTGTAGAGCTTCAAATTCCTCCGCCTTTAATGGTCGGTTATCCATTGCTGCTGGCAAACGGAAGCCATATTCCACCAGATTTTCCTTTCTTGAGCGGTCGCCGCCGTACATTGCACCAACTTGGGGTATGGTGACGTGACTTTCGTCAACCACCATTAAATAATCTTTTGGAAAATAATCCAACAAACAGAACGGTCGGGTCCCGGGCAAACGTCTATCTAAATAACGGGAGTAGTTTTCTATTCCGCTGCAATAGCCAAGTTCACGGATCATTTCTAGATCAAAATTGGTTCGTTCGTCCAATCGTTTTGCTTCAAGATTTTTTCCTATCTCATTAAAATAGGCTACCTGCGCCACCAAATCGTCCTGTATTTCACGAATTGCGTTCTGAAGTACATCTGGAGAGGTCACAAACATATTAGCCGGATAAATATTCAAACGGTCATAGGTGCCCTTAATATTATTGTTCAGCGGATCAAATACTTCGATTTCCTCAATTTCATCCCCAAAAAAATGAATCCTAAAAGCATCATCGGCGTATCCCGGATAAATGTCAACTGTATCTCCTTTAATCCGAAAACGGCCGTGGTTAAATTCTGCTTCCGTTCGGGAATAAAGACTTTGAACCAACATGTGAAGTAGTTTGGTCCTTGAAATAATTTGATCCTTTTTTAAACTGATAACGTTTTTCTGAAATTCTATAGGGTTACCAATACCATAAATGCACGAAACTGAAGATACAACCAGTACATCCCGCCGACCGGAAAGTAGTGAAGATGTTGTACTCAGACGCATTTTTTCGATCTCTTCATTTATCGAAAGATCTTTTTCAATATAAGTGCCGCTACTGGGAATAAAAGCTTCGGGTTGGTAATAATCGTAATAAGAAACAAAGTATTCCACCGCACTCTCTGGAAAAAGGTTTTTAAACTCCGTATAAAGCTGCGCGGCCAAGGTTTTATTATGTGCCAATACCAAAGTTGGTTTTTGCACACGTTCCACTACATTGGCTACGGTAAAGGTTTTTCCCGAACCTGTAACTCCTAATAAAGTTTGATATTTTTCTCCCGAATCTAGTCCGGCGATCAAAGCTTTTATAGCCTGGGGCTGGTCTCCTGTGGGCTGGAATTCAGAGGCTATTTTGAATTTCATATTTTCTTTTCAAGGCGGTGCAAAAATACGGAAAAAATGTGGAAAGAGGTTTGTAATGGAAGGAGCTAATAGACTTTTTAGAAACGGAATATTCAAAGGATGGCGTATTATTTCAACGCAAGTACTGAAGTAGAATAATTATAATTCCCAACAAAATTTCAAGAGTCATTATAAAATCAAAATATTTTCCCGCAGGACCGACTTTAATTCTTGAATACCACCTACCCAAGCCGGAAAATGCAACAACAATTCCTAAAAAATAAATTATATCACCGGTTTTGTGGAAATTAAAAACCACCCAAGCCAACAGAAATCCCATTCCAAAATAAATCCCACTTAAAAATCTAAAAAGATCATCCATAACCCTTTGAATGGGGATATCTTTTGGTAAAAAGTAATGAGCGCCTTTTAGCAACAGGTTTAAACCTCCCAATAAGCATATTAGGGCGACAACGGCTAATAAGATTTGTAAGGTCAAATCCATAATTTTATCCCTTAAGTTAATAAAGATCAATAAAATTATAACACTTATTCTAAAAACAGAAACTGTAGTGTGTTAATAACCAAATAATTCTGAGGTATTCTAGGATTCTAAAATAGCAAGAAGTTAGGTTTATTCCGGGATTTCGATTTCTTTTGCTTTCCGGGAGCCTATATAGATTTTTTCGCCATAAAATTTGGGTTGAACATCAAAAACAATATCAAGATAAGCTTTGGTCCGAGCAAAATACTCCCGAAGCTTTACTTTTAAACCGTCTGTTCCCTCCATATCCCGTGCGTTAAATCCAATTGCTTTTATTCCTTTTTTTTCAGCAATATAAATGGCACGTTCATTTTGGAATTCCTGTGAAATAATAGTGATTTCCTTTTGACCGAAAATTTCCTTTGAGCGTACTACGGAATCCAACGTTCTAAACCCCGCATAATCCAGAAAAATCACTTCTGCCGGAATACCTCTCTTTACCAGCTCTTTTTTGAATACCATAGGCTCGTTATAATAAAGAGAGCCGTTATCTCCACTTACGAGGATATAGTCAATTTTATCACTATTATATAGTTCAACCGCCGCATCAATCCGATATTTAAAATATAGATTTATCCCGCCATCCTTATAATATTTTGCGGTTCCAAGAAGCAACCCAACCCGGTTCTTTTTGATGGATCCCGTATTGGAAAAAGTTTTGTTTTCAGCGGTTTTTCCAATGGTGTAATTGGAAAAAATAATTAGTAATAAAACCACTGAAAATAAAAATACGACGGCGTATATCAATCGCTTTTTGTTCATTTTTATCTAAAGAGAAATGTAGTGGGTTTAGTGTTGAAATGACCGTAAAGCTAATGAAATTCAATGTTCTGTTCACGGAAAACATCGACTTTAAGAGTTTCTGTATGTGAATATATTCCGGTAGAATTTCTTTTAAGTTTCTTGTTCAGGATTCTCCAATTAGTAATTTACATATACCCAGCCGATAAAGGGTTCGGGATAGTTGGGGTCATTAAGCATTAAAACATAATAATAAGTCCCCACCGGAACCAAGCTTCCCCTAAAGAGCAATCCTTTCGTTGCCACTCCATCCCAAAAGCCATCTTGGTTATGCCCAGTATGGATTAGGTTGCCATTTCGGGAGTAGATCTCCAGTTCAAAATTTGGATATACATCCAATAAATTACTTATTTCGAAAACATCATTTATTCCATCATTATTAGGAGAAAATCCCTGCGGAATAAAGGGAGCACATTTTTCTGTTTTTAAGAGAAAGGACGCGGTCGCAAAACAAATATCATTGTCAAATCGAACATAAATAGTCTGTGGATCGCTCACATTCTTGTAATCGGAGGGCGAACTGATGGGATTTGAATTTTCCAGGGCATCTTCCAAAGACGTAAAATAGACAACCAATCCATCCGAACCACTGTAAACCAAATTGTCCTGGACCGTAAGATCAAAAGTGGCCGTATTAAAACCTTCGTCGCACTTTATAAGATTTGGAAGGTTGGGAATGGGAGGGATGCTTTCAAAAGAAACTTGTCGGGAAAAACTATTGTTGTCCATCCTGATTTCTTCAACCGTATGGTTGCCGTTAAAATCCTCGTTCACAATTGCGGTTAGCGTGAAGGTGTCGGCCAAGTTGTCTGGCAGAAATAGTTGCACTTCATTTGTTTCGCTTCCTCCAACAGGAATGCTGTTTTTGGTGTATGCAAGATTGAGCGGAATTTCATCGGCATAAAATGCAATAGGAACATTTGCGGGCAATGGGCCGGTGGCTTCCAGATTGTAAACTGTAAAAGGCAAGAGCAGGATGCGATTTCGGCAGGCATTTATTTCAGGGAAATCGACCGTAGCATCCGGGATGGGACAGAAAATTACCGTAACGGTAAAACTGTCCACCAAAAAACAATCAGGATTGGCCACCCGAACATAGATGGTTTGCGGATTTTCGGTATTCTGAAAATTTTCAGGATGGGGAATGGAATTAACATTGTTTTCCGCATCTTCCTCTGAAAGATGAAAGCTGAGGTCGTAAATGGGATCTATCTCGGAAGTAGATTCGGTAAGATCGAAATGATCCCCGTCGATTACTTCACAATTCTCCAGATTTTTAAGTCCGGTGATAATCGGATTAATAAGTAAATGAACGGGGATTCCATCTTCGTTATTGGTTTCATCCAGCTCTTCGATTATCCCGGTTCCATTTCCTATGTCATCCACAACAATTTTTAATATAAAATCACTTCCTATTTCTTCGGGAACCGTGAAAGTTATTGAACCTTCTTCATAGCCATCAATTGGAATATCCGTAACGGTCGCACTTTGAGCAATTAAAAGATCATCTGCATAAAATGCAATCGGAGTGCCCGCCGGTAAAATCCCCAGGCTTTCCAGGTTGTAAACCGTGTAATCAATAGTTAGTTCACGATTGCCACATTCCATATCCCCAAGCAGATTGTCCAAAGAAATCGTGGCATCAGGCAGGGGGCAATCGAGAACTGTAACAGTAAAACTGTCTATCAAAAAACAATCAGGGTTTGATACACGGATATAGATGGTTTGTGGATTTTCAGTATTCCGAAAAGTTTCAGGATTAAGTATTGGGTTCGTATTGTTCTCCGCATCTTCTTCTGAAAGATGAAAACTGAGTTCATAAATCGGATCAATTTGGGAAGTAGCCTCCGTAAGATCAAAATATTCGTCGCCCACTATATCGCATTTCTCCAGATCGTGAAGTCTGTTAATTACAGGGTTTTCAAGTAAATGAAAGGCAATTTCATCTTCATTGTTGTCTTCATTTAATTCCCGGACTATTCCAGTTCCATTTCCTATATCATCTACAACGGCCTTAAGGATAAAATCTGCTCCAATTTCCGCAGGAACCGTAAATGAAACAGATCCGCTTTCCTGACCATCGATGGGAATGTCATTAATTGTAGCGGCCTGGGCAACCAAGATATTATCTGCGTAAAATGCGATAGGCGTTGGAGCAGGTAAAAGTGCCGTACTGTTAAGATTATAAACGGTATAATCTACGGTGAGTTCTCGATTATTACATTCGGTTCCTCCAACAGTATTGTCTATAGAGATGGTGGCATCTGGCAATTCTGTATTTAGAACCGTAATAATATTATTTATCATTACGAAGTCTTGGCCACTTGTCAGCTGTATCGTGGCAGAAGTGTCCCCTACATTTATATAGCCGGAAATAGGATAAAAGTCAATATCCATATTATAAAGCGTATTGCTTCCCGTAAAACTATTTGTACCGTTGAAGGCGTTGTTTGGTGGATTTAATGGAGGATTGCTAAGAATATATCCGTTTATTCTAAGTGTTTCATTAACTGCTATTTCGGCATCGCCCTCCCAAGCTAGAAATCCGATTTTGGCACCTTCGGTATCGAGCACCATGAGATTATTTAGGGTGATTTCCAGCGTCTGATTGTTGCGATTTACGCTTTCTAGGCCATCAAATATATTTACCTGATTTATGGGCAATGTCGAATCTTCATAAACTACTGTTACCGCCCAACCCCCAAAATTGGTTCCAGAACCTGGTGGACTACAATAGGCTGGGATAACGTCGGTCAGATCTAGATCGGCTAGGGTGTAATTGCCATTTCCAGTATTTTGAACTTGCTGGGTTACCTCCGCAAATGCGGCAAAATAAATATAATCTGTGCCACTTTGATTGTAAGTTAGGTTGAAGGTCCGTTCGGCGGAAATAGGTACTTGGTTAAAAGTGACGTCGAAATCACCCGGTCCCGAGCCGGCCCAATACAAAAATGCAGCAACCACTTCCTGATTTGGTTCCAAATTGAGTGCTGCGCTACTACTCGTCAAGATTGTACAAGGACTATTAGCTCCGTTTTCGGTAATATTTAGCGTGTTCCCAAAAGCAGTATAATCATAATTTCCATTGAACTGTTGGTATAGGGTTATGTCCTGAGAAAAGGCAAAATTGCATATAACCAGAAGGACGACGAGAACATAATGCTTAATGAAGTGCATGGTGGTTGAAAGGTTGTTGGCTAAATATAAGAAAATTCAACCTTACGGCTCAATGGGACGCAACTTAATATCCGAAGAAATTTGAATTTGAAATTAAATCGAAATTGAATTTAAATAGGTCGAAGTAGCAATACTAACTTGAATAAGAATATTAATAACTTAGATCTTTAGCCTCTAAGTGAAAGAAATATTCGGTTAAAGGTCTCTTCTCTTTAGAATAGCATAAGAAGCATAAATAAAGAATGCCGTCCAGAGCAGAACGATTAAAATGTTGAGATAACCAACCTCATAAGTTTTGGAAAAACCTTCCCCAAGTTGATTAGCGGCAGATTGTATTGCGCCCAATCTACTAAAAGGTTCTTTAATAAGATTTGCCATAGAATTAAGTGGAAAAACCGTTGCAACGTGGTCTGCAATCTCGGTATCCTTAAAGATTTTCCATTTCAATAAACCATAGACAAGCCATTCAATTACTTGCCAAACAATTAAAAACCCTAGGGCGAAAGCAGATCGTTTTACCAAAATTCCCAGAAAAAGACAGAATGAGAAGAATGCTACCAACTTTAAGAAATAAGCTCCAATATATTGTAAGCCACTAAAGATTATTCCAATTTCGGTGTAATCGGAAAACATTAGACCCAGAATCAGCGAAACCAGAAAAATGAAAACCGTTGAAATTGCAGCAAAGAGCAAGACGGTTAGAAATTTGGAAAGAATAAACTCTTTTTTGCTAAGACCGTCGATTAAATTTTGTTTTAATGTACGGTAACTGTACTCGTTACTCACCATCGAAACTATTACTATTGCCAAAAACAGCTTCAATATTGCTGCTATATACGTATTAAAATGCCAGATATACGGAAAATTGAAAATTCCCTGATCGGCCACTCGAAAGTGGAAATCCCCAAAATTGAACTCAATGGAGGATATTAAGGCAATAAATGTAATGAGCACAAAATAAACAATGGAAATTACTTTTGCGGCCCGGTTATATCGAAGCTTGTGCAGTTCAATGGTTAATAATCGCAGCATCGTTTATTTTTGTTTGGTAATTTCCAAAAATTGCTCTTCTAGACTTTCCTTTCGTTTTGTGAGATAGGAAAGTACAATTCCTTTTTGAAAAAGAAACTGGTTTACTTCGGAAGCATCCAATGGAACATTTAGATAAGCTATTAGATATTCTCCATCTCTTTTTAAAGTTCCAAAAGCAGGGTTTTGCGTCAATGCTTGTTGAAGCTCCTCCATATTCTCGCTCTTCATTGTTATAAATCCCTGGCTGGCATTCATTCCATCCACCAATCCTGAATAGAGACTTACTCCTTTTCGTAGAATAACAACGTGGGTACAGACCTTTTCTACCTCATCCAGCAAGTGTGAAGCCAGAAGAATCGTGGTGCCCTGAGCTGCTATTTTTTTTATAATTTCCCGAATCTGATGGATTCCCTGTGGATCGAGTCCGTTAGTAGGTTCATCCAGTATTAATATTTCTGGATCATTTAGTAGTGCAGAAGCAATTGCCAACCGTTGTTTCATTCCTAAAGAAAACGTGCTAAACTTACTGTCTTTTCGGTCTAATAGCCCCACCAGTTCTAGCTTTTCGCAAATTTTCTCTTCGGAAACTTCTTTAATTTGGCAGACCAGTTGCAAGTTTTGCCGTGCCGTCATGTAGGGATAAAAATTGGGATGTTCTATGATTGCTCCAACCTTCTTGAGTGCATCGTGAGTGGTGGTGTTCCCATCGAACCAGTGAAAATGGCCAGACGTGCGGTTAACAACATTCAGGACAATTCCTAAAGTTGTACTTTTTCCGCTGCCATTGGGGCCCAAAATACCATAGACATTTCCCTTTTCGATAGTGAAAGAAAGGTTATCTACAGCGGTCAACGACCCGAACTTTTTGGTAAGGTTTGAAATGGTCAGTATATGGGACACAGTGTTTTTTTGGCGGTTTTCAATATTTGACGACTGGTATGATTTTTTGTTACATTTTTTCAATTCAGATTTCTGAAATCAGAATTCTGAATTAACTAACTTTGTAATTCATTTTTAAAACCTAGAAAATGCAAGACGGAATTTACGCAAAAATAACCACTGAGAAAGGTGATATCCTAATAAAGTTGACCTATAAAAAAACTCCAGGAACGGTTGGAAATTTTGTGGCACTGGCAGAAGGAAATTTGGAAAATAAAGTAAAACCACAAGGAACTCCTTATTACGATGGATTGAAATTCCACAGGGTAATCCCAGATTTTATGATGCAAGGTGGTGATCCACAAGGAACTGGGTCTGGCGGACCGGGATATGATTTTGAGGACGAGTTTCATCCAGATCTTCGTCACGATTCCCCAGGAGTGCTGTCTATGGCAAATTCGGGGCCTGCCAGTAATGGTAGTCAGTTCTTTATCACTCATGTTGCCACTCCTTGGCTTGATGACAAGCATACTATTTTTGGAAATGTTGTAGAAGGACAGAATGTTGTAGATTCCGTTGCTCAGGGAGATACAATGAAAAAAGTCGAAATTATCCGAGTAGGAGAGGAAGCCGAAAATTGGAATGCAGTTGAGGCCTTTAGAAGATTCACGGGAGAAAGAGAGCAACGTATTGCCCAAATTAAAAAGCAGGAAGAGGATGAAATAAGAAAAGTTTCTGAAGGTTTCGACAGAACAGATAGCGGGCTGCTTTATAAAATAATACATAAAGGAAGTGGTAAAAAAGCTGAAAAAGGAAAAACAGTTTCTGTGCATTACAAAGGGATGTTGACCGATGGAACTGAATTTGACTCTTCATATAAGAGAAAACAACCGATTGAGTTTCCGTTGGGCCGTGGACAGGTTATTGAAGGCTGGGACGAAGGTATCCAGTTATTGCAAGTTGGCGATAAAGCCCGTTTTGTAATCCCATCACATCTTGCCTACGGCGAGCGCGGTGCAGGTGGCGTAATCCCTGCGAGAGCTACTTTAATATTTGATGTGGAATTGATGGATGTTAGGTAATTCAGAATTATGAATTCAGAATTATGAATTAGGAATAAGAGTGAAATAAATTGGAAAGAAAACAATACAAATCAAAAAAGCTGAACAATGACGTCATTGTTCAGCTTTAAGTTATAAAATTTAATCCTTTAATAATCTGTATCGGTTATTTAGGACTAGACATTGTTTTAGATGGTTTGATTCATCACAATGCCATATTAAAGTTCTGCATTTACCTCCCGCCATTTTATATTACAACCCATACTCGGTTTTTGATCCTTTCGCTGGGGATTGTTGTTCAGAATATTATCCAGGGCTTCCCGCAGATCGCGACCATTAACGGGAATGCCATTCCCGGGCCTGGAATTATCCAATTGGCCGCGATAAACCAATTTTAATTCTGCGTCAAATAAGTAAAAATCCGGAGTGCAGGCAGCTTGGTATGCTTTTGCCACCTCTTGTGTTTTATCATATAAATAAGGAAATGGATATCCAACCCGTTGGGCAGTTCGCCACATCTCGATAGGAGAATCGTCGGGATATTTTTCTACGTCATTACTGCTTATAGCAACAAATCCGAAGCCAGTAACACGATAATCATTGCTGATCCTCACAATTTCATCATTGACGTGCTTTACATAAGGGCAGTGATTACAAATAAACATAACTACCGTTCCTTTTTTTCCTCGCACGTTTTTTAGGGAGATAGTGTTCAAACTCACTGTATCCAATAAAATAAAATCAGGAGCGATGGTGCCTAAAGGAAGCATGTTGGATTCAGTTCTGGCCATTTTATACTTTTATATTACTGAATTATTTATTAGGGATAAAGTTACGATTTTTGGGGAGTAATTAGACCTGAAAATGAAAGTTGCTTTTGTCAAACCTGATAATTGAAGGTTATTTCAAGTTTGATGATTTGCTAAAGAATATACAAAATTTTGTTGTTACCAAGGAACTGGTTTAATTTTAGGCATTAGGCATTGGGCATTAGGCATTGGGCATTAGGCATTGGGCATTAGGTATTGGGCATTGGGCATTGGGCATTGGGCATTGGGCATTGGGCATTGGGCATTGGGCATTGGGCATTAGGCATTAGAAAGTATGCATTAGGCATTAGGCATTAGGAAATAGGAGGTGGGGAGTGGGAAGTTTAAAATAGAGGACAGAAAATTGAGAATAGTGAAAAGAGAATTTAAGGTGAGCGTTGTCAATTAAATTTTAATAGTAAACCATAAACCACAAACTTTCGTCCACCGAAGCTTTAGCACAGGTGGTGAAAGAAACTGGGAGCTTGGAACTTGTAACTTGTACAAACCAGGAACTAGGATAAACTTGAAACTTGAGACTTAGAGCTTGAACCTTAAAACCCTGATCCTAAATCTAAAAATTAAAATAAAAACAAAAGAACAATATTATGCAAAAATCATATTCATCATTATCCGTAGCGATTGAAGATTTACAAAAAAATGGGTTTCCTGAAGATTTTAATCTCGTGGCAGAGGGAATAGAATCGAAGTCATTAAAAAGAAAATGGAAAGCTGGAGATCTAGAGGTTATAAAATTCTACCGTTTTGAGGGAATGACCGATCCGGGAGATAACACCATTCTATTTGCAATTGAAACTAACGACGGCCATAAGGGTTTATTGGTCGATGCTTATGGAGCTTATGAAGGTGATGTTTCGCCTGAAATGATAAAAAAACTTTCAATCCGGCACGATGAATAACCTTTCTTGGGAAGATTTTCAAAAGGTGGAAATGCGCGTGGGCACAATCCTAGAGGTGAAGGATTTTCCCGAATCGCGAAATCCCTCATACCAACTTTTGATAGATTTTGGTTCTGAGTTAGGGCAACGAAAAACTTCAGCTCAGATTACATCCCTTTATTCCAAAGAGGAATTGGTTGGCAAGCAAATAATTGCCGTGGTGAACTTTCCGAAAAAACAGATAGCCAATTTTATGAGCGAATGTCTCATTTTGGGAGCAGTAGAAGGAAAGGATGTCACGTTATTGAAAACCGATAGAAAAGTTGAAAATGGTCTAAGAATCCTATAGAATATCCAGGTCTTAAGGAGTAGAATAACCGGATACGTGGGTTTTAATCTTATTTGGATCTGGTTTTTTGGTGAAATTTACCCAGGCCTTGTTCGATGATTTCCCTGGAATATACTGAAATGATAATTGCCCAGTTTCTTGATTGTCCCCTTCTCCCGAACTAATTTCGATATTAATATTCTCCGCTGTTTGCGTACCATTATTTTTTACTGACACCGGAATGGAATAACCCTGCTGTTTTTGGGTTATTTCGCCTAAGGAAATTACCAAATCGGGCGGAGTGTTTTCTCGGTAGATTATTTGGTAAATTAAAAATCCGAAGGTAAATAAAACCAGTATCCCCGCAATGACGGTAACAATACGTTCAAGCCAGTTCGTATTTTCACTTTTATCTTTCATATTTATGACTGTATTAGCAATCTTCCTGCCGATGCACCTAGGGCAGCTGGAAAGCCCAACACCACAATTTCGGAAACCATAGTGTAAAGGGAAATATTCTCAAAACGTCCAAAAAACCATAGCATAAAGGCCGAGGCAACAAGGGAAACCGCGTACATTATCAATGTTCCCGAAAAGACACCTACCAAACTTGAAGGTTTTGATACCCATCGACTTGACCCTGTAAAATTGATATAATATAATACTGCGCCTCCAATTCCGATGGAGAGAAGGGCTATTAGGAATAATTTGTATGCTGGAGTTTCCAAGGCAATAACGATAACTTCATCTGTGGGTGCTATGTTTGAAGCAATTAATATTGCCCCGCACAATGAAATATTCAGGGTTCTAAGTAAATTAGGTTCCGCATTGGATTTAACCAACATCTTTTTATCCTCGTCTTTTTCTTCTTCTTTAATTTCAGCTTCTTCATCTCTTCCTAGCTGTGATTTTCCTACCGAAATACCGATAGCCACCGTAACTGCTTCAACAACTATTTTCCCCGTAATTTCCTGAATGGACATTTGATCTGTAATCCGTTGGGTGACCCAAAGAATGAATAAAGTAAGAATAAGACCTAGTCCCATTTCTTCAGCCGATTCCATAAGACCTTCCCAAATCGTGTGTTCATGACGAATACCAACATAATAGTTATATACCATTAATAGAAAAAGTCCCACTAAAAAATAGACAGTAAGCGGAAAAGGATCTGTATTAAATCCAGCCCACCATAATTCCATGGTATAAAGCATGGGTAAACTGAAGAGAAGACCTCCAGTCAATCCGCGGCCATATTCTTTAAGAGAGTCCGATATTGATTTTGAGGATTTACCCATCTCTCAAAAGTATTTTTTTTACGTACCTAGGATAAAGATAATCAAAACAAGGTTTTCTTAATTTTTAGAAATCGATTTTAGAGAATGTTTAAGATGAAAATTAATTATCAGAGTTTTAGACATAAAAAATTTTAACAGCAGATATTGTAAAGTTTTATTTCCTATTTTGGTTAAATAAAACGGAATTTATGAGAAACCATATTCTGCTATCCACCCTTCTTTTATTTGCTCTAACGTCCTGTAAGGAAAATTCTAAATTAATTTCTCCAGAAACGAATACGACAATCGAAAGATTCAAAAAACTGAATGAGTTTAACTGGCTGGTTGGAAGTTGGGTAAATAGAAGTGGGAATAAGTTTTCTAAAGAAACTTGGACAAAAGAGAACGATAGTACACTTTCGGCTTTTAGTTATACCCAAATAGAGAAAGACACTGTCTTTGTTGAGTTAATGCTGCTTCAGCAAAAAAATGACTCAGTAATTTTAACGGTTACCGATGGAAGAAACAAAAATGACATAGTTCCCTTTAAATTAATCTCTTCAGATAATGGAGAACATACATTTGAAAATAAGCAACACGACTTTCCTGAACGGATTATATATACAAATCCCACCCAGGATTCAATCCATGCCTGGATTTTAGGCACTCTAAATGGAGAAGCTCGCAAAGTTGATTTTTACTTTGCTCGAGAAAAATAATTGGCTAGGAGTATTCTCTAACAGGTATCACACAAAGTATGTATGTTTTCAATCCCTTTTAGTTTTCGGTTTTTTTGGCCAGTACACCTCAGGAATTGTAGTTGTACTTCCGTCTCTTCCCGCACGATAATGAGGAGACATAATCTCTATTCCACGCTCATTAAAAACATCCTGAATATTTTCGTGCAAATGTGAATATATCCCACCTTGTCTATTGGCCTCCCTTATGTATGCGTTAATTTCGTAAGCGACATAAAAATCTTCCAATCCTGTTTGGAGAACAAAAGGTGCAGGTTCCTTCAAAACAAATTCTGTACGGAGAGCAGCCTCAATTAGTGCTTCATGGACTTTTCTCCAAGGCACATCATAACCAATAGTTACCGTGCTATGGATTATCAATCCCTTCTCTGGGGCATCAATACTGTAGTTGACAGTATGGCTGCTCATTACCGTAGAATTGGGGATTGAAATAATCTCATTTTGCGCTGTTCTCACCCTTGTAACCAAAGCGGATTTTTCAATTACATCTCCAGAAACATCCCCGATCTTAACCCGATCGCCAATAGTGAACAATCGCATATAAGTTAATATCAACCCGGCGATAACGTTGGAAAGTGAACCAGCAGAACCAAAGGTGAACAAAAACCCTAAAAATACGGAAACTCCTTTAAATATGGGTGAATCACTTCCTGGTAGGTATGGCCATATAACCACGATCATGAAAGCAATAAGGAGAATACGAACTATTTGATAGGTTGGCTCTGCCCAATCTCGATAAAAACCGGTAAGGACCAAGTTACCTTGAGCCACTTCATCCTTTAAAAAGCGAATTCCTCTAAGAATATATCGGAAAACGATTATGATAACAATTATTGTCACTAGGTCCGGAAGGTAATTCCAGAAGGAGAGTAAAATATTTTTTAGCGGATTTAGAATATATCCAAATAGAGTGGAGGCAAAATGTTCTGTCCAGGGGAAAATTCCGAACAATATGGGTAGGGCAATATAAATAGCCAATAAAATAATCAACCATTTCAAAACTTTGTTGATTACAAGTAAAACATTGATCTGTCTATCAGCATCAAAGAGGGTGTAATTTTTAATTTGAACTCCTTTGATTTTTTTATCCTTTTGCGACTGGATTTTAACCGCAGTGTAATCGAAGAACTTGGAAATATATTTTATTAAGGCTATTATAATAAGAAGCACAAGAAGTGCGAGACCAATCTTTTTTGCAATATTGAAATAGTTTGTTTCCTCCTTATATCTTATAACTTCTGCCGTAAGGATGCTTTTGTATTCTTGGGCCAGTTCTTCCTTCGACGTATTGTTCCAAATAGCATCCGTTTCCGTTATGCTCATTATGATTGTTTCGCTCCAAACAATATCATAAGTTGTTTCGGCATTTTCTATTTTAAGGGAAGTATCGTCGAATTTAGGTGCATTTCCCAGATTTTCTAATTTTTTGTTGATAGCCTGTGCCCGATCCTTAGGAGAAAAGCTACCCAATTTAGAATAAAGGGTAAATAAAGTGTCATTAAAAAATCCGATTACCGGAAAACCTTTGGTCGTTTTTTTTAAGGAATCGATTCTCGCTTTTTTCCCCAACAATCGGTTCTTTTCTTTTGCATTTATTGCCTCCAATTGGGCCTGGAGTTCTTCTTTTTTAAGGTTATCCGTGGTTTTTAGAGCACGTAATTGTTCTTCAAGGTTGCTTTTTTGAACAGAGTCTGCTAGTCGTTGGTTCTCGATTTCCAGAAGTCGCTTATTATAGCTTTCGAGTAAAGCAATATTCACGGAATCTTTTTTGACAGTAGTGGTATCATCTTGGGAAAATACTACGCCTCCACAAAAAAAGAGAGCAAGGAATGTTATAATAATTTTGGAACGAATCATCTAGTATCGATTTTGGGCTAAAATAACTAAAAACAAACTCAAGTAAATCAAAAACTTAGAAAGGAAAGAAGAGAAGAGCTATCTCCATTAAAGTGAAAAAAACCGGCTAGAGAATTGCATTCTCTGCCGGTAAGACATTTTAAATGTGATTTATATTTATATATCGTCAAATTCGATATCAGTAAAATTACTGGTATCTGTTTCACCATTGAGTGATGGATTAGAAACAGCCTCAGCAGCTTGTTCTTCTTCATAAGAAGGTTTGTAATCTTTCTGATGGCGCTCGCTAATTACTTCTTCTCCCTTTTCGTCAATAACATAATTGATCATTTCCTCGAGAGTATCCTTGAATTCAGAAAAATCCTCTTTATACAAATAGATTTTGTGTTTTTTGTAATGGAAGGATCCATCGTCGTTCGTAAACTTTTTGCTTTCTGTGATGGTCAGGTAAAAATCTCCTGCTTTCGTGGACCGTACATCAAAAAAATAAGTACGGCGTCCTGCCCGCATTACTTTTGAAAAAATCTCTTCTTGCTCCATTGTAAATTGTTCACCCATGATGTTTGTTTTTTTCTTTATACGATGCCAAAAATCTAAAAAATTTCTATACTAGCCAAAGTAAATTTACATTTCTTTTTCCATAAGTTGCTTTGCATACAACTCCTTGTAATAACCCTCAGAGGCAACTAGTTGATTGTGCGTGCCTCTTTGGATTATTCTTCCCTCCTCCAAAACAATAATTTTAGTGGCATTTTTTACCGATGAAATTCTATGGCTTACGATTATTGTTGTCTTGTTTTTGGTGATTTTTTGCAAATTATGAAGTATCTGTTCTTCCGTTTCTGTATCCACCGCAGATAGGCAGTCGTCAAATAGCAGAATTTTCGGATCTTTTATTATCGCCCTTGCAATGGACAGTCGTTGTTTTTGCCCACCGCTCAAGGTGATCCCGCGTTCTCCAAGAACGGTATCATAACCTTTGTTGAATTCAATAATGTTTTTATGGACCACAGCATTTTTTGCGGCCTGGATAACTTCCTCTTCCGAAGCATCTTCCTTCCCGAATTTAATATTATTCCGAAGAGTATCACTGAACAGAAAGGCATCTTGTGGCACATATCCTATACTATTCCGTAAATCTTGTAAATTTAGTTGCTTAATATTTGTTCCATCAATCGTCAACATTCCATCTGCTACATCGTATAGCCTTCCAATAAGTTCAAGAATGGTTGATTTTCCCGAACCTGTATTACCAACAATAGCAAGGGTTTCTCCCTGAGTTACCGAAAAGGAAACGTCTTTTAAAGCGGTAATGCCCGTATCTGGATAGGTAAAAGTAAGCTTGTGGAATTCAATAGTACCATTAATAGGAGTGTGTTCATCCTTTTCATTTTGAATGGCAGGTTCGGTATGTAGAAATTCATTAATTCTTTTTTGCGACGCCTCCGCCTGCTGTACCATAGAAGCTACAAACCCTACGACCGCAACCGGCCAAGTAAGCATGTTTACATACATTAAAAACTCGACAAGCGTTCCAATTTCAGCAATTTGTCCATTGATGTATCGCGTCCCTCCTATATAAACTACAAGAATATTACTCACCCCAATCAACAACATCATAAGGGGGCCAAATAGTGCTTGAACCTTCGCCAGATCGATATTCTTTTCTTTACTGCCTTCAGCAAGTTGTTCAAAATCATTATTTATTCGGGGCTCGATTCCATAAGCTTTGATTACCGAAATTCCGCTAAAACTCTCTTGGGTAAATGATGTTAATTTGGAAAGATATTGCTGAACTATTGTACTCTTTTGATGGATCATTACACTCAGCTTAAAAATAGCAAACGAAAGTATTGGGAAAGGGGCTACTGCATACAAAGTGAGAATAGGATCTTTATAAAACATATATGTGATAACTACTATAAAAAGAGTCACGGTAGAGATACTGTACATAAGGGCAGGACCTACATACATTCGTACTTTTGAAACGTCTTCACTAATACGGTTCATTAAGTCTCCTGTTCTGTTTTGTTTGTAGAATCCTAATGAGAGTCTTTCGTAATGTTCAAAAACCTTGTTTTTTATATCATATTCAACATAGCGGGATACGACTATAAATGTCTGGCGCATAATAAAAGTAAAGAATCCTGAAAGAAGCGCTGCCCCCAAAAGTAATAGCACATTTATCAAAAGAGCATGTTTTACATCGGCGAGATTGGTTATATCGCCATCCATATATTGTTTTATAGCAGTAACAGAATCGCCAATTTTCATAGGAACTACCAATTTGAAAACCGTTGCGATGATGGTGATGAACACGCCTAGGATAAGTCGCCCTTTATATTTTAAAAAATAATGGTTTAAATATTTTAATTCTTTCATTTATAGAAATTAGGCTTTTTTTTATATTCCTAAATTAACAAGCATTTTATTGTAAAGTACATAGTGAAATATTACTTTTGCAACAGCATTTTAAGGAATAAATAATTATAATTTACAAGGTATGACCACTGAAATAATCGACAAAAACGAACTTCATAAAATGGATCCAGTATTCGGACAAGAGTCTTTTGACAATCACGAACAGATTGTTTTTTGCAACGACAAAGATACTGGATTAAAAGCAATAATTGGTATACACAATACAGTTTTGGGTCCCTCTTTGGGAGGTACCAGGATGTGGAATTACACTTCAGAATGGGATGCTCTTAATGATGTTTTGCGTCTTTCTAGAGGAATGACTTATAAGAGTGCAATTTCTGGTCTAAACCTTGGCGGGGGAAAAGCCGTAATAATCGGAGATGCAAAAACCCAAAAGACCCCGGAACTGATGCTCAAGTTCGGGGAATTTGTAAACTCGTTGGGTGGGAAGTACATTACTGCTGAAGATGTTGGGATGCAAACTTCCGATATGGATTTGGTGCGTACGGTAACTCCTTACGTTACAGGACTTTCTGAGTCTTTGGGAGGAAAAGGGAACCCCTCTCCAATTACTGCTTATGGTGTTTTTATGGGAATGAAAGGGGCAGCACAATTTACTTTCGGAAGTGATGACCTAGAAGGGAAAGTGGTATATGTTCAAGGTATTGGTAATGTGGGTGAAGCTTTGGTGGAGCGTCTTAGCAAAGATGGCGCAAAAGTTTTCATTTCCGATATTAACCGAGACAAATTGGAAGAAGTACGTGATAAGTATAACGTTAAGATATATGAAGGAAACGACCTCTATTCCGAAGAAATGGATATTTATGCACCCTGTGCATTGGGAGCGACGGTAAACGACCAAACCATTGGAAAATTAAAGACTAAAATTATTGCGGGAGCGGCCAATAACCAATTGGCAGTTGAACAAAAACATGGAAAGATGCTCCGCGATAAAGGAATTATCTGGGCACCCGACTTTTTGATTAATGCTGGTGGGGTTATCAATGTTTACGCTGAACTGGAAAACTACGATCGTAAGGAAATTATGCGTAAAACCGAACATATCTACGATACCACATTGGAAATCCTGAAAAATGCTGCCGATAACTCTATAACTACGTATCAAGCGGCGTACAATATTGCCCAAGCCAGAATCGATGAGCGAAAAAACCAAAAATAGTTAACTAAATTGAGTCGTAACTCAGTTGGTATTTTAATATCTTTGCAGCGCACAAGAATATTCTTGTGCGTTGTTTTTTAATAGTTCTTTCATAAAAATATGCTTACACGAAGACATATTAGGGTAAAGGTTTTGCAATCTATCTATGCGTATAACCGACGGGTAAACCCCGATTTGGACGCTCAAGAGAAATTTTTGAAATACAGTATTGAGCAAATGCAGGATCTCTATTTGTTGATGCTTCAGCTAATGATATCCATGCAGGGGCAGGCCGAACGATTTCTGATTATCTCCAAACAAAAATATTTGGCTACCGAAATGGAGAAAAATCCCAGCCATACTTTTGTCGATAATAAATTATTGAAATTAATCGCCTCCAACTCTCTTTTCGCTGAAACTATAGAGAAAAAGAAATTGGATTATTGGAAAATGGATTCGGAATATGTTACCATTCTTTTTAATGAGCTAAAAGAAAAGGATTGGTATAAGGAATATCTTACCAAGGAAAACACGGATTTCAAGGAGGATCAAAAATTTGTGATCCGCATTTACAAAGAGATAATAGCTCCCAACGAAAAAATTTATGAATATATAGAGGACAAGCGACTTACCTGGATAGATGATTTTCCAATTGTCAATACAGCTATTGTTAAGATGCTAGGGAAACTTTCAGAAAAAAATGTCTCTTCTCTATTAGTTCCCGAGCTATATAAGAATAAGGAAGATCGGGAATATGCGATTCAGCTTTTCCGAAAGGTAATCTTGAATGAAGATAAACTCAATGCTGAAATAACCGGCAAGACTCCAAATTGGGATCAAGATCGTATAGCCGATGTTGATTTAATTATTCTCAAAATGGGTATTGCTGAGTTTCTCTACTTCCCTTCCATTCCTGAACGCGCAACCATTAACGAGTACCTGGAAATCTCAAAGGAGTATTCCACGCCGAAGAGCAGCATTTTTGTCAATGGTATCCTTGACAAAATAGTGAAGGAGTTTTCTGAGAACGGTAAGCTTAATAAAATAGGACGGGGGCTTCAATAAAAGTAAAAAAATGACTATTTTTGCCGTGCTAAAAACAAAAATATTAATCACAATGAAAAAATCAATTTTAATTGTAGCAGTGCTATCGGTTTTTGCTTTTTCTTCTTGTAAGGATAATGCAGTGGACAAAGTAAATGAAGACAATGTAGTTGCGGCAGCGGATCGTGACGCTCAATCAGGAAAATTCCCAAAAATTTCTTTTGAGGAAGAACAGTTTGATTTTGGAACAATCGATCAAGGTACCAATGTGGAGCACACATTTAAATTTAAAAATACAGGGGATGCGCCACTTATGATTGTAGATGCAAAAAGCAGTTGTGGATGTACCGTTCCTACCTATACAAAAGAACCTATTGCTCCTGGATCTGAAGGTGAACTTTTGGTAAAATTTAATGGTAGCGGTCAGAATCAAGTGAGCAAAACAGTTACCGTTATTACCAATACTGAGGCAGGATCAGAAACTCTGACCATCAAAGCTTTTGTTAATCCAAAAAATCCAACAACAAAAGCACCTACATCTTAATAAAATCCAATATTTATAGTCTACGTTATGGGAGATCTTTCTCAATTTTTACCGATAGTTTTATTGTTTCTAGTGATGTATCTCTTTCTGATACGTCCACAAATGAAAAAGGCCAAGCAAGAAAAACAATTTGCCGCACAACTTAAAAAGGGTGACAAAGTGATTACAATGGGTGGTCTGCACGGTAAAGTTGTCGATCTTTTTGAGGATGGCACCTGCATCATTGAAAGTATGTCAGGCAAGCAAAAATTTGAAAGATCAGCCATTTCGATGGAAAAAACAGCGAAGCTGAACGCTCCGGTTAAGGAAAAAAAATAATTTAATTGTTCTTTTGTAATAATGCCTCCCTCGCTATTAATTTAGTGGGGGAGTTTTTTTTGTAGGTACTTCACCAAAAGTGACCTATGGATTTAACAGCCACGATCTCCAATCTTTAAGGGGTTGCGGACTCCAAAAAATGTATAAAACTCTTAACTTGCAATAAAAAGAAGATGGAAGAAAAGCTTTATGATTACCGGAAATCCTATCAGAAGGGGACGCTTTCGAAGGAGTCTGTGGATGAAAACCCTATGCAACAATTCCGGACGTGGTTTTTTGAAGTACAGGATAGCAATACCGTAGATGAAGTAAATGCAATGACCGTATCCACGGTTGGTGTTGATGGTTTTCCGAAGGGGAGGGTTGTGCTGTTAAAAAAGTATGACGAAAACGGTTTTTACTTTTATACAAATTACAACAGTGAAAAGGGAATAGCCATTGAAAAGAACAACAAAGTTTCCCTCTCATTCTTCTGGCCCAAAATGGAGCGCCAAATTTTAATAAAAGGAATTGCCGAACGAACATCCGAAACAGATTCTACCAATTATTTTCATTCCCGTCCTAAGGGAAGTCAACTTGGGGCATTAGTATCTCATCAAAGTACTCCTGTTGATTCTCGTGAAATTCTAGAGAACAAACTCCACCAACTAGAAAAGGAATATGAAAATAGAGAAGTGCCAAAACCAATGGAATGGGGTGGATATTTAATAAGACCGGTTTCAATAGAGTTTTGGCAGGGTAGACCCAATAGACTCCACGATCGAATTCGCTATACTTTGATTAATTATGATTGGGTCATTGAACGTTTGGCACCGTAAAATTGTAAGCACCAAATTATAAGCTCCAAATTCCAAACTTGAATACCGGCAGGGTTGGAATTCCAAAACTCAGTTCCATATAACAATCTTATATGGTAAATCATACCTCATGGTTCGTAAATCGTAAATTGTACCTCGTTTTTAATCGAAGCCCTGATATTTGATACAAACATTCTTCTGCTCGGTAAAAAACTTTAATGCTTCAAACCCTCCTTCACGGCCAACTCCACTGGCTTTCATTCCCCCAAAAGGCGTGCGGAGATCACGTTTTAACCACGTATTTACCCAAACGATGCCAGATTCAAGTCCTTTTGAGATACGCATTGTTCTATTTAAGTCGTTTGTCCAAAGCGTTGCGGATAGGCCGTATTTAACCGAATTGGCCATTTCCAAAGCTTCCTCTTCCTTTTCAAAAGGCATTATAGTTACCACGGGTCCGAAAATTTCTTCCTGGTTAACCCGACAATTGTTGTCATAAACTTCAATAACTGTGGGCTCTAGATAATAACCATTTTCCAAACCTTTAACCGTAACTCTTTTTCCGCCACATAAGATTTTTCCACCTTCTTTTTCTGCAAGTTGGATATAGGATTCTACTTTTTCCAAATGTGGTTTTGAGACCAAAGCTCCCAAATTTGTATCCTCATCGAATGGATTTCCGACCTTAAGCTTTTTTACTTCGGAAACGAAATCATTTTTAAATTTTCCATAAATGGATTTCTCAACATAGATTCTACTTCCGCAAAGACAGATTTGGCCTTGGTTGGCATAGGAAGAACGTAAAGTTTCCTTAAGCATATCTTCGTAATTGCAGTCGGCAAAAATAATATTGGGATTTTTCCCTCCAAGCTCTAGGGATAATTTTTTAAACATGGGAGCGGCGGCTCTCGCAATATGTTCTCCTGTTTTAGTCCCGCCGGTAAACGAAATTGCTTTAATTCCGGGATGTGCCACAATTGCCTGTCCCGCAGAGGGACCTGTACCGTGAACTATATTTAAAACACCCTTGGGCAAACCTGCTTCCGTGCAAATTTCTCCCAAAAGAAAAGCAGTCATCGGAGTTATTTCGCTAGGTTTTGCAACCACCGTATTTCCAGCGGCAATGGCGGGTGCAATTTTCCAGGTAAATAAATATAGGGGTAGGTTCCAAGGAGAAATGCAACCAACAACCCCAATAGGTTGTCTAAGCGTATAATTTATGGTGTTCAAACCCACGCTTTCATGTGCTTCGCTGGCAAATTGAGTAATCGCATTCCCAAAAAATCTAAAGTTTGCAGATCCTCTTGGAATATCTACAGCCAATGCTAAACTTAGAGGCTTACCGTTGTCTTTAGCTTCCGCTTTTGCGAGGCTTTCCAAGTTATCTTCGATTAAATCTGCAATTTTTATCAGGATCCTGCTCCTTTCCTCAATGGTAGTATTGCTCCATTTTGGAAATGCTTCTTTTGCGGCTTGATATGCTTTTTCTACATCATCGGAATTTGAGTCCGCGATCAGTGAATATGCCTCTCCATTGGAGGGATTGTAATTATCCAGCCAACTCATTGAAAGTGGTTCGATGTATTCGCCGTTTATGTAGTTTAGGATTTTTTGCATCTGTTATGTTACACACCCTTTAGGTTTTTCCTTTCAGACCGGGCAGGTTTTTGAGACCTGTCAAATCTATTGTACTTAAGAAATTTGTTTATTTTTAACCGGAAAATAAGCCATTGCCTTAATCTCCACCACCAAATGGGGATGTGGTAATTGGTGAACGGCAACGGTAGTTCGCGCGGGTCCTGTTTCACTATTAAAATATTCTTTGTAAACTTCATTGTACCCTGCAAAATCGTTCATATTAACGAGAAAGCTGGTAATATCCACTAAATCAGTCAAGGACGCTCCTTCTGCCGCAAGATAATCTTTTATATTTTCGATCACGGCACGTGTTTGTTCGCGAATATCCAAATTCATGGTGCCCATTTCATCTATCTTGTTTACTCCCGCAAAGGTATTATCGGGCATACGAGAACTCGCTCCGCTAACAAATAGGAAATCGCCCGCTCGTTTTATATGTGGATAGGCTCCTCGTGGAGTGGCTTTTCCCTTAACTAGTTTACCCTTTGTACTCATATTTTCAATTTTTATTTTAAATATTTTTAGCTTGTGATTGACTAGAATTTTAGATAATCAGCGGTTTCACTTTCATTTAGGATAAGCTGGGTTTGTCTTTTTACCGCTTGCAACTTTTCCTTTAATGACATGATTTCATCCAATTTATTATCGTGCAAAAGGCTTAATATTGCTTTGTCCTGGGCTCTTCCTTGTCTTTTTGCTTCGGAATAACTGAGATCCTCTTTAAAGGTTACTAACGAATATTTACTGTAATATTCGTGTGGAAATTCGGCTTCAAAAGCGGTTTCCAGTTTTCTTTTCTTCTGAAACAACTCCATTCCCGTATGGGCTTTCATCTCATCAAAATTATCCACTGCAAGTTCGCCAATGGCATCTGCATCTTTTTTCCGAATTTTTTCATATTCGTCAAAAATCCTTTCCCAAGTTATATTCCCTTTGTCAAGATCATCCTTATATTGAACTAAAATTTCATCAAACACTGCTACATCCTCAAAACTGGCGTTCATTCCCTGACCATAAAAAGGAACCATGGCGTGTGCGGCATCACCCATCAACAAGGTTTTTCCGAAACGGTGCCATGGATCACATTTAACCGTGCCCATTGCTCCAATGGGATTATGGAAAAATTCTTCGGTCAGACTGGGAATCAACTCCAGAACATCGGGAAATTCCTTTTGAAAATATTCCTGGACCATTTCTGGGGTAGTAAGATTTTCAAAACAGTAATCGCTGTTTTTATAAGGAAGGAAGAGTGTCACCGTAAAGCTACCGTTTAAATTGGGAAGTGCGATAAGCATGTCTTCTCCTCGTGGCCAAATGTGCAGTGCATTTTTATATGTGCGATAACCTCCATTTTCAGTCGCTGGTATTTCGAGTTCCTTATAACCATGACCTAACCATTGTTGTGAAATATTGAGGAGAAACTCTTTGTCGTGTATCATATTTGCTCTCACAACTGATCCTGCACCGTCTGTTCCAAAAATAACATCTGCCGAGTAGGTTGATTTTTCACGGGAATTAAAATCTTCAAAAGTAGCAGCAGGCTTGTCGAAATCCACCTCCGTACAGGCATGGTTAAAGATTATCTTAACATTCGGCATTTTTTCCGCCTCGTTTAATAAAAGCTTATTTAATCCGGGACGCGACACTGAATTGATAAATTCACCTTCTCTACCGCTGTACGGACTTAAAAAAGTATTTCCTGATTTCTCGTGGATCATTCGGCCGGTCATGGGAATTAGAAGTTCCTGTGCGGCTTCTTCCACACCTGCCAATCGCAATCCACGAAGTCCACGATCGCTCAGGGCAAGATTTATGGAACGGCCGGCGTCCAAAGAAAATTTCCGCAAATCTGGTCTTTTTTCTACTAACGTAATGTTGAAGCCATGTTGCGCCATACGAAGGGCGAGAAGACTGCCACATAGACCTGCTCCGATGATTAAGATATTTTGCTGTTTGCTCATTTCAATTTGTCTGGTCGAGCGCAGTCAAGACCTTATTTTTAAAATTTAGCAACTTAACCCCTCGACTGCGCTCGGGGAGACATATTGTTATTTTAAAATTCTTTTTAATTTTTCCGAAAACATATAAACATCTATAAAACTATTATAAAGCGGAGTAGGGGCAATCCGTATAACGTCTGGTTCACGCCAATCGCTAATTACGCCCGCTTCACTCAATTTAGTATGTAAGGTTTTGTCGGCATTTTTTACTTGAATCGAGAGTTGGCATCCTCGTTCCTCTGGATTTCTAGGAGTAATTACATTAATAGAATCATTTTTCATTTCGTCCAGTAGAAATTCTAAATAGCCCGTAAGTTTTTCAGATTTTTTCCGAAGATTATCAAATCCAGCCTCTGCAAAAGTGTCTAATGACGCCCTAATTGCCGCCATGGATAAAATGGGAGGATTGCTTAGCTGCCAACCTTCGGCGCCGGGTAGGGCGTCAAAATCCTTGCGCATATTAAAGCGCGTTTTTTTGTTGTGGCCCCACCATCCCGCAAAGCGGTTGAGTTCCTTATTCTCCGCGTGACGTTCGTGGACAAAACAACCCCCTAAACTTCCAGGTCCACTATTAAGATATTTATAAGTACACCATACGGCAAAGTCCGCTCCGGAATCGTGCAGGTTAGGTTGAATGTTTCCTGCTCCGTGGGCCAGATCGAATCCGACAATGCACCCATATTTGTGGCCTATTTCGGTGATTTTTTTTAGCGGAAAGGATTGTCCTGTATAGTAATTGGTGCTTCCAATCATCAAGAGCGCAATTTCATCTCCCTGATTTTTCATAATCTCTTCAAGATCCTCAAAACGACATAAATCTTCACCTTGGCGAGGTTTCCAAAGAATTAAACCCTCCTTTGGGTCAATTCCGTGAAATTTTAATTGACTTTCAACCGCATATTTATCGCTGGGAAAGGCATCACTTTCCACAACTATCTTGAATTTGATTGTTGTCGGCTTAAAAAAAGAAACCATCATTAAATGAAGGTTGATAGTAAGAGTATTCATTACCACGACTTCAAAAGGTTTTGCGCCAACTATTTTGGCCATATTCTCCGCTAAGAATTCGTGATAAGGAAGCCACGGATGTTTCGCTTGGGTATGTCCTTCAACTCCAAGGTCTGCCCAGTCTTTTAAAACTTCCTGAATGTATTCTGAAGTTATTTTCGGTTGCAATCCCAACGAATTTCCGCAGAGATAAATAAGATCTGCACCGGTTTTGTCTTTTGGAATATGAAATTTCTTTCGATATGATGCTAAGGGATCATTAGCATCTTGTGTTTTTGCGTATTCTAAATTATTTTGAAACATTCTGGAATGTAGGTTTTATGTAATCTCCTTGTTCCCTTATTCTCTCCTATCAATTATAAATGGGAATGACAATTTTTACAAAAATAGGAATAATAAACCTTTATATAATCTGGATTGTGGGGGATTAACGGTCCTGGGAGTTTGAGTTAATCAATATCAATTTCCCGTTTTAACCGAAATATTTGTGAAATACAATTTAAAATTATTTGAGTTATTCCGGTGCATAGTTGCAATAACAATACCTTCAAAATCTTTATAATCTTCCCAGGTGCTGGTCAGACTTGGTTCGGGTGAATTTTCTTTGCGATAGTTCCACTCTTGTATTCGAAAATTTTTGTCGTAGAAAAAATCGTAAGCATCTCCTGGAGTGTAGCCTCCGTCGTTGGGATAGACAATGGTAAGTTGGGATAAAGTATCTTTTGAAATAGGAGAAACTACATTTTCTTTGGTTGAAAACTCCATTCCCTTATCCCAGACCAATTGAAAGGGAGCTAGCAACCAATATTTATCATTGATAAAAGCAGCATCCGTTTTCATGGTTAAACTGTCCATCTTTGAACGATTGTAATTCACTGAATCTTTTGAAGATACCATTTTAATATCCTGGGATTTTGGATTCCATATCCAAGAACGCTCGAAGTGATTTCCATCTCTGTCCACATTAAAGGTAAAAGCGATTTCGGAAACCTTATTCCAATTTTGAATACCACAGGCCTCAGCAATCTGACGCGCATTTTCAGGAATATCTCCATATTGAACTGAATCAACTTGCGAAAGATTAGTTTCAGATAGGGACGGCTCGGAAGTTTTATTGGAATTATTGCAACTTATTATTCCGAAGAATAAAGCTGCTAAAAAAAATTCTCCTTTCATAACGGTATGTTTTCTGTAAAAATAACAATTCCATTTTGGCTTCTATTTTTTTTTGTACTTTTAAAGTATCAATAATTTCGAAAATTACTTGTATGAATGTCATTGACAATAAGGAGAAAAAAAGGTTTGAGACCGAAATTGATGGTTACAAAGCATTTGTTGAATATGAAGTAAAGCCAAATATTCTGATATTGGAACATACAGAAGTAGATAAGGCTCTGGGAGGAAAAGGGGTGGGAAGCGAAATGGTTGAGGCGGTTCTTCTGCAAATTGAATTACGCGGTTTAAAGGTAATTCCACATTGTCCTTTTATAAAGAAATATATCAGTAAACATCCGGAGTGGCAGTCTATTGTTGCCAAGGAATAAAAAAAGCCCTTAAATTAAATTAGGGCTTTTTGCAATTAATCATGGATTTTTATTAATCCAGTGCATCTCCGACATCGTCGGCTACGTCTTCTATGTCGTCGGCAACTGTGTGGTTCTCACGGCAACTAATTAAACTTGTTGAAAACAGTCCAGCTGCGAATAAAATTAAGATTACTTTTCTCATAATTGTTTGTTTTTAAAGGGTTGGTATTTGATTTTGAATTAAAAAAATTTTGGTTACAATCTACGACCCGTAGCCAAACGCCACAGAATCCCGATAATTGCTAGTACCAATAGAATGTGGATAAAGGCTCCTAATGAGAAAAAGAAATAACCGAATAACCATCCGATTATTAAAATTACTACAATAAGCCAAATTAAATCTCCCATGATATAGTTTCTTTTGTGTTAGTTATTCAAATATAAATTAACATAAAGGAATTCGATATATTTTAACCAGAACTTAACTAGAGTGTCTAAATATTTCTAAAAATAATAAAAGAAGTATATTCACTCATTATAATCCAGTATCGTATAGTATTCTTTGCATTACGATAGTTGCAAAGCATAGATAATCAGATTATTTATTCTTTCTCTGTCTTAAGTAATTCTGGAAATTTTTCCCGAAACTTGTTGATCCGCGGAACAGAAACATTCTGAATATAGGGGTTTCCTGGATTGTTCTTTTCATAATCCTGATGGTAATCTTCAGCCTTCCAGAATTTCTGAAAAGGTAAAACTTGTGCGGCAACCTTATCTCCATTTAGCTGTTTGTTTAATTCAGCGATTTTCTCATCTATGATTTTCTTTTCGGTATCATTTTGATAGAAGATGATGGAGCGGTAGGAGGTACCCCGGTCGGGGCCTTGACCGTTTACCTGAGTAATGTTTTGAGAGCCAAAATATACGTCTACCAATTGACCAAAACTCACCACATTTGGATCGTAAATTACTTCTACAACCTCAGCATGATCTGCGTGGTTTTCATAGGATGGATTTGGTGTTTTCCCACCACTATAACCCGATACAGCCTCCTTCACGCCTTTCACGCTTTCGTAAATTGCCTCCACGCACCAAAAGCAACCACTGGCGAAATAGGCTTTTTTGAGGCCGTCTTGAGATTCAGTTTGTACCGGAGTTTGGGTTTTTTGAGCAACAGCTTCAGCTTCCTTATTTGTATCGTTTGAGGGTTTGCAAGCTCCATGAAGGGCAAATAAAATTAATGTAACAATTAGTATGGGATATTTTTTCATTGGGAAATTTTTTAATTAATTGAGTCTTTTTAGTTAGAAAACCTTGCGTTTAAAGTACAAAAAAAGCCTCCACTTTTTGTGAAGGCCTTGTTATATTTATTGGGTAGATCTTATTATTTCAGTTTTGAGAACATAGCGTCCATTTTTTCACGCTCTTCTTTTGCCAAATCTGGATCGACCAAGATACGGCCACTGTGCTCGTCTGTAATAATTTTCTTGCGACCTGCAATTTCCATTTGAACTTGTGGTGGAATTGTGAAAAAGGATCCTCCCGAAGCGCCACGCTCTACGGCTACAACTGCCAATCCGTTTTTAACATTCTTACGTATCCTCTTATAGGCCTTGATCAAACGAGGTTCGATAGATGATTCAAAGTTTTCAGATTCCTTAATTAAACTTTTTTCTTCCTTTTCAGTTTCTTTCAAAATTTCATCAAGCTCATCACGCTTATGCTTTAAGTGTTCTGAACGTTCGTTATAACGGATTTTGGTTTCCTCTATTACCTGGTTCTTTTGCTCGATTTGTGCACGGAATTCCTTGATGTTTTTTTCTGCCAATTGGATTTCCAATTCTTGGTATTCTACTTCCTTGCTTAGGGAATTGAATTCACGGTTATTACGAACGTGATCTTGTTGGGCAGCATATTTTTTTATTAAAACATTGGCTTCCTCAATATTATTTTTTCTTTCCTTGATTTGGTTTTCTATTACCTCAAGATCGGCGTTGAGCTTCTGCAGACGGGCATCCATTCCCGCAACTTCGTCTTCAAGATCTTCAACCTCCAAGGGTAGCTCCCCACGTACATTTCTTATTTCATCAATTCTAGAATCAATAAGTTGCAAATCATAGAGGGCTCTTAACTTTTCTTCAACAGTAACTTCGCTTTTCGTTGCCATAAATTTTATAAATAGCTAATGGGGTTGGTGTTTATTTCCGATATCACAATGCCTTTCGGCAAAGCAGGTGCAAAATTAGTGATTTTTTTTGTAAGGAAAGAATATAGAAGGTCTTTTGTGAACTGTTCACTTTCATAATGACCAATATCGGCTAAAAGAATAGATTTTTCTGCTCTAAAAAAATCATGATACTTGAAATCTGCTGATACAAACACATCTGCTCGAGCATTTATCGCCGCTTCAATAGCAAAACTTCCACTGCCTCCTAAAACTGCGATTCGGTTAATAGGTTTACCTATTAACGCCGTATGGCGAACACATTCCGTATGCATCGTTTTCTTTAAAAATTTCAAGAAGTCCATTTCAGACATCGAATTTTCCAGATTACCTACCATTCCCATTCCTATATGCTGGTTTGGGTTTTCAAGGGTTGTAATCTCATAAGCAACTTCTTCATAAGGATGTGATTTCAAAAGTGCATCAATAATATCCTTTTGCAAATGTCTTTCAAAGGTTATTCCGAGTTGTACCTCTTCCTCAAAATGCGTCTCCCCTCTTTTTCCAATCACCGGGTTTGAAGATTCGTTTCCTTTAAAGCTACCCTTTCCATCAATGTTGAAACTGCAATTTTCATAATTGCCAATTCTACCGCCGCCCGCTTCAAATATGGCATTTCTTACTTTTTCCACCATATTTTTCGGAATAAAGGTAATTAGCTTTTTAATAGTGCTTTTCTGGGGAATTAAAATCTCTCTTTCTTTCAGACCTAATTTTTCGCAGATCATTGAATTTACACCGTTCCAGGAATTATCTAGTGCAGTATGGTTTGAGAAAATGGCGATATCATTTTTTATTGCTTTCTGGACCGTACGCTCAACATAGGTTTTTCCTGTGATTTTTTTTAACCCCGAAAAAATAATGGGATGGAAACTTACAATAAGATTGCATCCCTTCTCTATAGCTTCATCAACTACAGCTTCAAGCGAGTCGAGTGTAACAAGTATTCCTTTCACTTCCATCTTTTCATCTCCTACAAGAAGTCCGGTATTATCGAAACCTTCGGAGTAGGAGAGGGGAGAAATTTCCTCAAAAAGACTTATAACGTCTTTAACTATCATGATTTGCGTTTTTCACAAAGATAGGATTTTGTATAAATTTGTGTTCTCTAATTGGTTTAAAACCAATTCGGTTTTGCTTGAATTTAGTACATTCGTCCCATGAAATTGCTGCGAAAACTTCTTTTCCCATTCTCTTTAATCTATTGGGTGATCACCGCCGTTCGAAACAAATTTTATGATTTTGGTTGGTTGAAAAGTAAAGCGTACGACTTTCCTGTGATTTGTGTCGGAAATCTCTCAACCGGCGGTACGGGAAAATCTCCAATGATTGAGTTTTTAATTTCCCGCCTTAAATGTGAATGGCGCCTTGCGGTTTTGAGCCGTGGTTATAAACGCGAAACCAAGGGGTTTAAAATGGTGGAAGTAGATAGCACCGTGTTGGAAACAGGAGATGAACCGTTACAGTTTAAACGAAAATTTCCCAAAATTACTGTGGCGGTCTGTGAGGATAGACAGGAGGGAGTGGAAATACTCCGAAAAAATAGTGATTTGATCCTATTGGACGATGCATTTCAACATCGAAAGGTGAGAGCTTCTTATTATATTCTATTGACTTCCTATGGAAATCTTTTTGTAGACGATTTTATATTGCCTGTCGGAAATTTACGTGAACCCAAATCTGGAGCCGATAGGGCAGATGTTTTGGTCGTGACAAAATGTCCAGGTAAACTCGAACCTTCTGAAATGGAACGGATACGGAAAAAACTTAGATTGCAAACACATCAAGAAGTTTATTTTACCAAGATTGGATATGCCCGTGAAATAACGGACGGGGTAAATACAAAATCTTTGGAATATTTAAATAAAATAAAATTTACCCTAGTCACGGGGATTGCAAATCCAAAACCGTTGGTAGAATTTTTAAAAAATAAGGGCCTGGAGTTTTATCATAAATCTTATGGGGATCATCACAATTTTACGATTGGTGAAATAACCGACTTGGAGCGGGAACGGATAATTCTAACTACAGAAAAGGATTTTATGCGTCTGCAACCGGTAATTAAGAATGCGGAATTGTATTATTTGCCCATTACAACTGAATTCCTAGGTAACACCTCAGAAGAATTTTTAAAACGGATTTTCTCCAACTTGTAAGAAGACATTCCACGGTTAGGAGAAATGTCAAACGATTATTATGCAATTCTCTTTATCAGATCAACGATTCTAGAGGAATACCCAACTTCGTTATCGTACCACCCAATAATCTTCACCATTTTGGCAATAACAGATGTCATTCCTGCGTCGAAAACGCAAGAATGATGGTTGCCCACAATATCGATGGAAACAATAGGATCTTCGGTATATTCAACAATTCCTTTTAGTGAGTTTTCTGAGGCTTTTTTAAATGCCTTGTTGATTTCTTCAATAGAAGTTTCTCTTTTTACATTGAAAGTTATATCTGTAAGCGAGCCATTTGGTACCGGGACGCGGATGCCACAACCACCAATTACATCTGCCAGATCTGGGAAAATTTTGGTCAGAGCCTTTGCGGCACCTGTAGTAGTAGGAACAATAGATTGTCCTGCCGCACGTGCTCTACGGAGATCGCGATGAGGCTGATCGTGCAGGCTTTGGTCTGTAGTATATGAATGTACCGTGGTTATATATGCCTGTTCAATTCCACAGAGATCGTTGATGATCTTGAGCATTGGTGCTGCATTATTCGTGGTACAGGAGGCATTTGAAATTATAAGATCGGTCGGTTCCAATATCTCATCATTCACTCCCAAAACTACAGTTTTAATATCGTCTTCAAGGGGTGGGACTGAAAGAATTACTTTTTTTGCCCCATTTTTTAAGTGGTTTTCCAGTTGTTCTTTAAGCTTAAACTTTCCTGTACTTTCTACAACAACATCAATATTGCCCCATTGGATATTCTCTATATTCTTAATGGAAGAAAAAGCGAATTTTCTTTCTCCAATGATAATTTCATTTTCTGTGGCAGAAACTTTTTGGTCCAGTACTCCGTGGATACTATCGTATTTTAAAAGATGTGCCAAGGTTTTGGCATCTGCCATATCATTTATGGCTACTACTTCAATGTCGGGATTGTTAAGAAGCAATCGGAATAGATTTCGACCAATACGGCCAAAACCGTTAATGCCAACAGTTATCTTTTCTTTCATCTTTATGAAAATTAAGTTAGATGCTTTTGGGCCTTGTATGAAGACCGCACCAAGGCACCGCTTTCTACGTGTCTAAATCCCATTTCCAATCCAATGGTCTCGTATTTTTTAAATTGTTCGGGTGTAATAAATTCTCGTACGGGCAGATGCTTTTTGGAAGGTTGAAGATATTGACCAATAGTAATAATATCCAGTCCAACCTCTTTCAAATCCTCCATGGTCTGGATCACTTCATCTTCCATTTCCCCTAAACCGAGCATGATTCCACTTTTTGTTCTGGGTAGACCAGACTGTTTTAGATAGTTCAAAACTTCCAAGCTACGTTCATATTTTGCTTGAATGCGAACCTCTCGTGTAAGCCGTTTAACGGTTTCCATATTATGGCTAACAACTTCGGGTTTTACCGCGATAATGCGGTCGATATTTCGGGTGTTGCCTTGAAAATCCGGAATCAATGTTTCCAGAGTTATTTCAGGATTCATCCTACGGATAGCTTTAACTGTTTCCGCCCAAATAATAGAACCCATATCCTTTAGATCGTCCCTATCCACAGATGTTATCACGGCATGTTTAATCTGCATCATCTTAATGGAGCGTGCCACTTTCTCTGGCTCGTCCCAATCAACCGTTTCAGGTCTCCCTGTTTTTACGCCGCAGAAGCCGCAAGATCTGGTACATATATTTCCCAAGATCATAAAGGTTGCTGTTCCCTCGCCCCAGCATTCTCCCATATTTGGGCAACTTCCAGAAGTGCAAATAGTGTTTAATTGGTATTTGTCAACCAAATTTCGTAGGTCAGTATATTTTTTTCCGGTGGGAAGTTTTACACGTAGCCATTTTGGCTTGGGTGCGGGTCTTTGAAGATCTAATGTTTCTGTGCTCATAAGGGTAACAAAAGTACGAATTAGGAAAGCACAAATGATAATAAGAAGTTGGGATATTCCACAACGAAATATTTATATACCAATTAAAAGAAAAAGTGGTTTCAAGTTATTGGTCTTCAATGGATCTGGAATTTAATAGGTAAGGTTTCGATTACTATTTTTAAAGAGAGATTAAAAATTTTTCAACTAAGAATATGAATATCTTTTTATTTTAATGTGAAAACTACTCTTTCTGTGCAATGATTTCTGCCAGTAATTTACGTGCCCTAAGCAGTCGGACTTTTACGTTATTTAGAGGTTCTTCAAGTCTTTCAGAAATCTCATTATAGCTCATCTCCTGGAAATACCTCAGGTTAATAACCTCTTGATAGTGGGGTTTCAGGAGTTTAATAAATCTTAAAAGTTGGGCAAGGTTCTGTTCGCGTATCAATTTATCCTCCGGAGTGGGAGAATGATCTACAATTTTCTGAACTATTTCGTTGGATGTATCCGTAGTATTTGAATAGATAGAAGCATTCTTTTTGCGCGTGCGGTCTATTTGAATATTTTTTGAAATAGTAAGAAGCCAAGTAGGGAATGTAAAGCTGGGATCGAAAGTATCGATTTTATCAAAGGCCTTGGCAAAGGTTTCAATAGTGATATCCTCGGCATCGTGCTCATTTCGGATTCTTTTTAGCTGAAATCCATACACATCATTCCAATAATAATCCAATAGAAATTTGAAGGCTTCCTGCTTCCCTTTTTTTGCCTTCTGAATTTGGTTGGATATTTCTTCTGGGGTTATTTCCATTGCGAGTTTTTTTCATCGCTCCTGGAAATAAAGATACTCAATTGACTTAAAACAAGAAACAATTCATAAAAAGGAATGAGAAATATAAGATCGGCTTCCCTTAGTTTTTTGGCAGCTTTGCCAATAACTATATACTGAATAATAAATCGTAGAGTTATAATTGCCAGACCATATTTCCAAAATTGTGTGAATAAGATTATCACCGAAAGAAGCCAGAATAAAAGGTTTGCTATATAGTATATTCCCAAAAGGATTCTATGCAATGGCTTATAGAGTTTTGCGGTGGTATAGTGTCTTTTTTTCTGGGAAAACCACTTTTTCATGTCTTTCTTCGGAAGAGAATAGGTAAAAGATTCGGGAGTTATACAGATGGCAGTATTTTTCTCAGTTGCTGCTTCATTTACAAAGAGATCATCATCACCTGAAGCTATTTTTATATGTTTTATAAACCCATTTTTCTCATAAAAAAGGGCACTGGTATATGCCAAATTACGACCTACGCCCATATAAGGAATTCCAATTTGGGCGTAAGAGAAATATTGGATGGCCGTAAGCAAAGTTTCAAAACGAACAAGTTTGTTGAGAAAACCAGGCTGTTTTTCGTAGGCACCGTACCCCAGAATTAGTTGTTTTTCCTCAGTGAAATGAGAGCTCATCGCTTCCAACCAATTTTGGGAAGCGGGATAGCAATCAGCATCAGTAAATACCATTCTTCTGTTCTTGGCACGTTTTATTCCCAATGTAAGGGCGTATTTCTTATTGCCCCAAAAGGCCTCGTTATTCTTGACGTTTACAATTTGTATTCTAGGATCATTTTTGGCGAAACCTTCCATTACCTCCAAGGTCTCATCCGTAGAGGCATCGTTTATCAAAATAAGTTCGAATGCTGGATAATTCTGATTTAACCAAAACGGAATATGATTTTCAAGATTTTCTGCTTCGTTTTTTGCACATACAATAAGGGAAACAGGTGGCTTTTCGGCAGATACTCTTTCAGTTGGTTTTAAGAAAGAAAATTGGATGAAAATAAAATAGTAGCAACAGTTTATCAACGCCACAGCGCCAAAAACGTAAAGTAATATCATATAGATTTATGATTGTAGTTTTGTTCTATGATTGGATGTAATTTAGATAAAAACTAAGAATAAATTTCCAGTCGGTCCGTAAACCTCGGATTTTAAAGGATAAAAATTTATAAATAATTTATTGGTGCGAAGTTTCTGAACAAGAGTCAAACTGGTCAGGAGTCTTCCCGCAATACCCACAAGATGCACCTTCCTTGTTCAGAAATGGACTTTGACTGGCACAGGTGCCACCAAATTTTCCGTCCTTTTTTGCCCAAAGTTTTATAGCAATGCCGGCAACGCCAAGCAGAAGTAATCCAAATGTGATAAATAACAATACCATAGCAATATTTTGAAGTACAAAAATACAATCTTTACAAATGGTTTACTTGGAAATTGGGTATTTTTAGTCCCGATTTTAAAAACTTTAACTATGTTCAGACAAATTGGTCTTTTTTTCGTTGTAGTATCCACTTTATTATTGTTTTCTTGTAAGAATGAGGGTAGTACCGAAGCAATTGGAACCGATATGAAAAACGTAGGGACTGAAAAGACCCCGGTTCAAAAAACAAAAAGACGCGTTCTTACGGCAGTGGAAAAACAAAAGGCGAATAGTATAATGGCCCGATTAATCGCTATGCCGGAAACGAAAAGATTTACTAGATATCTCGTTTCAGGAAATCTAGCCGATAAGCTCACAAATGAGGCCGGACCCTTTATAATCTTTTCAGTAGCCGATAGCGTCCTTGAAAAATGGCCCGAAACCAAAAGGAAATATTATTCTGACCAAACAAATTATTCCGAAATGTTAACTCTTATAAAATCTCATATCGTTGAAGGAAATTATGACGAAAACAGTTTGAGAGATGTAATCAAGAAGAACGGAAAAATCAGGTTAACAACACTTGAGGGAAACATTCTAACTATTAGAGATTCCAATGGACAGATGGAAATTTCAGACGGAAAGGGAAGAAAGGCAAAAATCCAAAGGAGTGACAGTCCAGCCTCCAATGGCCAAATTTTTATAATTGATGGGGTCTTGGATCTTCCTTAAAATACGTTGACTTCTGGCTCAATTTCAATTCCAGTCATTTCAAATACCCTTTTTTGTATTCTCAGTGCCAGTTGCCAAATTTCATCACCCGTGGCATTGCCGTGATTAACAAGTACCAAAGCTTGGTTTTTATGGACTCCCGCATCACCATATCGCTTCCCTTTAAAACCAGCATTTTCTATAAGCCATCCAGCAGGAATTTTAAATTGGATTGGAGAAACTTCGTAAAATGGGGCTTGGGGAAATTTTAATCTGAATTGCTCAAAAGTCTCCAGCTCGATGACAGGGTTTTTAAAGAAACTACCACTATTGCCCAAAATTTTTGGATCTGGAAGTTTAGATTGACGGATAGCAATAACTGCATCCGAGATATCCTTAATACTTGGATTCTCGATGTTTTTTTCAGCTAATACGCGCTGAATATCCCCATAAGAGATAATCTTTTTATGGTTTCTCTTTGTCAGGCGGAAGGTTACACTTGTCACGATATATTGTCCCCTGACTTCGTTTTTAAAAATAGAATTACGGTATCCGAAATTACATTCTTCCTTAGTAAACTCTTTTTCTTCCAAAGTTTGGATGTTAAGAGTATTGCAACTTACTAAAGTATCCTTAAGTTCCACACCATAAGCTCCAATGTTTTGAATTGGCGCTGTTCCTACATTTCCGGGAATCAAAGAGAGGTTTTCAAGACCTCCAAAATCGTGGGCTATGCAATACTGGACGAACTCATGCCAGTTTTCGCCAGCCATGGCTTTAATTAGAACCTCATCCTTAGTTTCTTTGGGTATTTCAATACCTTTTAAATTTACATGGATAACTAGTGCATCCAATGGAGCGGTAAGCAGCATATTGCTGCCACCGCCCAGAATAAAAAGTTTGCAAGAGGAATTTTCAGAAAGGACCTGCTTTAGTTGGGCGACAGTATTGACCGATATAAAATAACGAGCGGTACAATCTATGCCAAAAGTATTATATGATTTAAGGGATTTGTATTCCTCAATTTGCATTAATCCTTATATTTTTGAAGTGCTAGTTTTAATATTTCTACTGCTCTTAAAAGGCTCTCCTTTTTCAAAACATAAGCAATCCGCACTTGATTTGTGCCAACCCCTGGAGTGGAATAGAAACCTGCCGCTGGTGCTACCATTACGGTTTCACCATTGTCATCAAAATCTTCCAATAACCATTGGGCAAATCTATCGCTATCCTTTACAGGAAGTTCAACTATGCAGTAAAACGCTCCTTTTGGTTCCCCAACCTTAACGCCTGGAATTTCTTTTAAAGCATCAACTAAAGTGTTTCTTCTATCCTGATATTCGGTAATCACCTCATCAAAATAGCTCTGTGGTGTTTCCAAGGCTGCTTCACTTGCAATTTGTGCAAAGGTTGGAGGGCTTAAACGAGCCTGGGCAAATTTTAAAGCAGTGGAGATTACTTCTTTATTTTTAGAGACCAAACAACCAATCCGGGCGCCGCACATACTATATCTCTTGGAAACGGAATCGATTATAATCCCATTTTCAGCCATGCTTTCTTCTTCTAGGATAGAATAATGCTTTGAACCATCGTATGTAAACTCACGATAAACTTCATCCGAAACCAAAAATAAATCGTGTTTCTTGACGATTTTTGCCAGCGTCTGAATTTCTTCCTTGGAATAAAGATATCCAGTTGGATTTCCTGGATTGCATATCAGAATTGCCTTAGTTTTGGGAGTGATAAGTTTTTCAAATTCCGAAATAGGAGGGAGGGCAAAATTGTCCTCAATTTTTGAAATAACGGGAACAATCTTAACTCCAGAAGCTGTAGCAAAACCGTTGTAATTGGCATAAAACGGTTCCGGAATTATTATTTCGTCTCCTGTATCGGCTATACTTCCCATAGCAAAAAGAAGAGCCTCGCTGCCGCCGGTGGTAACAATTATGTCATTTGCTTCAACCGGAATATTATTCTTTTGATAATATTTAGCTATTTTTTCCCGGTATTCCAAAGAACCTTCCGAACGGGTATAGGCAAGGATTTCCAAATTGTGGTTTGCCACCGCTTCCATCGCAATCTCTGGCGATTTGATATCGGGCTGACCTATGTTCAAGTGATAAATAGTTTTGTTCGCTTTGATAGCTTTTTCGGCGTAAGGAACCAATTTCCGGATTGGAGATTCCGGCATATCTTTTCCTTTTATGGATACTGAAGGCATAATGTAAAATTTTGTCGCAAAGTTGCAAAATATATTGGAGATTACGCTGTTTTGAAGATGCCAAGATTTTCAGTTTTTTATCACTGTTATCTGATTCCTATTTTTTAAAATTTCAATTAAATTTTCCCTTTGTGACCAGTCTAACTTTTTTATGACCTCTCCATCTTATAAAGAATATGTTGAAGTTTTTTATTGAAAAAAAACCATTTTCTCTTTAAGTTTTTCTAGCCTAAAGAAAGGAGGGTTTTTTCTGCTAACGGATATAATACCATAGTCGTAGGCGACTAATTTTTACATAACTTCATTATTCAAAAAGAGTTCATGTTTAAGGGTAGCATAATTTGTATTTTATTTCTATGGTTAACCTTTCCCGTATTTGGGCAAGCAGGCTTTCATTTGAAGGATAATAAAAAAAGAAGTCGGATTCCCTTTGAACTGGTAAACAACCTCCCCATCATAAAAGTGAATATCAACGGTTCGTATTTTTCGTTTATTCTTGATACGGGAGTTAAGTCGACCATACTTTTTAGTACCGAAAATGTAGATAGTTTTCAAAAACGACCCACGGTGCCCGTTAGAATGTTAGGTCTTGGGCCAAATGGTTATTTGTATGCTACGAAAAGCAAGAACAATATAATTAAAGTTGGAAACGCCGTCGATAATAATCACGAGGTATACTTTATTTTTGACAGCTCGCTCAATTTTTCGCCCAGAATGGGAATCCCTATAAACGGCATTCTTGGTAATGATTTTTTTCGAAACTTTGTTGTTAAAATAAATTATTCCTCCAGGTCTATCGTCATCTACGACCCTAAAAGGTACTCCCGGAATAAATGTAACAAATGTGAAGATTTACCCTTGCGTTTTATAAATGGGAAGCCATATATTGATATAAAAATCGGTGAAAGAAGTGTTACGTTATTGGTAGATTCAGGTAATAGTGACGTATTGTGGTTGTTTGATGAAAATGATTTTGTGAAAGAGGACCCTAAAAATTATTTTTACGACTTTCTCGGATTGGGATTGGGTGGGGATATATATGGAAATAGAGCTCGGGTGCCAGTATTGTCGTTTGGTGATTTTCAACTTGAACAAGTCTTAACTTCTTTCCCAGATGAGGATGCAATCGCTAAAGCTCGCTTGGTTGAAAATCGCGATGGAAGCGTAGGAGGGGGATTTTTGAGCCGTTTTGATATAACTTTTAACTATCCCCAAGCCATAATGCAATTAAAAAAAAACACACGTTTCGATGAACCGTTTAATTATAATATGAGTGGTATAACCTTGGAACAATCGGGTACGGATTGGCTCATCGACAAACTTCAGTTTTCTCTAGTACCGAGGTATGTTGTAGTGAATGTGAGGGATGGTTCTCCGGCCCAGATTGCGGGAGTGCAAAAGGGAGATATAGTCCTGTCAATAAATGGTAAACCCAATTATACCTACAAGTTATACGATTTGATTAATTTGTTTTCCACGCAAGAAGGAAGAAAAATAATTCTGAATGTAAAAAGAGGTATGCATTTTAAAACCATTCGATTCAGTCTTAAGAGAGTATTTTGATAAAACTTGTTTATTAAATGGCTTTCTTCTTTAAAAAAGGCAATAAAAAAAGCCGCAGTTTTAATGCGGCTTGATAATTTTTTATTCCTGTAAATCTAACTTCTTTCTAGAACGCTACCGGTATCGTTTTTTACTTCTCCCTTAATTTTTAGGGCAACCATCGGCTCACTGGCATTAGAGGTTACTGTGATTGTTTTTCTAATGGGGCCGATACGGTTTGTATCATATTTAACCTCTATTGAGCTGCTTGCCCCTGGAGCAATAGGTCCATCTGGTTTTTTTGGAACGGTACAGCCACAACTCGATTTCACATCGGTTATAATAAGAGGTGCATCACCCGTATTTGTAAACTCAAATACGCGTACTCCATCACTCCCTTTAAGAATTGTACCATAATCTACAGTATCAGTTTTAAAGGTAATTTTTGCCTGTTGTGCTTGAGTGGTAAAACCAATAAAGGCAACAAGTGCAATTAGAGCTAATTTTTTCATGATTCTTTTGTTTTTAATCTGTGCTAAAGTATAGAACTTTTAAATAACCTGCAAAATATCTTATACTCTTTTATAATCATACAGATATATTTACTTTTGCCACTTACTGTTCAAAAATCAGACCAAAGTATGGCTTTAGATGCGAAATACAATGTAAAACAGATTGAAAATAAGTGGTATGACTACTGGATGAAGAATCGTTATTTCCATTCTGAAGTAGATGAAAGAACGCCTTATACTATTGTCATTCCTCCTCCAAACGTTACGGGCGTACTGCATATGGGCCATATGCTCAATAATACACTTCAGGATGTTTTGATCCGACGGGCCAGGCTACAAGGTTATAATGCCTGTTGGGTTCCGGGAACGGACCATGCCTCTATCGCCACGGAAGCCAAGGTGGTAGCAAAGCTTAAAGCAGCTGGCATTGATAAATCCTCACTTTCGAGAGATGAATTTTTAGATCACGCGTGGGATTGGACACATAAGCACGGAGGAATCATTCTTGAGCAACTCAAAAAACTTGGTGCTTCTTGTGATTGGGATCGTACCAAATTTACAATGGACGAAGAAATGTCTGCTTCTGTAATCAAAGTTTTCGTTGATCTTTATAGAAAAGGCAAAATTTACCGTGGTTATAGAATGGTCAATTGGGACCCTGAAGCGCAGACTACTCTTTCGGATGAAGAAGTAATTTATGAAGAAAAACAAGGTAATCTCTATTACTTAAATTATAAAGTGAAAGGTAGCGATGAGGTCTTGACCATTGCAACCACACGTCCTGAAACCATTTTGGGTGATACGGCAATTTGTATCAATCCCAATGATGAACGGTTTGCACATCTTCGGGGGAAAAAGGCGATTGTGCCCATTTGTGAAAGGGTAATCCCCATTATCCAGGATGAATACGTGGATGTTGAATTTGGTACAGGCTGTTTAAAAGTTACACCCGCACACGATGAAAACGACAAAGCACTTGGCGAAAAACACAATCTTGAAATTGTAGATATCCTTAATGATAACGGAACACTCAATAGTTTTGGTCTTCATTATGAAGGAAAGGATCGTTTCTTGGTGCGAAAAGAGATCGTAAAAGAGTTGGAAGACCTTGGAATAGTTTCCAAAATTGAAAGCCATTTACATAAAGTAGGAACCAGCGAACGCACCGGAGCGGTTATTGAGCCGAAACTGAGCGACCAATGGTTCCTTAAGATGAGGGATCTTGCCAAGCCGGCGTTGGATGCCGTATTGGATAAAGAGGTGAATCTGGTTCCTGAAAAATTTGTGAATACCTATCGACATTGGATGGAAAATGTTCGCGACTGGAACATTTCGCGTCAACTTTGGTGGGGCCATCAAATCCCGGCATATTTTTATGGAGATGGTAAGGAGGACTTTGTGGTTGCGGAAACCATAGAAGAAGCTGTGATTCTGGCCAATAAAAATCGTGAGCCTGAAGGCAAAGAACCATTAACTGCATCCGATTTAACACAAGATCCCGATGCTCTTGATACTTGGTTTTCTTCCTGGTTATGGCCCATTAGTGTATTTAATGGAATCCTTGAACCGGACAATAAAGAAATAAATTATTATTATCCCACTAATGACCTCGTTACAGCTCCCGAAATCCTTTTCTTTTGGGTAGCTCGAATGATTATTGCGGGTTATGAGTATCGTGGTCAAAAACCCTTTAACAATGTTTATCTTACTGGAATCGTTCGCGATAAGCAACGAAGAAAGATGAGCAAATCCCTCGGCAATTCCCCAGATCCAATCGAATTAATGGATATTTATGGAGCGGATGGTGTACGTGTTGGGATGCTCCTAAGTTCCCCGGCCGGCAATGATTTGATGTTTGATGAGGATCTTTGTAAACAAGGAAGTGGTTTTGTAAATAAAATTTGGAATGCCTATCGGTTAATCGATGGTTGGGAAGTATCCATAGAAAAAAACCAATCGGAAAGTGAGGCAACTGCCATAAAATGGTATAAAAATAAATTTCAGAAGACCCTTGCCGAGATCGAAGATCATTATGGAAAGTACCGAATAAGTGACGCTTTAATGGCAACCTATAAATTAATTTGGGATGATTTCTGCTCGTGGTTTTTGGAAATGGTGAAACCTGCCTTTGGCGAACCTATGTCCGAAACAACATATCTGGAAGTAATCTCTATTTTGGAAGACAATCTGAAAATCCTCCATCCCTTCATTCCTTTCATTTCTGAAGAAATTTGGCAGCACATTACCCAGCGGGATGTTTCGGAAGCGCTTATAGTCTCTAAATGGCCTTCACCGATTTCTTATGATACTGAAATAATAAAGAATTTTGAATTTGCTTCGGAAGTTATCTCTAACATCCGTACCATCCGGAAGGAAAAGAATATTTCATTCAAGGATACTATTCAACTTTCCGTAATTAACAAGGAGGGAAGTTCCAAGGAATTTGACGCTCTTATATCTAAATTGGGCAATATTTCACACTTGAACTATATCACTGAAAAACTGGAAGGAGCTTTGACCTTTCGGGTAAAGAGCAATGAGTATTTTGTACCGATTGCCGGTGCGATAAATGTAGAGGAAGAAATCGCAACCCTTTCCCAAGAGCTGAAATATACCGAAGGATTTTTGAGAAGTGTTCAGGGAAAATTGAAAAACGAACGATTTGTCGCTGGTGCACCTGCACAGGTTGTTGCACTGGAAAAACAAAAAGAGGCAGATGCTCTGGCCAAGATAGAAACCTTGAAAGCTAGCCTTAATGGCTTAAAATAAGTTTGCGAAACTAGATGTAAAATTCCCGTCAGGCCATTAAAAGATTTGAATGGTAAAGCCTGATGTGCATTTTTAATTGCGGAAAATTGATAAAGGATTGTTTAGTTTCAGGGACGTTTTTTGGGTTAACGTGATTATAGATTGTATCAGGAATCTAAAAAAATATAACCTATTTAAGCAAAGCGAACCTCTCTTTTAAGAATAGAGGATTAATAAAAGGAAAACCGATTTTAAAGAAGTAAATTATTTTCGGTATAAAAAATAATGGTTAACTGCATCTACATAAAGCTGTTTAGCTTCTTCTGAAGTTAATCCTTGCGTTTGAAAGAGGGCATTTGTCTTAAATGCATTAATCAATGGTTTATTGCTTCCGGGAGAAACCTGATTGCCAGTGGCTCTTTTATAATAAGCATATAACCGCAATAAGAAATCTGCTGGGAAGGGTTCTTTATGCTGATTTATACTTTCAACCGCTTGTTTGAATACAATATCCAGTTCTTCAGGGCTCATTATTTTCTTGCTATAATTGTAATTCCGCCTTTTACTTTCTGGTTCAGGGTAACATTAATTTGGGTGCCAATTGGCAGAAAAACATCTACGCGGGAACCAAATTTTATAAAACCACTATCTGCGGTCTGCACCACCTCATCTCCGACCTCGGCATAATTTACGATGCGTTTTGCCAGCGCTCCTGCAATCTGCCTATAAAGCACATCGCCAAACACTTCATTATTAACTACCACTGTAGTGCGTTCGTTTTCTTCGGAAGATTTTGGATGCCAAGCTACCAGATATTTCCCGGGATGATACTTGCTATAAACAATTTTTCCTCCAACGGGATAACGGGTTATATGAACATTTATTGGGGACATAAAGACAGACACTTGCAGTCTTTTGTCCTGAAAATATTCTTTTTCAAAAACTTCTTCTATTACAACAACCTTTCCATCAACAGGAGAAAGTACCTCTTCGGAATGGAGATCGAAGAAACGTTTTGGATTTCTGAAAAATTGCAGAACCAAGAGAAGAAGAATTATAAGTGTAATTATAATTCCACCTCTAAAAGTGGGATCCTCTACAAAAATATTAGCCAAAACACTAAGGATAATGACTATCAGTAGGGCACCTGTAATTATCTTAAAACCTTCTTTATGAAACATAATCGACTATTAATAAAAAAGCATATACAAAAGGACTGGCATAAAGGATACTATCCAACCTGTCATACATTCCGCCATGTCCCGGCATAATGATTCCACTGTCTTTTACTCCGGCCTGCCGTTTAAACTTTGATTGGATTAAATCGCCTATAGTGCCGAAAATTGACACAATGATAGCCAGACAAATCCAAACCCATAAATTATATCTCTCAATATCATTTGGGCTGTAGATTTGGGTAATTTTAAAAATAACGAATCCTGCCACAAGAGCACCCGCCACACCGCCTAAAAATCCTTCTACCGTTTTTTTCGGAGAGATGCGCTCTAAGAGTTTATGCTTTCCGAAATTTTTTCCAATCAAAAATGCGAAGGTATCATTTGCCCACATTAAAACAAATACTGCCACGATAAGATGTGGAATAAATTTACCATCTACATCCATTACGGGAATGAGTGTAAGAAAAACAAAACCGCTGATGATATAGAATACTACGGTAATATATTTTTTGTTTTCGAACATTGGGATTTTGCTTGTTCGAAGTACATCTATAAAGAGAGATAAATTGACGAAGGCGCTTATAATCAACAATAAATAAACTCCATTTTCATTAAAAACGCGATAGCTCAAAAAATAAAAGGCTGCAGCAAGGAGGAAATAAGCGAGATAACTGGTAAGATGCACCAGTTTTAAGAACTCACTCATCGTTATTAGGGCAAGAATAAAGAAAAGTCCCATAAACCATTCCCGGGAAGTGAACATCGCAAAAACGATTATTGAAATGTAAACTACGCCCGAGATAGTCCTTACGAGAATTTCCTTCATATTTTATAAATCTTCCAAAAGCAACAAATATAAGTTTTTTGTACTGCTTCCCTGAGTCATAAAATCTTTTTCTTTTTCGGACTCGAAATTTTGGACAGTGGTAATATTGCTCGGAATATGCGGAGAACGTTGGTTATTAATAATTCTTAAACCTTCACTTATGTTCTCTACAATTTGACTGGTAGTAGCTAAAACTACCATGTTGTACGGGAGTTCGTTAAGTTTTTTTTCTTTTACCTGGTTAGAGCATAAAAGTATGGCACCGGTATTGGCCACCAAAGATTCGCACGTAGTAAGTACGAATTTGGAATCGACCTTATTTACAAAATTGAGGTTAAATCCATCGAATTTTTTTCGAAGGCGATCTTCCATACAGAATACATCCTGCTCGTACCAATCGTTCTCGATCATTATATTATCGAAAGCCTCCATTGCTTCTTCCCAATTCTCGCAGTATATGAATTTCCCTCCATTGTTTTTGAAGAAATGGGTGAATTTTTCATCTACGGGAAGTTTTTGCTCTGGGTAATAACTGCTCCTGTCGGATTTAATACCTTTTTGGGGATCTTTCTCCGATTTATAATTTGGATTTAAAAGTCTTTTGAATAGACTCATTAATGATTTGATTATTGAGGAGTTCATAAACAAGTTAACGACCAAAGATATAAAATCTTAGTTGAAGCGCGATATTTAAAAAATCTTCCCATCTGTATGGAAATTTTAGGTGCTCGCCAATCGTTCTACTTTCTCTGGCTCTTCATAAGGTCTATCTCCAAATATTTTTTGCAGATTATCTTTGAAGATAACTTCTTTCTCCAAAAGAACATTTGCAAGTTCGGTTAATTTGTCCTTATTATCTTCCAATATCTGGATTGCTCTTTGGTATTGCTCCTCAATTAGTTTTGAAATTTCCGTATCGATAAGTTCGGCGGTTTTCTCGCTATAAGGTTTGGTGAAGTTATATTCCGATTGACCGCTGCTGTCGTAATAAGTAAGATTTCCAACCTTTTCATTCAGACCGTACACCGTCACCATTGCTCGCGCCTGTTTGGTAACTTTTTCAAGGTCGCTCAAGGCCCCAGTAGAAATACGATTAAAAATTACTTTTTCAGCAGCACGGCCACCAAGAGCGGCGCACATTTCGTCAAGCATTTGTTCAGGATGGATTATTAGACGCTCCTCAGGTAAATACCAAGCAGCACCCAAAGATTGCCCTCTGGGAACAATAGTAACCTTTACTAGGGGAGCTGCATGTTCCAACATCCAACTAACGGTAGCATGACCTGCTTCGTGAAAGGCGATTGCACGCTTTTCATCTATTGTCATTATTTTGTTTTTCTTCTCAAGGCCACCCACAATTCGATCAACAGCATCTAGGAAATCCTGTCTCCCCACCGATTTTTTACCGCCTCTTGCAGCGATAAGTGCGGCCTCGTTACAAACGTTGGCAATATCTGCACCTGAAAAACCTGGGGTTTGTTTTGCCAGAAAATCCGTATCCAGACCTTCGTCTTTTTTAATAGGGCGCAAGTGCACTTCAAATATTTCCTGGCGCTCACGGACATCTGGAAGATCTACATAAATCTGTCTATCAAAACGTCCCGCACGCATCAAAGCCTTGTCGAGTACGTCAGCTCGGTTAGTAGCGGCCAAAACGATAACATTTGTATTTGTGCCAAAACCATCCATTTCAGTAAGAAGTTGGTTTAGGGTATTTTCTCTTTCATCGTTACTTCCGGAAAAATTACTCTTTCCACGAGCACGACCGATTGCATCAATCTCATCAATAAAAATAATTGCTGGAGATTTATCCTTTGCCTGCTTAAATAGATCTCGTACTCTAGAAGCTCCCACTCCCACAAACATTTCAACAAAATCAGAACCTGATAGGGAGAAGAATGGCACTTTTGCCTCTCCCGCTACTGCTCTGGCCAATAGAGTTTTTCCTGTACCTGGAGGTCCAACCAATAAAGCTCCTTTCGGGATTTTTCCTCCCAAAGAGGTGTACTTATCAGGGTTTTTGAGGAAATCGACAATTTCCTGGACCTCTTCTTTTGCACCTTCTAATCCTGCTACATCCTTAAATGTAGTTTTTATATCTATTTTCTCATCAAAAAGCTTGGCTTTGGATTTTCCAATGTTGAACAACTGCCCTCCGGCACCACCACCTGCTCCAGCAGACATTCTGCGCATGATAAAGATCCAGATGGCAATGATGATTACAAACGGCAGGATTCCCATTAGGATATCGCCCCAGACGTTGGAGTCTGTATGCCATTCCATTTTTGTATCCAGGTTATTTTCCTGTTTTATCTGCTGAAAGGTGTTTTCAAAATTCTGAAGATCTCCAAATTCAAATTGGTAATCCGCGTCATTCGGACCGGGGGCCAAAAATGCTGGTGTATCTTTTTGAGTTCCTGATTCTCTTTCTTTTGCGGAATCTGTAAGATAGACCTTCGCAATCTTCTTATTGATTATGTCAACCTTTTCAACCTCGCCTTTTTTTAGGTAATCTTCAAATTGGGCTTGCGTTGTCTTCGCAGGTTGCGACCAATTGCTGCCGAATATTTGAATTCCGAAAAACAGCAATATCACCGCTGCGTAAATCCAGTAATAATTAGGTCTCGGTTTCTTCGGGTCGAGTTTCTTATTTTTATTTTCTACCGCCATAGGGCTAACTTTCTTTTCTTTTAATGAATTGTTTCTATTTTAACCGACTTCGCATCGCCCCAAAGGCCTTCGATATCGTAAAACTCACGAATATGCTTTTGAAATACATGCACAACCACGTCAATATAATCAATGAGTATCCACTCGGCATTTTCGCTCCCTTCTACATGCCAGGGTTTTTCTTTTAAAGATTTGCCTACGGATTTTTGAATGGAATTTACAATGGCATTCACATGGGTGTTTGAGGTCCCGTTACAGATGATAAAATAGTCGCAAACAGTATTTTCAATATCTCGCAGATCGAGAATTTCAATATCCACTCCTTTTACATCTTCAATCCCTAATATTATTTGAGTAATAAGTTGATCGGTTTCAGCTTGTTTTTTCTGCATCAATTACTTTCTTTTCAATTTTGGCAAAGTTATTACTTTTTTGTTTCTTGTGAGCACCATAAAAAGCCTAAACCAAACATAGTTGTCATTTTGAATATAATCAAACTTAATGCCACCGATTCTACTAATACCTACCTTAAAGAGCTGGTCAATAATACCACTGTAGAAGATCAGACCGTAATTATCGCGGAAGATCAAGAAAAGGGTAGGGGGCAACGCGGAAGTGGATGGCTTTCCCGAAAGGGTCAAAGCCTTACATTCAGCGTTTTCAAGAGATTTTCGGACCTCCAGGCAGAAAACCAGTTTGTAATATCTATGGCAGTATCCTTGGCCCTTGTTGAAGCTTTTGAGAAGATTAATGTCCCAGATGTATCGGTTAAATGGCCTAACGACATATTGTCAGGAAAGAAAAAGATTGCCGGTATCTTGATCGAAAACGTTCTGGAAGGAGCAAATATTAAGCACTCCATCATCGGAATCGGAATTAATGTCAATGAAACTCATTTTCCGAATCTTCCCCAAGCCAGTTCCATCAGATTGGAAACGGGTAAGTATTTCCAATTGGATGAAATGTTTGATTCCGTGGTAAGAAATGTTCTTAAAGGCCTAGCAAATATCTCAGACCACAGTTTTTCAGATTTGCGTCCATTATATGAACAAAATATGTTTCAAAGGGATTCTATATCAGCTTTTGAAGACGGGACGGGCCAAAGATTTCAAGGAAAGATTAGGGGTATTTCCGATTTCGGTGAGCTAATTATTGAAAGGAATAATGCTTCCGCTGAAAAGTTTCAATTAAAGGAAATTAATTTTATATATTAATATAATTGTTTCGGTACTCACTTAAAGCAGAGTGACAAAATAGGCGATTCTTATAAAATGAAACTTATATCTTTTCCAGGTTTGTTGCTAACGTTTCAATAAATTTCGATAGAGGTCCTTTTATCATCATTGCCATCATAGCATTAAATTCTCCATCAAATAATAATTCTACAGTTGAGGTATTTTCGGTTACTTCATCTATATCGGCAGTAAGGGTAAATGGGAATTTATCGCTCTTAGCTCCTAAAACAACTTTCTTGGGCTTTTGCACATCTTTAATTTCGAGTGCTATATCCGGCATTCCCTTTAGAGCAAATAGGAAAGCCTTATCGTTTAAGAGTTCGAATTTGGTAATGTTCTCAGGCATAATAGCCTTAAAATTTTTTACATCTGTTAAATAATCACAAAGCTCTTCGGCAGATTTTTGAACGGTAACTTTATTGCTGTTAAGTTTCATATTTTGATTTATGCGGTTATTTAAAAGTTTATAACTTTATGAGTTTATGAGATTAAAAGTTTATGAGTTTAAACATTTTAAAATTAATTTTACTGCCTACTGCCTACTGCCTACTGCCTACGACTACTGCCTACTGCCTACTGCCTATTAAACACTGATTCCCCAAGTATCAGGAGCCTTACGCCATTCAGAAAGTAATGCTGCTTCAGATGCATTTATATAGTTGGATCTTTCGGCTTCCTTTAAAAGCATTTCGTAATTGCTCAAAGTATTTAGGCTAATATCGGCATTTTTGAAATTCTCCTCAGCAATATCAAAGCCATAACTGAAGATGGCAATCATTCCTTTTATATTTGCTTCGGCCTCCTTTAGGGCCTCGACTGCCAATAAACTACTTTTTCCGGTACTGATGAGATCTTCTACCACCACCACCTTTGTATTATGTTCCAAATGGCCCTCAATTTTATTTTGTCTGCCGTGGCCTTTGGCTTCCGGTCTAACATAACAAAAAGGTACGTTAAGGTAATCGGCTACAAGAGCGCCAATTCCAATGGCTCCTGTGGCTACACCTGCAATCATTTCGGGTCTTCCATACAATTCTTCAATTTGTTTGGCTAGGTTTTCCCGAATATAATTTCTGATGGTTGGATACGAAAGAGTTATTCGATTATCGCAATAAATTGGAGATTTCCACCCAGAAGCCCACGTAAATGGTTTTTGTGGTTGTAATTTTATTGCATTAATTTGCAACAATAATGCAGCGGTTTTTTGTGCCGTTTCTTTGTTTAATATCATTGTACAAATGTATAAAGTTTTTGTAAAAGATATCCCTATTATTCTTTCCACAGAAAAAAATATAGGAGATCACTACACTACCATCCCATTAAAAAAGGCACATTTTAAGAAGTTGGTAAAGAAGATAAACAACGGTGAACTGCTATACGTCAATCTATACCATAAAAATGCTGAAAAACTAGAACGCTTTCTTCGGAAGAAAATAAAGGTGGTAGAAGCTGCGGGCGGATTGGTTTATAATACCAGAAAAGAGATTCTATTTATTAGACGAAATAAAAAGTGGGATCTACCCAAAGGTAAAGTTGAGCAAGGTGAATCTTATCGAGAAGCTGCCGTAAGAGAAGTAGTGGAGGAGACAGGAGTAAAGGATTTGGAAATTCGTGACTTCTTAATGACTACCTATCATGTTTTCTGTCGTAATAACAAGTTTAAATTGAAAATTACCTATTGGTATGAAATGTTTACCGATTACGATGGGCCTTTGGTGCCCGAGGCTATGGAAGGAATTAAAAAGGTGAAATGGAAGAATTTTGAAAAGTCCCAAAAAGCGTTATTGGACTCCTATGAGAATATTAAACTTCTTTTTCCTACTGAATATCTTACTACACATCCAAATGATCGCCCAGTTTGATTTGGAATAACCTTTCTTATAAATAATAGATTCGCAAAAATTTAATTGGTCTCTTTCATTATTCAGAATTACGGCTTTGGATACTCAACAATTCAATGGGCATCCGTATGATATGCTTGAGAAATTGGGATAAATTTAGCACTCCTAACCCCTATTAAATATTAATATCCATTAGGTTTTTTTGTTTTAGTTGTTTAAGTTTGTCATTCATTAATAACTTAAAACTTTATATTATGAAAAAAATTACATTGATTATGTTTGCCTTGGCAACATCATTTGTATTTGCACAAAGTGCTACCAATGCTGAATCGATTTTGTCTCAAACCTCAGGCGCTATTGGCGATGGTGGCGTAGCTTGTGGAGATCAAGGTGCTGGAACTACTGGCGATAACCTTTATTTCCGTAGCTATTATCTATACGATTATGGCGTGAGAGGGATTGTTCAGGCTACTGGATTGGAGTTCTTCGTGAGCACTGCGACTGGATCTACTGCATTGCAAGTTATGGTTTTCGACATGGAAGGTTTCCCAGGTGGATTTGATGCTACTAACATGCCTGTTCCTTTGGCTTCTGCCTCGCTAACTGTTACTAGTGCGCAAGTAGGAACCATGGTTCGTGCTGATTTCGATTCACCAGCTATTGTTGATGAGGATACAACCCTTGTGGCATTGGTTTATGAAACTGACGGACAGACTGCTCAGTTTTATCTTGGAACTGCAGCTGCAGAAGATGCTCCTTCTTACTTAGCATCTGTTGCTTGTGAAATTAACAACCCAGTTCCAGTTGCAGTTATAGGGTTCCCTGATGCAAGACACGTAATTAACGTTATTGTTGATGATGTGGTTGCTGTTGGTGATAATTTGGCTGAGATGGTTTCTATCTTCCCAAACCCTACTTCTTCTGTATTGAACATTAACCTTCCTTCAAACATTGAAGTATTGAGCTCCGCTTTGGTTGACGTTCTTGGAAGAACTACTGGTGTTGTTTACAGCAACGGACAAATGGATGTTTCTGGTCTTTCTCAAGGAGTATATTTCTTGAAATTGGAAACTACTCAAGGTTCACTTACTCAAAGAATCGTTAAGCAATAATTATTGCTTTCATTTTAATAAAATGGCGTAAAAAACCTCAATCGAAAGATTGGGGTTTTTTTATGCTTTGTTTTTTTTAATATTATCCAAATCTATTTGGTAATCTTTTACAGCAACCATTTTGTTTTAAATTAAATCTTGCATGACCAACCTAATAATCTTGGTAAGAAATTTCACATGCTATAAATACACCGACCTTATTAAATTGAGAAAAATTGATCATTCTAATAGCCCTTCAACCTTACTGCCTTAGTTCAGAAATAGCACCTTCCTTCTGCGGTTGGCACCTTAATATGGAAGGAGTTGTTGTGGGAATGAATTTTCAGTATTGATTAAATAGTAAGCTTTATGGTAGTCCTTTTGTCTAATTACTCAGGTAATAAGTTTAAGTTTTGGGACCTGGGTGTTATTATTTAGGTAATAAGGTTGAATAATAGCGACTATCTTTGATTACCTAGGGATAAAGTTTTCTTTTAAACTATAATTTTTTTTAGTATAATCCATAAACCTACTTAATAATCCGTCTCCGATGAACTTATTATCTTATTGAGATACTTTAATATTCCGAACCTTATTATCTTTAGTATGGAATTGTATATCTCGAAATTCCCAAACCTTATTACCTTAGTAAGATGTAAATTGCAAGCCCACTAATCAGGTGTTTTAATGGTCTGTGTCCTTCATGAAAAAACTCCCCCAGAATTTATCTGAGGGAGTTTAAATAGTTAGAATAAACAGAGATTTCTTATCCGTTCATCGATATGAGAAATTCTTCGTTGTTTCTGGTTTTCTTGATCCTGTCATTAATAAATTCCATAGCTTCCACAGGGTTCATATCAGCTAGATATTTTCTCATCACCCACATTCTTTGAATGGTGTTTTCATCAAGTAACAAGTCGTCGCGACGTGTACTGGATGAAGTAAGGTCAATAGCTGGGAAAATTCTTCGGTTGGAAATCTTTCTGTCCAACTGTAGTTCCATATTACCGGTTCCCTTAAATTCCTCAAATATTACTTCGTCCATCTTTGAGCCTGTTTCAGTCAGAGCCGTTGCAATAATACTTAAAGAGCCGCCATTTTCAATATTTCGGGCAGCTCCAAAGAAACGTTTTGGTTTGTGAAGGGCATTGGCATCAACACCACCACTTAAAATCTTACCACTGGCAGGTTGTACGGTATTGTAGGCTCTGGCCAAACGTGTAATGGAATCTAAAAGAATTACGACGTCATGTCCACATTCCACCAATCTTTTGGCTTTGTCCAGTACTAGGTTTGCAACCCGAACGTGCTCCGTAGCTTCCTTGTCAAAGGTAGAAGCAACAACTTCGCCACGTACGTTTCGCTGCATATCCGTAACCTCTTCAGGCCGTTCATCGATAAGTAATATGATTTGATAAACCTCAGGGTGATTAGCAGCAATTGCGTTGGCAATATCTTTCAGCAGCATCGTTTTTCCCGTTTTGGGTTGAGATACTATCATTCCTCTCTGACCTTTTCCAATAGGTGCAAAAAGATCTATAATTCGTGTGGAAATAGTGCTTTGTTTATCGGCAATGTTGAACTTTTCTTGTGGAAAAAGAGGTGTTAAGTGCTCGAATGAAACTCTATCTCGAACAACATTAGGACTTAAACCATTTATTTTGTTCACCTTAATAAGAGGGAAATACTTTTCTCCTTCCTTGGGAGGTCGAACTTCTCCCAGTACTGTATCCCCGGATTTTAATCCGAATAATCTGATTTGTGATTGGGAAACGTAAATATCGTCAGGTGAGGATAAGTAATTATAATCACTGGATCTTAAAAATCCGTAGCCATCCTGCATAATATCTAGGACACCTTCGCTTTCGATAATACCATCAAATTCATAATCCGGCTCGCGATAACGGTTTCTGGAATCCTTGTTTCCATTCTTGTTATCCTGTACGTTGCCATCTTTTTGTTTATTAGATTGGTGTTTTTGTCTGTTATCCGTATTATGGCTATCAGATCGTTGGTGTTTTTGACGGCTGTCTTGGTCGCCAGAACTTTGTTTTTGCTGATGTTGTTGCTTTTTATCACTACTAGATCTATCGGGTCTATCGCTTCTGTCCGATCTATCTGTTTTATCAGATTTATCCATTTTATCTGTTCTGTCCATTCTATCCGACCTATCAGTTTTATCAGATCTATCCGATTTATCTGGTGTTGTACGCTTATCCTCACCTTGCTTCTTGTCGGAACCGCCAGTGGTGCTCGAATGTTGGGATTTTTGAGAATGGGATTTCTGAGGTTGGTTCTTCTGAGAATGTGGTTTTGAAGCTTGTGAACCTTTATTGCGGTCGTCGACCTGCTGCGAACGAGGATTAGAATCCTTTTTCTCACTGACTTCTTTTGGTGCTTCAGTCTTATTTACTTGTTTTGTATCTTCAGTTTCTGAAGATTCAGCGCTCAGAACAGCTTTTACTGCTTTTGGATTAGCAGCTTGGTAATCAAGAATTTGATATACTAGATCCAGCTTTTTTTGTGTGCGGTATTTTGGCACATTGAGTTCTTTCGCTATATCCTGAAGTTCGGGAAGCTTTTTGTTTTTTAATTCTGAAATGTCAAACATTTAAAAAATACTATTGTTAAGGTTATACTGTAAGTTTCCTTTGAGAAGGTAAGTACGTGAAAGTTTTTTGAAGACTAAGTAACCTCTATTGAAATGGTTACGGATTGATATTGCAATAATACGATAATAAATTAAATTTCCCTGTTATTTTTTTTAAAAAGAAAGAGTATTTTTGTCCCACAATTGTATTTCGGTAAGATGATCCAGCGTATTCAAACAGTATATTTAGTTATTTCCATTTTATTGATGGGAGCTTTATTTATGTGGTTTCCAGTGATATTGGGAACTGATGGTTCTGTTATTATTGAACGCAGCGAACCTTGGGTTTTTGGATTAATTTTTGTTTCCATACTTTTGGGAATTATTTCGATTTTAAGTTTCAAGAAACGGCAGACACAATTTGTTCTTAACCGTTTGAATATCATATCAAATTTTGTATTACTAGGAGTTTTCGTTTACAGATCGCTCACTTTATCCGGAGAAACCTTGGTTTCTGAGAAGGGTATTGGGGTTTTAATTCCCATCATTTCTATCGTGTTTTTAGTGCTGGCCAACAAGGCCATTAAACGGGATGAGGACCTTGTAAAATCTGTTGATCGTTTACGATAAACCAATCTTGGTATATTAGTGCAAAACCCCCTGAGAATGCCATCTTTGGGGGTTTTTTGTTTAGCCTCCCCAGTTAAATGGAAAAAGTTCTATTTATTACCAAAGGTGGTCGTGTAATTTCTATAAGGCAGCGCAATGAAAATTATTATGAAAGCCGAATCAAAGGTGGCTGAGTGAATTTCTATAAGCGAAGCGCAATAGAAATTCTTACCGAAGCCCAATTCTAAGGTGGCTGAGTGAATTTCTATTTGCGGAGCAAAAGGAAATTTTTACCGAAGCCTTTTCTTTCAAATAAATCAAAGGTGGCTGAGTGAATTTCTATAAGCGCAGCGCACTAGAAATTTTTACCGAAGCCCAATTCTAAGGTGGCTGAGTGAATTTCTATTTGCGGAGCAAAAGGAAATTTTTACCGAAGCCTTTTCTTTCAAATAAATCAAAGGTGGCTGAGTGAATTTCTATAATCGCAGCGCAATAGAAATTTTTACCGAAGCCCAATTCTAAGGTGGCTGAGTGAATTTCTATTTGCGGAGCAAAAGGAAATTTTTACCGAAGCCTTTTCTTTCAAATAAATCAAAGGTGGCTGAGTGAATTTCTATAATCGCAGCGCAATAGAAATTTTTACCGAAGCCCAATTCTAAGGTGGCTGAGTGAATTTCTATTTGCGGAGCAAAAGGAAATTTTTACCGAAGCCTTTTCTTTCAAATAAATCAAAGGTGGCTGAGTGAATTTCTATAAGCGCAGCGCAATAGAAATTTTTACCGAAGCCCGAATTCAACCACCTCCAGATTTTGAATAATCTTCCCATCAATCTCGAACCGCAGCATAGTTCTAACCTTATGAAACCCCTGTTTTCCTACTGCACCGGGATTCATATGTAAAAGTCCCGTTTTTTTATCTGGCATTACTTTTAGAATATGGGAATGGCCACTAATAAAAATCTTCGGAGGATTTGAGTATATCTCTTGCCTTATCGAGGGATTATATCGGCCTGGATAGCCTCCAATGTGGGTTATCCAAACATCTACTTCCTCGCAAAAAAATCGGTTGTGAAGAGGGAATTCCAATCTGGCTTCCTTGTTGTCAATGTTTCCATAAACCGCTCTTAATGGTTTTAACGCCTTTATGGTATCGGTAACCGAAAGATCCCCAATATCGCCGGCATGCCAAACCTCATCGGCCTGTTCTACATATTTCAGGATTTTGTCATCAATATAACTATGCGTGTCGCTAAGAAGGAGGATTTTTTTCAATGGACAATTAGAATTCAGAAAAGCGAAGTTATTAAGATTTTCCCCATTTATACCAAATGATGGTGTGTAAATCGTAATTTTGTCAATTGTAAAAAAAGAATTATTGCGGTATTTTGTCGAGATAGCTTATAATGGGAAGCATTATTTTGGTTGGCAGCGTCAGCCTAACCAAATGAGTGTACAACAGGTTGTAGAGGAGGCTCTGTCGTTAATTCTTCGTTCCGAAATAAAGGTGGTCGCAGCGGGTAGAACCGATACTGGAGTGCACGCAATGCAACTCTTTGCTCATTTTGATTGTGAGGAAATTGAGGTAAACGAAAGATTGATATTTAGAATCAATTCCTTTCTGCCCCAGGATATTTCGATAAAGAACATCTTACGGGTTACTGATGATGCGCATGCGCGTTTCGATGCGGTTCAAAGGGAATATGAATACCGGATTTCATTAGGAAAAAATCCGTTTAATTTCGATTTAACGTATCAATTGTATAATAAGCCAAATATTGAAGCGATGAACCAAGCAGCGAAATTATTGCTTGTGCATACAGACTTTCAATGTTTTTCGCGCTCTAAAACAGACGTAAAAACCTATATCTGTAAGATCGTAAAAGCGCAATGGGAGGAAAGAGATGACATTTTGGTATTCACAGTTATAGCGGACCGGTTTTTGCGAAATATGGTCCGGGCAATTGTAGGGACGCTTTTGGATATAGGATTTGGAAAAACTACATTATCCGAATTTCAGGAAATCCTTAATAGCCAAGATAGGAGCGAAGCGGGGGCTTCGGCTCCTGCCCACGGACTCTATTTAAGAAGGGTAGTATATCCTGAAAGCTTATTTTTATAGTTTCAAATAATCCATCGATTAAAATTTAATCAGTTTTTAATTTAATCAAGTTACAAATAATATAAAAGTGTCAAAATCCACAGGGAACGCATTCGATTTTAAACTCTTCAAACGGTTATTGGCCTTTACCAAGCCATACCAGTTGGCATTTTATTTTGTTGCCTTGGCAGCGATTATTATGTCCGTTCTTGCTGTCTTGCGGCCTTATTTACTGAAATTGGCCATTGATGATTCCATTGTTCCAAAAGATGGAGAGGGCTTTATGAAATATGTCATCTTGATGATGGTTGTCCTGATGTTGGAGGTTATTTTTCAATTTGCCTTTATTTTCTATGCGAACTGGCTGGGGCAAAGTGTAATCCGCGATCTTCGACAAAAACTTTTCCGCCTGATGGTGAGTTTCAAAATGAAATATTTTGATAAGAGCGCCGTCGGAAGATTGACAACCCGTGCAGTTAATGATGTGGAAACCATTTCGAGTATCTTCAGTGAGGGTTTATTTATGATTATAAGCGATTTGCTTAAAATGGTGGTAATTGCTGGGTTTATGCTTACGCAAAGCTGGCGACTATCCCTAATTGTTTTTATTGTCCTCCCCTTTATTTTGTATGCTACCCGGGTTTTTCAAAAAGCAATGAAAGTTGCTTTTGAGGATGTAAGAAATCAAGTTGCAAATCTTAATTCATTTGTGCAGGAGCGGATAACGGGAATGAAAATAGTCCAAATATTTACACGCGAAAAGACGGAATACGACCAATTTACCGAAATAAACAAGAGTCATAGAAAAGCTTGGATAAAGACAGTTTGGTATAACTCAATTTTTTTCCCCATTGCAGAGATGACTGGAGCGATTGCTACCGGTTTGGTAGTATGGTATGGTGGTTTGAACGTAATCGGTGGCGGTTTTGTTACCTTGGGTATTATTACCGCGTTTATACAATATGCTGAAATGCTTTTTAGACCACTTCGACAAATCGCGGATAAATTCAATACTCTCCAAATGGGAATGGTTGCCGCAAACCGTGTTTTTGGTATTCTGGATACCAAATCCCATATTCCAGATAACGGAACCGTTGATTATACTAATACCAACGGGAAGATAGAATTTAGGGATGTGCATTTTGGATATAATCCAGAGGAAGAAGTGATAAAAGGGATTTCCTTTACAGCGAATCCTGGAGAAACAATTGCCATTGTAGGTGCAACCGGAGCGGGAAAAACAACCATAATCAACCTTTTAAACCGGTTTTATGAGATTGATGGTGGAGAAATACTTATTGACGACATTCCTTTAAAGGATTATAAATTGGCATCTATAAGAAATCAGATAGCGGTTGTCCTTCAAGACGTCTTCCTCTTTGCCGATTCCATATTGAACAATATTACGCTCAACAATCCCGAGATTTCCGAGGAGGAGGTAAGGGCTGCTGCCAAGGAAATAGGAGTGGATAAATTTATAGAATCACTTCCGGGCGGGTATCATTATAACGTTAAGGAACGCGGGAGTATGCTCTCTTCCGGACAACGACAACTTATTTCATTTTTGCGCGCCTATGTTAGCAATCCTAGTATTTTGATTTTGGATGAGGCCACTTCTTCGGTAGATACTTATTCGGAAGAAATGATCCAGACTGCCACTTTAAAGATAACCGAGAACCGTACTTCTATAGTAATCGCACATAGATTGGCAACCATAAAGAAGGCCGATAAAATTATCGTTATGGATGCTGGAAAAATTGTGGAAGAAGGCAAGCACAAACAACTTCTAAAAATTGAAAATGGGTATTACCGAAATCTGTATGAAGTTCAATTTATGAAGGAAGAGGCGGTTTAAGTGTTTGGCTTTTTTATGTTTTAGCTCAAATCTTTCTTCAGAAGTTTCAATAATTCATCTGTGTCTTCAAACAATACAAAATCCCCATCCTTCAAATAGGAAATCCCTCCATTTTCTTCAGAAACTACCAAGGAAACGGCATCTGTCTTTTCGGTAATTCCTACGGCAGCCCGGTGACGGAGACCGAAGCGCAAGGGAATGGTTCTGTCGTTTGATACTGGAAGTATCACCCGCGTGGCAGTAATTTTATTATCCTCAATTATAATAGCGCCATCGTGAAGGGGACTGTTCTTAAAAAAGATGCTTTCAATAATTGGCTGGTTGACTTCCAGATTCATTTGGTCCCCGGTATTTTTTACAAAATCCAATTTATTATTGCGTTGAATAACGATTAGCGCACCGGTATTGGAAGCAGACATTTTTTTGCAAGCAGCAATTATGCCTTCCAAATTCATCTTAGGGCCGCTTTCTCTCCCAAAAAAATGGAATTTTTTGAGTATTCGTTTTCGGGCGTTAAAATTTGTGGAGCCCAACATCAAGAGAAATTTCCGTATTTCGGGTTGAAAGACAACCACAAGGGCAAACATTCCCACTCCCAGAAACCCTCCAAGGATTTTACTAAGAAGTTCCATTTCCAAAAGCTGGGTAAATACATAAATTGCATAAACAATTATTATGCCCACCAGAATATTGATGGCTACTGTGCCTTTTACCAAATTATACAGATAATACAGCAATGCGGCTACCAATACAATGTCCACAATATCTATTATTCGTATGTCTAGTAATTCCAAAGAAGAATGTTTTTTGTAAAAGTACTTTAAAAAAATTAATGAATAATGGTCAACATTTCAGCTTTTCAATTAGTTTAATAGTCTCGGCTGCTTCCTTTACATCGTGGACCCGAAGAAGTTTTGCTCCCTTCTGAAGAGCGACCGTATTTAAAACGGTTGTACCGTTTAACGCTTCATCTGCAGAAATCCCCAAGGTTTTATAAACAAACGATTTTCTTGAAATTCCAGCTAAAATGGGAACATTCAGATTTTGAAAAAGTTCAAGATTATTTAAAAGCTCAAAGCTCTGCTCCCTGTTTTTAGCAAATCCAAATCCCGGGTCGACAATAATATCATTTATGCCAGCTCGACGGCACTGAGCGATTTTTTCTGAAAGATCTTTTAAAACTTCGAGGGTAACATTGTCATAGTCCGTAAGTGCCGTCATCGTTTTTGGAGTTCCGCGCATATGCATAAGCACGTAAGGAGCATTCAGCTGGGCGACAGTTGCATACATTTCCTTGTCCATGGTACCTCCCGATACATCATTTACCAAAGTTGCTCCTGCGAGCACCGCCTCTTTCGCGACCTTACTTCTAAAGGTATCCACCGAGATTAATGCTTGAGGAAATTTCTTCAAGATTAAATGGATAGCATTTACAACTCGTTTTGTTTCCTCGATTTCTGAAACGTCCACCGCGTTTGGTCGGCTGCTATATCCGCCTACATCGAGAAAAGTCGCTCCTTCCGAGAGCATGGTCTCGGCTTGGATCAAGATATCTTTATCAGAAAAACTTTTACCGCCATCGTAAAAAGAATCTGGCGTAACGTTTATTATCCCCATTGTTTTAGGGGTTTCAAGATCGATAAGAGTACCGCGGCAATTAAGTGTATGCAATTTTTTAGATTGATTTATTTAAGCGAAATTTACACAAATTCTTACAATTGCAAATGAAAGACACCTCAAATCAATTTAACGATCAGATTGAAAAATGTAGGGAGCTGTTTATCAATAAAATGCACGACTACGGAAGTGCTTGGCGTATTCTACGTCTTCCCTCTCTTACGGATCAGATTTTTATCAAAGCACAGCGGATCCGAGGATTGCAACAGAATTTGGAACAGAAGATTCAGGAGGATGAGACCAGTGAATTTATAGGAATTGTAAATTATTCCGTAATGGCTTTGATCCAATTGCAAAAAGGTGTTGTGGAACAGCCAGATTTATCGGTTGAAGAAGCCACCCAGCTATATGATGAACAAGTCGCTCAGACCAAACAGTTGATGATGGACAAAAATCACGATTATGGCGAGGCTTGGCGCGATATGCGGATAAGCTCCTTAACCGATTTGATTTTGCAGAAATTACTTCGCGTAAAGCAAATAGAAAACAACCAGGGAAAAACCAGGGTTTCTGAGGGTATTGATGCCAATTATCAAGACATGATAAACTACGCTGTATTCGCCCTTATTCATTTGGATGAGCAGGACGAGGATTCAAAGAAATAATTATCCATATCATTTAGAATTTATGAAATATATAGTAGGATTAGCCCGATTAATTGTTGGAGTTCTTTTTATCATCAGTGGTTTGATCAAACTGAACGATCCCGTAGGATTTTCATTTAAACTTCAGGATTATTTTGCGCCTGAAGTTCTGGATCTAGGATTTCTAGTTCCTTATTCGCTCTTGATCGCGATTGTTCTGGTTATTGTGGAAGTTTTACTTGGAGTCGCGCTATTGTTGGGATACTTTAAGAAACTGACATTATGGGCTTTGCTCTTAATGATTGTGTTTTTCACTTTCCTTACTTTTTACTCCGCATATTTTAATAAAGTAACAGACTGTGGCTGTTTTGGGGATGCCCTACCACTTACGCCTTGGGAATCCTTCAGTAAGGATATTGTATTGCTAGTCCTGATTCTGATTCTGTTTATTGGAAGAAGGTATATCAGGCCTTTGTTGACTACCGGAATTCGAAGTTTAATAGTTTTTATCACCCTGCTAGTATGTATTGGAATTGCTTATTACGTACTTCATCATCTGCCAATCATTGATTTCCGTCCCTATAAAATTGGAGCGAATATCCAAGAAGGAATGTCCGTGCCAGAAGGGGCGCCCCAGCCAATTTTTGAATATAAATGGAGATTTTTGGTAAATGGAGAGGAAAAGATAATTACCACCAATGGCGATTACCCTCAAGTAGATGGAGAGTTTGTTGATGTAGATACCAAAATGATACAAGAAGGTTATACGCCTCCTATTCATGATTTTATGATGGAGCGGGATGGAGAGGATTATACATCAGAATTTTTGAACGAGGATAATCTTATTGTCATAGTTGCCTACAGCTTGGGCAATACCGAGAAGGATGGATATCTTCCGGTGAAGAAGATTACCGACGAGGCTTTGAAAAAAGGATATAAGGTAATAGGACTTTCTGCTTCTTCACAACAGACCACCGAAGAATTGGCCGAGGAGTATAAGCTAAACTTTAAATTTTATTTCTGTGATGAAACCACTCTTAAGACAATTGTGCGGAGCAACCCCGGAATTTTAGAATTGGACAAAGGCACCATCCAGCAAAAATTACATTGGCGCGATGCAGATAAGTTGAAATTGCCAGTAGTGGAGAATGCCCAGCCCAAGCTGGATTTAAGTATGAAACGGCATTTGGATAGTATCGGAGTTCTCGATCAAAAATATAGAAAACTGATGAACGAGGACTCTCCAGAAGCCCGCGCAAAACTTGGAAAGGAAATGGGACTTTCGGAAGCGGAATACAGTGGCGATCTATGGAAAATGCAGGTCGTTCTAGACAGTGCAAATATGAATTATATTGAAAAAATATTCAATTCACAGGGCTATCCGGGCAAGTCGATGGTTGGTGAACCAACAAATACGGTGGCTTGGTATGTTTTACAACATTCAGATAAAATAGATCAATATTTACCTCTGATCAAAAAAGCTGGTGAGGCCGGAGAAATTCCAATGAATTTGGTCGCTATGATGGAAGACAGACAATTGATGCACGAAGGAAAACCACAAGTATATGGCACACAAGGTAGAATGGATGAGGATAAAAAGTATATATGGCCCATAGAAAATCCAGAAAGCGTCAACGAGAGAAGAAAAAAGGCGGGTTTTGATACGACCATTGAAGAATATGCCAAACAACTGTTCGGCCAAGATTTTGAATATCAGCCTTTAACAATGGACCAAATAAACCCCTAAGAAGGTGGTTGGCTATATACTTCAAAAATTAGGATATGCCTTTGTAACCCTCTTCGGGGTGGTAACGGTTATTTTCGTTCTGTTTGCCATACTGCCGGGCGATCCTGCGCGAATGATGCTCGGTCAAAACGAAAATGCCGAACAACTTGCCATGGTAAAGAAGAAGTATGGATTTGACCAACCCATTTCCGTTCAATACCTTCGATATCTGAACGATCTATCCCCTCTTTCCTTCCATAGTAAAAATCCCGAAGATTATACTTACCTCCGAGATGGTAAGTATTCTGCTGTCAAATTATTCTCATTTGAAAATATAAATGTGGCATTAAAATTTCCTTATTTGCGCGAATCTTTCCAAAAGAATGGAAAGGAGGTAAGTGAAGTAATTGCCGAAACCCTGCCTAATACTTTTGTGCTTGCCATATCTGCAATCGTTATTGCTATGGTTATTGGGGTTTTCCTCGGAATAATTTCCGTCCTTTTCAAAGACGGTTTTGTGGACAGAATAATCCAGTTGTTAAGTACCTTGGGAATGAGTGTTCCCTCGTTTTTCAGTGCGATAATTTTTGCGTGGATATTTGGATTTCTCCTTCATAAATACACCCATTTAAATATGACCGGAAGTTTATATGAAGTAGACGATTTTGGAAATGGAAAGCATATTCAATGGAAAAACCTGATTCTCCCTGCCATAGTCTTGGGAATTCGTCCTCTCGCCGTGGTCAGCCAACTGATGCGCAACTCGTTATTGGAAGTTCTGGATCAAGAGTATATTCGAACGGCAAAAGCCAAGGGACTTTCCTTTTACCAAATAATTAAAAGACACGCCTTGAAAAACTCCTTAAATCCAGTAATTACCGCCATATCTGGATGGTTCGCCTCAATGTTGGCAGGTGCGGTTTTCGTAGAGTATATTTTTGGATGGAACGGTTTGGGAAAAGAAATAGTGAATGCTTTGAATACCCTCGATCTCCCGGTAATAATGGGGGCGGTTATTGTGATTGCAACTTTGTTTATTTTAATCAACATTTTTGTTGATATTGTTTATGGATGGTTGGATCCGAAGATAAGTAGGCAATAAATTTTATGGAATAGTATTAACTTTATACTACTTTGTTTTATATGAACCTGTTTCCCGATCACATCCAGAAATAAGTTTTAAAAGATATTAATTTAATAAATCATATTATGAGAAGGAAAATAGTTGCAGGAAACTGGAAGATGAATTACGATCTATCGGAGACCGAATCTTTTTTATCCAGTTTTAAAGAACAAGTGAGGCCAGAAGATGTTGAGGTTATGATAGCCCCCGCTTTTACCAACCTTAACCACGCGTTTAAATCCCTTCGGGACCACGACGTAAAGGTAGTTGCCCAGAATATGCATCAATGCGAATCGGGGGCCTATACGGGCGAGATTTCAGCCAAAATGCTGCTGAGCGTAGGAGTAAAATCCGTAATTCTAGGCCATAGCGAGCGTCGGGAATATTTTAATGAAACCAATAAGACCTTGGCTGAAAAGGTGGAAACGGCATTAAAACATGAAATGGCCATTATTTTCTGCGTGGGAGAAGAGGAGGATAAACGAGATAATGGAACTTATTTTGATTTCGTTAAAAAGCAACTTTCAGAAGGACTTTTTCATATTTCGAAAGAGGATTGGAAGAGTGTAATTGTGGCTTATGAACCAATATGGGCCATTGGAACTGGAAAAACCGCAAGTCCGGAACAAGTTCAGGAAATGCACGAATTTATTCGAAATACCATTCAAAATGATTTTTCTGAAGGTGTGGCAGAAGGCGTTCCCATTCTTTACGGCGGAAGTGTGAAACCAGACAATGCCAAGGAAATTTTCAGCAAAGAAGATGTTGATGGAGGACTCATTGGTGGAGCCTCGCTTGAAGTAGAAAGTTTTATGAAAATTATAAACGCTTTTAAATAAAATATTAGAATTGGGAAAAGTAAATCTTCTTTTTGGTCGTGTTTCCTGGCTTACTTCAGTCTGGGCTCCTTCCACTCGTGGTTCCTACTCTGCATCCAAATTCATATAACTACTAACTATGTCGCAAATATATATAGAATACATTTTTAAAGTTGAACCCAGACAATTGGGAACAGAAATCTTAATCGCCGAATTAGGGTATGCCGGATTCGAGAGTTTTGTAGAAACCGAGGAGGGGGTAAAAGCCTATATTCAGAAAGATGAATGGAACGAAGCTATCTTGGAAGATGTAAATATTTTGGATTCCGATGAATTCGAGATTTCCTACAAAATGACCGAAATAGAACAGGTTAATTGGAACTCGGAATGGGAGAAAAATTTTGATCCCATTGAGGTGGACGGAAAGTGTACGGTGCGTGCGCCCTTTCATCCACATAAGGATTTTGAGTATGAAATTGTTATCGAACCGAAAATGTCTTTTGGTACAGGCCATCACGAAACAACTTTTATGATGCTTCAATTTATTCTTGAAAATGATTTTAAGGGGAAATCAGTTTTGGATATGGGCTGCGGCACTGCGGTATTAGCGATTCTTGCAGAAATGAGGGGCGCTTCAGAAATTGAAGCCATTGATATTGATGAATGGTGTTTTGAGAATTCTATGGAAAATATACAGCGAAACAATTGTAAGAATATTATGGTAAAATTGGGAAATGCCTCTATGTTGGGTGCCAATAAATTTGACACCATTATTGCCAACATTAACAGGAATATACTTTTAAATGACATGGCCAGTTATGTTGAAAGTTTAAATCCGAGAGGTACTATTTTTTTAAGCGGATTTTATGAGGATGATTTAGGCGCCATTACTGATTGTTGCAATAATCTTGGCCTTCAATTCGTTGAGAACAAGAGCAAGAACAAATGGGTGGCCGCCAAATTCCGGTTGTCGGCCACTTAAAAGAATGATAAATTTTGGGATTTCTCATTTGTTTTTTGGAATTTTATAGATGTTATGGGTACTAAGGAAAAAATACAGGAAGAAATATCTGTTGCGGAGAAGGAAAGTGAACAGAACGAGATTATTCTTTATAATGATGATGTAAACACTTTTGATCATGTAATCAATACGCTGATTTATGCGTGTGAGCACACTCCCGAGCAGGCGGAGCAATGTTCTATAATTGTACACTACAAAGGAAAATGTACGGTTAAGACGGGAAATATCGAAGAGCTGGAGCCTCGTTGTTTAATGTTGTTGGATGCCGGCTTGAGCGCTGAAATTATTTAAGCATCAATTTTTTGAATTTGATTGTGGTAAATATGAGTATTTCTTTATATTTGCACCCCATTAGAACGCTATAAACCATTCTGAATTCGTTTAAGTCTGGTAATCCAATAGAAGTTCTTCAATCAAGGCCTTGTGGCGCAACTGAATAGCGCACCTGATTACGGCTCAGGAGGTTCCAGGTTTGAATCCTGGCAAGGTCACTTAGAGCGAAAAGTCTGCACGAGAGTGCAGACTTTTTTTATTCCCAACCCGTCAAAAGCCCTTCAGCTTTTGTAAGGGTTTGGAATAAAAAAAGTCACACCGCTTCTTCTGCGGTGTGTACTTTTCATTGTAAGGCGGGAGCTTTTTCAGGATATGTAATCCTGGCCTTCTAAATTTCAAAATTTTCTATGTTTAAACAAAAGCCCTTCAGCTTTTGTAAGGGCTTGGAATAAAAAAGTCACACCGCTTTTTCTGCGGTGTGTACTTTTCATTAGTTTTAAATTCAGGTTTCGTTGCAGAAATTTAGTAAGGTGTAGTTTGACACGAATTCACGAATATGTTTTAAAAGAATCAGTGAATCGTGCTAATCTTTGACTCGAACTTTGAGTCCACATCAGATATTACCCTCTTAAATATCTATACTATCTGATCTTATTTTTAATGGAATAAGGAATAAGGTATCGTGATCTCTCTTAAGATTAAGTTACTAAGGTAATACGGTATTCAAATTTCCTTTTTAGATCTACTTAATAAGATAAAAAGGTTTTAGGAAGGATTATTCCCACTCGCCCGTATAATAAGCGTAAACCTCAATCAAAGTTATTCAACTGGAACAATTAAATAAATTACCATAACACAAAAGAACACAGCCTTATATTGCTTTAATTTTTTTCAATATTTTTGTGTATGCTAAAAATTGAAGATTACATCAGAGATATACCCGATTTTCCCAAACCCGGTATTCTGTTTAGAGATATTACGCCATTGTTGGAAAGCAGCGAAGCGACTGAGACTTGTGTTCAACAGCTTCTAGCTATGATTGAAGGGCAAAAGATTGATAAGGTGGTAGCCATAGAGTCCCGTGGATTCTTTTTCGGAATTCTACTGGCCCAAGCATTAAAGGTTGGCTTTGTCCCTATTCGTAAACCTGGAAAACTACCCTACAAAAGTTTTAAGGAACCATATAATCTGGAATATGGAATGGATGCACTCGAAATTCACGAAGATGCCATTACAGAAGGAGAGCGTGTTTTAGTACACGATGATGTGCTGGCAACAGGCGGTACGGCAAGAGCAGCATGCAATTTGGTAGAAAAATTGGGTGGAAAAGTCGTACAATGCAATTTCCTAATCGAACTCAAATCTCTTAAGGGCATTCAAAAGTTAAAGAATCAAGAGGTGAGGACTTTATTAAAATATTAATCCAGGGAATTTTTGGTCACCCACAATTTATATGCAAAAACGGCCATCTGCAATTTGGAAGCTTTGGACAAATCCACTTTCTCTTTCGTAAGGCTTGGCAATATTTTCTTATTTAGTTTTGCCAGCAATTTAAATACGGTTTTTTTCATATAATTTTTAATTATTGCTGTCGGTTATCCATCAAAGATACGGTTTCTGGGTAGTTTAATAATTAACAGGAAATTCAAGTATTTTTAAAAACAAAAGAACGCAATTGTTTCCAGCATCTTCCAAAAACAAAAATCTATGAACAAAGAACAACCCAACAATCCATTGCACGGAGTCAAGCTTGCCGATATACTGGAACATCTGGTAGATTTTTATGGATGGGAAGTTTTGGGTGAGCGAATCCGGATTAGATGCTTTAATGATAATCCTTCGATAAAATCAAGTCTCGTTTTTTTACGAAAAACACCTTGGGCAAGAGAAAAAGTAGAAAACTTATATCTCAAGACCCCGAAATGATAGGACTTTCGGTTCTTTTCCATATTTCTCTGTAATTCTTCGTGCAATACCTTTAAAAGTGTGTAATTTTGCATCCCCAAAAATAAGAGGAGGCATGATAGATACGACCCAAGCAATTCAAGATAAAAAGACAGATAAGGAACTTTACAGTTACCAAAAAGGTGCCATTGATAAGATTTTTGAAAAGTTTGAAACAGCGCCCGATGATTACCATTTACTGTATCAACTACCAACAGGTGGAGGGAAGACAGTTATTTTCTCTGAAATCGTTAGGCAATACCTAAAAAATCATCAAAAAAAGGTTCTGGTAATGACGCATCGAGTGGAACTGTGCAAGCAGACTTCCGAGATGTTGACTGGTTTTGGAGTGGTAAACAAAGTGGTAAACAGCACTGCCGATCTTTCCGATCAAGATGAGTATAGCTGTTTTGTTGCAATGGTGGAGACGCTTAATAACAGGCTGAACGATGACAAGCTTGATATTTCAGGAGTAGGTCTGGTTATTATTGACGAGGCCCATTACAATTCATTTACCAAATTGTTCAAGTTTTTTGAGAAGTCATTTATCCTCGGAGTTACCGCAACTCCTTTAAGTTCAAATCGAAACCTTCCGATGAGGGATAACTATAACGAATTGATTGTAGGGGAGAGTATCCAGTCACTTATCGACAATGAATTCTTGGCCCAAGTAGAGGTTTTTCAGTACAATATGGGGCTCACCTCTCTGGAGATTGGTCCCAATGGGGATTATACCGTAAAGTCATCTGATGATCTCTATTCCGCAGTGAATATGTTGGATCAGCTATTGCAGGCCTATCTTACGCACGCAAAGGGCAATAAAACTCTGATTTTTAACAACGGAATAAACACATCCATCCAAGTTTACTACCATTTAAGAGCGGAGGGATTGCCCATAATGCATTTGGACAATACCGCTACCAAGAAACAGCGTAAAAAAATATTAAAATGGTTTCATGAAACCCCGGATGCAATTTTGACTTCCGTTAGTATTTTGACTACAGGCTTCGACGAACCAACGATCGATACCATAATTCTGAATAGAGCTACACGTTCGCTGACTCTTTACTTTCAGATGATTGGTAGAGGTTCGCGGATATTGAACAACAAATCCTCTTTTAGCGTAATTGATCTGGGGAACAACTATCAAAGGTTCGGCCCTTGGGAGGCTCCCTTGGATTGGCAGGCTATCTTCAACAACCCCAATTATTATATGGATAATCTGTATAGTGATGAGGAGTTGGAAAGCAATTTCACTTATGAAATGCCTGATGAACTGCGTGCTGAATTCGCTAAGAGTAAAGATGTTTATTTCGATATTAAAGGCACCTACCAGGACGCTACTTTTAAGGGCGAGTCTTCGAAAGTGGTACTGGAACGGTCCATAGCACAACACGCTTATATATGTGTTGAAAACAGTGAGGATGTTTATGACGCCTTGGGCTTGGCAAAAATGCTGGGTGAAGATATTGATTATCGTATTGATAGATATGCCAAGTGCATCAGTAAAAGCACTAAAAATTTTATCAGTTGGTTAAAGGACGATTATCGCCTCAAACTGCGTGCACATCTGCGGGATAATTTTGTTGAGATCTATGAAGAAATCCACGGATTTCCTCCTGAAGATTAAAAATTTAAGGTCTTTTTAAAGGAGATTTTATTTTTACCTTTCGGTCAAGATTCTGAATGCTCAAATTCTTAACTGCGGAACAACAAAACATTATATTTGCTTCAAAATCGAGCACAATGGAACCATTTAGTGAGTTTGCTATCAATAACCAATTGCGAAATGCCATTGTGGACCTCGGATTTGAAAATCCTACTCCCATTCAGGCACAGTCATTTCCGGTAATTCTTTCGGGTGTGGATATGGTAGGAATTGCCCAGACGGGTACAGGAAAAACTTTTGCCTATATGTTGCCCATCCTTCAGGAGCTAAAGTTTTCTAAGGAAATTCATCCACGGATCTTGCTTTTGGTTCCTACACGCGAATTGGTTATACAAGGAGTGGAGGACATTGAAAAATTCGCAAAGTATATGTCCGTTCGAGTGCTTGGTGTATATGGAGGCACTAATATAAACCGGCAGAAAGAGGCTTTGACCGAGGGTGTAGATATACTGGTTGCTACTCCCGGAAGGTTGTACGACCTGGTTATCAGTAGGGCTGTTCAGTTTAAGGGAATCAAAAAAGTTGTGATTGACGAAGTAGATGTTATGCTCGATCTTGGCTTTCGTTTTCAGTTGACAAATATTCTCGAATTGCTTCCGAAGAAAAGACAGAACATCATGTTCTCGGCAACTATGACCGAAGAGGTAAATACGTTTATCCACGATTTCTTTATTGCACCCAAAACCGTTTCTGTGGCAATTAGCGGAACTCCTCTGGAAAATATTGCTCAATACGGATATTCAGTAGTTAATTTCTACACCAAACTCAATCTCTTGATCCATTTGTTTCAAGATGAAAAAACTTATAGAAAAGTCCTCATTTTTGTTCCTAACAAGAAAAGCGCAGACCTTATTTTTGAAGTTTTGGATGATTTCTTTGGAAAGGAGGTAGCTGTTATCCATTCAAATAAGACGCAAAATTATAGGATCCGTTCCATTGAAGATTTCAACGAAGAGCGAACCCGCATCCTGGTTACTACAGACATTATGGCTCGTGGTTTGGACCTTGATCAAATTTCCCACGTGATTAATTTTGATACCCCTGCGTTTCCTGAAAACTATATGCACCGGATTGGCCGAACTGGAAGAGCGGAACAAAATGGTACTTCAATTCTTTTGACTACTGAATCTGAAGAAGGTTATAAAACTGCTATCGAAAACCTGATGGATTTAAAGATTAATATGTTGGAACTACCTTCCGAAGTTCAGATTTCCGAAAAACTGACTGCGGAGGAAAGACCCGAAGTGGTGGAAATAAATAACCCCACTAAAAAAGAGGAGGTGGGTCCCGCCTTTCACGAAAAAAAGGAGAAAAATAAAAAGGAAAACCAAGGTGGTTCTTACAAAAGGATCATCAAACAGAAATACAAAAAGCCTAAAACCCGAGGTGATAAAAATTTCAATAAACGGAAAAAGTGATCACGAAAATCCTATTAATTTGATGTCTTTATAGCCAAGTCGATTGGACCATTCCTTAAATAATAATTTGAAATCCGGAGCAAATAATCCAGTTCTAATAATTCTTGCATTTTTCTCCATTTATGTAATCTGGGGCTCTACCTATATGCTCAACAAGGTTGCTGTGGGAGAGTTAGATCCATTTTTCTTGGCTTCTATTCGTTTTACCACCGCCGGCGTACTGATATTTATTATTTCTAAATTAATGGGCAAAAGCCTTGCGATAACTAAAAGGCAATTGCTTAATGCATTTATTGTTGGAGTGCTTTTTCTCTCTTTTGGCAACGGCGTTATTGTTTGGGCTTTACGATATGTGGATAGCGGATTTGCTGCTTTAGAAATTTCAGCGCAACCTCTTGTTGTTTTATTATTGATGCGAATTGTACAAGGTAAAAGATTAAAATTAATGTCTTTGGTTGGTGTAACCTTGGGCATATGCGGCATTGTCCTTTTGGTAAGTCAGGAGCAAATTGTGACTAAGGAGGGAACTGTAATCGGAATGCTAATGATTTTTGCCTGTATGCTAACGTGGGCCTATGGAAGTCTTTTTGTGGGAAAGGCGGATCTGCACAAAAATTTCTTTATCAATACGGGTTATCAAATGTTTACTGCCGGTATTACTCTAGCTATAATGAGTCTAGCTTTTTCAGAGCAATGGAAAGCTCCCAGTCAATGGGGACAATCCGTGCAGTTGAGTATGGTTTTGTTGATTACATTCGGGAGTATTGTTGCCTATACCTCATTCAATTATCTTTTAAAAAACGTTTCTCCAGAAAAGGTTGCCACCTCTACCTACGTCAATCCTATAATAGCCTTATTTTTGGGTTGGTATTTTTTAAATGAGCAAATAACAGTCCAATCAATTATTGCGGCGGTTGTACTCTTGACCGGAGTGTATTTTATAACCACGACCCGCACAATTTTCAGTTTTCCAAGGTTTCCTGGTAAAATGAGGAAGTCAATTGAAAAGTAATTTTTTCAATATTTTAAACTAAAAGTTGTGCACGGGGAATTTTTCTCGAATCAATTTGTTTTCCTTGTTATTAACACTGCCTTAACCCCATGTAAGAAACACGGTACCTACCTTTACTTTCAATGTTTTTCGGAGAAATTTTCTCTAATTTAAATAACAGTAAAAGCCTATAAAAATGTCCACAAAAACTAAAGCCTACGGGGTTCAAAGCGAAAAGGAATTATTAAAACCACTCGATATTATAAGAAGAGAAGTAGGTGCAAACGATATAAAAATCGATATTTCTTTTTGTGGGGTCTGCCACAGCGACATCCATACTGCCCGTAATGAATGGGGCGGTTCAAAATATCCCGTTGTTCCGGGTCATGAAATAATTGGACGCGTAATTGAAGTAGGTGAAAACGTGCACGATTTTAAAGTAGGTGCACTTGTAGGTGTAGGCTGTATGGTCGATTCCTGTCACAATTGCGACCAGTGCCATAATAATTTGGAGCAGTATTGCGAAAAAGGAGCCACTTTTACCTATAACAGTCGCGACAAACACATTAGAGGACAATATACCTATGGCGGATATTCCACTCAGATTGTGGTTGACAAAGAATTTGTTTTGCGAATTCCCGAAAATATCGATGCCGCCGCGGCCGCTCCTTTATTGTGTGCCGGTATTACAACATGGTCCCCTTTGCGGCATTGGAATGTGAAAAAGGGAGATAAGGTAGGAGTAATCGGACTTGGGGGCCTTGGACACATGGGCGTAAAATTTGCCAATGCACTAGGCGCGCATGTTGTAATGATCACCACCTCTCCGTCAAAAGCTGAGGATGCTAAAAATCTTGGTGCTCACGAAGTTCTTATCAGTAAAGATGAAGAGGAAATGTCCAAGCATAAAAATTCTTTCGATTTTATCTTAAACACTATCCCCGTAGGTCATAAAATAGATCCGTATATCGCGCTTCTTAAAAATGATGCCACGATGGTATTGGTTGGGGCGATTGAGCCGTTAGATCCATTTCACGGTGGAAGTTTGATAAGAGGAAGAAAGCGTATTTCAGGTTCTTTAATAGGTGGAATTAAAGAAACCCAAGAAATGTTGGATTTTTGTGGAGAGCATAATATCGTATCAGACATTGAGCTCATCAATATTCAGGATATAAACGAAGCCTACGATAGAGTTGTGAAGGCCGATGTAAAATATCGTTTTGTAATTGACATGACCTCTTTTAAAAATTAGATTTTTCATATTTGCTGAATATTTTTTGTATTTACTCTTTTCGAGAGCCCTGATTCCTAGCGTAATCTAGCACGATGTTTACTTTTAAAAGAAACTATTTCTTACTCACAATCCTTTTTTTTCTTATCGAGGTTTTTATTGCCCTATTTGTAAATGATAATTTCGTTCGGCCATATATTGGAGATGTTTTGGTGGTTATCCTGATCTATTGCTTTCTAAGGACATTCTTGAAAATATCCGTACTTAAAACCGCCTTATTTGTTTTACTGTTTTCATTTACTGTTGAAGTTCTACAATTAATGAATTTGATAGAAAGATTACAATTACAAGAATCGAAAATCACACAAATTGTTTTGGGAACCTCTTTTTCATGGATTGATATGCTATGTTATATTATTGGGATTTTAATGGTAATCGCTGCGGAAAGTCTAAATAAGAAAGAAATTATAAGCAATATCTAAATTTTTCTCTGTTCTCCTTTCTCTATTATTTTTGGTATTGCCTGACTTTTGAGTGTTGTCTCCAATCTAAATTCGGCTTTAATTTTATTTTAAAAAATATCCTACCTTCATATTTTCTATCTTTAGAAAAACAACCCAACCGTTTATGGTTCAGAAAAAAACAAAAGGCACGAAAAAGACTAAAAAGATGAAGCCGAGAAGGGCGAAAAACCTTTCTCCAGGCACGGTTGCCTATACCGGGAAAAAAACTGCAAAAACTGCTAGGCTTGATATTATTGACTATTCAAAAGAGCATTATGACCGATTTGAGACCACGAATGTTGCCGATGCCTTTAAATATGAAGATGCTTCACATATTACCTGGATAAACCTTAATGGTCTTAGCGACACCCAGGCTATTGTAGAGTTGGGGAACCATTTTGATCTCCACCCACTTATACAGGAAGATATTGTATCCACTCATCAGCGCCCTAAGATTGATGAGTACGAGGATTATTTATTTATAGTTTTCAAGATGTTGCATTATGACGATAATGAGCATTTGTGCAAGGAACATGTGAGCATGATAGTTGGGTTGGATTATGTAATAACCTTTCAGGAGTCTCAGGGCGATGTATTCGATGATCTTCGAGAAAGACTGGCGCAAGGGAGGGGACGAGTACGAGGCGCGGGATCGGACTATTTAATGTTTGCTATTCTGGATGCGGTGGTAGATAATTATTTTACCGTGGTTGAGTTCTTAAGCAATAAAATTGAGCTCCTTGAGGATCGGCTCTTTGATGATCAAGGAAATGAAAACATTCCCCAAGAAATCCAGGAACTTAAAAAGGAAATATTAAAAATAAGAAGAGCAGTTTTGCCGCTTCGGGAAGTGATAAATAGACTCGAAAAAATTGAATCTCCCTTAATAGCGGAATCCACAAGTAAATATATTCGCGATTTATATGACCATATTATCCAAGTGAACGAAAGTGTCGAGATTTACCGCGATATGATTTGGGGCTTGATGGATATGTACCTAACAACCTTGAGCAACAAAATGAACGAAGTGATGAAGGTATTGACCATTATGGCTTCCATATTTATACCTCTCACTTTCTTGGCAGGAGTTTATGGGATGAATTTTGACAATATGCCTGAACTTCATTATAAATACAGTTATTATATTCTTATGGCAATTATGGCAATTGTCGCACTTGGGATGATTCTATATTTTAAAAGGAAGAAATGGTTTTAGAAAAAATGAACTTAGAATAGAGAGCAGATTGCAGAGAATCTAAAGCCAAGACCCAAGGGCCAAGTGCCAAGAATTATGATGAAAAGAACCTTGAGAATAGGGAAATGAGAATTTAAAATTGTGGCACCTTGGGTCACCCAAGCTTTAGCGTAAGTGGAAAATATAGCACGAGAGCTTTTTCCGCCGACGCTTTAGCCAAGGAGGAAAATTTGGAACCTGAACTTGAAACTTTGCAGAACCTCCCTCAATTTAACTTGTCAAATTAAACTGGTCAGCACTTTTAATATTTTTTAAATCTTTCCATTGAATGGGCGTGGCAATTCCGGCGTTTTGGTTTGCTCGCAGCGAATAGGGGCATACCGATGTTTGACCATAAGAATTGCGAAGATAATCTAGGAAAATTTTCCCCTCCCGCTTATTTTTTCGTACCGCTGTCGTAAACAGATCAGGATTTTTGTCTTCTAGTTCCTGTACCAATTGTAATAATTTTGGTTTTAATTCGTCGTAGGTATTTCTGCGCTGAATTTTATACCATACATGAAATCCATTTTGTCCAGTTGTCATTAGGTTGGGATCAATTCCCTTGGATCTTAGAAAATCTCCCGTTATCTGCGCTCCTTCCTTTACTTTTTCAAAGGAATCTTTTGGCGGATCTAGATCGAAAACCACTTTATCAGGTTTATATAGGTTGTCTTTTTTGGATAACCATATATGAAAAGCCACCGTTCCCTGATTGGCAAGGTAAATCAAACTTTTTTCGTTACCGCAGAGTATTTGGATGTTCTCACCATCTTCCGTTTTTACCTTTATGGTTTTAATATAATCTGGAAAATATTCTGAAGCATTTTTTTGATAAAAGCCGTCCTTATCTATTCCATTGGGAAAACGGTGCAAGGTGAGCGGTCTGTCCTTCATATAAGGAAGCATCTGCTTGGCCACCTTTTGGTAGTACTGCACCATTTCCAATTTTGTGATTTTTGCCTCGGGGAAAATAATTTTCTCGGGATGCGTTATTTCAACTCCTGCTATTTCCATAATTATGATTCTTTTACAACTTGATTGGCTTCTTTATCATCACGCATTCCCAGAAATCTGGGATGGCGCAGTTTGTTTGTTTTAGTCCATTCCGTAAACCCGAATTGACCTACATATTCCGGTTTGATCCAATGGTAATTTCCACCCTGGTTAATCTTTTGGTTTTTAAACGGACTTTCCTCAATCTCTATTTTATTAAATTTTTTGCGCCATTTCCTTAGAAAAGTATCGTCAAATCCGGTTCCTACTTTTCCTGCAAAAAGCAGTTTCCCATCCTCATAATAACCCACCAATAACGCGCCAAAACCTATTCTCCCGCCTTGCGGTTCAGTAAACCCGCCGATAACAAGTTCTTGTCCCTTGGAACATTTAAATTTTAGCCAGTTTTTACTCCTGGAATGAACGTATTTTGCTTGCGAATCTTTGGCTATTAAACCTTCCCATCTTTTGTTACAGGCTTCCTGGAGTAACTCTATTCCATTTTTATTTCTATGGGTAGTATAACGAATAGGTGACGACCACCATAAAGCAGTTTTCAAAATCTTTTTTCTCGATTTCAATTGCAGATGGGTTAAATCATAGCTTTCAAGATGTAGAATATCAAAAAGATATAGAAATACCTTTACCTTACTCTTCTCTATTAATTCCTTATCCTTTAATTGGATTCTTCCCTGCAATTTCTGAAAGCTGGTAGTTTTTCCCTCGAACGCAACTATTTCTCCATCTACAATAACATTGGGATAATGATGACTTTCCAAAGCAGCTACTATTTCCGGATACGCTTCATTCATAATGTTTTCATTTCGCGAATATAGAGTCACCTTGCCATCATTAATAGTGACCAGACATCTAACTCCGTCCAATTTGCGTTCAAATATCCATTTTGGATCATCAAAATATTCGTCCGTTAAGGTGGCGAGCATGGGTTGTACAAAGCCAGGAAATGGTTTTTTTCCAAGACTTTTAAATTCTTCGGAAGTAAGAATCTCTTTTAGTTTCTCCATAATTTATTCTTCTTCTCCCTCTTTTGCTATTTGGGTCATAGTGCGATGGGTAACCACACTTTTGTTTTCCGTGTTCACCGGATTCCGTCGTGCATCGGCCTCATCATCTTTCATTTTTACCAGCAACCAGTTACCTTTCATATTTCCAGATTTCATTTTAATAAGGGCATAACCTCCCGAAAGTTTCTCGCCATCCAATTGGAATTCCAGGGTTCCCATCTCATAAGATTTCTTTAAGTCTATGGGATTATTATTCTTATCTTTTTTAATGTTTTTAAAAGTCCCTTTATCCCAAATCATTACAGTTCCACCGCCATACTGACCTTTTGGAATGGTACCTTCAAAATCGGCATAGGCTATAGGATGATCCTCGGTTGGAATTGCCATTCTCTTTACCCTTGGATCGGTACTTGGCCCCTTGGGGACCGACCATGATTTTAGGGTGTTGTCAATCTCTAAACGAAAATCGTAATGCAGATTAGTGGCATCATGTTTCTGAATCACGAAAATTGGTTCCTTTCCTTTTTTGGATTTTCCCTCATCATCTTTTGGCTCTTTGGTTTTGGAGAAATCTCTTTTCTGCTGATAGTTTTTCTGCTCTTTCATGATAAGCTCTTTTAAATATTGGGAACGAATTGGGTTCAATTTACAAAATGGACGCTTTGGGAATTTATAAGGAATTGCTAAAGTTGCCGGTAGTAGAGAGAGTTGGTAGGGTAGAGGGTTTAGGCTAGAGATAAAATATAAGATTTTCAAGGTTGAAAATTGGAAGATCGAAGTACTAAGTGGGAAGTTGCAAGTAAAAAGAGAAAATTGGGAGTTGGAAGAGCTTAATGGGCAGTGGCCAACTTTTGATTTATGTTAACTTCTTAATAATTTTAAATTAAATCGTTGTTACGGGAAATTGGATTTTGTAATGATCTTTTTAATTTTAATAGGATAATCCAATCAAAAAGTGATTAGACTATCCATCAATAAAATTTAGTAACCGAGGATTACGTTCAAGAAGAGAATCTATGACAGCAAAATCAAATTTCGCTATTTACGGAGCAATAACGGCGAATATATTGATTGCAGTTAGCAAATTTATTGCGGCTATATTTACTGGAAGTTCAGCAATGTTTGCCGAAGGAATCCACTCCATTATCGATACGGGAAACGGTTTTCTTTTGTTGTTCGGTAATAAGAAATCGCACCGTCCCAAGGATCGGACGCACGTTTTTGGTTACGGGATGGAAATCTACTTTTGGAGTTTTGTAGTCAGTATCCTCATTTTTGCCCTCGGTGGAGGATTTGCGATTTATCAGGGCATCCATTCACTTCAAAATCCCGAGATCATACAAGACCCCGCTTGGAATTATTGGGTGCTTATTGCAGCAGTCTTTTTTGAAGGGACTTCCTTGGTGATAGCCATACGGAGCTTTCGAAAACAAAATCCCGTAGGTAGTTTATTTTCAAACATAATCAAAAGCAAGGATCCGGCGAATTTTGTAATAATTCTCGAGGATTCCGCCGCAGTAAGCGGGTTGTTCATAGCTTTTATGGGTGTTTTTATTTCCAATCACTTCCAAAACGAATATGCCGATGGAATCGCTTCCATTTTAATCGGATGCGAATTGTTGGTCGTGGCAATTTTTCTTGCTCGTGAGACCAAAGGATTGTTATTGGGCGAAAGTGCCACTCAGACTGTTCTAAAAAAAATACAAGCTATCTTAAACGAGAGCGAATTTATCAGGGAATTTGGCTATCCCAAAACAAGTCATTTTGGCCCAACAGCTATTCTCGTAATTGTGGAAATAGTTTTTAAAGATGTCATTTCCCTTGAAGATAGATATACGGCAATGGAAATGCTTCGGAATAAAATAAAAGACAAATGTCCCGAAATTTCCCAAGTCTATCTCCAACCCGTTCGGAAAATCTGTTCAGAAAAATTTATTGATTCTTCAACAGATATACCTTAAATTAAATTATTGAAACGTCCAATAAATTTTTAGGTATTGGATAACCTCATCATTTCTTCCAAAAGATTTTCAGGAGGTAACTCCTTGGTAAGTTGTTTTAAGGAAGTCTTCGAGCTTTCCCTCAGATTATAAGCTTTCCGGCCAGTGATATTTAGATCGTCCACATTTTTAATGGTAGTTTCTAAGGACACAATATTCAACAATCTCCGCAGTTGGTCGGAATTTAAGTGAGGCGAACCTTTCGTTTTAAAGAAGAAGCTAAAATACTTTATATATTTCATGACTTGGATTTATTCCAAAATTACGGAAATATTCCAATTCTTGAATATTGATTGTTTAAATTTTTTATTGAAAAAATTATAGCGATTGAAATTGTTTTAAGAAACTTCCGGCCCCTTGAAGGGCAGAGCCGAGGGAGGTTCTTCATCTTCATCTTCAACTTAAGTTTCAAATTCTTCCCAGTTCCCGAGCGGAGCCGAGGGGCGATCTTCATTTCATATTAGTTTCGAGACCTCCTTAACGCTTCCCCAAATAACGCTTTTTAAATTCCTTAAGAATGTCCGATTCACTAACTTCTGAGATGTCCTTATCTTTCAGGAGAAATGCTAGAGCGGCGATATAGGCCTCGCCAAAAGCAATTGTTATGGCAGATGCGGTTGATGCTGAAATTGCGCCACCCGCCACACTTCCAATTCCCGGAAACATTTTAAACAAATTGGACACAATGGACTTCCCGATCAGAGTTGCGCTACCTGCCGTAATTGTGGAAGAAACGAGGGTTGATAAAAATGCCTTCTTCAATTCAAATCCAAAGACCGCGGTAATTCCCGCTAACATTCCAATTTGGATTGGCACCAAAATAAGAGCATCCGAAAATGGGATGGGAATTGCGCCCGTAGCAGCAGCCGAGGTTGCCGAGGCAACAACTATGGCGTGCGATTTATTTTTTTTTTGTTCGATGCTAACTTTTTGCGCCGCAACGAAGGCGTTTTTTTGAGCCTCGGGTACAATTTCCATAGCCAGTTCCACGAGTTCATGCAAACCCGAAGGTTTTATGATATAACCATCATCCAATATTTTTGGAATGGAATTTACGCGAACAACATTTTTAGCAGGTTTTAATAGTTCCAAAACCTTCATTCTAAAGCCTTCATCTGAAGAAGCCTTGGTGATAACCCCAATTACTGGCATATAGCCAGCAAGAAGTTCGCAAAGTTCAATTTCTGCATCCTCAACCCTTCTCGAACCTTCATCAATACAGATCCAGGCCATATGAATATGGTGCATCGGATTGGAATCGTTGTTTTTGTTTTTTACAAAATTTTCAAGCTCCTTAAAGGTCTCCCGATAATCCTTTAGTTCCAGTCCTCTTGTGTCGAACAGGGTTAAGGGAATATCTTCTTTCTTTATTTCTCTCGTTTTTTTAGTTACAGGACGCCCTTGGCCGGTCGTAGCAAAATTCCCTTGGAAAACAGCATTGATTAAGGTGGATTTTCCAACCCCGGTTTTCCCCGCGATCAATATATTTACTTGACCACGGTCCTTGATGGCTTTTGTAATTGCCGCTTCGATTATTTTGCCAATATCTTCTGCCATTGATTATTTTATATAATGCTTTTTAAAATGAATTATAAGTTCTTGTTACCATAGTAGAGTTACAGCCACACTTTCAAATATATTAAAATTCTTAAGGGTTCTTCTATCGTATAAAACTTTTAAAAAGTTTCCTATATGTAACTCCTTAAATTATTAATGAATTATAGTCTCCTTGAAATATTTGTTATTCATTTCATTAATAAGTAGTTAAAATGTTTAATAATAACTTAAATTTTATGGATAAATTTTTAATATATTTGAATTAGAGCTTGGTGCATTTTTTTTCCTCACCTAGATCTTAATAAACTCAATGACCCTTTATATTTTTTTCATCAATTTCAAATTGTTTTCTTGCGTATTAATTAATCCGTTTTTTTTAAACCCACAAAGATAAAATTAGAAAAGTCTCCAACAAATAGCCACTTAAATGGGAGCAATAAAAACCTAATTCCGAATAATACATATCACTCAATCAATTAGATCTTAAAATCAAAGTAGCATGAGAACCGAGAAGTCATACACAAGAGAATTAAAACAACAATTTGGATATTTAGCAACCTGGCTTCCGGGAACACCTTTAAAGTTAGGGGATATTGGAACTTTAAATAGAAACACATTCACTAAAATAGCAAACCTTTCCGATTTGGACATTCAATTTGATATTGAGGCGGATACAACCAAGTCCAATATTGAGCACAGCACGCACGGGGCCGTATCAATAACCAATAAAGCTTCCGGAACAATTGCTCCTCCCGGTAGTGTGTTAGGGGATACCGACGCAGGAATTACAGTGGAATTCTCCAAAGAAAATGCAATATTATTTAAAGCGAACGGCACTTTATCTCCTTCTATAAAAAACCAGATAAAATTGGGTCAGGACATATTGGACTTATATAAAAATGGAAAATGGGCGAAAGATTGGGTTGTGGTAACAGAATTAGTAGAAGCAGACAGTGCTTCAATTTTAATTTCAAGTTCCTCCCAAAGCAAGATAGAATTAAAAGCGAAAGGAGGGATAACGGCCGCTAAAATGGATATTGCCGATATCGACCTGGGACTTAATATTGCCTTTTCCAAAGATCTCTCCACCCAAATCATCGCCGAATCGGCACTTACTCCTTTATTTAGGGCCAAAGCTGTCAAAGGTAGAATATTGCGTTCCCCGGTTTTTGGTCAGAAATCGATGGAGATAATAACTCCGGCGAGTGCAAAGAATAATGAGGATTCCATTCTCTTCGGATATGCTGAGTATGATGAATATGATGATGGTTCGGACGATTAATAGGCTAAAGAATTTGCTAAATTATTAACCCAAAAACAAAGTAATATGAGACAGATAGGGACTTTAATTTTCGGTATACTTCTTTTTATTTCTTGCGGAAGTGTAAAGGATACCAAGGATGCCGAAACTTCGGAATTTGTCGGAAATGACAAAGATAAACACGGTTGTATTAGTTCTGCTGGTTATACTTGGAGTGAATTAAACCAAAACTGTATTCGAGTTTTTGCAGAAGGACACCCATTAAAACCTGTAGATAAAAATGATAAGAAGGTCGCATTCATTGTTTTTAATGAAGATAAATCTAAACTTGAATTATTCCTGCCAGATTCTAAAGCAACAACAATATTATCGCAACTAGAAAATGGGAATTATGGCTCAAAAGATATTATCTATGATGAAAATGATTCTTCTTTAATTATAGATGGAACTATGAAATATAAACTTGAATGACTGCTGATGAAACAAAAACAACCATCACAACATATTAAAATAATTCCTACAAATCACCTTCCCAATTTCGGAACTTCTGAAGCGAAGATTCTCCTTTGTATATGACGGGAACCCATCGGTAATCACGATTATAAAAGGCATTTAAAATTTAGTTAGGATAAAATTCTTAAAAATTTACAAAAAAGGCATTTTGAAATGTTAAAAATTTTTAGAAAACATTTACGGACAATATAAGATTTTTAATCAGTAGTGTCCGATAAACATTTTTAAAAGCGGGATTTCCAAGAAGGATTTCCCGCTTTATTTATATCTTAGTTTTTACCACAAAACTTTAGATATGAACAAAAGTAAAAATTTCAGCGGACAACCTATTATCAAACAAGTTTTAAACTTCCTTGACCCTAAGGATGTTTATCGGACAGCAAAAAAGCATAACAGCGACAGGTACACCAAAAAGTTCAGCACCTATGATCACTTGGTTACGATGATATTCGCTGTTATCAGTGGCTGCAACTCACTTCGCGAGGTAACGAGTATAATGCTGGCGTGCGAGGGCAAGATCAACCATTTGGGGCTACGGGACTTTCCAAAACGCAGTACATTGTCCGATGCCAACAAAAGAAGAAGTGCAGAGGTCTTTGCGGATATTTACTCTGGTCTCTATAAACGCTACCACCGGTTTTTATCGGACAGCAGAACCAGGGAGCCCGCCATAAAGGACCTCAAAATAGTCGATTCCTCGACAATAGCGCTCTTTAGCGACATCTTGAGGGGTGTTGGCCGGAACCCGCTCAACGGCAAAAAGAAGGGCGGGATAAAGATGCACACGATGATCAATGCCATGGAAGATGTTCCCTGCCTGATCAAATTTTCTGATGCCGCAACGCACGATCATACATTTTTAAAAGAACTTGGTCTAAAAAAGGGCTCCTATGTTGTTTTTGACAAGGGATATGTAGATTATCAGCAGTACGAGCAATGGACGTTGGACGGCATCTACTTTGTGACCAGGCAAAAGAGCAATGCACGCTATACGAGCTTTGAAGAGTTTGATATACCGAACAACGTGGACGATGCTGTCCTCAAGGATGAAAAGATAACGCTTTCCGATAAGGAAGGCAACGAATTTCATCTGCGACGGATAGCCTTTTGGCACCAGGAGAAGAGCAAGGTATATGAGTTCATCACCAACAACTATGAAGTGGAGGCCGACAGGATCACTGATATCTACAAAAATCGCTGGCAGATAGAGACCATGTTCAAACGCCTAAAACAGAACTTTCCCCTCAAATACTTTCTGGGCGATAACCAAAATGCAATAGAGATACAGATCTGGGTCAGTCTGATCATTCAACTCATAATGCTCGTAATACAAAGAAAGGCGCAGAGAAGTTGGGCATATTCAAATATGGTGTCTGTAATACGCCACCATTTGATGACCTACATCGATCTGTTCAAGTTCCTGAAAAACCCAGACTCCAAATGGGAAGAAATCACCACAAAAAACATTGGCCAATTGAGCTTTTTCGATCCTTAGGGGGTTCTGTTTTGAAAATCGGAACACAATCCAGTAAAATAAGGCAACGACAATGCTATTTTTGCTACTTTAGATTTTTATCGGACAACAATGATTTTTAATACATTTGGAATGGAGCTCCCCGCTTAATGCGCCTCTAAACTTTAATCCCCAACTATTTGCTGAACTAACTATTATTAAAAACAGTGGCGTACAATAACAATATAAACGCCATGAAAATTATGAATATGGCATGTATACACATGTTGCCCACAATTTAAAAAAAAACCGTAAATCAATGAAAATAAGTCTTTTAATCGGAATTTTATTTTGCTCGACAATTCTTGCGTGCGAAAAAGAAAACAATGACCGATTTATTTTCTTCCTTCACAATCGATTTTTAGAAGAACACGAATTAAATGAATTGCATCCCGAATTTGGACGGACTGAATACAACGAAATTATTGCCGAGTTTGAAAATAGCGGATTTAAAGTAATAAGCGAAAAACGAAACGGGAACGTTAATGCAAGAGAATACGCTATCGGAATTGTAACCCAAATCGACAGTTTAATAAAAAACGGAACAGAACCGAGAAAAATAACTGTGGTTGGAACTTCAAAAGGCGGATATATCGCTCAATACGTTTCTACTTTAACAAATAATCCAGATTTGAATTTTGTATTTATTGCAAGTTTTAGGAATAACGACATTCAAACTATACCCGAAGTCAATTATTGCGGGAATATTTTAACGATTTACGAAAAGTCCGACCAATTTGGAGTTTCAGCATTGGAGAGAAAAAAAACTTCAACTTGTGAAATCAAACATTTTAAAGAAATAGAACTGAATACAGGAATGGGACACGGATTTTTATTCAAACCTTTAAAGGAATGGATTGAACCAACAATAAAATGGGCGAATGGGAATTACAACGTGGAATAAAAACTGTGGGCAACAACGTATATAGCTCATAGCTAATTAGTTGCCTAATCGAAGTTAAGGCATATTTGGAAGTCCGCCAAATTTTCTAATTTGGCTTATTGAAAAGAAAAGATAATAAGAAAATTAAAAAATTCGGCTCGTGCTTAACCGAATAGTTATCGCTAATTTGCACGCTACGAGCCATATACAAGACCGTTACCTGTAATTTGAAAAAAAATGCTCGAAATCGAATATATAGTTGAAGATGCAGGTTGGGCTGGCTGTAGAATAAATAACGGCGAAACAGTTACGGAATGTGATGTTTCGTATTTACACGATACGCTTTTGGAATTGGCACAATCTGCACTTAAAATCCAAAATAGAAATGATGCGTCTGTGGTTTTTATGAGTGAACCTGGCGAACATAAATTAATCCTAAATAGAATTAATGAAACGGATATTGATTTTGAACTTCGTTGGTATTCTGATTGGGCCAGTTGGGGAATGTATGATGAAAATGATTTTGAAATTATGCAGAGCGGAAAAACTACTGTTGCTAAATACATTAATCAAATACGAAACTTAATGTTAAAAATAATGGACGAAATTGGAACGGAATTATATAAAGAAAAATGGGTTAGTCACGAATTTCCAATAGCGGAATTTAATCAACTGAAGTGAAAAAACTACAGGTAACAATGTATAAAAAAAATAGGGCAAGTAAGTGCTAAACTCAATGTTTCAGGCTTATTTGCGAGGTCGCCAAATCTTTTGATTTGGCTTTTAGAAAAATAATTTAAAACAAAATGCAAAAGATTTGGCTTGTGGATAATCCGAAAAGTAATTGCTTATTTACAGCCCTACTTCTTTTATACTAAACGTCAGACTGCGCAATAACCTCCCTATCTTGATAACTTTGTTGATTACCTTTTAGTGCATTGCCCAGATCACATTAAGATATTGGCTATCTTGATGTTATGGAATTTATAACAGGATTTAATCGGGACCAATTGGTAATGATGGACTTTGAGTCTTGCGTAGGGCTGGAGTCCTGGGCGCGTACCGTTGATATGTTCGTGGATATCCTTCCTATGGAGGAACTGGGCTATAGGGACGTGCTCAACTCCGAGGGAAGGCCTCCCTACCATTCGTCGGATATGCTCAAGCTCTATCTCTATGGGTACAAGAACAGACTTCGCTCCTCACGCCAAATGGAACACGCCTGCAAGGTCAACCTTGAGGTGATCTGGCTCTTGAAGGGACTGCGTCCCTCGGCAAGGAAAATCGCTTACTTCAGAAAGGACAATGCCGCGGCCTTCAAACTGGCCTTTAGGCATTTTGTGGGGCTGCTCAAGGAATGGGAGCTCATAGAGGGTGCGACCATCGCCATAGACTCCTTCAAGATCAGGGCGCAGAATGCCCAGAAGAACAACTTCAACCAAAAGAAGCTGGACCGCCATATTGCCTACATCGACGACAAGATCAGGGAGTACCAGGACAGGCTCGATCAAGGGGATGGAGTTGTCGGTGAACAGCAAATCGAGTCGAAGATTGCATACCAAGAATCAAAAAAAGAGAGGTACCGCAACATAGAAAAAAAGCTGCAGGAAAGCGGCGAGAGCCAGATCAGCCTTACCGATCCCGACGCAAGGTCCGTAATCCTGCACCGCAACATCATCAACGTGGGCTATAACGTACAGGCAGGCTGCGATGCAAAGCACAAGCTCTTCGTGAACAACGATACCGGGAGCGTGAACGACACCCACGCCCTCTCACCCATGGCACTGGACGCCAAGGAACTCCTGGGTGTGGAAAGCCTGGACATCCTTACCGATAAGGGATACACCACCGCCAAGCATCTGGATATCTGCACCAGGAACGGGATCACGCCCTATTCCTCACCCAAGGACCATTCTTCGCACCACAACGGACGCTATCCCATGGTGGATTTCACGTACGATAAAATAAAGGATACCTACACCTGTCCGGCGGATCAGGTACTGGCCACCAATGGAAGTATCTACGATAAGGCGGGCCACAAGGTCAAGCACTACAAGAACAGGAAGGCCTGCGGGGCATGTCCCGTCAGAGCGCTGTGCACCACAAACAAGAACGGGCGCTTTATAGAGCGCTCCATTTACCAGGAGGCTCTGGACGAGAACCAAAAAAGAGTAGAAGCAAGACCAGAATATTATAGGCTCAGGCAACAGGTAACAGAGCACCAGTTTGGGACACTGAAAAGGCAATGGGGTTTTACCCATACATTGATGAGGGGGAAACAAAATGTACTCTCCGAGGTTAACCTGATGATGATCTGTTATAACCTCACCCGGCTTATGACCATTCTGGGCCCAGAGGTATTGAAAAACAGGCTGAAAAGGCTTGTGCCCGGATTTTCGGCCCTATTTGAAGCGATTTTGGCCCACATGAACAGCTTTCTTTTACCACCCAATACCTCTCCAAATTTTAAACCTACAAGAAATAAAGTCCTAACGGCTCTCTAAATAGCAATTGATTCATTAGTTTTAATCCGAATTGAGTTGATGCACAGACTCACGTTCTACACCATTTGAAAAAAACAATCGTCATATCATTATTATTAGGATTTCTAATTAGTTGCGGAAATAGCAAAGCCGTATCTGACATTAAAAAGTACGTAATCCAAATTGATAACCGAACTGACTTGACAGAATTGATTTCTGAATTTAAACCTGAAGAACTGAAAACTGATCTAATTAATGAAGTTGCTATTCAGGTACTAAAAGACTCTGATGAAAAGATTTTTAAAGTGTCCGCAGAGTTGGTTCAAAAAGATGGGATTCCTTTAAAATATATATTTTATTTTAAAAATGAAGTTCTAAATTTTGCGAGAATGACCGAATTTAATCAAACTGGCAAAGACACCGTAATGGATAGTGAATATTATTTTGATGGATCCGAATTATTAAAACAGATTAATAGAAAAAAAGAGGAAATGGAAGCGGAAACCGTTAGACAAGTATCGGAATTTTATCTAGTCTATGGAAAAGAAGCAACCGATTAAAAACGGTGTAGAACACTGTGTATAGCTCATTGCGGGTGAATTCCTCATCGGAATTCATTGCATTTTTACTATCTTCGGTTATTAGGGAAAAGTCCGTTGACTTTTCCCGCAACGAGCCATACACTAAACGTTACCCTTTATTAAAAATAACACTCGTCAATTGTTCAACATTAGAGAACTAATTGTATATTTGTACAATAATTGAACGGATGAAACGAATAATTGCAAAAAGTACACTTCGCGAATATTGGGAAAAACACGCTGATTCCGAACAATACTTGAAGACCTGGTATGACACCGCGAAAAGTGCTGAATGGTTTTCTCCCAACGACGTCAAACAAACTTACATCAACGCAAGTATCTTAAAGAATGGTCGAGTGGTTTTCAATATTAAGGGAAATTCTTACCGTCTTGTTGTTAAGTTCAACTATGAAAAACAATGGGCATTTATCCGGTTCATTGGAACTCACACGGAATATGATAAAATAAATGCTGACACGATTTAAAAAATGATTATGGAATTAAAGCCTATTAAAACTGACAAAGATTACCGAGACGCACTTGAACGCTTGGAAATCATTTTCGATGCACCTATCAATACCAAAGAGGGCGACGAAGCTGAAATACTATCGTTATTAATTGAAAACTACGAAAATGAACATTATCCAATTGACGCACCTGACCCAATCGAGGCGATAAAAATACGAATGAAAGAATTAAATATGCGCCAAAAGGATTTAGTTGGAATAATCGGCGGGAAAAGTCGAGTATCAGAAATCCTCAATAGAAAGAAAAAGTTGACTGTCGATATGATACGAGATTTGGAAAGAATACTTCAGATTTCAGCTTCAGTTTTGGTAAGTGCTTATCAACTCGAAAAGAAATAACAAAGGGTAACAAAGAACTGAGGTAAAAACCAAACATTTTCTCCGTTAAATTTTGACAAAGTTTTCCTGGCATTGTTGAAATGGAACAAATCTTCCTTCGTCGATTTGTTTCCCGTTTAACAAGCTATAAACAACCCCAACATTTTAATATTGGTTATTTAATTCTTAGCACTGAAACGTGCGCATCATCATACGGCAAACCCGAATTTGCTATGGCGAAACACTGTTTCAGCAATTTGTTCGCAACCGCAATAAGTGCCAGCTTCTTGCTCTTGTCTTCCTCTCGCTCGTGCCTCACTCGTCGGAGACAAGCGTTTACAATCCGTTCATAGAGCTCCCGGCAGGCCTTGTAGTGCTTACAGGCATTGAAAGCGCAAAGAAAAAGTAAGTTACGAAGTTTCTTATATGCATTCCTCTCGCTCAAAATTCGCTCGTCGGATGCATGTCCTTACTGATCCTGCTACGGCCACGCACACTGCTTCCGGACTCCCGGATCGTAGGTGTAATGCCAACATAACTGCAGAGCTGCGCAGCAGTCTCAAACTTGGAAAAACCATCGGTTATTACAATTAAAAACAATGCTGTCTTTGTGCCTATCCCTGGAACGGTGGTCAAAAGAGTGAGCTGTTGTTGTTGTTCCATCTTGACCAGTGAGAGCAGACGTTCCTGGATACCGGCAATCTCTTTGTCCAAGTGTTTCCTGTCCCGTTTTAGGGAGCGGTACACAAACTTGGAGGGAATGCCCAGGGTTTCTTCGCCGTGCAGCTTGTTCTTGGTTGCCGTGCGTTTTTTAAGGTAACTGTCCATTAACCGGAAGAGTTGCAAACACTCTGCCTGGACATCGGTCAAGGCACTGTAGAGCGGAACTTCGTTGGCCAGTGCATACTCGCAGATTGCCTTTGCGTCGCTCTTGTCCGTCTTTACTTTGGCCAGCTTCATTTGTATGAAACGCTTTACCGACAACGGATTAACGACCGATACAAGGACGTTGTTTTTGTAAAGAAACTGTGCGAGCCTGTAATGATAGTAGCCCGTGGCCTCCATCACCACAATCGAATCTTCGGGAAGGATCTTTAAAAAAGCGGCAAATCCTTTTTCGTTATTCTTAAACTGATCGTGGCCACTGGTACTGCCGTGCAAATCAAAGACATCCCTGCCTGCTGCAGGCAGGCTTGCTGATGTCAACTCCAAAAGTTTCCTTATATTTATTCATAGAAAATAGTTTATGAAAGAACCAGCTACTTGGGTCACAACAACTTGAAAACGAGGTCTAGGCCTCACAGTCCCGATAGGTATCGGGAGAACGTGATTTAAGTAGTAAAAGAGCGGGGATTATCAATGTTGTCGAAGTCTAAAGCTTCACTGTATAAAGTAACCTTACTCCGCTCTTTTGTTCTTTCTGATTTATACTGAAAGTTAACTGATTTATTAAAAATCAAACTTAAGATGTATAAAAAAAATAGGGCAAGTAAGTGCTAGACCCAATGTTTCAGGCTTGTTTGCAAGGTCGCCAAATCTTTTGATTTGGCTTTAGAACAAAAATATAAAACAAAATGCAAAAGATTTGGCTTGTGTATAATCCGAAACGTAATTGTTTATTTACAGCCCTACTTCTTTTATACTAAACGTCAGACTGCGCAATAACCTCCCTTTCTTGATAACTTTGTTGATTACCTTTTAGTGCATTGCCCAGATCGCATTAAGATATTGGCTATCTTGATGTTATGGAATTTATAACAGGATTTAATCGGGACCAATTGGTAATGGTGGACTTTGAGTCTTGCGTAGGGCTGGAGTCCTGGGCGCGTACCGTTGATATGTTCGTGGATATCCTTCCTATGGAGGAACTGGGCTTTAGGGACGTGCTCAACGCCGAGGGAAGGCCTCCCTACCATTCGTCGGATATGCTCAAGCTCTATCTCTATGGGTACAAGAACAGACTTCGCTCCTCACGCCAAATGGAACACGCCTGCAAGGTCAACCTTGAGGTGATCTGGCTCTTGAAGGGACTGCGTCCCTCGGCAAGGAAAATCGCTTACTTCAGAAAGGACAATGCCGCGGCCTTCAAACTGGCCTTTAGGCATTTTGTGGGGCTGCTCAAGGAATGGGAGCTCATAGAGGGTGCGACCATCGCCATAGACTCCTTCAAGATCAGGGCGCAGAATGCCCAGAAGAACAACTTCAACCAAAAGAAGCTGGACCGCCATATTGCCTACATCGACGACAAGATCAGGGAGTACCAGGACAGGCTCGATCAAGGGGATGGAGTTGTCGGTGAACAGCAAATCGGGTCGAAGATTGCGTACCAAGAATCAAAAAAAGAGAGGTACCGCAACATAGAAAAAAAACTGCAGGAAAGCGGCGAGAGCCAGATCAGCCTTACCGATCCCGACGCAAGGTCCGTAATCCTGCACCGCAACATCATCAACGTGGGCTATAACGTACAGGCAGGCTGCGATGCAAAGCACAAGCTATTTGTGAACAACGATACCGGGAGCGTGAACGATACCCATGCGCTCTCCCCAATGGCACTGGACGCCAAGGAACTCCTGGGCGTGGAAAGCCTGGACATCCTTACCGATAAGGGATACACCACCGCCAAGCATCTGGATATCTGCACCAGGAACGGGATCACGCCCTATTCCTCACCCAAGGACCATTCTTCGCACCACAAACGGACGCTATCCCATGGTGGATTTCAGGTACGATAAAATAAAGGATACCTACACCTGTCCGGCGGATCAGGTACTGGCCACCAATGGAAGTATCTACGATAAGGCGGGCCACAAGGTCAAGCACTACAAGAACAGGGAGGCCTGCGGGGCATGTCCCGTCAGAGCGCTGTGCACCACAAACAAGAACGGGCGCTTTATAGAGCGCTCCATTTACCAGGAGGCTCTGGACGAGAATCAAAAAAGAGTGGAAGCAAGACCAGAATATTATAGGCTCAGGCAACAGGTCACCGAGCACCAGTTTGGGACACTGAAAAGGCAATGGGGTTTTACCCATACATTGATGAGGGGGAAACAAAATGTACTCTCCGAGGTTGACCTGATGATGATCTGTTATAACCTCACCCGGCTTGTATCCATTCTGGGACCAGAGGTATTGAAAAACAGGCTGAAAAGGCTTGTGCCCGGATTTTCGGCCCTATTTGAAGCGATTTTGGCCCACATGAACAGTTTTCTTTTACCACGCAATACCTATCCAAATTTTAAACCTACAAGAAATACAGTCCTAACGGCTCTCTAAATAGCAATTGATTCATTAGTTTTAATCCGAATTGAGTTGATGCACAGACTCACGTTGTGCAATATTTGAAGAAACAATTTTACTATGAATAAACACTTTTTATTTTTATTATTATTAATTCCAAGTTTAATTTTTTCTCAAAATGCCAAGGAAATAGCAAAGAAATGTATGGCTTCTACAGTTTCATTGGTTATGGAGGATAATTCCAAACAACCATTATCCTTAGGTTCTGGATTTATCATAGATGAGGGAAAAGTAATTACTAATTTACACGTTATTGAAGACGCCAATTATGGTTATGTAACTATAAGTGGGGAGTCCAGAAAGTTTAAAATTGAGGGATATTTGGCTGTCGATAAGATAAACGATTTGGTGTTATTGTCTGTTCCTACATTAATTGAAACAGCAATTGAAATTAATGAAAATAGTCCTGAGATTGGAGAAAAAATTTATGCAATTGGAAATCCAAAAGGTTTGTCTGGAACAATATCGGAAGGAATTATAAGTGGAATTAGAACTATCGACAAAACAGAACTTATTCAAATAACTGCACCTATTTCCCCAGGAAGTAGTGGTGGTCCAGTAATAAACAATGACGGCCAACTAATTGGGGTTTCAGTTGGAACCTTAGATTCTGGTCAAAATCTGAATTTTGCTATTCCAACAAAATATGTCTCAAAATTAATCCAATTACCAAAAACTCAAATAACGCAATTGAACATTAAGTCTGTTGGTAAAAAAAACAATCAAAGTAATTCAGTAAAAGGGATAAAAGAAGGGATCGAAATAATAAATATTGAGTGGAGTGACGGCCATAATGCAAAAATGTTAGATGGGTTTTCAATTAAAAATAATATTCCATATACAATTACCAAAGTAAAGCTATTATTCATTTTGCGTAATGCACAAGGTCAAATGATTGATGCTTTTGAATGGTCAGATAGTAGTTTTAGCTTAGGCTCAATGAAATATGGAGATTATATCAAACCTTTTTTAGCGAAATATGTTTCATCTGTTACTGGACAATTAAATTGGCAAAGAGTTTCAAAAAGAAAAACGGGGGAGAAACTTGAAATAAGAATATTGGATTTTTCAATTAAAGAATAAAAAACTTTAGGCATTATGTCCTATCAAAGTTACTACAATTTAAATCTCGAAAATTTCAAAACACATTTAAAAATGACTATAAAAGAATTTGATGAGCAATCAAGACAAATGCAAAAAGAATTATTGGATGAAAGTATTTCAACATTTCCGAGGATTTATTCTTTAAATAGAGTTGGAGAGCAACTTATGAAATTTGTTATACAACTGAAAGCAGAAAAAACTGAATTAAATACTATTCTTCATTCTTTATATATGGATTTGGATATATTTTTAGCAGATTTGGGTGGACAACTTCAGCAAGATTACGATAGAAAAAACAAACGTTATAAAAGAAAATGGTCGCTTGAGAATAGAAAGATTAATGATTTTATTTTTCAACTTAAAGCATATATTTCGGAAAATGAATCTGAATAAAAAACTTGCGTTAATAATGGCTTAAGTAATTCCTTGTAGAGCATCAGAATGGCGAAACCAACGGACTCCATTTCCTTTCTACAAAGTTCTGTGAAAGATAAAGAAAGAAAAAACGCAAACAGAACCGAATCAGAACGCAGGGAAAACATTGCACAACACGAGGCTATAATCAATGCGGGATTTGTGCTAAACCCCAAAGCAGTTTTAGATATACAAAGTCACCAAAACTTTATGTGGTTATCGAAATAAAAATTTAAGTACAAAATAAAGTTTTGGCTGATGGCTAGTTCGAAAATTATTGCGTTTTTTCCCCGCACTGCTCATAGCCCAAACGTTGGCAAACATTCCCCACATAAAAATTTCTATTAATTTCTTGAGCTAACGGTAAGAACTCCCGAACTTTACGTTGATCCTATGCAAGGCCGTTTTTTAAACTGGCGCGTCATAGCCCGGGACACATTCTGGTTGAAATGTAAAAGCCCCCGAAGTACTAATTCAAGGGCTTGTTGATAATTTCAGTGGTGGTCCATCAAAGAGGAACCCCGTTCAGAATAATTTTCTATATCAAAGTTACATTTCCTTAGGGTCATTTTTTATTAATCCATAAACTTTTTTATCATGGAAAGAAAAATGAAACTCGGCATGGACGTTGTAAATTTCAATGCCGCCGGAATCGACGTGGGCAGCCGCTCCCACTATGTGGCCATTGGCCAAGAACTAGACAATGTAAGGGAATTCGGGGTCTATGCCGAAGATCTCACAGCACTCTGCCAGTGGCTCATGGAATCTGACGTGACCACAGTGGCAATGGAGTCCACTGGAGACTATTGGCAAAACCTGTACGTAGAGCTTATCTCCTTCGGTTTTGAGGTGGTGCTGGCCAATGGAAAGTTCACCAAGAATGCCAAGGGTAAAAAAACAGACGTTAAGGATTGCCGATGGATACAGAAACTCCACACCCTAGGGTTGCTCAGCGGCAGCTTCCTACCAGATCTTACAACCGAACAGTTGAGGACATTCTGTCGCCAAAGGGGAAACTGGATAGATCTGGCCGCTTCGGCTACGCACAAGATGCAGAAGTACCTAAAACTATTGAACTTTAGATTGGACGTAGTGGTCAAGGACGTATGTGGCCTTACAGGCATGAAGATCATTGAGGATATCTGCAAGGGCAACCTTGATCCCCTTAGTCTAGCCGAGCACCGCCACTACAACTGCAGAAAACCAAAAGAAGAAATTGCCAGTGCACTCCACGGCAACAACCGGTCTGACTATCTCTTTGGACTACAACAAGAGTTCGAGGCCTATAAGTTCTTTCAAAAAAAGATTGCGGACTGCGACAAAAAGATCGAACATTTTATAAAGCAAGAACTGAAACAGCATCCTGAGCGCGGGAAAATGAAAACAACTGAAAAGCCGCATAAGAGGATGAACAAAAATGCACCACAGATCAAAGATCTGAACCAAATAGCTTTCCGCTATTTTGACGGGGTTGATCTCTTTGCCATCGAAGGATTGAGCCACTCCACGATATTGACCATTATGAGCGAGATAGGTCCCGAGGGCTTCAATAAGTTCGGCTCATCTAAACAATTTACTTCCTGGCTCAGGCTAGCGCCCAATAATAAGATATCAGGAAAGAAAATACTAAGCAACAGAGTGCCTAAGGGAAGTAACCGGCTAAAGATCGCCCTGCGCCAAGCGGCCAATGCCATAGGCAACCTAAAGGGCACCCATCTATCCGACTTTTTCCGAAGGGTCGCCTACCGCAAGGGAAGGCATTCGGCAGTGAGTGCAACGGCTCGAAAACTCGCAGTAATTATATGGAACATGATCACAAAAAAAATCCAATATCAGCCTCCGAAACAATACTTGTTCCTGGACCAAAAAAGAAAACTCGGACTAGTGAACCGCATTAAAAAACAAATGGATAAATTTGAATTGAAACCAGAGGACCTAGGGTTTAAAAACAACCTGAATATCAGCAACTTAATTTGACGTTAGTCAGAATTAAAACTCAAACTTCACAAATTTATAGAATGGACTTAAAAAAAACACGAATTGAAGGAATGAAAATCTTCCAAGCAAGTCCTGATGCAATAAATAATCAAAGTGATGAAAGAAGGAAAATTGTAAAACAAGCCTTAAAAGAAAAACCCTTGAAAATTTGGGAAAGAGAGTTAAAACAACATAAATCAAATCTTTTCGTCTCAAACTCGGAGGGCGCTGTTTTTCAAGCAACCACTTTTTTCCATAAAAAGAAAATATTCGCAGGCATAGCACCGAACTTAATTCAGGCCTATTTCGATATGGCTTACGAACAAATTCAATGGACTGATAAATATGCGGATACATTCCATTATATAGCATCCGAAAAGTTTGACGGAATAAAGTTTATTGACACACCAATATTTAATAGATTCGTTCAATATAGAATTAGTTCAATCATATTTTTGCATCTATCTGTTGAGGCTTTTATAAATTATATTATTCCTGATAATTTTATATACTCCAAAACTGAAACATCAAACTCGAATAAATTTCAAGAACAAATAACAAAACTCAATAAGGAAAACATTGAGCGTTGGGTTAGCTTTAAAGAAAAAATTGAAGAAGTGATTCCAGAATTACCAAACATCACTTTTGACATTAAAAAAAATTTCGAAATAATTGGACGAATACTTGAGATTGAAACAATTCGAAATGAAATTATTCACTTAAAAAGCAAAGACTCAAATTCGAATATGCACTATAAAAAAGTGTTTGACTTTGTCGCTTCAAAAGATTTAAACAAATATTTATTTTCAGTAAAAAAATTTATAAATATTTTGCAGTCGGATTTTATAAAAATTGATAAAATTCAAGAGAGCAATAACACCAAGGAGCTATATATCGAAAAGGCTGAACATCTTCACATAGGAGTTTACTTTGAAATTATTAAACAAAAAGAAAAACGAATCACCGTCTTTATTGATAAATGGCAGGGACTTACAAAAGAAAGTGAGTATTTAAAAGTCGTAATGTCTTATCTGAAATTAATGGAAGATATGAACTTAATAATGGATTACTTGATAAGTGAAGAGAGAAATAAATTCAGGATAGAGATATTTAAGAATGATGAACAAATAAAATAACGTTGCACAACAAGGCATAAACGCAATAGCGGATAAGAGCAAAAACCAAAAGTGATTTTATAAATTTAAGGTCTGGTATAAACCGAAAATCAGTGCGTGAATCCCGCTACTGCGCTTATACTGGACGTTGTGGGCTATCCCACCTATACCCCACCATTGACTCCCAAAGCTAACGTTGCGCATTTACTTTTTTCATAAATTAGTGATGCTCTTTGCAAGGCCGATTTTTCAACTGTTGCTCCCTCGGGAAGCACGAGCGCAATCCTGGTTGAGATGTTTGCGATGACTCCAGTGGCGGTGCCGATCTTTGGGCAACCCCGATCAGAATATTTACAAGCCAAAAGCACATCTCCTCAGAGCTATTTTAAACTCTATAACTATGGAAGAAACTGTTTCAATGGAAATTGTCAATCCCCATGCTGCGGGAATAGACATTGGGAGCCGCTCACATTGGGTGGCCGTTGGCCAATCCGAACCGGATGTTCGCGAGTTTGGCGTTTTTAATCAAGATCTTTTTGCCCTGGCCGATTGGTTGGATGAAAGGAAAATCATGACTGTTGCCATGGAAAGTACTGGTACTTATTGGCAAAATCTCTATGCAGTTCTTGTCGCTCGGGGTTTTCACGTAATCCTGTGCAATGGCAAGTTTACCAAGAACATCAAAGGAAAAAAAAGTGATGTAATGGACTGCCAATGGATACAAAAGCTGCACACTCTGGGACTGCTCAGCGGCAGTTTCCTGCCCGATGGACAGACCGAGCAGTTGCGCACCTATTGCAGGCACAGGTCCAATCTGCTCCATGCGGCAGCCTCTACCTCCAAAAAAATGCAGAAATATCTCAGACTGCTCAATTTCCGCTTGGATGTGGTAGTGAAGGATATCTGTGGCCTTACGGGACTTTTGATCATTCGCGCAATTTGCCAGGGGGAAAAGGATCCGCAAAAGCTTGCGTCACTAAGGCACGGCAACTGTCGTAGAAGTGAAGAGGAGATAGCCAGTGCTTTGCAATCAAATGGAAGAAAGGATTACCTATTCGCTCTTGGGCAGGAATTGGAGACCTATGACCACCTGCAATTAAAAATAGGACAGTGCGACAAGGAGATAGCAAAAATGCTCGAGGAGATCATCGGTTCGGACGACAATAAGCGGGAGCACCACATTGATCCAAAACCCCATAAGAGGATCAACAAAAACACGCCCAGGGAAATAGACCTAAACTTAAAGTCGTATCAGATGTTCGAGGGAACAGACCTATTGGCCATAGAGGGAATGAGCTACTCCACAGTTCTGGCACTAATGAGTGAGGTGGGAATCGAAGGGATCCGGAAGTTTCCAACCGCAAAACACTTTGCGAGCTGGTTGCGATTGGCGCCAAACAATAAAGTAAGCGGTGGCAAGGTGCTATCCAGCAAAGTGCCCAAGGGTAGCAACCGTTTAAAAATTGCGCTACGCAATGACGCAAATGCCATAGGGAACTTAAAAGAATCAACCCCATTGCGTGACTTCTTCCATCGTGTCAACTTTAGAAAAGGACGCGTATCGGCCATTAGTGCCACAGCACGAAAGCTTGCAGTGATTATTTGGAACATGGTGGTCAAGGTACCCTATATAAATCCAGAAGGGTACCTATTCCTAGACCAAAAAAGAAAGCTGGGATTGGTGAAGCGTATAAAGAAACAAATCGATAAATTTGGTTTGACCAATGAAGATATAGGTTTTGTAAATACCTAATAAACAATTAAATATAATACGTTAGTCAGAATTTGAAAAAAATGAAATGACAACATTCAAAATCGATGGTAAGAAACTAACTGATTGGAATTCATTTCACTCTGAATTTAAATCCGAACTAAATTTTCCAGATTATTACGGAGAAAATATGGATGCTTGGATTGACTGTGTTGATAAATTAACCGAAAAGCTAACATTATTGCAAATTGAGAATGGTAAGTTTCTAAAAGAAAATAAACCTGAATTACTAAATGCTATTTTAGAGTGTGGAGCTTTTGTCAATTATAGAAAAATAGAGCAAGGCGAAAAACCGAATTTAATAATTGCAGTTGATTAAAAAATGATTGTTCCTAATATAGAAATTGTAACAATATTAGTCGTAATATTTTTCGGATTTCCAATAATTTGGAATGCTCGAAAAAACGGACTTTGGAAATCCTTCAACTTTATCAGACTGATAAATACAATTAATAATTCCTTAATAATTCAAGGAATAATCGGACTGATTTTAATTCTTCTGACTCGGTTATGGAGTTCAGCGAGCTTTAAATTTGACAGTTTTATTGCTGGAACAACTTATACATATCTAATAATCGGAATTTTTATGGTGTGTACTTGCAAAAGTTAGTACTAACCCACGCAACTACTCATAGCCGAGACCGTTGTACCCTATTTAAAGAATTAAAAGGTTAAAAGAAACAATTTCAGGACTAACCCTCCACTCAAAAGTTGGTGTATGTGTAAGCGAAAAATCAACTTAAAACAAACAGAGTAGCCGAAGAAGTGAAAATCGAAAGAGTAACATTTTTATAAACCTAATTTTATCATCACGAAATATATAATAAAATTTTCTGTTTTTATAATTACCGCACTATCATTTGTAAACTGTTCAAATGATAATTCTTCAGTCGAAGATATAAGCCGTGAATTGAGAAAGCCATTTCTTGAAAATAAATCCTATTTGGAGATAAAAAAAGATTTCAGTATGTTATCTAGCATAGAAAAATATCACTTATGGGATGAGAAATTAGAACAAATTTTGACTCAAGCCTTACCCCAAGACCAAAAAGAATTGATTCTAAGGTTAAAAGTCGAGTTTGCCAAAAACTATGACATTGAAAATAATTAAATTAAAGAGATAAGTCTATCATTAGCTAAATTTATTCCTGAAGAAGAATTTAAAAAGATGTTTTTTGAGTTGAATGATTACCATCCATCTGATTCAAATAAACTTATTCCCTCAAACGAACAACTTCTTGCAGAGCTGGAGGAATCCACTTTTTATTACAGAGGAGGAGGGGAAGACCCCGATACAGGGATAGGGCTCCCAGATTGTAATTGTAACTTGTTAGCAATAACAATCATTACAGAGAGAGCCTATTTATTTTCTGTAAGGCTGGCGTCATTCAGATGGCAAGAACTTTATTCAGGCTTATTCACGGAACTTGGGAAACTGCATACAAATGCCAAGGGAAATGTACAATAAGAACAACTTAGCGGCAAAATACCGATAGTGTATGCAGAGGCAGACCGAGCCGTAGTAGTGTTGAAGTTTCCGTAATGGAAATGGAGCGAAGGGCTTGGGTTGTACCGTTACATTTTATTGACTAACTCATACAAATGAGGATGAATTTATGGAATGAGACAAAATCGATACCGATAAGTCGCCAAATGGTTTGGGAGGCTTATCAGAAAGTGCGTTCCAACCAGGGGAGTGCGGGCGTGGATGCGATAAGTATGCAGGAATTTGATGCAGACCGCAGCAAACATCTCTACAAACTCTGGAACCGAATGGCATCGGGGAGTTATTTCCCGCCACCCATCAAAGAAGTGGAAATACCCAAGAAGGACGGAAGTATCCGAAAATTGGGCGTACCCACCATAAGCGACAGGGTGGGACAAACGGTGGTCAAAATGTTCATCGAACCGCGATTAGAGGAAGTATTCAGTTCCAATTCTTACGGGTATCGACCTTATAAAAATGCACATCAAGCATTGCAAAAGGTTCGTGAAAACTGTTGGAAACAAGACTGGATAATCGACCTTGACATCAAAGGGTTCTTCGACAATATCGACCACCAGAAACTGATGCTTGCCGTAAAGAAGCACGTACCCGAAAATTGGGTCATTCTTTACGTCAATCGGTGGTTGGAAGCGCCCGTTTTTACAACATCCGGACAGCTCGTCCAAAAGCAAGGAAAGGGAAACACCACAAGGGGGCGTAATAAGCCCATTGTTGGCAAACCTATTTCTGCATTATGCTTTTGATAAATGGTTGAAAAACACGGATAAGGATGTACCGTTTTCACGTTATGCCGACGATGTGATCATACATTGTAAAAGCAAAGCTCACGCAGAACAGGTACTAAATGCGTTACACCAAAGGATGGCATCCATAGGGTTGGAACTGCATCCACAAAAGACGAAAATCGTCTATTGCAGGGACTATCGCCGAAAGGGAAAACACCCCATTGTCAAGTTTGACTTTTTGGGCTATTCCTTTCAGCCGCGAAGTGCATTTTCCAAGAAAACGAAGAAAATGTTCTTAGGCTATGACTGTGCCATCAGCATTAGTTCGAGAAAACGGATCGCCGACAAATTGGAAGAACTCAATGTGAACAAGTTAAATTTTAAGAATATTGTAGGGGTTGCCCACTACCTCAATCCAATGATAAGGGGATGGGTACACTACTATGGTAAATTTAAGATGTACGAACTCACAAAAGTCTTTTGGTTGCTCAGTGCGCGATTGGTTTGGTGGGCAAGGAGAAGGTACATGCGATACAAAACCAGCATGGGGAAAGGCTATAAATGGTTGGCAACAATTAGGGATCAATTTCCTACCTTGTTCTACCATTGGCTATTTCCCGAAATCAATGTAATCGCTTAGATTTGTACAACAAGAGCCGTATGATGGGAGACTATCACGTACGGTTCCGTGAGAGGCTTAGGGTGAAACTCCCTTTGCCTACTCGATTACTTGGCCGTTAGTCAGAAGTTAAAAAATACACTCAAAAAATTAGATGGTAGAATTAAAATTGTAACTTTGATACTATGGAGGTAAGTTTAGAAAATAAAAAAATCGAATTAATTCAATGGTTGTCAACATTGAACGATAAGACTTTGATTGACAAATTAATGAAATTAAGAGAAAAAGAAAAAACCGATTGGTGGAACGAAATTTCAGCAAAAGAAAAAGAATCTATTGAAAAAGGGATTCAAGATGCTGATAACGGAAAATTGACATCCCACTCAAAGGTGAAAGAAATTTATGAAAAGTGGTTATAAGATACTATGGACTGACCACGCAATTTCTGAACTAAAGGAAACTATTGAATACCTCGAAAACAACTGGACTGAAAAGGAAATAAGAAAGTTTGCTGCAAAATTAGACCACACAGTAGAGTTGATCTCAAAAATACCTGAAATTTTCCCTGAGTCATTTGAGAAAAGAACATCCGAAAAGCTGTCGTTGAAAAGCATAACAATCTTTATTATCGAATTAATAAAAATTCAATTGAGATTGTTTCATTATTTTCAAACAGAAAGAAAACCGTTGCACAATAACTAAGCATTCGTGTCGGAACGACTCAACATGAATGCAGTGTTGACTGAACCGGTGTTTGTCGGTCAGCACTATGGGGAATGGTCTAGTTTGGGTTGGGGTATTAGGGGTTGCGTTCTCCTGTTTTTGGAGTAATAGTCTCTCTTACTTCTTTGGAATTTAAAGAACTTGGTGTATTTAATGCGCACTATTCTTGGTTTTTCGGTATTTTCAATGTTTTTCTTCAGTTTTAGCCATAGGGGTCCCGTTACGTCGGGATTCACGTTTTTTATATAGGTCTGTTTAACTGTTTTTTGATTTGCTCTTGCCAGTGTTGTGGTGGCCCACGGGCAGTGAAGGTCGCAATGGTAACAAGCTTTCCTTTCTTACAGACCGGACACTTGCGGTGCAAGAAAGGAAACGTTCAATAGATCTGCCTCCCTTGCCCGGATCCATTCCTCCTTTTTGTGTCCCTGGCACTTGGGACAATGGCGGTTTCTGCAACTGTTGTAGCTAAGGTGGAGCTTATGGCAGGCAGGATTGTCGCAGCGGTCTATGTGGCCACCAAGGGTCGCGGTGCGGCACTTGCGAAGGGCGTGCAGGGTGCGTGCCTGCCAACTGTTGGCATAAAGATCGGCAAGGTGCTCCCCTGTTGCGCTCCAATACGTGCGCTACTTCATGATCGGGACAGGACATCCCTATTGGCCATAGAGCCTGTCCAGCGGACTGAACGGCTTTTGTCTTCCCGATTGTGCCATTCCGATAGAGATCGGGACAGGCTATGAAGGTAGATAAGCGTAGTCTGGATATCCGCATGCCCCAAGAGATCCTTTACGCTCATAATGTCCAGGCCCATTTCCAAGAGATAGGTGGCATAAGTGTGGCGCAGGATATGGGCGGTGATCTCCTTTGGGATCCCGCTTTGCTTGCGGGCCTCACGTACGATCCATTGTATTTCCTGTGAGGAAAGCTGTGCAGGACTGCCTGTTTTATCATTCTGACTAACGTTTTTTAACTTTTTGATAATCAGTAGATTGAAAATCGATTATTTCCCTTTCTTTTGACTTCAGATTTTGCTAAACGTTAGCCTGAGGAGTCAATGCTTTTGGAATATCTTGGATTGCCGGTAAAGCACCAGGTAGTGGGGTTTTCCGCCAAGAAGTACTTCCTTAGACCACGGATCTGCATCTCGGACAGGGGAACATACCGGTCCTTGCGGCCTTTGCCCTGGCGCACGTGCACCATCTTCCGGTCAAAGTCCAGGTCCCTGCACTGTAGGTTGCGGAGTCCAAAATTGCGAAGTCCACAACCATAGAGCATCGCAAGTACCAATCGGTGCTTGAGCAGTTTAGGGGTCTTCAGCAGTTGTTTTATCTCCCTTTGGTTCAACACAACGTGGAGTTTCTTGACACGTTCAATGCTCGGGAGCACCACGTGCATCTCTTTCATCCCGAAGATGCGGTAGGCATAGCGGAGCCATAAACGGTGTGCTTGAAAAGAATGTCCGAGGGTGATTTGTGCTGGGACTTTAAAACGTGCAGATAGTCCAGCACCTGTTCCTCATCGAGGTCAAGTGGGCTACAGTTGAAGTGGAGTGCGATGTGCGCCATGCAACGGGCATAGTTGGTAAGGGTGCTCTGGCTTTTCCCGGCGAGCTCGACGGAACGCTTTAGTTTTTGGTAGAGTGTGGCAAATTCCGGAACTGAAATACAGGCCCTTTGGATAAGGGTGTCATTTTTTTTTATAATATTGAGTATTAGATTAAATCCTATCCTAAAGGTGGTGAATCCTGATATTATTGTCCCGTGAAGCTACCTTTAGGTTTAGTTCAACATTAGCTATAAGCAATGCGGGATAAGTGCAAAACGCGAAAGCAGTTGTATATTTACGAAGTCGCCAAAACTTTTTGGGGATTTGAATTATAAAAAATTAAAGAACAAAAGTTTTGGCTTATTGCGAGCCCGAAAATGATTGCATTTTTGCCCCGCACTGCTCATAGCCGAGACGTTACAAACAATTAAAAACAAAAACTAACAGTGAAAAAAATTACTTTTATTATTGGATTAACATTATTGGCAACCAATATCTTCGGCCAAAATACTTCCACAGAATATGGTTTAAAAGCTGGAATAAATTACTCAAAATATACTCCAAATATTGAGATTAAGGGAATTGACATCGTGGATTTTAATGGCAAGTTCGGCTTTTATTTAGGTGGTTTTGTCAATTTTGGCTTTTCTGACATTATAAAATTACAACCAGAATTAATTTTTGCTATACAGGGCACTAACACATCACAAGAAATTGAAATAAGGTTTTCTCCCCACCAAGAACCCGTCTTCGGAGAATTAAAAACAAGAATTACGGAATCAACTATTTCGATTCCAATTATGTTACAAATATATCCAACGAAAAATTTTTATATTGAGATTGGACCACAACTTGGATATATCGTGAGCACGAAAGAAAAAGTTACGGATAACCCATTTCCGGAATTCGAAAGCCCTTTCGGAGCTAGTGAAGATTGTCCGAATTGTGATAAATTTGATTTGGGTGCATCTTTAGGAATTGGTTACAATTTTACAAGACTAATTGGAATAAACGCCAGATATTATGCTGGTCTAATTGAAAGAAATAAGACTATAAAATCATCAGTTATAAATTTAGGTATTAATTACAAATTGTAGAAAAACTGTTTGTAGCACTGTATAAAAAAAATAGGACGGTAAGTGCCAAACCCAATGTTCCAGGTGTATTTGCGAGGTCGCCAAATTTTTAAATTTGGCTCATTAAGAAAAATTATTAGTAAAAATTTAAAAATTTGGCTTGTGTTTAACCGAAAAGCAATTGCATATTTACAGCCCTACTTCTTTAATTCCAAACCTCAGACTGCGCAACAATCCCTCATTTTGACAACTTTGTTGATACAGCCTGCATCTTGGTCTAATTGGCTTTATTTTCATAATTCGGATTTTGTAAGATGTTTCAACCGGGACCAACCCATAAATATAGTTATACCGAATCCTTTAACTAACGATATAATAAAAACAAAAAATTAAATAAGACATTCAATGTTTACAATAGAACAAATTGATTTGGTACACAGTAAAGTTAAATCGGGTGCTGATTTTCCTCAATATATCCAGGAGATCAAAGAATTGGGTGTAATGGCATTTGAAACTTGGGTTGCAGATAGTCACACGCTATATTTTGGAAAGGATAATTTTCGGATCGAATCAAGTCCACAGTATGAAGAATTGAAAATATCGGATATTACTGACAAAGAAAAATTTGAAAAATACTTGAAAATACATCAAAAGGGAGAAACAGACTATTTCACTTTCTGTAAACATTGCTCTGAGACAGGGATTGAGAAGTGGATTGTGGACCTTGAAAAAATGACTTGTATTTATTATGATAAGGACGAGAATGAAATCTTAATTGAAAAGGTGCCAACCCCATAAACAGAGATCCCAGTCCGCAGAATGAGTTATGTCACGATTTTTTTTGATTGAAAATCCCGATTAATTTAGGGTACAACTTTTTTCTGGTCGTAAAATTAAGATCCAACTTTATCGAGTAACTTTAGTAGTATTGAAAGATGAAAATAAATATTCAATGTTCAATAATCAATAATCAATAATCAATAATCAATAATCAATAAAAAATAAACAGTAAACAATAATAATAAATAATAACCCTCTACCAACTTCTTCCTCCTCCACGTCCCGCGCCGCCACCTGAAAAACCGCCTCCGCTGCGTGAGAATCCGCTGCTGCTGCTTCGTCCCGATGAACTTGATCTGGAAGAGCTATTACGACGGGGAGCCATAGTGGATATTGAAATCCTGTTGCCATATGCAGTTGCGAAACTGCTGGTCGAAAATCTGGATCCGGAACTGCTTTTATACCAATCGGGTGCGTGCTGAATGAGATTATCAAATTTTGCCGACCATTCTTTTAAGAAATTGAACGCTACCGCATAGGGCATTGTTTTTTCAAAATAATAGGGATCCTCTTTTAATAACATTTTTATACGGTCAACCTCTGCAATTTTAATAAATTGATAAAACCCTAAAAGTTCGGGCATTAAAGATTTTCCGAGCTCATTTTTACCCCGCATTCTATTCAGTAAAAAGGCAAAGCCGATTGGAAAGATAAGAAAGAAAAAAATGAAGTTCAACATTAGGAGAGGAATCATTAAAAAGGTTTTAAATTCAAAATAGAAAGTGAAGACAATTGGGAGAAGGGTTATACTGAAAAATGCCCAAAGCCAAGAAAGAACAAGAATGATTATTTTCCACTTAATCAATTTTGATTTTTTGCGAACATAATATCTTTCAGAGTTTCGGGATAATAATCTCTGCGAGGTCATAGCCACACCTCTAAGATTACTGGCCCAAACTTCGTCCTTTCCTTTAAATATGGTTTCAAAAAATATGCGTTCGTAATCAGCAACCGAAGTGGATAGTTCCTTAAGTTTTACCAACTTTAAATCTTTCCGCAATGGTTTTTCGGATGGAGATCTTTCTTCCAACCTGATTATACCGTTGGCGGCCCAATATGGAATTAAAGCGGTAACATCGCGAAAATCGGGTATATCGTCTATCAACATTCCAGCCATAGCAGGATCAAGGCCTTCGGGGGGATAATAACTGGTAACCGCAATTATATTATCACCTCGAATCTGTTTTCTAACATATAGAAATAACCCTATAAAAATCGCTGCCAAAATTCCTATCCATCCATACCTCTTCCAGAGAGGTGGCGACAAATCGACTTTGGGAATTAAGGAAATCGGTATGTTCATTAATACTGTTACGCTCTGTCCCATAGATGAGTGGAAGCCAGACTTGGATTTTGCCGAGAAAATATTTCCAGAGTAAGCATAATCAAATTCAGAAGAAGGATATTCGTTTCCCGAATTTCCTGAATAAACAAAGCAGTTTTCGGTAGAAAGTGAAGCGCCTTCAGGAGCGTGGATCGAAAAATTTATCTGATAAAAATCCGCTTCCCGCTTCCCAATCGGCAGGCTTTATATTCCAATACAATCTAGCGAAATCATCCGTAAAGAAAAGGGCATTCTTTACCCGGTACCGGATTTCATACTTCTTATCAATTACGACATATTTTTCCTTGTCACCAATTTTGATACTTAGGTTTTTGCCTAATCTTTTTCCGAGAAATTCGTTTGTGGTAAATTTTTCTCCAGGAACTTCGATGTTTGAGATGAAGATTTCCCGTCTGGTCACTTTTCCGTCTTCATCGGTAAAATCAAATTTGGTGGTTATATCCCTATAAACCCCGTGCTTGGCCTGGGTAAAATTTAAATCGTATTTTTCAACAACGTCGAAATAGCCTTCAGGGTTCAGATAGATATCCGCCGTGAATTCTCTGACAACAAAGCCCTGTGCAAACCCGCTAATACTCACAGAAAGAAAAAGCACTATTTGAATGATTCTTTCCATAAATAATATCTCCGGACTTTTAATACTCTTTTTAATCATTCATCTCATTTATATTTAAAAACGAATTTTATTAGATATGGCAATTGGGGATGAAATAGTGAAGGTATCTTAAGTGTTAATTACTATGCCTAGATTATCGTCCAAAGGTATTTGGTAATGGACAAGGAATTTAAATATGTACTAATGTACTAAAAAACTGGAATAATTGCGCTAACCGTTTGAATTGCATCATAATACGGTAATAATGATGTACCGCGGTGTTTTGTCTTACAGAAAAATTTGAAAGCTTAATGTTAATTACTTACACTTCAGTTAACTTAAAAGAATAATTATATGCTGAATGACGTAATAGGGTAGAGGATTTTGAGACATAAGGCAAAATCAAATAATTTCACACCAGTTTTCGGTGAAATTTTGTTGCGATTTCTATTCTCCTTGGGTGTTATTTTACTCGATAATACCTTTATCTTTGCTTCTATGATAAAATTGGGAGAACACAATACGCTTACCATCCTTCGAGAAACCGATCCGGGATTATATTTGGGAGATGAGGAAGAAAATGTGGTGTTATTGCCGCATAAATATAAACCAGAAGAATACGAAATTGGTGATCAACTGGAAGTATTTGTCTATCTGGATAATGAGGAACGGCCCATTGCAACTACTTTGGAACCGTTCTTACTTCTCAATACCTTCGGCTATTTACATTGCAGCGCGGTAACGGAATTCGGCGCCTTTATGGACTGGGGTCTGGAAAAACAACTTTTTGTGCCCTTTAAGGAACAGGCCCGCCCAATGAAACAGGGAAGCTGGTATATCGTGCGCTTATATCTGGATGAAAAAACAAACCGACTTGTAGGATCCAGCAAAACAAATCACTTTCTACAAAATAAAGAATTGACAGTTGAACCATTTGAGGAAGTGGAAATTCTCGTTACACATATTACCGAAAAGGGTGCAAACGCTATCGTCAATGGCGTACATACAGGATTGATATATATAGAAGATATTTTTGAGGATATTAGAAGTGGGGATAAGATTAAAGCCTTTGTGAAAAACATACGCGAGGACAATAAAATTGATTTGGTATTGCAAAGGCCCGGCTATCGTAGTATTGAACCGAATGCCAACTATATTAAAGAAGAACTTGAGGCGGCTGGTGGTTTTCTACCACTTCACGATAAAAGCGATCCCGAGACCATAAAAAACCAACTGGGAATGAGCAAAAAAAGTTTTAAAAAGGCCATTGGTACGCTCTACAAGGATAAGCAGATAATCATCAAGGAAGATGGAATAGAACTGAAATAGGATTTATGGAATTCTGCATTTTTTAATTAGAAATCATAAAAAAACCACTCGATTTTGAGTGGTTTTTTCGTATTTAGAATTAGAGATAGTTATTTTATTACTCCTCCGCAGGCAACTCTACCTCCGGCATTACCAGTGGGTTGCGATACAAAGTCGTCAGCATCTTGATGTACGATTACTGCCTTTCCAAGAATATCCTTGTTTTCATCACCGCATCCTATGCACCATTCGTCTGTTGTCATAGTAATGGCTGCATATCCATTCTCATCTGCTTCGAGATTGCCAATATCTCCTTTATGATATCCATCCTTATCTCCCCATTTTCCATGTTTTTGATGGGTTGGGTTCCAATGTCCTCCTGCTGAGGATGCATCCGCAGCACTACAATCTGCTTTTTCATGGAGATGGATGGCGTGGGTTCCAGGCTTTAATCCAGTAAACTTTGCCTCAAGAGTTACCATTCCATTCTTTTCAGAAAAATGGGCTTCTCCCTCTGCTTTGCTATCGCTTTTTGGTTCCAACATAACCGTTACCGTTTTAGGAGCTTGGCTTAGATTATGGTTGGAGGTTGTTTCTACGACCGTATCCTTGGTCTCGTTCAGATCGTCAGATTTTTTGTTGTCCTTGCAACCCACAAATGCAAAAATTAATGTGGCAGTGCATAAAAGTACTAGTTTTTTCATTGGTGTAATTGTTTGATGTTAACGTTGATTTAAGTAATTAAAGATAATATATGAAATTTCAATGCACAAGATTTTATTAAAATCTTAGCATAAGGGCGAGGGGTGTTTAGGGTTTGAGGTTCCAGGTTTTTGGTTTCAGCTTGCAGGTTACTGATTTCCGGCTGAAGGGTTTCTCCTCTTACGCCTAAGCTTCTCCGGGCAAAGGGCTGCAGGTTGCAGGTTTTAAATTCTTTGATTCTTTGTTCTATTATCAAATTTCTCTTTTATTGGTCCAGGTTTCTTCCCACTAAACTATCTTCGGCGGATAAGTGGGGCTTCCTACTAAAGCTTCTGCGGAAAAGTGGTTCTTCCTACTAAAGCTTCTGCGGAAAAGTGGTTCTTTTGTGCCAATTCTTCAATCCATTCTCTTAACCAACACCTGAATATTACTCGTCAGTGTTTTATGAACTGGACATTTACTTCCTATTTCAATAAGACGGTGTTTTTGTTTTTCCGAAAGATTGCCTTCCAACTTAATTCCGACGGAGAAGGAATCGATTTTGGCGGAGGGATCTTCACAATTTTCACAATCGATGACGTGATCTTTGGAATAATCCACGTTTACGGTTACATTTTCAAGCTGCCATTCTTTTCTTCGGGCATACATCTGGATTGTTAATGCTGTACAAGCGGCAAGTCCTCCCGAGACATAATCGTATGGCGTGGGGCCATATTCATTCCCTCCAAACTTTGCCGGTTCATCAGCAATAAGCGAATGTCTACCTAATTTAAGTTGGGTCGTGAACTTTTGATCTCCGTCTAAGCTGGCCGCCACGTGACTATTGCTACGAAGTTCCTTTTCGTCAGGAATCTCAACATAGCGGGATGCCCAACTTGCAATTACCTTCCCTACATATTCCGAATCTTCTCTTTTCGAAAGCATGTGATCGGCCGTGTCGAGAGAAACAAAGCTCTTGGGATGTTTGGCTGCTTTATAAATATCTTCCGCGTTATTGATATTTACTATCTTATCCACAGGAGAATGGAGTATCAAAATCGCTTTGTTAAAACTCCCGACAATTTCTTGCAATGGCTTGTTTTTAAGGTCGTCCAGAAATTGCTTTTTAATAGTAAAATCCATTCCTCCCAAATTAATCTTTGCTTTTCCCTTTTCATTTATCTCGGATGTACTACTTCTCAGAAGATTTGTTAAGTGTGAAGGTTGACTTGGGGAGTTAATAACAGCCACAGCTTTGATGGAAGAAATCTGGGCAGCAGCAAAAATAGCAGCGGCTCCACCCAGAGAATGGCCTATAAGTAGGGTAGGAGCTTGATAATGTTTTTCTAGAAATTGGGACGCTTCTAAAAGATCAGCGACATTTCCTGAGAAGTTGGTATTTTCAAAATCGCCTTCGCTTTCGCCAAGCCCTGTAAAATCAAAGCGAAGAACACCAAAACCCTCTGCAATAAGAGCACGGCCGATATTTTTGATAGCGGTTAAATTTTTAGTACAAGTAAAACAATGGGCAAAAACTATAAGGTTGTGTGGTTTTCGATTTATGGGAAGTTCCAATCGCCCGGCAAGTTTTTCTTCGTTTTTATTTTTAAAAGTTACCTTCTCAATTTTCATAAGTGTTGTTCTTTTTTATGCAATTCCAAATAGGCCTGAGGAACCGCGATTGTGAGGCTCTCTTTTTCAATAAGGACTTCGGCAGATTCTATTTCACCCATAAATTCCCCATCAATTTGAAAAGGAACTTTTGCTTTGTTCTTTATCGTAGCTTTATCAGTGGAAATAACGCTGACAAAATCGGGCGACATTTCGGGCTTTTCTTGTGCGGTCTTTAATATTTCGATGAAATCTAGATTCTTAAAAACCAATATTTCAAATTTCCCATCATTTATTTTTCCGTCGGGATTAATGTTAGCACCTGTTCCGAATTTGTTCGCATTTGCTATCGCAAGTAAGATACCTGTTTTCTTTTCAATTCCCTGTGCGGTTTCAATTTCGAATTCAAAGGGATAATCGCTATTAAAAATTGTAGGAATGGATTGTAAAAAATAACCCAGTTTTCCCCGAATGCCAGAATTCTCATAATTTTTAACCAGCTCTGCATTTATTCCTAAATCGGCAATGTGAAGACAGAGTTTGTTATTTATAAAAATGATATCCATTTTCATAATATTATCCGATAAGGCGACATCAATTTGTTGTGGAACTTCTGTTGGCAGGCCTATATTCACAGCCATGCCATTGGCCGATCCTGCAGGAATAATCCCAAGACATATTTCTTTTTGATGTATGCATTGGGCCACCAATGAAACGGTGCCATCTCCACCAATAACCAAAACCCTGTAGGGATTATCTTCGTTAATTATTCGGTCTATTGCGGCTTTATCACCTTCACCGGTAGTTTTGTAAACCTCCAGAGAGAAATTTCTGCTTTTTATTTCAGAACAGACCAATTCTATAATATTATCCTTATCATTATCTCCCGCGATAGGATTTACCACTACTAGAATTACATTTTCCGATTTCATTAGTAAAATTTGAAATTAAAATTAAGTAATTTGGAAAGCATAAATCGTTAATGAACTCTCAATTGGTTAAACTCGATCTCAAATTATACCGTGGCTATGTTAATAAGGAGGAGTTGGTTGTTTTTGGTCATGTGTTCAAATCTTGGTCGCCAGATCATTATAGAATGGATAGGCGCGGCATACGGCATGCCGTCTCTATTATCCATATGTTTCGAATAAAACCGCAGAAGAATGTGGCAGTGACCTTGAAATTCAAAAATTTAGAGGTAACCACTAAAACTCTCGATGATGGTTATTTCCGTTTTACCATTCCTTATGAAGAAAATCTTGAATCCGGTTGGCATCCCTTTCAGGTAATTTGTAAAGTTTATGATTTTGGCATAGTGGAATGTTCAGAGCTTTTAAAGCCTTATGAGAGTAAAGTAGGTGTGATTTCAGATATCGATGATACTTTTTTGGTCTCGCACAGTAATAATTTCTTTAAGAAACTGTACGTGCTCTTGCTGAAAAATATAAATAAGAGGAAGGTTTTTGAGGATGTGGTGCCGCATTATCAAAGTTTAAGTCGGGCAGGGCAGGAGAGTGAGGAAGCCTCAAATTCATTCTTTTATGTCTCTAGCAGTGAATGGAATTTGTATGAATTTATAGATTCTTTTATTCGAATCCACGAACTTCCAAAGGGTGTTCTCAAGTTGAAAAAGATAAAGACTGGAATTTCAGATTTCCTATTTACAGGTCGGGGCAGCCACGATCATAAATTTGAAAAAATAAAGGATATTATAGGCTTTTATCCGCGTTTGAATTATGTATTATTGGGTGATGATTCACAAAAGGATCCTTATTTATATGAAAGGGTAGTCAAAATATTCCCCCAAAATATTAAGGCGATTTATATTCGCCAGACGGGCCACGGAAGGAAAAAGAAGGTTGAAAATGTTCTAAGGAATATAGAATCGATGAACGTGGCAGTTTGTTATTTTAAAAGTAGCAGTGAGGCAATTGCCCATTCCGAAAGAATTGGGATTACATAAAACAAAGAAACCGACACAAAGAGGGCTTTTTATAATCTTTACAGCATTTAATATTAGTGTTAATTTTGCTGGTTAAGATTGAAATAAAAAATCCAGTTTAGGTCGGCTTCTCCTTTCAATTACTATTCTCTCTTCCTATATCTATCCTTGTCAAATTCTTCTCTTTCATAAAAGGAATCATCTTCATAAATAGTATCCGGCGGAATATTATCGCGATGATATGAATCAAACACCGCTCTTTCATATTCTCGGTTCACTGGATAATTGGCATTAAACCTTTTGGTTCCTGCAAAGGTTCTGTGATTTATCGCTTGGGCGTGTACAACTTTGTTATCAGTATCAATACTCACCATACCTATGGGAACGATTACGTGGTTTTCTCCATCTTTATTTATGAATTCACGTATTTCCGCATGTGTAGGTCTGGCATAGGGATCGTGGTTTAAATCGATAACGGAATGGTCTACTTCTACGTCTAGATAAACAACGCGCCTTGCTGCTTTATTTACCAAGAGATTGTCAACCTTTCCTATTACCCGGTTATCGGCATCCCGAACCGTCCAACTACGTACATCCGGATCATCATCAGCTACTTTATAATCGGATAGCTCATCAAGTTTATATAAATGTTTTTCTTCTTTTTCCATAATTTAATTTTTTATCGGTTATCTGTATTATCGTTCATATTTTGTAAAAGCCTAGCGGACTTGTCAAAGAAGGCGTCTATGCTGGCTGTCTGTGTATCCAGGGTTTTGGTTCCATCAATTCCAGAAGCAGCTGTTTGTACTTCTTTATAATTATCTGATAGATTGTCATTAACTTTTTCCTGAATTGTTTTCAACGCTTTGGAAATTTCATCCGCTGCTTTTTTGGCGTTGTCTGCTTTCGTATTGGTATCCGGATCATTAGTAAGATTTTCAGCGCTGTTCATTGCCGCAGAGATGTTGTTAGTTACATCTACCGAGTCAATTTCGGCTTGTCGCTTTACCGCGGTAATTAATTTAAAGAATGCGGTTCGATAAAAACCTCTATCGGAGTCTCTAGTGTCAAGATTATCTACATATCTGAAATAATCGGCAAATGCTTCTTCATTTCGAACGGTACCATAAGTTCCCGTATAAAGTGTAGTTTCCTCCATTCGATTGGTGTCTTGATAAGGTTCGTTCACCTGCGAAATGGTATCGCGCACTATTACGTCATCGGTACGATCAAGGTTCGCATCATTTCGGTACCAAAAGAAATAAACAATCAGAAGAATGATTACTACCAACAAGACCCATGGCCAGATTGGTTTTTTCTTTTCAATTTTAATTTCTGCCATAATTTTTGTTTTTAAGGTTGATTATTTTGTTAGCAATAAAATTAAATAACTCATTTTAGAAATCTGCCCAAGGTATTGTTAATGAATCAGTTAAAAAATTATTAAAAAATAAACCCGAAATTTTGACTAGCGGTCTGGATTTGGTATTAGTTTAACGTTTGTACTTTTATTCTAAACAGAGATTGTATTAATTTTAAAAAATGGATCAAAAAACAATTAATAGCGGATTCGTATTTACCAAACACATTGCTGAGGAACAATCTCCTTTTGAGCGTCTCTTCGATATTTTTCAAGAACTGATAACCCATACTTCTGGAGATTTTGAAGAGGCTATGGATTGGCTGAAACAATTGGATGAGGAATATAATTTGACTACTGAAGATTATACACTCGATGATTTTGTGGAGGATCTGAAAAAGAAGGGTTATTTGCGGGAAGAAATTGACCCCGATGGAAAAAATGGACTGGTCATTACTGAAAAAACCGAAAGGGCACTTCGGAAAAAGGCATTGGAACAAATTTTTGGAAAATTGCGAAAAAGTGGTGCCGGAAATCACCGAACAAAATATACGGGGATTGGAGATGAACGGGCGGGGGAATTTAGAAATTTCCGTTTTGGAGATTCTCTGGACAAAATTTCAATGACCGAAAGCCTTAAAAACGCACAGATAAATCACGGAATTGGAGATTTTATCCTTTCTGAGAACGACCTGGTGGTTGAGGAAACCATGTATAAAACCCAGATGAGTACTGTCCTGATGATAGATATCAGTCATAGTATGATTCTTTATGGTGAAGATAGGATAACCCCTGCCAAGAAAGTTGCAATGGCTCTTTCCGAATTTATCTCCACTCGCTATCCCAAAGATACCTTGGATATTCTTGTCTTTGGAAATGATGCTTGGCCAATACAAATAAAGGATTTGCCTTATTTAAAAGTTGGACCTTACCACACCAACACTGTTGCGGGTCTTCAACTTGCTATGGATATGCTTCGGCGAAAAAGGAATACCAACAAACAAATATTTATGATCACAGATGGCAAGCCAAGTTGTATGCAACTGCCCGACGGTCAATATTATAAAAACAGTATGGGTCTTGATCCTCATATAGTCGAAAAATGCTATGCTATGGCGGCACAAGCGAGAAAATTGCACATTCCTATTACCACCTTTATGATAGCCGAAGATCCTTATTTAATGCAATTTGTGGAACACTTTACAGCTGCCAACAAAGGGAAGGCGTTTTATACGGGTCTAAAGGGTTTGGGAGAAATGATATTTAGTGATTACGAAACGAACCGAACAAAACGAATACGGTAAATTTCAAATAAAAAAGAACAGAGAAGAGAGAATAGAGAATGACATTTCTTTTCTCTTTCTACTTTTCTCTTAATAGCAAAAAACTTATGAAAATAGAAAATATCAAAACTTTTGGTGAACTTAAGGAGTCGGGGTACGAGTCAAAGTCTATAAAGGATGAATTGCGTAGGAATCTACTCCAGAAAATAATGAAAAAAGAACCTTCGTTCGTCGGGATTCACGGATACGAACTTACCGTAATTCCCGAACTGGAGCACGCAATTCTCTCCAAGCATAATATTAATCTCTTAGGTCTTCGTGGCCAGGCCAAAACCCGATTGGCGCGACAGATGGTTGGGCTTTTGGATGAATATATACCTATAGTGGAGGGGAGTGAGATAAACGATGATCCCTTCAAACCCATTTCACGCTACGCCAAAAATTTAATGATGGAGAAAGGTGATAATACACCTATCAGTTGGCTGCATCGTGATGATAGATTTTTTGAAAAGTTGGCTACACCAGATGTTACCGTAGCAGATATAATTGGCGATGTTGATCCCATAAAAGCAGCGAACTTAAAATTGAGCTATGCCGACGACCGCGTAATCCACTTTGGTATGATTCCACGAAGTAACCGCTGCATTTTTGTTATAAATGAATTACCAGATCTTCAGCCGCGCATCCAGGTTGCCCTCTTTAATATATTGCAGGAAGGCGATGTGCAGATCAGGGGATTTGCAGTTAGATTGCCATTGGATATCCAATTTGTCTTTACGGCAAACCCTGAAGATTATACCAATCGTGGCAGTATCGTTACACCTTTAAAAGATCGAATTGGTTCTCAAATATTAACTCATTATCCCGAGGATATTGAAACCGCTCGGTCTATAACAGATCAAGAAACAGCTGAGGCATCGAGGACAAAATCCAATATTTATGTGCCGGATCTGGCCAAGGATATATTGGAACAAATTAGTTTCGAAGCGCGAGAAAATGTTTTTATAGATTCAAAAAGTGGTGTCAGCGCACGGATGAGTATCACGGCTTTTGAGAATTTGTTAAGTACTGCGGAAAGGAGGGCCCTGCAGAATGGAGACGAGAAAACCACCGTTCGTTTGGGAGATTTTGTTGGTATAATCCCAGCAATTACTGGGAAGGTGGAATTGGTTTATGAAGGAGAGCAAGAAGGTGTTTCGCAAGTGGCACAGCAACTTATTGCCGATGCGGTAAGTAGTATCTTCTTTGAGAAGTTTCCAAAAATAGAAAAACTCACCAAACAAGGTGACGTCGATCCTTATGTGGAAATCGTTGCTTGGTTTTTTGAAGAGAATGATTTTGAGTTGCTGGATTCTTTTACGGATGAGGATTATCAAAATGCATTGGATAGGATAATACCCCTTCAACAACTGGTAGAAAAATATCAGCCTGAGATACCTAAAAAAGATAAATATTTTCTTAAGGAAGTGATTCTTTGGGCTCTTTCTGAAAATAAAAAGCTGAGCAAGTTCAGTTTAGGAAATGGAACGCATTTTAGGGATTTATACGGCAGTTATATTGATGGACTTTAATGTTGGATGGTTAGAGAGGAGTACGTCCCTGATATGATTATCCCCAAGAATCTGTTGGAAAATATATATTAGGGACTTGTTTCCTGTCGGTGTTCGTGAATTTTGTTTTAGGGATTAAAGTTCTAAATTTCCAGCACCTAGCACCTCGCAGCCACCATCTAGCACCCTGCATCTAGCTCCCAGCATCCAACATCTAGCATCTAGCACCCAGCATCTAGCACCTAACATCTAAAAATCCACCCTCGAACCCCAACCTCTACCAACCACCATCTAAAAACTATCGACTATAGACGGTTTTTCCTTCCTTAATCGACTCCATAATTGCGATATCGTGGATTGCGGAGGGGTCAATTTTAACGGGGTTTTTATCTACAATAACAAAATCTGCCAATTTTCCTTTACTGATTGTCCCTTTCCTATGTTCTTCAAAATATTGTTTTGCTGCCCAAGTGGTCAAGGTTTTTATTCCTTCATAAGCAGTTAACCTTTGATCGGGGCCTAAAATTTTTCCGCTACGGGTTACTCTGTTTACGGTAGCGTCCAAAACTCTCATTGAATTTGGCATGGTTACGGGAGCGTCATGATGGGAAGTTAGATTTATACCTGCAGCCAAAACATCTCGAGTGGGTGAGATGTATGATGCTCTTGGCTCTCCCAAAACAGATTCCGAATGCCAATCGCCCCAATAAAAAGTGTGCATGGGGAAAAGGGAGGCAAACATATCCAACCGCACCAAATCTGGGATTTGATTTTTTCTAAGGGTTTGCCCGTGGATTAAAACTGTTCGATGGTCCGGATATCCGTATTCTTTTTCAGCAGCCTCTACCGCTCTTATATATTGGTCAATTGCTGCATCTCCATTACTGTGACAAATTAGTTGCCATTTGTTTTTAAAAGCGGTCTTTACAAGTTTTGTAGCCGTACTGTCATCCATAACCGGATAGCCTTCATAGCAGCCTTTTCGTCCTTCGGGGTTAACGTGATAACACTTGGATAGCCAGGCCGTTTTTCCTTGAGGCGAGCCATCTAATGTAAGTTTTACGCCGCCAATTCTAAATTTATGATTGTATTCGTGGGATGGGCTAAAATCGTCCTGGGCAATATAATCCGTTCCCAACGCAATATCGGGATAGGCAACAACATCGATAAAGAAAAGATTGTTTTTGGCACCTTCTTTAATTGCTGTAAGCTGTTCTGGAGTTGTCCGTCCGTCTTGCGCGGTTAAGTAACCATTTTGTGCATATTCCTCCTGTCCTTTCTTTAGGAATCTTACAGCCATCTCATCATCCATTTTTCCCAAAATACCAAATAATACCTCGAATGCCGCGGCTTCCTCCAAAACCCCATTTGGATTTCCATTTTCGTCCCTTCGAATTACTCCTCCCTCGGGATCTTTTGTGTTTTTTGTTAGTTTTAGTAATTCTAGGCCCTTTGTGTTCACTACGGATAAATGGCCAGACTGGTGTGTGATGATTACGGGGAATTCAGTACTAACTTTATCTAGATCTGTTGCCTTGGGGTGATTTTTTTCTTCAAGTTGCGAGTCGTCATAACCGGTACCCATAATCCAGCCCATTTTATCAAGTATGTATTTTCCGTCGGAAGTGTCCTTATAATCGCTAAGGGTTTTTACCACGCTCACAATACTTTGTCCTGGTCCGTCTGGGGGTGGTAAAAGGTTAGCGGTAGTAGCAGCAAAACCCACGTTAAAAAAATGCCCGTGGGCATCAAGAAAGGCAGGCAGCATTGTTTTTCCCTGTAAATCTACTTCCGCAGCTTTCCCTTTATATTGCTTTAAGGCTTCTTCCTTGGTGCCTACAAAAACAATCTCACCATCTTTTTGAACTACGGCTTCGACGTATTCAGGAACTTCGCCTTCCATCGTTAGGATATCTCCGCCATAATAAATAGTATGATTTATGGAATTTGTTTCAGCTACATCATTCAATTCCTTGTTTTTTTCTTTACAGGAAATTATTAAGAGGAGAGAAGCGAAAATGAGAGTAATTTTTTTCATATAATTGTGAAGTTAGGAGTTTGAATTATTAATACTGAAGTTGCACTTTGTCCCGTTTCATTACGTAGAAGCAAATCAAAAATAGTATTATTTTTGAATTATATGTTAGAAAAATTAATGGAAAACAATTTTAGAAAGAATGTTCTGATTCATTATCATCCAAAGAGGAATAACCGTTTACCAATCACTTATAAGAAGATTAATTTAGGTCTGCAGAAGATTTTTATTGGGGTCTATCCCTTTTTAAGGAACTTATAATTCTATTACAAATATCTTCTGCTATCGCTGGTTTCTTGTAAAATTCGTGGTCAGCGTCTTTATATAATTTTTGTGTTATTCCCATCTGTTGAAACCATTTCCTAGTTGGTGTATATAAATCATTTTCTCCATAGAAAAGTTCAACTAATCCCGATGGTTTTTGGGTTTCGTACCTCAGCCTGGTTGAAGATACCGCGAAAATTCTTTTGGCTTTTATTCCAGCTAGGGCCGCTTTCCAGGCAATGACTCCACCCACACTAAATCCCAGAATATAGGGGGCATCGGGTACTTGGAGCACTAATTTTTCAACAGCCATCTCGATCCCGCTGTTTACGAATTGATCGTGTATATGCTTCTCATCATAGCCTGTAGTTCTAACATCCCCTAAAACACACGAATCGTAACATTCAATATCGAAGTATTCTCTAAGCGCCATTTTATAATTTTCCACCCAATCTGATTTTTCTTCTCCCCAGAGGTCGGAGAGTAGTATTAATGCGGGTTTAACCTTGGGTTTTTGCATAAAAGTTTAAAGGTTTAAATGTTTATGAGTTTAGAAGTTTATGGTTTCTGTCACCACATTCATTTTCAACTTCAATTTCAAATTAATCCTCAGCTACATCTTCATCCCGAACTTCAATCCATTTTTTCTAAAAGCATCCGATACTCCTCACTTTTTCTTTCCAAAAATTTTACAATCTGCATTGTATCACTTTTCATTATCTTTTCATAATCAGGGTCTTCTTCGCAATAAAATATAAAAGAATAGACTTTGTACTTATCAATTTTAAGAGCGTCGGTAAAAAATGTTTCTGGAAATTTATTAAGAAGCGATAGGGTTAATTGATATGTTTTTTCAAATTCCAATCGCTTCTTAAGCATTCTAGTTCTTCCTGAAACTAGGTTTATTAAAGCATCCACAGGAGTTGAGGTTGCTGTATAGAAAGCTCTTTGGGTTTTTGAAAGTTGTTTTAAATCTGCATTGGGCAATCCCACGGAAGTGGCCGTAATTGGTTGTTCAGTACGAATGATATTGGCATCACTTCCAATGTAACCCGTTAACGACCTTCTTAGGGTAACAGCGGGAAGCTCGTTCATTTTTTCACTGAGATTGATACTAATTCTTTTTGCGAGTATTTGCTCGGCGGTAATTAACAGCTTTGTACTTTGAATATGCACGGCAGACACAGAAAGGGTGTCATTTAAGGCCACGGCAATCCAAAATCCTCCTATTGAATCTGTCACCGTTCCTTTGTTACTAGAAAGATTTAAAATGTTGATTCCCTCCACATCCACATCTGCTTCGGCAGTAATCTTGCCTTCCAAGTGTATCCGTTGGCAATATGTATTGCTACTGAAGAAAATAGTGAAGACAACAATTAAGATTCCTAATGACGGGGATATTTGCTGAAAGGAGATTGTGGGGAAGATTTGCTTCATTTAGAACGACATATTTTTAGCTAATTTGCTAATGAATATTATGTGAAAAACTAAAAGGTTTACTTCCCAAATTAATGCATCGCTCTATATTGCTCAAATGTATAGCTTTTATTTATTTACAAATTGATCGAATTTGTTTCTATGATTAAAATAAAACTGATGAAAACTTGAAATTTTTTTGTGGGAGTATTGTGAAACTTAAGGTCCAGATAAGTGAGAATTTTAAAAAAAATTAAATTTGGTTTCGGAATAAACATTCCCAAATTTCCCGAATCATTGTTTGATTGATTTAATAATGGTTAATGGTGGAAAGGTATCAAATAAGTAGGTTCCCTCATTTTGGACTTTCATTCCCAGACTTTTAAATTTCCGTGAGTAATTTCCAATATTTATAAAATCTGAAATTATTGTTTTTCCCTCTGGTTTAAGAATCCGGAAGATTTCGGCACAAGCAGCGTCCCTGTCTTTTGCTTTTTTAATATTGTGCAAACACAAATTGGAAACAATTACGTCAAAGTAATCGTTGGGGAAGTCGGTTTTAAGGATATCCATTCTGAGAACTTCCGTGTTGCCAGTGACGCCTTCTAATTTAGCATTCGCACGAGTACGTTCTAAGGTGTTATTACTTAAGTCCCGTGAATCAAAAATATCGATACCAATTGCCTTTCCAGTTGTCAATCTTTTAGCTGCTCCAATCATTAAAAGTCCCAGTCCGGTTCCAACATCCAAGACTTTTTCGCTGCCTGTCCATTGAATTTTGTTTAGAATTCGATCACGATGTTTAAGCTTTCCGAATTTAGAATAGAGCGTCATTAAAATGGCTCCAACAATTAGTGATACGCCAGCCCAAATAAAACCGGAAGTAACCAGTTCTATTTCCCCAAAAGAAACAATAGGAAATAAAAGAGTTATGGAGATTATTAAAATTCCAATAAAGAGAAGCCTCCTAATAACCTTGGGTGCATCAATACCGTAATCTATCTTTTTCATTATTCAGATTTCATTTAAGATGGTAGTTGTTAGTCGGTAATTGGATGTCGGTAATTGGATGTCGGTTATCGGTATTCTAGGGTTGGTTAACTTTGAATAACAATTAGTTGTTTCAACCTTATTATGCGGCTTCTTATATATTGGATAGCATAATGAAAATTAAACCTTAAATTTCGTAAATCGTAAATCGTAAATCGTAGATTGAAATTGCACTTTTTCCCACCATTAAATCTTCTTAAAAAACGCCTCAACCTCTTCCTTAAAAACTTGAATGGTAATTTGATGACCTAAGTCCTGTCTCACGTGGATATCGTAATTTGTATGTTCTTGAAGGTTTTTGGATAGGAATGTAAATGTGTCCCTTGGATTAATTACAGTGTCTTGGGCGCCCAAGACAATTTGCTTAAAACTGAGGTAGGGATTTTTAAAATTTGGTATTTTTTGGCTTACCGACCGGGAAGCTAGAGCGGGATTAAAAAGTAAAGAGGAGATTTTATAGGCATCGGCTACATAATAACCAACAAATCCGCCAAGGCTACTACCAATTACTGCATTAATTTTTTCATTTTTAAACTGTTCAACTAATAGTTCAATACTGTTGTATTCAGTTCGGTAATCAATCGCAGGAGATAAAACTTTTCCGTATTTCTGCAGAATGGTTCTTTTTTCGGGTGCCAAATCTCCATCCAAACCGTGTAGATATAGAATGTTCATAATTATAAGGGTTTTTTATTATACTATTAAAGTTAGTCTAAATCCACTTATCTAGAAAATCCTTATGATATAGTTTAACAAATTGTAAAAGGGTGGTTGTTTTGAATATTACGTCGATGTAAATAAAGATCTATAATATTTTCTTACCTGAAAACTGAAAAATCGAGCTATAAGTTAGAACCCTCTTAGCTTAATATAACTAGGAGGGTTTCTGACTTGAACATAACTAGAATGAGAAACTGAAATTATAATTTTTTTCGACATTCTCATTACTAGAAACTAGGTTTTAAACCATATCCTCAGGTCTAACCCACTTATCAAAATCTTCCGCAGAAACATAGCCAAGGTTTACTGCTTCCTCTTTTAGGGTAGTTCCATTTTTGTGGGCCGTATTCGCTATTTCCGCAGCTTTATAATAACCAATTTTGGTATTTAGCGCGGTAACGAGCATCAGACTGTTGTTCAATTGTCTCTTTATTGCATCATAATTCGGCTCAATTCCCTGGGCGCAATGCACATCAAAGGATACACACGCATCACCCAATAATTCTGCCGATTGAAGGAAATTGGCAGCCATAACTGGTTTGAATACGTTCAACTCAAACTGTCCCTGCATTCCACCCACGGTAATTGCCATATCATTGCCGATTACTTGGGCACATACCATTGTCAACGCTTCACATTGGGTAGGGTTAACTTTTCCGGGCATAATAGATGAACCAGGTTCGTTGGCTGGAATATTTAATTCGCCAATTCCACTTCTAGGTCCACTTGCAAGCATCCGTATGTCGTTGGCTATTTTATTTAGAGAAACTGCCAGTTGTTTTAAGGCGCCATGAGATTCAACAAATGCATCGTGGGCGGCCAAGGCTTCAAATTTATTTTTTGCGGTCACGAAGGGCAATCCCGTAAATTCCGAGATGTACTCTGCTACTTTTACATCATAACCTTTTGGAGTATTTAAACCTGTTCCTACGGCTGTTCCACCCAAAGCAAGTTCTGCCATATGCGGAAGGGTATTCTTCAAAGCTTTTATACCATGTTCAAGCTGGGCTGCGTAGCCACTAAATTCCTGGCCAAGGGTTAGGGGAGTGGCATCCATAAAATGGGTTCTTCCTATTTTTACCACATCTTTAAAATCGGCTGCTTTTTGAGAAAGTGTTTTTTGAAGTTGTTCAACACCAGGAATGGTGGTTTCCACTAACTTTTTATAGGCAGCAATATGCATTCCCGTAGGAAAAGTATCATTTGAAGACTGCGATTTGTTTACATCATCATTGGGCTGTAGCGTCTTGTCGCCTTCTCCGATCTTCATTCCCGCCAATTGGTGAGCTCGGTTCGCAATTACTTCGTTCACATTCATATTACTCTGTGTGCCACTTCCTGTTTGCCAAATTACCAAAGGAAATTGAGCATCATGTTTTCCTGCCAATATTTCATCGCACACCTTCGCAATAAAATCTCTTTTCGCCTCGGAAAGTACACCAAGCTCACAGTTGGTATAGGCCGCAGCTTTTTTTAGGTAGGCAAACCCACGAATTATTTCCAAAGGCATAGAAGCTTTTGGCCCAATTTTAAAGTTTTCAAAAGAGCGCTCTGTTTGTGCACCCCAAAGTTTGTCGGCTGGTACTTTTACCTCGCCCATGGTGTCTTTTTCTATTCGATATTGCATGGTAAATAATTTGTTTTTGAAGTTTATAATCTCTTTCAAACATCTTTTCAATAGATGGTTTTGTCAAGAGATTTATGGGTTAAAAGTGTTGTTTTGAGTGGTTTTCCAAAAAATAATGCTTCTTTTACAAAGGTAACTAAATCCTAAAAGGTGTTCAACCCGTACCGTTGTTTATTTGTTGTTGATAAATGGACTATATTTATTGGATAATCCCAAAAAAACCATTTATCTTTGGAGCATTATAATTAAACACGTTTTGCTATGTTTACTTTCGACCAATTTTTAGGATTTCTTGCAATTATGATTGTTTTGACCATCGGTTTTTGGCTGATGTTCTTTCTAGTGGGCATTTTGCCTTATTGGATAGGTGGCGCCCTAAAAGAAAGTTGGGATGAAAAAAGAGCGGCAAAGCGTAACAGAAATTCAATAGATAGAATAGATTAAAGATTTGCTATAAGTTGGAAAACCGTCCCAAAAATTCATTTTTGGGACGGTTTTTTTATGTACTGGGGTTTGCTTAATTAGGAAGTCAATTGTAAAGACTTGTACGAAATGCTTACAAGTGAAATACATTCTATTAAATCTTGTGGAATGTCACAGCTGAATAAATATTATTATTACCAATATGTAATAAATTAAGAATAATAGATGGGCTGAAATTTGTGGGATTTAATGGTTTCACCGCTTACGATGACTGAGTGGAGAAGAGGAATTGCAAAACGGGCTGTGCAAGGGATGAAACTTTGAGTGCTCACTAAATTTTCTTAAACTATTCAGTTACATTCAATTTTTTTTAATAATCTAGAAATGAGCAAAGAGCCAATTAAACAAAATGATGCTCACTTCCCGTCACGATATATAATTCCAAATATTCCGGTACTTCACCAACTGGGAATAGGTGTTTTTAACAGGGATGTTTTCTTCGGAAGAAAGGTTGGGATCGGCCTTTAGGATCTGCATTGCATAACTTCTAGCGATTTTCAATATCTCAGAATCTTTTACGATATCGGCGATACGAAGGTTTAATACGCCACTTTGTTGGGTGCCCATCAAATCCCCTGGACCACGCAGTTTTAAATCTACTTCAGCAATTTCAAAGCCATCGCTGGTGCGCACCATAGTTTGCAAACGGGTTTTCGCATCGGCGGAAAGTTTGTAGCTGGTCATCAAAATACAATAGCTCTGTTCGGCACCCCGTCCTACACGGCCCCGCAATTGGTGCAATTGGGAAAGTCCGAAACGTTCTGCGCTTTCAATAATCATCACGCTGGCATTGGGAATATTCACCCCGACTTCAATTACCGTAGTGGCGACCATTATTTGCGTTTCACCTTTTACAAAACGGTTCATTTCATATTCCTTATCGGCTGGTTTCATTTGGCCGTGGAGAATGGAAACCTGATATTTGGGTAGCGGAAATTCGCGGACAATACTCTCGTATCCATCCATCAAATCCTTATAATCCATGGTCTCGCTTTCCTGAATTAAAGGATAGACAATATACACCTGTCTTCCTTTGGAAATTTCGTCCCTAATAAAGTGAAAAACCTTGAGTCTATTTGCATCATATCGATGCACTGTTTTGATGTCTTTTCTACCTGGAGGAAGCTCATCAATAACACTGATATCCAGGTCACCATAAATGCTCATGGCAAGAGTGCGGGGGATAGGGGTGGCGGTCATCACAAGAACGTGTGGCGGATAGTCGTTTTTGTGCCAAAGTTTGCTGCGTTGCTCCACTCCAAAACGGTGCTGTTCATCCACAATTGCGAGTCCCAGGTTCTTGAATTTGACCTTATCTTCTAGCAGCGCATGGGTTCCGATTAAGATGTCCAATTCTCCATTTTCCAGTTTTTTGTGAATTTCTTTACGCTTTGAAGTTTTGGTTGAACCGGTTAATATTTCTATATTGGTATTCAGGCGTTTAGATAATTCACTCAATCCTGTAAAGTGCTGGACTGACAAAATTTCAGTCGGAGCCATTAAACAGGCTTGAAAACCGTTGTCAAGTGCTATTAACATTGACATGAAGGCTACTATGGTCTTTCCGCTTCCAACATCTCCCTGCAAAAGTCGGTTCATCTGGGCATTGCTCCCTAAATCGTTGCGGATTTCCTTGATTACCCGCTTCTGTGCTTCGGTCAATTCGAAGGGTAAATGGTGCGAAAAAAAGTTGTTGAAATTATCACCTATCTTCTCAAAAGGATATCCCCTTATTTTGGATTTATGAAGTAGGTTTTTTCGAATTAATTGCAGTTGTATATAGAACAATTCCTCGAATTTTAAACGGTATTGTGCCCGGGCTAAATGAGCTTGACTTTTGGGGAAATGTACGTTAAAAAGTGCCTCACTTTTAGAGACCAATTTTAGTTGTTCCAATAGCGGTTTTGGAAGGGTTTCGGCAAAGCCATGTTTGCTTTCCAAAAACAATTGTTGCATAGTGGAATTTAATACCCTATTTGTAACTCCGCTGTTAATCAATTTTTCCGTTGAGGGATAAACGGGCTGCATGGCTGAGCGGATACTCCTCTCGTGGTCCTCCAGCAATTCCATTTCGGGATGTGGCATGGAGAAACTGCCGTTGAAAAATTTTGTTTTTCCGAATATTACGTAGGGAATATTCAGCCTTAAGCTTTCCCGAATCCATTTTATTCCCCTGAACCATACCAATTCCATATTTAGGGTACCGTCCGTAAAGGTTGCAACCAACCTTTTACCACGCTGTTGCTCGACGGTTTTAATATGGGTGATTTTTCCGACTATTTGTACTTCTGCATTTGTGGGTTGTAAATCGGCGATTTTGTAATACTGCGTGCGATCCAGATAACGATTTGGGAATAGGTTCAGCAAATCCTGGAACGTACTGACACCAAGCTCCTTTTTGAGCATTTCAGCACGTTTTGGCCATAATCCCTTTAAGCGATCAATTGGAGTTTGCAGATGGTTGGTAGTCATAGAAACTGGCTTTTTTATTTGCCAAAAATGAAGTGGGACCACCCCATTAGAATTGATAAATGATATATTTGTCAATCCCTTGGCTAATTTAATAATTCTATACAATGAAAAAAACCTACTTTTTAATTGCTTTGTCCCTGTTGCTTCAAATTTCAAGCTTTGCAAATTCTTCTACCTTGGCAACACTTCAGCTAACCACAAGATTGACTGAAGATTACCCTCTTGAAATGCCGCAGTTAAAGGCATATCCCATATATATGAACGCCACGGCTCAAGATCCTGATACCATTTCTGAAGTTAGAATTTCTATCGATGGGTCCGAGTACAATGCTGAAGAAAATATAGGATTTTATTACTTTCTGTGGACTCCTGAAAGTTATGGAATTCATGAAATTGTGATGACCGCAAAATCTACCACCGGTGAGGAAATTTCAATTACCCGTAATATAAATGTTGTTAGCACGGCATCAACGCAAATGGTTGCTAGTTTGGAGGATGTGGTTATAGAATTTGGAGGCGATAACAGTCGCTGGTATTACGGCACTTATACATTTCCGCAATTTGTTGGCGGATATAATGATATCAACGCTTTTTTGGATGTGGCCTGTCCAAATATAACCGGCGGTTGTGATGATTGGGATCGGTGGGCGTTTATAGATGTTAAGGCGCCAGATGGCAATTGGATTCAGCTTATCCGGTATATTACTCCCTACGGGGTGGCCTGCAGTCATGAGCTAAATGTGACGGATTATAAATCTTTACTGCAGGGAGAGGTAGAATTGCGGGTTTTCATCGACACTTGGGGAACGGGTGGTTGGCAGCTTTCTTTAGATATGAATTTTGCCGCAGGAACGCCTGAATATCTCTATAGCGACGTGATAGAGATATGGGATGATAGTTATAGTTTCGGCGATCCGGCCAATTTGCAACCTGTACCGACCTTTAATGTGGAAATTCCGGAACTGGTGAATGCATCCCATTTACGGGTTTCCAATACCGGTCATAATTGGGGCGCGAACAATTCCGGCAATGCCGCAGAATTTTTTAATGCCACGCATTATTTGGATATTAACGGGGAACAGACCTTTTCACAACATCTCTGGAACCAATGCAACCCCAATCCCGATGGATGCACGGGCCAAAGAGGAACTTGGCAATATTCACGCGCTGGATGGTGTCCGGGATCTATTGCTCCTCCCGATGTTTACGATATGAGTGCATTTATTGGCACAGCCTTTAATCTAGATTACCGTTTTCATCCCAGCTATATGGACTATTGTCACCCAAACAATCCCGATTGCGTTTCCGGTCAAACGTGTCCCGATTGTAACGATGGCTCAAACCCCATATATTACGTGGATACACATTTAATAAATGAAAGCAATAATCCCATGGTTTACGGGAATATATTAGGGATTAAAGCTATAGACAATACAAAGATTTTTGACATTTCAGTGTACCCCAATCCCACAAAGGGAATGTTTCAGATAAACACAAAATCTCCTGATGGGGAAACTCGGATTACTGTTAATACCGTAGATGGCCAAGCGGTTAAAACCTATTACTTTCAAACTTCCGAAGAATTGAACCATCATTCTTTCGACCTTACCAATCTTTCGTCTGGTATTTATTTTCTTAATATTGAAAATTCATATGGTACAGGTGTAAAGAGAATCATATTAGAATAGAAATATTCCATCTTAAACTTTAAAAAAGGGTTATTTTTGGGAGACAAGAATAATCCTCTTTTTATGCTGTCATCTTTAAAGTTTGTAAGGTCTGCCAGACTTCGAAACATATCTGGAGGATTCTACATCCTTTTAATTTTCTTTTTTGCTTCTTACGCTGAAGTATTTGCGCAACAAAACGATATTGTTGATTTTCTTAAGGTAGAGGCAACCGTTGTTCCAAACGCGGACACAAATTCTATAACCGGTACCGTAAAATATTTCTTCAAACCACTTCAAAAAACGGATTCCATTTATTTGGATGCCAAAAACATGAAGGTACTTGATTATGAAATAAATGGAGTACAAGTGAAGATTGACGAAGATAAAATATGGTTGCTATCAAAATTTGAAAAAAACGTAACATACAGTATTATATTTACTTACGAAGCCATACCTAAACAGACACTTTACTTTTTTGGAAATGAGATATGGACTCAAGGACAAGGTAAATATACTTCCCATTGGCTACCGAGTATCGATGATACCAATGATAAAATCGAATTTGATTTAACCATAGTTGCACCAGAAAAATATACCGTAATCTCAAACGGGAAACTGAAAAAAACTGAATTGATTAATGATCAAAAGTATTGGTATTTCGATATGGGTGAACCTATGTCAAGTTATTTGGTTGCCTTTGCCATAGGTGATTTTGATAAAAAAATGCTGAGTTCCAGCTCGGGAATTCCTTTAGAACTTTATTATAAACCTTCGGATTCTCTAAAATTTGAACCCACATATCGGTATAGTAAACGGATTTTTGATTTTTTGGAGGAGGAAATTGGCATAGCTTTCCCTTGGCAGATTTATAAGCAGGTGCCCCTACGGGATTTCCTTTACGCCGGAATGGAAAACACTACTGCAACATTTTTTTCCGAAGCATTTGTGGTTGATTCCATTGGATTTAACGATCGAAATTATATTAATGTAAATGCGCACGAACTTGCCCACCAGTGGTTCGGCGATATGGTAACTGCGAAAACAGATTCTGATCATTGGTTACAAGAAGGTTTTGCAACTTATTACGCCTTACTTTCGGAAAAAGAGATTTTTGGAGATGATTATTACTACTGGCAGTTATACCAAACAGCCGAACAACTAAAGGCCTCGAGTGATGAGGGTAAAGGGGAATCGTTGTTGAATCCAAAGGCCAGCTCACTCACTTTTTACCAAAAGGGAGCTTGGGCACTTCACGTTTTAAGAGAAAAAATTGGGGATGAAAGTTTTAAGGACGCTATTAAAAATTATTTGAAAAAATACAGGTATGGAATTGTAACTACTTCTAATTTTTTGGATGAAGTGAAAGCGGTCTCCAATGTTGATATCACTCAATTTGAAGAAAACTGGCTTCATCAGGGTGCGTTTCAGAGCGAAGATGCTTATCGTTCGCTAATGAAATCCATTTTTATCCAAAATTATTTTGAGATCTCTGCATTACGAACCGTTCCCTTGAAGGATAAAAAGGCCCAATTAAGATCCGCACTCACTTTTCCAAATGACTTTATAGGTCAAGAAGTTATTTATCAATTAGCGGAAGAACCAATTTCCGAAACACTTCCAATTTATAAAAAAGCACTTGAAAGCAACAACTTATATGTGCGCCAGGCAGTAGCTTTATCACTTCGGCCTATTCCGAGGGAACTTCAAAATGATTATGAAAGTTTGCTAAAAGATAATTCCTATGTAACTCTGGAGTCGGCATTGTATCAAATATGGGTACAGTTTCCCGCAAAAAGAATGGAATACCTAGATCAAACGGAAGGAATTGAAGGTTTTCAAAATAAAAATATCCGTCAGCTTTGGCTTGCTCTGGCGCTAATTACCGAAAATTACCGCGATTCAAACAAAGTGGATTATTTAATGGAATTGAAGCAGTATACATCTACGGAATATAGTTTTGAAGTACGTGATAAAGCCTTTGAATACGTCAGCGAACTTAAACTTTGGGATAGCGGGACTCTGGAAAATCTAATCGATGCTTGTGTGCATCCTACCTGGCGTTTTGCAAAATCTTCAAGGGAACTTTTGAAGAGCGTTCTTGAAAATGGAAAATGGGCAGAAATTGTGAAAGCTCTTCAAGGTGAAATGAGTGGGAAAGCGGCAAATTATTTAACAACCATCCTAAAGGAATGAGAGCACTGGTAATTTCAGGCGGCGGCAGCAAGGGAGCATTTGCAGGGGGAGTAGCGCAATATTTAATTGATGAAATGCATATCGATTACGATATTTTTGTTGGTACTTCTACGGGAAGTCTGTTGATACCACATTTAGCCTTAAATCGGGTGGATAAAGTTAAAGCCGTTTACACTTCCGTGGATCAGAATAGTATATTCAGCAGTTGTCCTTTTGTGATTAAAAAAGACAAGTTTGGGGGCGGGCAGATTGCAATTAACCATTTCACAGTGTTAAAAAACTTTATCAAGGGTAAAAAAACCTTTGGAGAAAGTTTCAATCTTCGAAAACTTATCAAAAAGACACTTTCCGAATCAGAATTTGAAAAATTGAAGTCTTCCGATAAAGATGTAGTAGTCACGGTTTCCAACCTTTCACTAAACCAGGTTGAGTACAAGTCTGTAAATGATTTTAGCTACGACGACTTTTGTGATTGGATTTGGATTTCCTGTAATTTCGCGCCCTTTATGAGTCTTGCGGTAAAAGACGGCTGTGAATATGCAGATGGAGGTTTTGGGAGTATGGTTCCCATTGAAGAAGCCATAAATAGGGGAGCAGATACAGTTGATGTGATCATATTGGAAACGGAGGTAACTTACTACAATCGTCTTCCTTCTAAAAATGCTTTTACCTTACTTACCAATATCCACCATTATATGGCGGACAGGATTGAAAAGCAGAATATTCGTATCGGAAAGTTTGTTGCGGCGAATAAAAACGTTATAATTAACCTGTATTATACACCAACGGTATTAACCACAAACTCTTTGATTTTTGAAAAGGAAAAAATGACCCAATGGTGGGATCGTGGTTTTCACTATGCCAAGCAGAAAAATACCGAGCTCAACGAAATTAAGGTCTAAAAAGACGAATTAAAATAATTCTGATACTTCACCTTTAACGTATGTGATTGCCTTTTGTGACGGACTTACTTCCTCCATCAATTTTTCAATAATGCCTTGGCGCATTTTGTCCACGTTTCCCTCTTTTTCGTGCATACTCCCTTGTCTAATTACATTGATTGTAGCATTTTTTGCGGCGATCATTAGGTTCCAGCATTCAGGAGAAACATAGATTTGTTGGGTTATGTTATGCTCATATTCTTGCTCAATAGTGGTAATAAGCAAATTTTCGTAATCTTCTTTCGAATCGGAATAGGGCTTAATACGCACCAACAATTTGATTGGATCAATTCTTTCCAGAAATAAAGTTATTCGCTCATAAGCCTGGAGTCTAAGCGGCAAAACCTGTTTTTGGGCTTCTTTTTGGACGAGATACCTCCTTCGTCCTTCCTCATTGGCAGTATGTCCTTTAAAAAAATAATAAGCAATGATACCCACCACTATTGCTGGCAAAAGGTAGGCTACATAACTGATGATCTGGGTTACTTCGTTCATAAGAAATACAATGTGGATTCAAAAATAAGTCGTTTTCCATTGTTGTACAAGTAATACAACGAATTGAAAAATTTTTGAAATTTACGAATTTTGGAACCCTGTCTAAAATCAGTTTTTAAACAGGGATTGAAAGAATCTTTTAAAGCTATTTTCTTCTCATTTAACTCGAATCCTTAGTAGCGGACCAGATTTTCTTTTTTCATTGATTTCACTTCTTTCCGCGCTTCTTTTTCGTGATAATTTCCTCCTAGATGTTCACTTGTAGAAAGTTCCTTCATGCTTTCAAAGGGCACTGGGCACTTATGGTACATAAATGATTGTGCCAAGGTCTTTATCAGGTTCTTATCACCTACGGCAAGATCCACGTCATCCATTGTAAATTGGCAAGGATGTTCGTAGCCGCAAGCGTGCGTCATTTCAATCAACTCTTTTCTAAAATTCTTAAAATAGAAATGTGCCCTTACGGATTTATCATCCACGTTTAATCCGCGTTGTAGCCATTTGTTTTGGGTTGTGATTCCTGTAGGACAGCGATTTGTGTGGCACAATTGAGCTTGAATACAACCAATTGACATCATCGCCTCGCGAGCGACATTTATAAGGTCGGCACCCATTGAAAATGCCATTGCAGCTGCTGCCGGAAAACCTAATTTTCCACTTCCTATAAAAACAATACGATCGCAGAGATCATGTTTTTTAAAAACTTTATAAACTTCCGCAAAACCGAAAATCCACGGTAATGATACGTGATCCGCAAAACTTGGGGGCGCAGCACCTGTTCCTCCTTCACCGCCGTCGATGGTAATAAAATCAGGTCCTGAATTTGTTTCCTGCATAACCTTTGCCAGTTCGTTCCATTCGTTCATTCGTCCTACGGCGGATTTAATTCCAACGGGCAATCCGGTGGCTTTGGCAATGTTTTCTACGAACTCCACCAAGCCTTTTATTCCAGTAAAAGCTGTGTGAACCGGAGGAGAGAGCACATCTTTTCCTAAAGGAACGTGTCGGATATCGGAAATTTCCTGAGTGATTTTCGCCCCTGGCAACACACCTCCTTTTCCGGGTTTCGCTCCTTGGGAGAGTTTGATCTCAATAGCTCTAACCTGTGGGTTTTCATTAACAAGTTTTACCAATTTTTCCATTGAGAAATTTCCTTCATCATCGCGAATACCAAAATATCCCGTACCGAAATGGAATATTACGTCTGCACCCTGTTTATGGTAAGGAGAAAGTCCTCCCTCCCCAGTATTTTGATAGCAATACGCCATCGCACACCCTTTATTCAAGGCCGTTACAGCTCTGGCAGACAATGAACCAAAACTCATAGCAGAAACATTTATAACCGATGCCGGACGATAAGGTCGCGCTCGTTTATTGTAACTGCCCATAAGCTTGGCACATGGTAGGAAATATGGGTTCTTATAATTGGGATTGTCCTTTTCCAACTTGAACGGTAACAGAGAATTGTTTATAAAGATGTAGTTGGGCTTGAAAATATCGCGATCTGTCCCAAACCCTTTATAGTTGTTTTCATTCTTGGCAGAAGCGTATATCCAACTACGTTCTATACGATTAAAAGGCAGTTCTTCCCGATTATTTGCGACTATATATTGTCTTAGCTCGGGACCAATACTTTCAAGCATATAGCGAATGTGCCCAATAATGGGGAAGTTATGACTTATTGCATGATACTTGTTGAAAAATATATCCCGGATAGCTACTATGAGTAGAAATATAAGCACCCAGCCCCACCACGGTATTTGTCCCAAGAAAGATAAAACTTCGTTCATAAATTATTTTTTTTATAAAGATATTTAAAAATTAATGGATTCGAACGGAACATATATTAAGATAGACTTAAAGTGATTTGAATAATTATTTTTATAATGTCCAGGAACCATCATTTTGATTTTTTGTTGTCATGTGAATCTAATCCTTTGTAAAAATCCAAAATCGTTGTTTCCTGATTAAAATTTATTAGGTTTTCCTCTATTAAAGAGCCCTACAAGATTTTTTGGTATTTTGTTTAATTCGACTGCAACTGCAACTGTAACTCCGATCTTAATTTATAAATCATTGAAATAAAAAAAACTGAATTCCACCACTGTCAATTCAGAAAAATAAATTACTTTTGCACCCTCATAAAAATCGAGTATAGAATACTTTTTGATTTTTGAGAAATTCCCAGGGTGGGAAGGTGTTATAGTGAAGCTGTCCGTTTTTTATATGTCCAGTCGCTTCCCATTAGCACACATATAAAAATATTTATTCAAAAAAATGACAGCATTTAAAGCACTCGGCTTGGAAGAGAATCTTCTAAAAGCCATCACCGACATGGGTTTTGAAACTCCTTCGGAAGTACAAGAAAAAGCCATCCCAATCTTATTGGACCGTGAAACCGACATGGTCGCTCTAGCCCAGACAGGAACTGGCAAAACAGCAGCATTCGGATTTCCAATGTTGCAAAAAATCAATGTAGAGAGTCGAACTACTCAAGGGCTTATTCTTTCGCCTACACGAGAACTTTGTCTTCAAATTACTAACGAGATGATTGCCTATGGTAAATATTTGCCAGGTTTGAACGTTACGGCAGTTTATGGAGGGGCAAGTATTACAGATCAAGCACGCCAGATAAAAAGAGGTTCGCAGATAATTGTCGCTACTCCTGGCCGTATGAAAGATATGATCGGCCGTGGCTTGGTTGATATTTCAAAAATAGAATATTGTGTTCTTGATGAGTCCGATGAAATGCTCAACATGGGCTTTTATGACGATATTATTGAAATTCTTTCACATTCGCCTAAAGATAAAAGCACTTGGCTTTTCAGCGCAACTATGCCAAAAGAAGTTGCTGCCATAGCCAAGAAATTTATGCACTCCCCAGTGGAAATCACCGTGGGTGCAAAAAACAAAGGAGCCGATAACGTTACCCATGAATACTATTTGGTAAATGCCAGAGACCGTTATAACGCTCTAAAAAGGTTGGCTGATGCAAATCCTGATATCTTTTCGGTAATTTTTTGCCGAACCAAGCGCGATACCCAAAAGGTAGCAGAGCAACTTATTGAGGATGGATATAACGCCGCTGCGCTTCACGGTGATTTAAGCCAAAGCCAAAGAGATTTGGTAATGAAATCCTTCAGAAACCGCCAAATTCAAATGCTTGTTGCAACTGATGTTGCCGCCCGTGGCATTGATGTGGATGATATTACCCACGTAATTAACTATCAATTACCGGATGAAATTGAAATCTACACCCACCGTAGCGGTCGTACTGGTCGAGCTGGGAAAACTGGTATCTCTATGGTAATCGTTTCGAAAAGTGAGGTTCGAAAAATCAGAACTATTGAAAAAATTATCCAAAAACAGTTTGTTGCAAAAGAAATTCCTTCAGGAATGGAAATTTGCGAAGTGCAATTGTTCCACCTCGCCAATACTATCAAGGAAACGAAAATAAATGATGAAATCAATCCATACCTTCCCAATATAAATGAAGTGTTGGAAGATTTCACTAAAGAAGAGCTGATTAAAAAAGTGTTCTCAGTTGAGTTTACCCGCTTTTTTAATTATTACAAGAGTTCCAAGGATCTTAATATTTCCGGAGATCGTAGTTCTTCAGAATCAGAAGACAAGGATACCACCCGTTACTTTATAAATATTGGAGGAAAAGACGATTTCGATTGGATGAGCCTCAAGGATTTTCTACGGGACCTGCTTCAATTAGGTAGAGATGATGTTTATAAGGTCGATGTAAAAGATAGTTTTTCATTTTTCAATACCGACGAGAAACATCAGGAGTTGGTAATGGGAATCTTCAAGGATTTCAAATTGGAAGGAAGGCAAATCAATATTGAAATAAGTCAGGATACTGGTCGCAAAGGCGGTGGCGGTAAAGATCGCGGCAAGAGAAGAGGTGGAAATGATCGACGTGAAGATGGTGGTGGACGACAAGGCGACTTTAAAAAACGCCGTGGAAGTTTTGATGGTGGAGATAGGTCCAAATTCCAAGGTAAGGGCAGAAGGGGAAGCGAACGTCCTCAAACTGCAGGTACAGGCGGAAGACGCAGAAGAAAGGTCTAAATCTTTATGAGGGATCTCTGAATATAAAATTCAAAATTTTAAGCTCGATAGAAATAAAAAGTCTATCGAGCTTTTTTATTTTTACCCTTGCCAAGAATTTTGGCCTTTTTTTACTTTAAATGAGTTGTTTCCAAGGCGGAGTTATAAAGTTTCCGTTGATTATTCCCTCGCATTTCTTGCTTATTTTAACTAATTTCCCCACTTCATTTTGACACGTCCATTTATGCAGTCCAATCTAAAAAAGTTTCTTCCGCACCTCGTTGTTATTCTGTTATTTATCATTGCCGCCCTTGCTTACTTTAATCCTGTTTTACAGGGGAAAAAGATATATCAAAGTGATATTATCCAATATTCGGGTATGGCAAAACAACAAAACGATTTCCGAAAGGCCACTGGAGAGGAAACCTACTGGACAGATGCAGCCTTTGGTGGTATGCCAACCTATCAATTAGGGGCGAAATATCCAAATAATTATATAAAGCAACTAGATCTTGCGATTCGGTTTTTGCCTAGACCAGCGGACTATTTATTTCTTTATTTTATTGGAATGTATATCCTCTTGCTGGTGATGAAAGTAGATTATAAGTTGGCATTCCTAGGAGCCTTGGCATTTGGATTCTCTACTTATTTAATAATAATTCTTGGAGTTGGCCACAATGCTAAAGCCCACGCCATTGCCTATATGCCTTTGGTGTTAAGCGGAATTTTTCTCACTTTCCGGCGAAAATATCTATACGGATTTCTTTTATTGACCGTGTCTCTTGCTTTGGAACTTGTGGCAAACCACTTCCAAATGACATACTATCTGATGCTTTTGGCGATTATAATCTGCATCGTTTTTCTTGTGGATGCCTTTAAAAAGAAAATTTTGCCGCATTTTTTCACGGCTATCGGAATCATGGCAGTTGCATCCGTAATAGCTCTTGGTCTGAATGCAACAAATATATTGGCTACAAAGGAATATGCCGAAACCTCCACAAGAGGAAAAACTGAACTTACCATTAATTCTGATGGGACTCCAAGAGATAATGAACACGGTTTGGGATACGATTATATTACCGAATATAGTTACGGTCGATTGGAAAGCTTTAATTTATTTATTCCCCGATTTATGGGGGGAAGTTCTTCGGAAGCTTTTCCGAAGGAATCCAAAACTGTAGAAGAATTGTTGAAAATGGGTGCTTCACCCCAAGAAGCTAATCAATTTCTATCTGGAATTCCAATGTATTGGGGCGATCAAACCTTTGTTGGGGCGCCAGCATATATTGGAGCTATTGTCATTTTTCTTTCCGTATTGGCTTTGTTTTTATTACACGGAAGATTTAAGTGGTGGGCGGTATCGGCCGTTATTTTGACCCTTCTTCTCTCTTGGGGTAGAAATTTTAGTGGCCTTACAGAATTTTTTATTGATTACGTTCCCATGTACAATAAGTTTCGGGCAGTTTCTTCCATACAGGTTATAATGGAATTGGTGCTTCCCATATTGGCAATTGTAGGCATACATAAATTTCTTGATAAATCCCTAGATGAAAAGAAAAAGAAGGATTCTTTATTATGGTCAGCTGGAATTGTCGGTGGTATTGTCCTCTTATTTATCTTCTTCAAATCTTCTTTGTTCAATTTTGCCAGTCCCTACGATAGTTATTTTAGAGATGAAATGGGCTTACCGTTTGTTGAGGCCATTCGAGAGGATCGAATGTCGCTTTTCACTTCAGATGCTTGGCGATCTTTAATCTTTGTGCTGCTAACAGCAGGAATATTGTGGGCTTTTGTAAAAGGAAGTGTAAAAAGGGGAGTTGTAATTTCCCTACTTTCCTTGCTTGTTATAATCGATTTGGTTGGTGTGGACAGAAGATATGTAAACGAGAAGGACTTTGTACCCGCAACCGTCGTTGACCAACCCTTTGAAAAAAACGGAGCAGATATCCAGATTTTGGAAGATGAGGGTCATTTTCGGGTTTATGATGCTACCGTAAATGCATTTAATAGCGCAAGGGCAAGTTATTTTCACAATGCTCTGGGAGGATACCACGCCGCTAAGCCTGGTAGAATGCAGGATTTATTTGAGTTTTATATAAGCAAGGGAGATATTGGAATTCTTAATATGCTGAATGTCCGCTATATAATCATGCAGAATAAGAATGGCGGTCCAGTGGCTCAGAGAAATCCATATGCAAATGGAAGCGCATGGTTCGTGGAAAATGTTTTACCCGCAGAAAATGCAAATCAGGAGATTGAGCTGTTGGACAGTTTGGATACCAAAAAAACTGCTGTAGTTAATAAGGAATTTATTTCAAAAATCCCAAGTGAAAAAATAGCCAGAGATAGTATTGCCACTATCGATCTGTTTGAATACAAGCCCGATCATTTAGTTTATGAAACCTCATCCAAGTCACCCCAATTGGCGATTTTTTCGGAAATGTACTATCCAAAAGGTTGGAACGCTTATGTAAATGGCAGTCCGGCCGAATATATTAGAGCTGATTATTTATTGCGGGCTATGGTAATCCCGCCTGGAAATAACAAGATTGAGTTTAAGTTTGAACCAAAGGTTATTCAAACAGGAAGTACAATTTCATTGGTAAGCAGCATTGCATTCCTATTAATCTTTTTAAGTGGGCTTTACTTTGCCTTCCGTAAGAAAGAAGTTGACAAATAATGAAGCGTGCCCTTATAATAACATATTATTGGCCTCCAGCAGGCGGTCCGGGCGTTCAGCGTTGGCTGAAGTTTGTAAAGTACTTTAATGAATTCGGGATTGAGCCAATCGTTTATATTCCTGAAAACCCAAACTATCCATTGGTCGATAAAAATTTGATCAGTGAGGTGCCTGAAATTATTGAGATAATAAAACATCCCATAAAAGAGCCTTATAAATTTGCCACACTTCTTTCAAAAAAGAAAACAAAGCAGATGAGCAGCGGAATTATTTCCAAGGATGAAATTTCCCGTATGGAGAAGCTAATGCTCTATGTGCGTGGGAATTTTTTTATACCAGATGCGCGCATAGGTTGGGTAAAACCGTCAGTGCAATTTTTATCTGAATATATTTCTAAAAATCCTGTAGATGCGCTTATCACTACAGGACCCCCGCATAGTCTTCATCTTATCGGCGCGGCACTAAAAAAGAATTTGGGCATTAAATGGATTGCCGATTTTCGGGATCCTTGGACTACCATTCACTATCACAAATCACTGCGCCTCAATAAGTCTTCCGAAAAGAAACACAAGGAGCTGGAAGCGGATGTACTCAATAGTGCAGATATAGTTGTAGTGACAAGTCCAACAACAAAAAAGGAATTTGAAGCAATCACCAAATCTCCCATTTCAGTAATTACCAATGGCTTTGACACTTTCAAAAAGCCACAGGTTTCATTGGATAAAAAGTTTTCCATTTCCCATATTGGCTCCTTATTAAGTGAGCGAAATCCTGATATTTTGTGGAAGATACTTAATGAGATTTGTGAGGAATATCCTTCTTTCAAAGAAGATTTACAATTAAAATTTGCTGGAGCGGTCAGTGAGGAAGTAAAAAACAGTCTTCTTCGTTATAATCTTTTGGAGAGTTCTGAATTCCTAGGATATGTTTCACATACGGAAGCAATAAAACTGCAACACCTAAGCCAAGTACTACTTCTGGTGGAAATAAATAGCCCCGAAACGCGCGCTATTATTCCTGGAAAACTATTTGAATATTTAGTGGCAAACAGACCAATTCTTTCCTTGGGACCGGAGGGGAGCGATATTAAAAATATCGTCGATGAAACGGAAACCGGTAAATTTTTCAATTATGGAGAAGCTGAACAGATTAAAAATCAGATTCTTGAATATTATGGGCAATTTCAAAATGGAAATTTAATCGTATCACCCAAAAATTTAGAGAAATTCAGTAGAAAAGAATTGACAAAACAAATGGCCTCTTTAATCCTGAATTAATTCTATATAAAAAACCTCCGCTCTTCATCATTGACGAATCGCGGAGGTTCAAACCAACCAATCAACATTCTTTTTATCCTCTTGTTCTTGCGCTGTTATTTTGTTTAGAGGAATTACCTCTGGAACTGTCAACAGTTGCATTGATTCGAGAAGGTGTACTGGAACTTCTTACAGTGTTAGAACGGGTTCCTGACCTTGTTTGAACGTCTGTATTATTTGTTCGTACCGAAGTACTTCTGGTGTTGGATGATGAAGTTGCGGGAGTATTTCGTATTGTTCTAGTATTTGAAACATTCCCTTGATCATTTGACCGAGTATTATTCGATATCGAGCTTCGTGTATTCGATGTTTTTATAGGTGTATTATTATTTGTTCTATCATTAGAAGGTGCTATTCTAGTCCCTTTATCATTTACTGAAGAAGCATTCGTTCTAATGTTGTCGGAGTTACGATCAATTACGGAATTTCTGCTGTTACTGTCATTATTACGTGTGGTTCCAGTAGAACTGGTGCGGGAATTCTGGTCGGATTGATTGTTTCTTCCGCTGTTCGCAATCATAGTATTTCTTCGATTTGGATCGTAGTCATTATTTCTAACCACACGACCGTCTTTTTGATGCACCCGGCTTCCTGGTCTATAGAATTCCCGTCTAGTATTTTGGTAAACTACACGATCTCTATTTTTATAGTAATGGATATGATCATTGTAACTGTATCTTACTGGGTGATAATATCTTCTGTAGGGATAGTCGTAAACAATTACGTGAGTATAAATAGGTCTAGCGTAATATACGTGCCAAGGACGATAAATATAGTATGGGTTATAATAATTGATTGCACCTACACAATGTGAATAATAACCGTAATTGTTATATACTACACGCATTTCACCCACTCGTACAATACGTCTATCGTTATAATTGATATCCACGTTACCAGCCCGCACGATACGACCATATACGTCGTAATAAACAGGAACATTCTCAATTTGTATTACCGCTCCATAATCATCATACTGTATATACGCATCATAATTGTAACCTGAATTGAAACTTACGTTCATATTGGGAGAGCTTATTGTTATTTGAGATCCTTTTTGAGGGCCAACATAAACAAAGTCAAATTGCCCATCCGGAAAAATGGAGAATTCTACATTCCCCTCTACAAAAATGAAAGCATTGCCGTCGTAACCTCTTCTGAAGTTGTCCTTACTTTCGATGGAGGTAGCATTTGCTGAAAATCCCATCCAAAGTATGCTGAAAATGAGTATTAGATTCTTCATAATTCTGAATTTTAAAATGTTCGTATTCGCTCAGCTTGAAATATGGTGGCAAGCTTAACCCTCAATAAACAACGACCGTGCCACGATTGTGATAATATGGTAATGAGCTGTTTAGGAAAACAAGAAGAATATATTTGGTTAAGTTATAAGAGAACAAAATCAAAAATCCGTCCGAGCACATTTAAGCTCAAACGGATTTTCGAATCTAACCAACCAAAAAAACTAAACTATTCTGGAAGGCCTATATTCAATTAGCGTGCCGAACATCATTTTAATGGTTAATGGATTTAAATTCATTTCCTTCAAATCATTTAATAGGAATTTTTTAAAACGACGGATGATGGAATTATAGTAGGAATCTTAATGGTTGGTCCTTGAGATTTATATCCAAAAGAGATAGGGTTTTCGTTTCGGAATGAATGCCGAATCTTAAAATTTCTTGCTCACTGTTTCGCGTATAGACATAAAAAAACCCCGAAAAGCTAATTCCAGGGTTTTTCCAAAGTTTAGTTAAGAAGCGCTTCAAACTTCTTATTATGGCAATCTATAACACTTAAAGCCATCGAATAATCCAGAAGAAATTTAATGGTTTCCTCTTTTGGGACAAGTTTTTTATTCACGCCGCCCATACGTGATGTATTAAAGTATATTTTTTGCATAGAGTATATATTTAAAGTTAATACTCTGAAAGAACGTCGAAAAATATTCTTTATTGCATTAATTGGTCAATACAATATTATGTTTTTCAATCACTTTGCGCAGATTGATCAATGCGTACCGCATGCGACCCAGAGCCGTATTAATACTCACGCCGGTTTGCTCACTAATTTCCTTAAAGCTCATATCCTTGTAAATTCGCATAACCAAAACCTCTTTTTGGTCCTCAGGAAGTTCTTGGATTAGTCGTCGAACATCGTCTTCAACTTGTCCTTTTATAATTCTCTTCTCTATATTAAGCGAGTTATCACTCAATACAGAAAAGATATTGAAGTCATTATTGTTTTCAAATTTGGGCATACGGTTATTTCTTCTAAAGTGGTCTATAACCAAATTATGGGCGATCCTCATCACCCAAGGAAGAAATTTTCCTTCTTCGTTGTAAGCGCCTTTTTTCAAGGTTTTGATTACCTTAATAAAAGTGTCCTGGAAGATATCCTCAGATACATCCCGGTCGAAAACTTTGGAATAAATAAAACTGTAGATCCTTTGCTTATGGCGGTTTATAAGTTCACAAAGGGCGGATTCATTACCGTTCATATAGGCGTTTACCAAAAACGCATCAGAGTTCGTGCTTTGCTTCATATCAGTTCTTCTTAAATAATAAACAACTACAATTTTCGTTGCTTGGTTACTAATTGGATTAAGAGTAGTGATATGCTATAGGCAATAAATTTTATATATGACGTTTGTAAGCGGTAAATATAATAAGAAAGATTTCACAAATGCAAAAAAAAGGTTAATTTTTACCGTTAAATATTAATATTCTCTTATGCTCCAAGCTTAGAGTGATGTGGTATCTTTGCAAAAATCCTTGAAAAACACGTAAAAAATTGGATAGCAAAACCGTTGACATCAAAAAAAACATCCTGATTCAGGGTGCAAAACTCCATAATTTAAAAAATATTTCTGTCGTTATTCCTCGGAATAAACTGGTGGTTATTACCGGACTTTCGGGGAGCGGGAAATCCAGCCTTGCCTTTGATACGCTATATGCTGAAGGGCAGCGAAGGTATGTTGAAAGTCTTTCCAGTTATGCCCGGCAATTCTTGGGCCGCTTGGACAAACCCAAAGTGGATTCTATAAAGGGAATTTCTCCAGCTATTGCAATTGAGCAAAAAGTAAATGCAACAAATCCACGTTCCACAGTAGGAACTTCCACGGAAATATATGACTACCTTAAATTGCTATTTACAAGAATAGGGAAAACAATTTCGCCCGTTTCTGGTAATGAGGTTAAAAAAGAAACCACCACGGATGTTATTAATTTCGTAAAGGAATTTCCCGAAGGAGAAAAATTGCTTCTTCTAGCTCCTGTTTATTTGGAGGAAGGCCGAACTATGGAAAATAAAATCCAGGTTTTATCTCAACAGGGATATTCAAGAATAAAAGTTGATGGGGAAGTAATCAGAATAGATGCTTTAGATAAGAAAAAAGCTCCAAAGAAAATTGATCTGGTTGTAGATAGGGTTATCACGAAAAATGACGAAGACTTCTACCATCGACTTGCCGATGCCGTTGAAATAGCATTTTTTGAAGGAAAAGGGGAATTATATATAGAAGAGGTTGAAACGAAGAAAATAAGGGAATTCAACAACCGTTTTGAAGCGGACGGTATCCTTTTTATGGAGCCGAACGTTCACCTATTCAGCTTCAATAATCCTTATGGTGCCTGTCCTGTTTGTGAGGGTTATGGTGATGTTATAGGTATTGATGAGGATTTGGTAATCCCCAATACTGCTCTTTCAGTTTTTGAAAATGCCATTTTTCCCTGGCGTGGCGAAAGCATGAGCTGGTATCGGGATCAATTGGTAAACAATGCATATAAATTTGATTTTCCAATTCACAAACCCTGGTTTCAGTTAACCGAAAAACAAAAACAATTGGTTTGGGACGGGAATAAACATTTTGAGGGTCTGAATGCGTTTTTTTCCTTTTTAGAATCTAAAAGTTATAAGATCCAGAATCGGGTTATGCTTTCCAGATATCGTGGAAAGACAAAATGCAGTGTCTGCAAGGGAAAACGTCTTCGTCCAGAGGCTTCGTACGTAAAAATAAACAACACTTCTATTCAGGAATTGGTTGAGCTGCCTTTAAACCATTTAGCCGAATTCTTTGAAAATATAAAACTTTCGGAATATGATGCTACTGTCGCAAAGCGTTTGTTATTGGAGATAAATAACCGTTTACGTTTTCTAAAAGATGTTGGGTTAGGATATTTAACTTTAAATCGAAAATCCAATACCTTATCAGGTGGGGAATCACAACGCATCAATCTGGCAACTTCTTTGGGAAGTAGTCTGGTCGGTTCAATGTATATTCTGGATGAGCCCAGTATTGGACTTCATCCCAAGGATACTGAAAGATTGATTGACGTATTAAAATCGCTGCGTGATTTGGGTAATACAGTGATTGTTGTAGAACACGATGAGGATATAATGAAGGCTGCCGACGAAATTATAGACATTGGACCCGAAGCGGGAACGTTTGGGGGCGAGGTAGTTGCTCAGGGTACTTACGACGAAATTCTAAAATCTGATTCCCTTACCGCCAAGTATCTCAATGGAGAAATGGAAATTGAAATTCCCAAAAAGCGCCGAACATCAAAAAATAAGATTTCCATCAGTGGGGCACGACAGAATAACCTCAACAATATCGATGTTTCCTTTCAGCTTAATGCGTTTACCGCAGTAACAGGTGTATCCGGAAGTGGTAAAAGTACCTTGGTCCAGAAAATTTTATATCCCGCTTTGCTTAGGCAAATTGGTGGTTATGGGGAGAAACCCGGTCAATTTTCGGAATTAACAGGTGATTTCGACAATATAAAAAGTATTGAATTTATTGACCAAAACCCTATTGGGAGGTCGAGTAGGAGCAATCCGGTTACCTATATAAAAGCCTACGACGATATCAGGAATCTTTTTGCGGCCCAAAAGCTTTCAGATATTCGCGGTTATAAGCCCAAACATTTCAGTTTTAACGTGGATGGCGGGCGTTGCGAAACTTGTAAAGGAGAAGGTGAAGTTACCATAGAAATGCAGTTTATGGCGGATGTGCATTTGGTCTGCGAGGTCTGTAACGGGAAGCGTTTCAAAAAAGAAGTTTTGGAAGTTACTTTTCACAACAAAAACATTGACGATATCCTTACTATGACGGTAGATGATGCTGTTGCTTTTTTCGGAATACATAAGGAAGATAAGATAGCATCCAAGTTACAACCCTTGCAAGATGTAGGATTGGGCTATGTTCAGTTGGGCCAGAGTTCCTCAACCTTATCTGGAGGCGAGGCACAGCGGATTAAATTGGCGTCCTTTTTAGTGAAAGGAACTTCAAAAGATAAAACCCTATTTATTTTTGATGAGCCTACAACCGGACTTCACTTTCACGATATTAAAAAGCTCTTGGCTTCCTTTTATGCATTATTGGATCGTGGTCATACTTTAATAGTAGTGGAACATAATTTGGATTTGATTAAATGTGCCGATTACATTATAGATCTAGGACCTGGGGGAGGAGAAAAGGGTGGAAATATTGTGGCGGAAGGAACCCCAGAAGAAGTAGTCAAATCTAAATCTTCATTTACCGGTCAATATCTGAAAGAAAAACTGTGATGGCAGTATCTCCTTTGAATAGTGAAACGCGTGTGGCTTTTAAAAATTTATTGCGGATAGTTGGGCAAAAAAGCTCTGAATTGGCTATTTTCACAGCTTGAAGAAAAGGATGGTTTGGAAGATTATTTAAAACAACTTAATGAGGCCCAACTTGCTCCCGTACTGCAAAAAGACGGGGCCATGATTGTTATTGCAGGTGCCGGATCGGGTAAAACTAGAGTGCTTACATATCGTATCGCACACTTGATGGCTCAAGGAGTAGATCCGTTCAATATATTGGCATTGACTTTTACCAACAAGGCCGCTAGGGAAATGAAAAATCGTATTTCCAAAATCGTTGGTTCCAGTGAGGCCAAGAATCTTTGGATGGGTACTTTCCACAGCATCTTTGCAAAAATTCTCCGATTTGAAGCAGACAAACTCGGCTATCCATCAAATTTTACCATCTACGATACCCAGGATTCCCAGAGCGTAATCCGGGCGGTAATCAAGGAAATGTATCTTGATAAAGATGTTTATAAATATAAACAGGTTTATTCCCGCATCTCTTCCTATAAAAATAGCCTGATAACCGTAAAGGCTTACTTCAACAATCCCGAACTTATGGAGGCCGATGCGATGGCAAAAATGCCACGCTTGGGCGATATCTATAAATCCTATGTTGATAAGTGTTTTAAGGCCGGCGCAATGGATTTTGACGACTTATTGCTTAAAACAAATGAGCTTTTAACGAGGTTTCCTGAGGTTTTGGCAAAATATCAAAATCGTTTCCGATACATTTTGGTTGATGAGTACCAGGATACCAACCATAGCCAATATTTAATAGTTCGTGCCCTTTCAGATAAATTCCAAAATATCTGTGTGGTGGGTGATGATGCCCAGAGTATCTATGCTTTTCGTGGGGCCAATATAAATAACATCCTCAATTTCCAGAAAGATTATGACGATGTAAAAGTATTTCGACTAGAACAGAATTATCGTTCTACAAAAAACATTGTAAACGCCGCGAATAATATAATTGAGCAAAACAAAACCCGACTCGACAAGGTTGTTTGGACTGCTAACGATGATGGCAATAAAATATTAGTCAACCGCACCATGACCGACGGGGATGAGGGTAGATTTGTGGCCAGTTCAATTTTTGAGAATAAAATGAACCATCAACTGAAGGATGGGGATTTTGCAATTCTTTATAGAACAAATGCCCAGAGCCGGGCGATGGAAGATGCTCTGCGGAAAAAGGATATTCCCTATCGAATTTATGGCGGACTAAGCTTTTACCAGCGTAAGGAGATAAAGGATATACTCGCATATTTACGACTGGTCTTGAACCCGAAGGATGAAGAAGCGCTGAAACGGGTAATCAATTATCCCGCAAGGGGAATCGGGGAAACCACTATGGATCGTCTGATCGTAGCTGGCAATCACTACAACCGTTCGGTTTTTGAGGTGATGAAAAACATTGATAAGGTGGACCTGAAAATCAATGCGGGAACAAAAAATAAATTGCGCGACTTTGTTACCATGATTGAAAGCTTTCAGGTGGTGAACCAAAACTATGATGCTTTCCAAATTACCGAACATGTTACCAAAAAAACCGGTCTATTCCAAGAACTAAAAAAAGACGGAACTCCAGAAGGAATCGCACGTATTGAAAACATAGAGGAATTATTAAACGGTATGCGCGATTTTGTTGAAGAACAAAAGGAAATTGCAGATGCTACCGGATCTCTTTCAGAATTTATGGAAGATGTTGCCCTAGCCACGGATTTGGATAATGACAAGGGAGATAGTGATCGAGTAGCACTAATGACAGTCCACTTGGCAAAGGGTCTGGAATTTCCTTATGTGTATATAGTGGGATTGGAAGAAGATCTTTTTCCCAGCGGGATGAGTATGAATACGCGAAGCGAGCTGGAAGAGGAGCGAAGGTTGTTTTATGTAGCCCTTACCCGTGCAGAAAAGCAAGCCTATTTGACCTATACCCAATCGCGGTATCGATGGGGAAAATTAATTGATGCGGAACCGAGCCGTTTCATCGAGGAAATTGATGATAGTTTTCTCGAATATCTTACACCAATTACTGAAAATAGGTACAAACCTTTGCTTGATGCCGACATTTTTGATGATATAGACCATAGTAAGTTGCGGTTGAAGAAACCGGTTAAAGGAAGCCCTCCAAAGGGACCTACGGAGGAACAACTTCGAAAATTGAGAAAGTTAAGGCCCGCAGCGAGTTCTTCAGATAGTAAGTTTAACCCTGATGACTCCAACCTAGAGATAGGATCTATGGTCGAGCACGTGCGATTTGGCAAAGGAAAAATTTTGAGTATCGAGGGCGCCGGCGCGGACACAAAAGCTGAAATTGATTTTGAAAATGGCGGTTTAAAAAAATTGTTGCTTCGGTTTGCAAAATTAAAGGTGCTTCAATAGAATTTCTTTTGGAATGGTATGGGTGGTTGAGCTTGGCTCCAAAATGTTATTCGTCTCCTCACTACATATTAAGATATAAAATAAAATCTCGTAAAATAAATTTTTCGACCTGCTCCATTACATACTGAGGTTGTGATTTATGGTAAATAGGATTATATTTAGGAAAAATTAAATCAATGGCAGAGTTTATAAAAATTTATGAGGAAAATCCTAACCCCAAAGAGATTAAGAGGGTTGTAAAAATCCTGAGGGATGGCGGAGTAATAATATTTCCAAGTGATACCGTGTATGCTCTGGGTTGCGATATAAATAATCATCGCGCAATGGAACGTGTGGCTCAGCTGCGAGGGATTAAACTTGAGAAAGCAAATTTTTCCTTTATATGTGAAGATTTGAGCAATTTGAGCGACTATGTAAAACAAATTGACTCTCCAACATTTAAATTATTAAAGCGTAACCTTCCCGGGCCTTATACCTTTATTCTTCCGGGAAATAACAACTTACCCACCGTTTTTAAAAAGAAAAAAGAAGTAGGAATCCGAGTGCCGGATAATGCAATTGCCAGGGCTATTGTACATGAGCTTGGTAATCCAATAATTTCTACATCAATTAGAGATGAGGATGAACTGATTGAATATACCACCGATCCTGAACTGATTTTGGAAAAATGGGATAATTTAGTGGATTTGGTAATTGACGGAGGTTATGGAGGAAATATAGCTTCTACCGTAATTGATTTAACTAGTGGAGAACCCGTTGTGATTAGAGAAGGGAAAGGAAGTTTGGATTTATAATTTAAATTCTAGCGATAAACTTATTGTTTAAGTAAATGCTTTAGCCCTCGATAAATATTCTGTTCAAGGATATCCATTTCCCCATCTGAAAGAAAAAGATCCTTTATACTTCTGAACGCCTCATCTATTTCTTCTTTTGAATATTCAAAACGTTCTATAGCCGCATTTATTTTTTGGATCTGTTGGTAATCGTTATCATCGTCAAATTCCTTTCGTATTTTTTTATACTCTACTTCACCTACTTTAGATTTAATATATTCTTTCTCCTCCGGCGATACAAAAAAATCGGCATGTGCGCAGTATAAGAGCATATATGCCTTTAATTCCTCATGGGTCCAAGTGGTTTCAAATTCTTTCATAGGTTGAGTATTTAAAATACTTCAAAGGTTTTGACTAAGATACAAAAAGCATTAAATATAAACGGTTGGTTTAACAAAAACAAAACCCGGCTGGATGGCCGGGCTTTATCTTCTTATTATTACTGAAAGCTATTATCCTTTTGCTTCAAGATTTTTCATTTCTTTTTCAATCATATCATAGAACTGATCTATCTTAGGAAGTACCAATATTCTCGTACGACGGTTTTTAGCTCTGTTTTCAGCCGTTGTATTTGGAACCAGTGGATCGTACTCTCCTCGGCCTGCTGCAACCAATCTATTTGGACTAATTCCAAGGTCTTGCAAAGCTCTTACTATAGCAGTAGCTCTCTTCACACTTAAATCCCAATTATCCAATAATACACCGCCGCTCTTATAAGGAACGTTATCTGTATGACCTTCAACCATTGCTTCAAAATCTGGTTTACCTTGGATTACTTTGGCAACCTTACCTAAAATTTCATTAGCTCTTGAGGAAATCTGATAACTTCCTGTTTTGAAAAGTACCTTATCAGACAAGGAAATATATACTACACCTTTTTCAACATTTACTTCAATGTCAGGATCATTAATTCCTACTTCTCTTTTCAAACTAGAAACAAGAGCAAGAGTTACACTATCCTTTTTGTTAAGGGCATCTTGTAAACGTGAAATTTTCAGATCTTTTTCCTTTAAACTCTCTAAAGACTTCTCAAGATTGGTAGCACCCTTAGAGGTTAACATAGTTAAATCCTTTGAACTCTGGATAAGATCCTCGTTCGTCTTTCTTAAATCTGCAAGACGCTCTTCCAGCTGTTTTGCTCTTACGGAAGCGGCGGTCTTTTCAGTCAGACAGTCATTCAATTTTACCGTACATGTGTTCAGGAGGTCTTGAGTGTTTCTTTGTTGTGCTTCGAGTTCCGCATATTTCTTTTTAGACACGCAAGAAGTAAAAGCAATGCTCGAGCACATTAATAAAATCAATAATTTTCTCATAGTTTGTTATTTGTTATGTTAGATTGTCGTCTCCAATCATGGAGCCCCAAAATTATCAAATTCGTATATAGCTTAAAAGCGATTAACAATACTTTATGTAAATTTCTTAAAGCTGGGTAAAATATTTCCGTTTTCGTATAAAGTACTGAAAAACAACGGACTTTACGAAGTAATATTGATTTATTGCACCCCCATTTTTTCTTTTTCGAAGGAACTTTGGAAAAGAAGCATAAAAACTTAAATGAGCTCTTAACACCGCCAGAAAATGTGCGGGCTTTCCCTGGAACAAAAATTGAAATGCAGCCAATCCATCTAAGACCATTCTAACGAGTATTGTTCCATAAACCCGTCCACCCCCAACGTTTTTGGTGAGGTTAAAGAGGGAATTTCTAAAATTAAAAAAGGTTTTTCGTGGATTGGAGGAACTTAATGTTGCTCCACCAACATGAAAGACCTGCGATTCTCCAATATAAAGAATTGTACCACCCGCATTATGTAAGCGCCAGCACAAATCTATTTCTTCCTGATGGGCGAAATAGTCCTCATCAAAACCCTCAACCTCGCGGAACGAAGACGCTCTTACGAACAGGCACGCGCCTGAGGCCCAGAATATTTTGGTAGCATCATTATATTGTCCCAAATCTTTTTCCACGGTATTGAATATTCGGCCACGACAGAATGGATATCCATATCGATCAATAAATCCACCTGCTGCACCTGCGTATTCAAAATACTCTTTGTTTTTATAATCCAAAATTTTAGGTTGTGCCGCAACAACATTAAAATCGTTTTTAAACTCCTCTATTATAGGTGCTAACCAATTGTTGGTGACTTCCACATCACTATTCAGCAACACAAATATATCTTCCTGAAGATTCCTTAAGGCGTAATTATAACCCTGAGCGTAACCGCCATTCTTTTCATTGTGAATAATTTTAATAGATGGGAAATTTCCTGAAACGTAAGAAACGGAATCATCCGTTGACGCATTATCGGCAACATAGATTGTTGCATGTTCTGAGAATAGCAACACTGAAGGAAGAAATTGTTCCAAGAGTTGTCTTCCGTTCCAATTTAAAATGACTACGGCTACTTTCACGGGGCCAAATTTAATTAAAAGTCTTTCTTGGGGAAGGTATATACCCGGACGGATTCAAAATAAAATTCCTTATTCTTTAATTTCCGATTTGCCTAACCCTACAAATGGTACCGTTTTGCTTAACGGGAAGGAACTCCCTCTAGAAATATATAGCATTTATTTTCAAAGTCCATTTGGCAGAAATAATGCTCAAGTCCATTTGTAACCATCAAATATTGTGCATTGAGGGAAAGATTGTATCTGGCAATTTGATCAAAGGTCATTTGTGTTATAGCCACGTTTGGGGCCTTACATTCAACAATCATAAAAACCGTACCATCATTGTTATACACCACCACATCATACCGTTTTGTGGTATTGTTTAATTTAATCTGTTTCTCAACATTCATAAGATTTCTGGGATAGTTATGTTCCTTTATAAGAAACTGGACCACATGCAACCTCACCCATTCTTCAGGAGTAAGGACAATAAACTTTTTTCGAATTTCATCAAAAGCCATCGTCCTATTTTCGCTATTTTTGAACCGAAAGGAATATTGGGGAAAGTTGAGTTTTTGCATTGAACAAAAGTAGCAAATTTTAAAGGGCTTGCTTTAAATTCCAATTTACTGTAGATAGATGAAACGGAAATCTAAAGTCTCGAGCAAGAACCAAGAACAGCATATCTCCGATTCTTTAGCGTATGATAAAGAAAAAATATTTTCTCGGTCTTATATTTTACATTCTTATCAGGAAACTTACAAAACCATAGACCCATAAACTGATAAACCCATAAACCCATAAACCCTAAACTTCAATGCCCCTCGATAAAGTAAAATCCATCATCGGTGATATTAAAAATGGAAATTTAAAGCCTATTTATTTTTTGATGGGGGAAGAGCCATATTATATTGACGGTATCTCCAAGTACATTGAGGAAAATATTCTTACGGAAGATGAAAGAGGTTTTAACCAAATGGTCCTTTATGGAAGGGATGTTTCTATAGAAGATGTGGTAAGCAATGCCAAGCGCTACCCTATGATGGCTGAAAAGCAGGTTGTTATTGTAAAAGAAGCCCAAGATCTTTCCAGAAATATTGAAAATTTAGTGGATTACGCAAAAAATCCACAACCTTCCACGGTCTTAGTAATGTGTTACAAATACAAGACTTTGGACAAACGGAAATCTTTGGCAAAGCAAATTGCCAAGACAGGCGTTTTATTTGAAAGCAAAAAGCTTTACGACAACCAAGTACCGGACTGGATCAAGAGGGTATTGGCAGGAAAAGGATATACAATTACTCCAAAAGCGGCTCAAATGCTCGTCGAATTTTTGGGTAACGATTTGAGCAAGGTGAGCAATGAACTTGAAAAACTGCAACTTATTCTTAAACCTGGAGGCCAGATTACTCCGCAGTTAATCGAGGAGAACATAGGTATTAGCAAGGATTTTAATAATTTTGAACTTCAGAATGCCATTGGGGAGCGGGATATTAAAAAGGCATTTGCTATCATTCAATATTTTGCGCAAAATCCCAAAAATAATCCCTTAGTGGTAACCGTGGGGATGTTGTATAATTTCTTTGCGAAACTTTTAAAATATCATGCTCTAGAAAATAAAAAGGATGCTACCAAGGCTCTTGGTGTGCATCCATTTTTTATCAAAGATTATCAAACCGCTGCCAGGAACTATTCCATGAAAAATGTTAGTGCTGCGATTGCTGCCATTCGAGAGATTGATATGAAAAGCAAAGGAGTGGGGGCGGCCAATCTTTCCCAGGGAGATTTACTGAAGGAATTACTTATAAAAATTCTCAATTGATTTAGTTGGAAGATTTTTTTTCCCGTCCCTTAGTCTATTATTTTCTATCCATAGAGAATTTACCAGGACCTAATATTGCTATTGATACAAAGGCAATCAAATAGAGCAGAGACAGTTCCTTGGTTCCAAAAGGATCGTTTCCATGAATTACAAATGCCGCTACGCACATTAAAAATATTACGGGAATAGTGGCAAGACGAGTTTTATATCCAATAATCATGAGAAGAGAAAAAACTACCTCTCCCAAAATGGCCAAAACCAGTGAAATAGGTTCTCCCATTCCTATAGGATCTGCAAAACCAAAATCTCCTTCCAACAACTTAAGAAGTTTGGGGATTCCGTGAGTAAGTAACATTCCGCTAAAAGCTACTCGGAGAAAAAGCAGACCAAAATTATGGATGGTGGATTTTTGCATTATGTAGGATTTGAAATATAATGAGGTGAAAATATGAAATTTTAATAAAATTGGAACAACTTGTTTTTAAATGTATTTTTGCCGCTTCAAAGCGAAAATGGGAATGACAAAATTTAAAGCGTGGATTTCGGCAGCTCGTTTGCGCACATTACCGCTCTCTATATCAGGGATTGTTACTGCCGGAGCAGCCGCAAAAGAGGCCGGAATTTTTTCGACTCCCATTTTCAGTCTTGCTTTAGCGACCACACTCGGACTCCAAATTCTTTCAAATTTTGCCAATGACTATGGCGATGGCGTTAAAGGAACAGATAATCACGAACGGGTTGGTCCTATGCGTGCGATGCAAAGTGGCGTACTTTCGGCAATAGACCTTAAAAGAGGAATTATTATAACTTCCATAGTTACCCTGGCCATTGCATGTTTACTCATCTATATTGCCTTTGAGAACCAGAACATTTTTCATTCAACAATATTTTTTATCCTGGGAATTGCCGCCATTGTTGCTGCCATAACCTACACAGTGGGAAAAAGTGCATACGGCTACCGAGCTTTGGGAGATGTTTTTGTTTTTTTGTTCTTCGGTCTTCTGGGTGTTTTGGGGGGTTATTTTTTGTTTGCAAAAGATCTAAACGGATATATTCTACTTCCTGCCATAGTAATTGGACTTTTAAGCACAGCTGTTCTTAACTTAAATAACATGCGCGATCGATTGGCCGATGCAAAAGCCAACAAGATTACTATTGCGGTTCTATTGGGCGGATCGAAAGTTAAAATTTATCATTTTACCTTAATAATTCTTGCCTTTATCTTTTCGATAAGTTACTTTTCCTTGAAGGGAACAACGTGGGCAGAGTTTCTTCCTATTCTTGCATTCATTCCATTATTTGTTCATTTAGGGAAGATGAACAATAATACATCTCCACCACTTTTAGACCCAGAGCTGAAAAAGGTCGCCTTAAGCACCTTTTTGTTTTCGATATTGTTTTTTGTTTCCGCTTGGTTTTAATATATTTAAAATTAAAAATCAGGAAAACATGAAAATCACATTTTACGGACAAAATTGTCTCGGTATTGAAATAAAGGGAAAGCACATTTTGGTTGATCCCTTTATTAGTGGAAATGATCTAGCGAAAGATAAAATTGACATTAATGCAATAAAAGCGGACTATATATTTCTTACACACGCACATAGCGATCATACCCTGGATGCAGAAACTATTGCCAAAAGAACCGGTGCCATAATTGTCAGTAATTTTGAGATAGCCAACCATTATGAAGCCAAGGGGCTCGAGGTGCATTCTATGAATATTGGCGGTAGTTGGAAGTTTGATTTTGGATTGGTTAAATATGTTGTAGCTCTACATACCAGCAGTTTTGCCGATGGAAGCTATGGAGGTAATCCCGGGGGATTTGTAATTCAAGGAGAGCACAAGAATATTTATATTGCTGGGGACACGGCCTTGACAATGGATATGAAATTGATTCCACTTTATACCAAATTGGACTTGGCCATCCTTCCCATAGGAGATAATTATACAATGGGAATAAAGGACGCCATAAAAGCCAGTGATTTTGTGGAGTGTGATAAGGTGCTTGGAGTCCATTATGATACCTTCGGTTTTATTGAAATAGACCATGAAGAAGCTAAGCGAAAGTTTTATGCCGCAGGAAAGGATCTGATGCTTTTGGAAATAGGAGAATCAATTGAACTTTAGAATGACGCGAGAATCTATAAATATTTCTTAGTTGAATTTCTTTGCACCTGTACCCTACAGAGAATATGAGAGCCTGTTTTAAAAAATACATACTTAACTTTAAACGCCCAAGTGGTACTTCTAGGGGCATTCTTAAAACAAAGGAGACTTATTTCTTAATTCTTAAAGAAGGTGATAACCTCGGAATCGGTGAGTGTGGTCTATTGCGTGGTTTAAGTATTGATGATAGACCGGATTACGAAAAAAAACTCCAATGGGTTTGTGATAACATTAGTTTAGGTGAAGAAAAACTTTATGAGAACTTAATGGAATTTCCTTCCATACAATTTGGGGTTGAAACCGCTTTTAGGTCATTTTATTCCACTGATCTCTTCAGTCTGTTTCCGTCAGAATTCACTCAAGGAGAGGCGTCAATTCGTATAAATGGTCTAGTTTGGATGGGGGACGAACGGTTTATGAGGGAGCAGATTTCTGCAAAATTAAAAGAAGGATTCAGCTGTATAAAAATGAAGATCGGGGCCATAGACTTTAAAACAGAGCTGGAACTTTTAAAATCTATTAGAAAAAAATTCTCGGCTTCAGAAGTGGAGCTCCGTGTAGATGCAAACGGTGCATTTTCACCGAAAGATGCATTGGAGAAATTGAAAGTACTTTCCGATTTGAATTTACATTCCATAGAACAACCCATCAAACAAGGTCAATGGCAAGAAATGGCACGTCTTTGCGAAGAAACTCCACTAGCTATTGCCTTAGATGAGGAATTGATTGGAATTTTTGAGAAAAAAGAAAAAGTGGAATTGCTGGATACAATCAAACCACAATATATAATTTTGAAGCCTTCGCTTATCGGTGGTTATAATGGAAGTGATAGCTGGATAGACCTTTCAGAAAAGGAGGAAGCTGGCTGGTGGATTACTTCAGCTCTTGAGAGCAATGTAGGATTAAATGCCATAGCACAATATACCTTTACAAAAAACAATAAATTGCCCCAAGGTTTAGGAACCGGCAGTCTTTATACCAATAATATTGAAAGTCCTTTGGAGGTGAGTCACGGCGCGTTGAGCTACCAAAGAAATAATAGTTGGAACGTGGAGTTATTCAATAGTCAATAAATTATAAAAAACATATGAAGACACTAAATCAAAAAATACAATGATAATATTTAGTATCCAGTACCCCACAAGCCTGCAACCTGCAACATCTAACGTCTAACGTGTAAAATCTAGCCTATTACATCTATGTATATTGAACAAGCCTTTAAATGTCTTCACGATTGGTGGCGCTATCTCGCGGGATTTGTAATAATTATTTTCGCCAGTCAAATAGGTACGATTCCTCTTATCACAGCGGTTATTTTTAAAGAACTTTCATCTGGAGCTGGGGTCGAGAATTTGGCAAATTTGGATCAAGATACACTCTTGTCCATCTTAGATTCCAATCTTACCCTCTTTTTAATGTTGCTCAGCTTTGCTATAGGGCTGCTGGGAATTTATTTTGTAGTCCGTTTTCTGCATAACCAACCATTTAGGGAACTCACAACAACACGAAGAAAAACGGATTGGGGAAGAATATTTTTCGGTTTTGGTCTTATTGCCATTGTCACTACCGTATTAACTGTTGTGGACTATTATAGTAACCCTGAAGATTATGTAGTTCAGTTTAATTTAGTGCCCTTTATTATTCTTGCAATCATCGCCATTATTATGATACCCTTACAGACTAGCTTCGAGGAATATTTGTTTCGCGGCTATTTAATGCAAGGTATTGGCGTGCTCGCCAAAAATCGATGGCTCCCTTTAATTCTAACATCTGTTGTATTTGGGGCGCTCCATGTCGCAAATCCTGAGGTTGATAAGCTTGGACCTCTCGTTATGGTTTTTTACATCGGAACGGGTTTCTTTTTGGGAATAATGACCCTTATGGACGAAGGGATGGAACTTGCTTTGGGTTTTCACGCTGGTAATAATTTAATCGCTGCCCTATTAGTTACTGCCGATTGGACTGTTTTTAAAACCAATTCCATATTGAAAGATGTGGCGGAACCTTCCACAGGTTTCGATATTGTTCTGCCTGTTCTAATAATCTATCCTATATTTCTGCTTATCATGGCACGACGATATAAATGGACCGATTGGAAAGGAAAATTATTTGGGAAAGTAGAAGAACCATTAAAAGATATGGACCATATTGAAATTGGGGAAAATTTATAATGTTCAAATAAATTTACTTTTTTAGAGATTTTATAATTCCACAGTTTTATGATTCCATTGCACCATCCTAAATTTAAATTAAATGGCAAGGCGTTTCCTTCTGTTGACTTATTAAAGGAAAAGGCAATTCAATTTATTACTGAAGGAAAGGAAGATGAGCGGGCTGTGGGACAGTTCATCGCCGAATGGTTGGATAACAATGACTTCATTATCGTAAAAACCTCTGGTTCCACTGGAGTTCCAAAAAAAATAAAGCTCAATAAAAAGCACGTTTATAATAGCGCGGCAGCTACGGTGGCCTATTTTAATTTAAAAAGCAGCACCAGGGCATTACTCTGTCTTCCTTCGGAATATATCGCTGGAAAAATGATGCTTGTTCGTGCAATGATTGCAGGATGGGATTTGTATATTACCTCTCCTGATAAAAATCCCTTGGAAAGTGTTACTCAAAATTTTGATTTTACGGCCATGGTTCCTTATCAACTCCACCATTCCTTAAATGAACTGCATAAAGTACAAAAGATAATAGTCGGTGGTGGTGCGATTTCGAGAGAACTTGAAAACGAACTTCAAAATGTGGATACCACGATGTTCGCAACTTATGGAATGACTGAAACAATAAGTCACATAGCAGTGCGTGGTTTAAACGGGAAACAGGCGTCCACAATTTTCCAAGCTCTGCCTGGCGTTAAATTTACCCAAAACGAGGAAAGATGTCTTCAGATTCACGCGCCCGCCATTTCCGAGGAAATAGTTATAACCAATGATGTGGTAGATTTAGTTTCCACTACCTCATTTAAACTTTTGGGAAGGAATGACAATGTGATTAACAGTGGTGGAGTAAAGATTCATCCTGAAATTGTAGAACAAAAATTATCGTATTGTTTAAATAAACCCTTCTTTATTTCCTCAGAAAAAGATCCGCTTTTGGGAGAACGGGTAGTCTTGGTTATCGAAAGTAAGGAACCAATTAGCATAGAAACTTTTTCGGAGATTTTTGAAAAACTTGACCTCTACGAAAAACCAAAAAAAATTCTGATTTCGCCTCAGTTTATTTATACCGAAACTGGAAAGATTCGTCGTCAGATTGTTTTAAAAAATCTTATCGGGTCCAAAGATTGATCTCATTCTATTTTAAAATCACGCATATTTATTCTCTTTACACCACTTATTGATGTCCTGTATACCAATATAACATAATAGGATTGGGAAGTAAACACAATCTCCAGACTTATTATATTTCTGTTCGCGTTACTATATGCCAATTTTTTAAAGGGTATTCTACATTTATTCTTTAAGGTGTAAATTATCTAATATATAGTCTATAATAAGCGGAGGGTTATATTGCTACTTAACATTAATTTAAGTATTTTTAGAACATCTTAACTAAAAACTTTTTAATTATGAAGAGAATTACCATTCTAAGCATTATTGTTGGCCTCTTTTCGTTGACGATGAATGCCCAATTTATCCAGTCCAATGCGCCGGATTCTCGAGCAAGGACTACGGATGTTCAAAATCCGAACCAAGAGGGCTCCATTCAGGAGTTACTATCAAGGTATCAAAGCCTTGGAAAACAATCTGGGTCTATTTCCCAGTTTTTCACTAAAGATGAGCAAAAAGCTTTACGTTCTTATTTTAACTCCCAGAAAGGTACAACACCAGCAATGGGTATTCGGGATGCCGGAAACGGAAATTCCCAAAGATCTGCTCAGTTGCCCGCGGCTTACTACAATTCGGGACAATCGGCTACGATGGAAGTAGTTGAGGGAAGAACAGTGACTTCGCAATTCGACGCACAATCCATTATTCCATTTACCGGGGTTTCTTTCGCTCCCCGGGGCAGCCTAGTTCCTGAGTTGCTATATGATAATGGTCCTCATTTTAACATAGCAGGTCCGCCGAAAGTTAGTCGTTTGGAAGATTTGAGTTTAGGTATGGGCACCTTCGGTTCTGCTTGTAACTCGGGTGGTCCTTTTACTATTGCCGACGACTTCGTTCTTTCTGCTGATGCTGAAATTACTACTATGGATTTCTACGCATATCAGACTAATTCCGCGCCTCCTACTGTTAATGCCGTATATATAAAGATATGGAACGGAGATCCAAGTAATGGAGGTTCTGTGGTTTGGGGCGATATGACTACTAATAGGCATGCGGGTACAGTTTCAAGTAATGTATATAGACAATTGGAAAGTGCGCCTGGTAATACTTCTAGGGAAATCCAGTTGGTAACTGCCAATACTCCAGGTCTTTCCCTGGACGCAGGAACTTACTGGGTTGAATTTATGTTTGGGGGTACTGGCTCTTCAGGCCCGTGGGCACCACCAATCGTAATATTGGGAAGTTCCACAACGGGGAATGCTATTCAAAGTAATGCCGGTGTTTGGAGTCCTTTAGTAGATGTGGGACCTCAAGGTATGCCATTTCAAATTTATGGAACCCCAGCTGGAGGAGGTGCGACATTTCCAGAACCTTATTGTGGTCCTATAACTTATAGCAGTGATGTGGAACCCATTACGTTAGTGGAAGTAGCAGGGATCAGCAACAGAACCAGTGGTGACATAAATGGCACTCCCGCCCATGAAGATTTTACCAGTATTATTGGTAACATGGAAGAAGGAGAAAGCTATACAATAGCTTTGGAAGGAAATACAAATGGTGGTTTTACGTGTAGTTTTACTGTATTTATAGACTGGAACCAAGATGGGATCTTAGATAATGATACAGAAAGATATGAAATTGGGACTATTAATGGTTCCACAGGTAATGACGGTCAGCAGGCTACAGGAACGATAGTTGTTCCGGCAGGAGTTGCTGAGGGACCAACTAGAATGAGAGTTATGAAAAGATTCGGTTCTACTTATGTGCCGGATTCCTGTACCGGAGGTTCGGGATGGGGGCAATCAGAGGATTATACTATTGATGTTACCGCAAATGGTGGTGACCCAGGCGGAACTGCCTGCAGCCAAAATAATCCAGCGAATGGCTTTGAAAACGGTTTTACCACTTCAAAAAATCAATCGCAACTTATGGCCACCGATATAAATGTTCCAGCCGACACCGATTTTACAATGAACAAAATAACTGTGGAGATCTGGTCAAATCCTGGTACCACAGTAACTTCGGCGGATATTACTTTTTATGACAATGCTGGTGGTACTCCGGGAGCGACGCGAGGTACTCAATTGGCTGTTGCTCCAACATCTTCAACAGTGGTAGGAAGTAATTTTGGTTTCGATATTTCGGAAGTGGTTTTTAACATCACTCCCGAAATGTTACCAGGAGAAGCGGGGTCAACTAAGGTGTATTGGGTAAGTTTATATTTGGATATGCCTTCTGGAAGTGGTTATCTGGGTGGAACATCGAATATTGTAGGACTACAAAACGCATATTCCGCAGATGCCGGAGTTACTTGGAATACAAATGGAGGTTGGGATTCAGTTTATGTTTTTGAGGGTATATGCGAAACAGAAGGTGGAACTACACCGGGACCTTTAACTACGGTTTATGGAATTGACAATGCCACTCAAGATCTAATTGGTTTTGGAACGTCAGATCCCCAGAACGCGGAAATTTTTGGTACTTCGCCAATAACCGTGAATTTTGAGAACGCGGGTGCGATAGACCCTGCAAACCCTACTACTGGTTACGTTCTTGATAATGGTGGCCAGTTTTTCTCATTCGATGTAACTAGCGGGTTCTATACCGCGCTGGGAAGTATTGCCGGAGACTGGGTTGGGATGGAGTTTGATCAAAATACAGGTATCCTATATGCTATTAAGAGTGAATCATTATATACTATTGATCCAGTGGCTCTTACCGCTACCTTAGTGGGATCATTTGGCTTGCCTTCAAACGCTCTGTCTATATCTCTTGCTATTGACGGTGCTGGAGTTGGATATATACATGACCTTGGTGACGATTTACTATACTCGGTTAATTTAGCAACTGGAGCTGCAACCGCAATTGGAAGTACAGGATTTGATGCCAACTTCGGTCAAGGTATGTGTTATGATCCCACAACGGATACGGTTTATATGTCTGCTTTTAATTCTACGACTTTTATGGCAGAATGGCGCTCCGTTAATACCACAACAGGTATGACGACCTTGATTGCACCAATGACTACTGTTAATGATACATCTCCACAAGTTGCTTGGTCTTCTGTAGGAGAAACTCTGGATCCGCCAACGTGTCCGAAGCCAACATTCCTAACGGTTACAGATATTACGGAAACCTCAGCTACTCTTAATTGGGTGGCAGAGCCAAATGCGAGTAATGGTTATATTTGGTACGTATTCGGTCAAGGTGCGAACCCTATGACGGATACACCTGTTGCAACTGGTACAACTCCAGCAGGAACTACAACAGCGACTGCTACTGGTCTTGAAAATGCTAGTAGCTACGATTTCTATGTTGTTGCCGATTGTGGTGCATCAGATGGCTTAAGTGCTTATGCTGGCCCCGTGACATTTAGTACTTTAATAACTCCTCCAGCTTGTGGTGGAAAATTCTACGACACAGGAGGACCAGATGGAAATTATGGCAATAATGAAAATGTTACTACAGTGATCATGCCAGATAATCCAGGAGATTTTGTAACAGTAACATTCCTCAGCTTTAATGTGGAAGCAAACTGGGATGCCTTATATGTATATGACGGACCGGATGCTAACTCTCCGATGATTGCAAGTGGAAATCCCGCCACAAACAGTGGGTTCCCTGCAGGTGGTTATTATGGAACTACTATTCCAGGTCCATTCAGTTCCACTCATGAAAGTGGGGCGTTAACTTTTGTATTTAGAAGTGAAAGTTCCTTTACCTATTCTGGTTGGGAGGCTGATGTAACTTGCGCTATGTATCCACCACCGAACGATAAAATTGTAAATTCAATCGATGTGGGTGCAATTGGGTTTCCTTATACCGATCCTGCGGTAAGAATGCCTGCGGCTACTCCTGAAAATGGCAGTCCGGAGGATTGTGACTTAACGGGAGCTTATGGGGTTTGGTACCATTTTACCACCACAGGTGACGGATCTGCAAATGCTAATATCGTAACTCCAGCGGGTGCAAGCAATGTCACATTTTATACCGCACCAGGTCCAGGGGCCATCGAGACGGATTTAGTTCGCGTTCAACAGTCCAGTAATGCGTGTAATCCCGGAACTTCTGCAAACATTAATTTTGTTGCGAACCAGACTTACTATGTATTTGTTATGAATTCAGATGCAGTTACCGATATTCAAATTGATGCCAATGTTCTGGGTGTTCCAGATAATGCTTTGGGTGGATTTACTTATTATCCAAACCCAACAAATGGAATCTTGAACTTGAGCAGCAAGGAGATGATCGAAATGGTTTCTATCTATAACCTGTTGGGTCAAAGAGTTTTGGATAGCTCCTTAAATTCTACTTCAAGTGTGCTGGATATATCTGGCTTAAGCGTAGGTACCTACGTAATGAAAGTAGTAGTAAATGGGCAAACAGGAACCTATAAGTTGTTAAAGCAATAATAGGAAATGACCTTTAATTTTTAGTAACCGTCTCAAAAATTTGGGGCGGTTATTTTTTTTTAGGAATTTATTAGTTCTTAGCCAATAAAATCAAATAGCTATTTATTTCAGTAAACGTCCAAAAAAATGGAGGAGAGATTGACCATTTATAATCTCAAATGAAAATCTTCCGATTTTTCCAAATTCTTTGATGTTATTCTGGGAGTAGCTGATTTATTTTGCGATTCGGAAATGGGCTTTATGATATATCTGTTAAATAAAGATGAATTCAATGGATTGAAATTCTTTTTCCACCGTTGTTTTCTTTTGACAATCCCAAGGTAAGATACTTTATTTAACCTTTTTAAAATTCTTTTTTTTTGTAAGAACTATATAATCAAGAGATTCTGGGGGTGAATCTAAAATAGAAAGAATTTTTTTTTAAGATTAGAAGACGATTATCGAATTCTCAAATAATGTTAATAGGATTTTTCCTGTTTTTAGTTAATTAACATAAAAATTTGTAAATAGTGAATAGATTTACCATAAATTTAATGAATATTAACTTAACAAAGAATTGAGATGAAAAAAATTATTTTAATGGCTTTCTGTTCTCTTGGATTAATAGGGATTGTTGGTGCTCAAACATCTTTAACAGGGAATAGTTCAAATCTAGAGCCATCCGTAACAATTGAAAGTCTTTTAAATAGACTGGAACACATTGGCACAACTGCGGGAAGTGTGAGAGATTATTTCACACCGCAGGAACAGCGTATGCTAAATGTTCATTTTAATGGTATTGGCAGATTGGCCCCGAGGGTCATTACGCAAAGTCTTTCACAAACAATTACACCCGGTGAACAAATAGGATGCAATACGTTAACCCACTTTACAGATAATAAACTCTACCGAGCTTTTGATCTTCCGGGTGAATTCGGTATCACTGAGGGTTTTCAAGTTACAGCCGTGGAGTTTGCCATAGGAACTATTTCCACACCTACGGGATTTCCAATTACTGCCAACATTTATTCCAACGTTCCTGGCTCTTTTCCAGGCGGGACTCTCACGCTGAGAGGAACCGCAGTTTATACCGCCAGCAATGCAGACGAAGGAATGATAGTTTCACTTCCAATTTCGGCATTAATTCCGCCTGGCCAGGGTATGGTAATGGAGCTGGTCCTTGTGGATGATGGAACCGATACCAATCTGGTACGTTTTGGTTGTAACAGTGAGGGACAGACCGGACCAAGTTATTTATATTCTGAATCCTGTAATATATTTGAAATTACCACATTGCTTGATTTAGGCTATGAACAAGGTTATGTTTGGAATGTTCTAGGAGACGACGAACCTGTTTTTCCAGTTGATAATTCAAATGTTTTTGGAATTAATAATGCTAGCGCTACCTTAGTCACTTTTGCTCCAAGCGATCCGTCTATTTTAACCCCTTTAGGTGCTTCTCCGGCTCCCAACTTTGAGAATGCTGGGGCGATAGATCCAAGTGATCCATCAACTGCTTATGTTTTGGATAATGGGGGAGATTTTTATAGTGTTAATCTATCAAGTGGTGCTTATACTTCTCTGGGAAGTATAACTCCCCCAAATTCGGAAAATTGGTCCGGGGCGGAGTTTAGCCCAAATGGAACTTTGTATGCTATTTCTACAAGTGTTTCTAGTTCTACACTTTCAACTATTGATATTGCAGGGGTTTCTTCTACAGTTATTGGCAATACTGAAATTGAAGGAGCTATTTCCTTAATGATAGACGATGCAGGTCAAGGATATACGCACGATATTGCAAGCGATAATTTCTTTAAGGTGGATCTTTCCAATGGTAGTAGTACGCTTGTAGGACCTCTTGGATTTGATGCTAATTTTGGTCAAGGAGGAACTTACATTCAAGCAGATCCAGGATTTGTTTATATATCGGCATTTGATGCTGGCTCCTTCCAATCCCAATGGAGAAAAGTGGATGTTACCACCGGAGCATCAACAATTATAGGTCTGTTCAACGGTGGAAGTGATCAGGTAGCTTGGTCATCTGTGGTGCAGGATCTGGTTGGCATAGAAGATAATGTTTTGACAGGATTTTCATTTTATCCAAATCCCACTTCGGGCATAGTTTCATTGAAGTCCGTTAAAAATATTACTTCCGTTGCTCTGTATAATTTATTGGGCCAAAAATTAATGAGTTTTAAAGTAGATTCAACTACTTCTGAATTAGATATATCTCGCTTGAACGTAGGCAGCTATATTATGCAGGTCCTAATTGATGGTCAAACCGGAACCTATAAAATATTGAAAGATTAGATATAATTTATTAATATTTCTAAAAGCCATTCTTGTAGGAGAATGGCTTTTTTAATTTGTTAACTTTGCAAAATGAATAAATATTCCTTTGTTGTACCTGTTTACAACCGTCCCCAGGAAGTTAGGGAATTATTGGAGAGTATGGTGGTTTTGGATTTTACGGAACCATTCGAAGTAGTTATCGTTGAGGATGGGTCAACCGAAACTTCGGCAAATGTAGTCTCTCAGTTCTCAGATAAACTCAATATTTCCTATTATTATAAAAAGAATTCAGGTCCAGGAGATTCTCGTAATTATGGCATGGCTCGCGCAAAAGGAAACTATTTTGTTATTTTGGACTCCGACTGTATATTGCCATCTAATTATCTTTCGAGTGTGGACAAATTTTTGAGCGCACGATTTTTTCATTGCTTTGGTGGGCCGGATGCGGCGCATACTAGTTTTTCTCCACTGCAAAAGGCCATAAATTATGTTATGACTTCTTTATTGACAACTGGGGGAATACGGGGAAATAAAAAGGGAATTCAAAAATTTGAGCCACGGAGTTTTAATATGGGGATTTCAAAAGAAGCTTTTGAGGCCACTGGAGGTTTTGGTAAAATACATCCGGGAGAAGATCCTGATCTTTCCCAAAGGATTTTGCTGGCAGGTTATCAGACCGTTTTTATTCCCGATTCCTTTGTCTATCATAAAAGACGTATTTCTTGGAACAAATTTTATTTGCAGGTCAAGAAATTTGGAATGGTCCGGCCCATTTTAAATCAGTGGCATCCGTCATCTTCTAAAATAACGTTTTGGTTTCCAAGTCTATTTATATTTTTTGTGTTGTTATCGCTTATTTTGGGAATATACAATTGGGTTTTCCTGATTCCCTTAGGGGTTTATATTCTGGCCATTTTTGTAGATTCCAGTATTAATAATAGAAGCTTGTACATTGGTTTCCTTTCTATTCCTGCGGTGTTTATCCAATTTTTTGGTTATGGATTGGCGTTTATAAAATCGTTCTTCTTTGTCTCTGTATTGAACAAAGATCCTCAGAAACAATTCCCCTTTCTATTTTTTAAGTAATTTAGAGATTCAAAGAAAATGGTATGGCAAAAAACACTTCTAGGAAATATTCAAAAAGGAAAGTAAAACTTTTTCTATTCTTTCTGTTAGTGGCCAGTATATTTTGGGTACTTACCAAGTTCAGTAGAGAATTCACTGCTTCTATGGTCGCAAAAATCCACTATATAAATCTTCCGGATACGGCTGCCCTTGCACATAACAATCCTCAGGGTATAACCTACGATCTTACGGCAAATGGGTTCGAGATACTTTTCTATAAGTTTAAGAAGCCGGCCTTAGAGGTTGATGTTGCGAAGTATTATGAAGAGGATGAAAATGGATTCACAATTAGCAGGAATGAGTTGGGATCCCAACTAGGAGCCAAGTTTAATAAGTACATGGAAATAAAAAATCTTCCGGCAGACGGCATTAAAATAAAGCTCGATCCCATTGTGCTCAAAAAGGTTAAAGTAGAACCAAAATTTGAAATCGGTTTTAAGGATGGATTCAAACCCATAGATAGTATAAAGGTAAAACCAGATTCCATAACCATATCAGGACCTGAAGGCGTTTTAAAGAAAATCAGTGGAGTTCCTACGAATTTACTTTCTTTGAAGGATGTGGATAGATCCATTTCTGAGACAGTAGAAATTAATCCTCCTACCCAAGAAATAGTTAAGATAAACCCTTCCAAAGTTCTTATTGAATGGCCGGTAGCTGAATTTTCCCAAGGTAAATTTACTCTGCCTGTGGAGGTTATAAATTTGCCGCCAGGAGTTGAGTTAAAATTGGTCCCAGAGCGAGTAACGGTTACTTTTGATATTTCCGTAAATCAATTTTCGTCAGTTTCCCGTGAAAATTTTCGGGTTATATGCGATTATTCAAAACGAAATGATAAAGAGAATTTTATGCTTCCTATCCTGGCCAAAAAACCCGAAGGCGCTGTAAACATTGTTTTCGACCCAAAAAAAGTTGACTTTTTTGTTTTCAAATAGAAAAGGGATTCGCATAGTAAGTTTTAAATTTGGATAGGATATCTACATCCGTAATAAGAGATATGAAAATTATAGGACTTACTGGCGGAATTGGCAGTGGAAAGACCACTGTGGCAAATATGTTTGCAGAGCTTGGAATCCCCGTTTACAATTCGGATGTAGAAGCGAAGAAATTAACAAACTCCTCATCAGAAATTCGAAGCCAATTAATTTCTTTACTCGGCGATGACACTTATAAGAATGGCATGCTGGATCGTAAATACATGGCCGATAAAATATTTAACGACCATATACTTCTTGAAAAGGCAAATGCAATAATCCACCCAAGAGTTGCAGAGCATTTCGCAGAATGGGTCTCTCAACAGACTTCTCCTTACGTTATAAAAGAGGCAGCTATTCTTTTTGAAAGTGGTGCCGATAGCCAATGCGATCTTGTTATTTTGGTAACTGCCGCAAAGGCGGAGCGGTTAAAACGTGTAATGGATCGTGATGGTGTCTCTGAGCAAGAAGTAGAGGCCCGAATGAAAAATCAGTGGAGCGATTCAAAGAAAACTAAACTTGCCGATTTTATTATCGAAAATAATACACTTTCCCATACCCGAAAACAGGTGAAATCCGTCCATTCTTCCCTGATTTAAAGCCCATTAAATTGTTTTGTTAACATTTGGTTAAACGTACAATACGCTAAATGTTAAAATCTTATTTTTGGAATATGAACAAAAAGCTATTCGTATTGCTCATAGCGCTTATGAGCCTCTCATTATTGGGGATAGTATTTGTACAGGGATATTGGATCTCAAACGCTTACCAAACAAAGCAAGAACAGTTTACAATCAATGTTCGACAGGCCCTTGTTTCAGTTGCCAAAAAGATTCAAATGAAGGAGATTGAGGCCTATTATCAAGTGTATAGTGCGTATGTGGACAGTATCGAGATTCCGGACAATACAACGTTCACGGAATTGGCCTATAAAATTCAGAATAAGTCCACGAATGAAACCTATTTGTTCACCGATGGGATATTGGAACAAGATTATAAACTCTCCTCGGGCCTTTTTGATAATGATATGGACAGCATCCAATTTAAGAAGCTGACCAATAGAAAAACCAAAACAAAAATATCCCAAGGTCTCGATGGTAATAAAAAAACGGAGACCAGAATTGAATCGTTCTCACGTCTAAAGGATTATGAACGAAACCAATTTGAAAATTTCATCAGTGAGGTAGCAACCTTGTCGCCCATATATAAAAGGGTACGGGCAGATGAAATTAGAGATTTGCTAAATAAAGAGTTGAATGACCGTGGGCTGAAATCGGATTTTGAGTTTGCCGTTTACAGCAATAATTTAGAAACCAAAGTGCGTTCTAAAAAATTTAAACTTGAAGAGGGGAGCACTTATGTAGTACCGCTCTTTGTAAATGATCTTAGGAGCAATTATGATTTATACGTAGATTTTTCTGGAAAGAGAAAGTTGGTGCTCAGTAGCATTTTGGGAATGGCAATACTTTCGTTGATTTTTACGGCAGTTATTATTTTAGCTTATGCCAGCGCCATTTCACAAATTTATAAACAACGTCAGATATCACAGATAAAAACAGATTTTATCAATAATATGACCCACGAGTTTAAAACGCCGATTGCAACTATTAATTTGGCTTTAGACTCCTTAAAAAATCCTAAGGTTAAAGATAATCGAGAGTTTCTCGAGCGCTATTTAGGAATGATCCGGGATGAAAACCGAAGGATGCATGCGCAGGTTGAAAATGTGTTAAGAATATCAAAGCTTGAAAAGAATGAACTGAACCTTTCAAAAGAATCGGTTGATTTGCAGGAAATAACCCAAGAAGCCATTTCTCACGTAAGCTTAATAGTAGAGGATAGAGAGGGTTATATTAAAACTCATTTTGGAGCTATAAATAATACGATTTTAGGAAATAAGTCACACTTAACAAATGTGATTGTAAATATACTAGACAACGCAATTAAATATTCTACCGAGGAGCCTAAAATCGATATTTATACGGAGAATGTAAAAAACAGTATAATATTAAAAATACGGGATCAAGGTCCTGGAATGAGCAAGGCAGTGCTTAAAAGAATATTTGAAAAATTTTATCGCGAACACACCGGAGACATCCATAATGTAAAAGGCCATGGGCTTGGCCTCGCTTATGTCAAGAGCATTCTTGACGACCACGATGCAGAGATTTTTGTGGAGAGTGAAAAATACAAAGGCTCAACATTTATATTAAAACTACACCTAATATCTTAAACTATGGAAACTGAAAACAAAAAAATCCTTCTTGTAGAAGATGACCCAAACTTTGGAACAGTCCTGAAAGACTATCTTGCTATGAATGATTACAACGTCACTCATGCTAAAAATGGAATGGAAGGTTTTGAGAAATTCAAAAAAGATGATTTTGATCTTTGTATTTTGGATGTAATGATGCCTTATAAAGACGGTTTTACCTTGGCAAAGGAAATTCGAGAAAAAAATGAGGATATTCCCATTATATTCCTTACTGCTAAAGCAATGAAAGAGGATGTGCTTAAAGGTTACAAAGTAGGCGCAGACGACTATCTAAACAAACCTTTTGATAGTGAAGTACTATTAATGAAAATAAAAGCCATTATTCAGCGCAAAGCTACAGACTCAATTGCCGACAGTAAGCAATTTGAATTTGAGATTGGAAATTTCTTCTTGAACTCCAAATTACGGTTCTTAACATATAAGAAAGAAGATCCTATTAAACTTTCTCCAAAAGAAAATGAGCTTCTTCGACTTTTGGCCCTTCATAAAAACGATTTAATGGCCCGCGAATTGGCGCTAACGAAAATATGGAGAGATGATAATTACTTTACTTCCAGAAGTATGGACGTATATATTGCCAAATTGAGAAAATACTTGAGCAAAGATGACGGCGTCGAAATCGTTAACATCCATGGCGAAGGGTTCCGATTGGTAGTTAAGGATGAAGTGGATAACTAACGCTATATCTTTTTTTTGATTTAACCGATTGGTTTATTCCATAGTTAAAAAGTTGTGCCAGATTGTCCTTAAAATCACTCTAGTAGGACTTAATCATGCCGCATATTTCCTTGGTTATATCTTTATATTGCAATAAAAAAACGTCAATTAATTTGACGTTTTTTTGTGGATAAAATTTAAAATTTCCAAATGATCTGTGCGATAATCAAACCAGTTGATAGCTTCATTTTTTCTAAACCAAGTGCCTTGTCTTTTGGCGAAGCGGCGGGTGTTCTTTTTAATTTCAGAAATGGCTTCTTCCTTTGCAATAGTGCCGTCAAAATAATCGAAGAGTTCCCGATAACCTACCGTTTGAAGGGCATTTCGATCCCGGTAATTATAAAGCTGGTAAGCTTCATCTATTAAACCGTTATCAATCATTTGGTCAACTCGTTTGTTGATGCGGTTATACACAATTTCCCTGTCTGCGGTAAGTCCGATGAAGAGTGGTTGAAAATTTCTAAACACAGATTTTTTGTTTAAAAATGATGAGAAGGGTTTTCCAGTGAAGTCAATAATTTCCAACGCTCTAATAAGTCGGTGCGGGTTTTGAATGTCGATTTTGGAGAAATAAATAGGATCCTCCTTTTTTAATCTAGCCTGAAGATGTTCAATACCCAATGAATTCATTTCTGAATTAAGTTGTTCTCTTATTTCGGCTGGCACAGTAGGAAACTCATCCAGGCCGGAAACAACGGCGTCAATATATAAACCTGAACCTCCAATCATAACTAAAGAATCAAGCCTTTTGGTCTTTATGTTTTCGGGAAAAAACTTTTCGTTTATTAAATCAATAGCTTCTTTTTCAAAATTGCCTACAGAATAGTCCTCAAAAATACTTTTGCTCTGTATAAAGTGATGCGGTACGGCGTCAAGTTCTTCTTTTACGGGTACTGCAGTCCCGATGGACATTTCTTTATAAAATTGTCTGGAATCTGCAGAGATTATTTCGGTATTAAGTCTTTGAGCAATGGCAATTGCCATCGATGTTTTTCCAATGGCGGTAGGCCCAACCACACAGATTAAAAAGGGCTTGTTGGTCATTGATTTGATGAGTTATTTGGATAAAGATTCTCGCCACAGTTATAACAATACTTAGCATCATCTCGATGCTTACTAACTCCGCAATTTTGGCAGGATTGGGAGTTTACGTGAACAAAATCTTCTTTACTGTTCTTAAAATATCGGGCACCAACAATTCCTGTTGGAACTGCAATTATCCCGTAACCCAAGATCATTATCAAGGTTGCCAAAAATTGGCCCACGGCCGTAATAGGGGCAATATCTCCAAATCCAACTGTCGTTAAGGTAACGATTGTCCAATAAATGCTAACAGGAATATTTTCAAAACCACTTTCCTCTCCTTCTACCAGATACATTAAGGTTCCGAATATTACAGCAATGATAATAACGGCAAAAATGAAAATAAAGATCTTCACCCGGCTTTCCATTAACGCTTTGCGCAATTGATTTCCCTCCCCAATAAAGCGACCAATTTTTAAAATTCGGAATATCCTTAACAGCCTCAGCGCCCGTATGGTTATTAAGTAATTGGTGCCAAAGAATATTAAAGAGATATATAAAGGAATTGTGGACAGAAAATCGATGATTCCATAAAAACTGAATATGTATTTTGCTGGTTTTTGTACTACAATTATTCGTGTAATATATTCTATGGTAAATAAGATTGTGATTACCCATTCGATTACCAGAAAGTACTGGTGATATTTTGAATTGATGGCCGTCACACTTTCCAACATAACGATGAGCACACTCACTAAAATCAATATTAGCAGGACAATATCAAAGAGTTTACCCATTGGGGTGTCTGCTTCATAAATGATTTCATGAACTCTGGACCGCCAGTTTTTTATTTTTTTTGGTTCCACTTCTTTGATTTAATTTGCTAAAAATAAAGAAAGTCAGTCTAATTGACTGAGTGAGGAGCAAGGTTTATAGTTTTTAAAACCTTATTTTTTTGGAGATAATTTTGGATGATATGTGTGGATTCGCGATGGAATTGTGATGGGTTTATGATGGTTTTCAATATTTCCGGGCGGTTAATTTGATGGTTTAAATTAAAAAAGGCATAGCCTTTGTAACTTCCATTTTCAATCCAAATTACAGACCGCTCCTCGGTACTCCTTCCACGATCAATAAGAAGCAAACTTTGTTTTTCAAAACCTAAATTCTTCAAAAGAGAAAGCACTCTTTCATTGTATTTTTCAGGAGTTTCTTCATTAATACAAGCTCCCAAGCAATTGCCCGCTGAATAATAGGAACATTCATTCTCTGTAGGTTGGAGACCGGTCAGTTTTGGGCATAGTTGGTTTTCTTCCGTAATTCGGAGCAATTCAGACTTCGCCTGCTGGTAATTGGTATAAGTAATTAATCCCCTTTTCCGTCCGTCAAATTTCTGAATTTTCAAGGTAATATAGCCATCCTCATCAACAGCGGAAGTAAGTTGATGGGTGAATCCTGCCTTTGGGGAGTACGGTTGTATTTGGGCTTGTGCTGTTTGATTTCTTCATATTCCTTTAAAATGGAAATCAGCTCGTTCCCCGTTTTTTCATAAGCGACTGTATTCACTTCCAACTGTAATCGCTTTGATTTTCTGTTATCGTTTGTAAAATGTTGGACCAGTTTCTTGCGGATATTTTTTCCTCTACCAATATAAATTATATCCCCGGCTTCGTTATAAATATAATAAATCCCCATTTCCGATGGAGTTTTTTCAATAATATCCAGAAGTCTTGCGTCAAGTTGGGGTTTGGTATCCTTTTTTAGAGTTTCGGTAATAATCTTTTTTGATAAATCTTTGGACAATAACATTTTAAATAGGGCAACCGTAGCTTTTGCATCTCCCTGTGCGCGATGGCGATCGCTTAATGGAATTCCTAGGGCTTGCACTAATTTTCCCAAACTATAGGACGGCATATCTGGAATCAATTTTTTGGATAATTCTACCGTGCAAAGGGTTTGTTTCTCAAAGTTATAGCCTAATCGATCAAATTCTGTAGTAAGAATTCGATTGTCAAAAAGAGCATTATGAGCTACCATTACACAGTCCTCGGTTATCTCGATGATGCGTTTGGCCACTTCATAAAACTTGGGCGCGTTTCGCAGCATATCGTTATTTATTCCCGTTAGATTAACCACAAAAGGTTGAATTGGTCTTTCCGGATTAATTAAACTGGCAAATTGATCGACTATTTCATGCCCGTCGAACCTGTAAATTGCAATTTCGGTTATTCCTTCCTCATTGTATTTTCCACCTGTGGTCTCTATGTCTAAAATTGCGTACACTATTTTTAGTTATGAGTTATGAGTTATGAGTTATGAGTTATGAGTTATATTGAGTTTAAGAGTTTAAATCTTTGTGGTTTTTTTTTGATTTATAATCATTTATTTGTTTTGTTACCGATTACCGATTACCGATTACCGACTACCGACTGCTGACTACTGATTACTGACCACTGATTAATAATTCCGTTCTCCAAAAATGGCACTTCCTATGCGAACCATATTACTACCATGATCTATGGCTAATCTGAAATCTCCGCTCATGCCCATACTTAGGACACGCAATTCGGTTCCGAAATCATTTGATCTTGTTTTGAACTCGTCGAATATGTTTTTTAATTTTTGGAATTCTTTCGATATCTGCTCCTCATCCTCGGTAAAAGTGGCCATGCCCATAAAGCCCACTACTTCAATATTTTTCAGGTTTTTATAAACTTCTGAGCTTAATAAGTTTACAGCGTCTTCTTCGTCCATCCCAAATTTACTGTCTTCCTTAGCAATTTTTATTTGAAGAAGACACTGAATAACTCTTTCATTTTTACGGGCTTCTTTATTTATTTCTTTTAAAAGTTTCAAGCTATCCACAGCGTGTATCAACGAAACGAACGGCGCCATATATTTTACCTTATTCCGTTGCACGTGACCAATCATATGCCATTCCACATCTTTGGGCATTTCCTGCCACTTAGATTCCATTTCCTGTACTTTGTTCTCGCCAAATATGCGTTGTCCGGCATTATAGGCTTCCATCAAGTCGGTGATGGGTCTTGTTTTTGAAACTGCTACCAAGGTTATATTTTTGGGCAGTTCGTTTTTAAGTTTATTTAGATTTTCTGAAATAGTCATCTTCATTTTCTTCTCGCTGTTCATTTAATATGTAAAATACTTATTTTTTGGACTCCTAAAGGTACTGCTAACCGCTACTGTCAATGCCTACTAATTAAAATCAGAATTCATAAATAGTAACTCCACTTCGTAGTTTGGGTTCAATATAAGTGCTTTTTGGTGGCATTTTTAGACCCTCATCCGCAATTTGTTGCATTTCGTCAGTAGTAACGGGCAACAATCCAAATCCAACTGCAAAGTTACCGGAATCTATTACCGTCTGAACATAAGCTAGCTCCTTTTTTCCGTGGGAATATTCAATGCGCTGGTCATTTCGTAAATCTTTTATTCCTAAAAGCGGTTTCAGAATGGTGGTATATAATATCTGGGCGTCTAGCGCATCGAGGGCATTTTCAATTTTATACTTCTTTTTCCGAAGGTGCAAGGAATAGAATTCTCCGTCCAAATACATGCTAAAATGATGTTTTTTGGAGGGTTTATAGTAATCGTGTCCACGATTTTCTATTCTAAACAATTCATCCAATTTTATTAGGAACTCTTCTTTTTCCATTCCGTTCAGATCTTTCACCAACCTATTGAACTCATATATTTTTAAGTCGCTGGCGGGAATAAGGAAACTCATAAAATAATTATAACTTTCCTCCCCGGTGTGATGTGGATTTTCAGCTTTTAAATCCTTGGCCAGCAAATAAGAAGAGGCCGATCGGTGATGACCGTCTGCAATGTATAATGCCGGTATATCCGCAAAAATAGTTTGTATTTTGTTTAAAAGTACTTCATCGTCAACATTCCAAAGATAATGGGTGTCGCGATAAGTGGTGGTAAACTCATATTCTGGACGGGTTTTCATAACCTCATCAATCAAAAGCTCCAAATCGGAATTATCAGGGTAGGTAAGGAGAACCGCTTCTGCATTAAAACCAATAGTTTTTAGATATTCCTTTAGAATAACCTCGCGGAACTCCAAGGTTTCTTCATGCTTTTTAATTACATCATCCTCATAATCCTGAACACTTGCGGCGGCGACTATTCCCGTAAATTCCAGTTTATCGCGGTTGACAATTTTATAAATATAAAAGCTTGGTTTTTCTTCTTCTATAAAAATACCATCTTCCTTAAATTCCTCATATCTATTTCTTACCAATCCATAGCGCTCAACACCAGAAATTTCCTTTTGGTATTTATATCCCGGATTTACGATGTGCAGAAACGAAAACGGATTATCACGTAAACGAGACTCCACTTGTGCCGTTGTATAGCTATCGTAAGACCGAGCGGCAAGTAGGTTCACCTTATCTCTTGTGGGTCTAACGGCCTTAAAAGGAATTATTTTTGCCAAATTTTGAGTTTAGTAATTTAAAAGTTTCGGGGTTATTTATTGAGAAGAATGATCTTGAGAACCACCATTAAAGCAATACTTTATTTTGAAAATTGAGAAGAAACTACCTCGGCCTTTCTGTTTTCGCTGTAGTCGTAAAACCCTTCGCCACTTTTGCTGCCCAATTTGCCTGCCATTACCATATTCACCAATAGTGGACAAGGAGCATATTTTGGATTTTTAAAACCATCGTACATAACTTTCAAAATAGATAGACATACGTCAAGTCCAATAAAATCGGCAAGAGCTAATGGTCCCATTGGATGGGCCATTCCAAGCTTCATAACGGTATCTATTTCATTCACTCCGGCAACTCCATTGTATAATGTTTCGATGGCTTCGTTGATCATTGGCATTAATATTCGGTTTGCCACAAATCCGGGGTAATCATTAACTTCAACGGGTGTCTTGTTCAAGCTTTTAGAAAGAGTTTCCACTGTTTGAAAGGTTTCTTTGCTAGTGCTATAACCTTTAATTATTTCCACCAATTTCATAATGGGAACTGGATTCATAAAGTGCATTCCAATTACTTTTTCAGGTCGTGAAGTAACCGCTGCAATCTGGGTGATGGAAATTGAAGATGTATTACTCGCCAAAATGGTATCGGGACCGCAGAACTTATCCAAATCCCGAAAGATATTTAGTTTTAATTCTACATTTTCTGTGGCAGCTTCCACAACCAAACCAACATTTTTAACTCCTTTTTCAAGGTCGGTAAAGGTTGTAATATTTTTAAGTGTGCGCGACATATCCGCATCTGTTATGGTTTGCTTACTTACCATTCGTTCCAGATTTCTGGAAATGGTAGCTAATCCTTTATCCAAATAAGCTTGTTGGATATCGATTAAATGCACTTGGAAATCGAATTGGGCAAAAGTGTGGGCGATGCCATTTCCCATGGTTCCGGCACCTATTACTGCTATACTTTTCATTAGTTTATTATAATTTATAAGATGATATTTTAAACTCAATTATTTAATTCAATGCGGAGGAACCGAAAAGCTATATTTGTTTAAAATTTTCGATAACCAACATGGCTACGCGAAGAGCCTCGGTTCCCTGTCTAAGGGAAACATCCGGCGTTCTGTCTGCTTTAATGGCTTCGGCAAAACTTTCAAGTTCATCGAGGATTGCATTGTTGCTTTCTATCTGTGGATTTTCAAAATAAATTTGTTTTTGAACACCTTCGGCATTGGTTAGGATCATCGCAAATTCATCGGGTTGCTCTGGCGCATTTTTCATTCTTACCGCTTCGCATTTCTTTTCCAAAAAATCAACCGAGATATAGGCATCGCGTTGGAAAAATCGAGCTTTTCGCATCTTTTTCAGCGAAATCCTACTAGCGGTAAGGTTGGCTACACAGCCGTTTTCAAATTCAATTCGGGCATTTGCAATATCTGGAGTTTCACTGAGCACGGAAACTCCGCTGGCGCTTACGGTTTTCACCGGACTCTTTACCACGCTTAAAATAATATCGATATCGTGGATCATCAGGTCCAAAACTACTGAGACATCGGTACCGCGCGGATTGAACTCGGCCAATCTGTGGGTCTCGATAAACATAGGATTGCTTATCTTATCCCTGATCGCCATAAATGCGGGGTTAAAGCGTTCCACTTGGCCCACTTGACCACGTACTTTTTTGGTTTTGGCCAAGTCCCTGATCTCTTCCGCTTCTGCTACTGTTTGGGTGATTGGTTTTTCAATAAAAAGATGCTTCCCAGCTTCAATTACTTTTCTCGCACATTCAAAATGATGTATGGTAGGTGTCACCACTACAACCATATCGGACGCATCTATAAGACTTTCCATCGTAGGAAAACTTTTATATCCGAATTCCTCTTCAATTTTCTTCGCAGCTTTTTTATCGGCATCAAAAAAGCCCACTAATTCATATTTTTCAGATTGTTTAAGCAATTTCAGGTGAATCTTCCCAAGATGGCCGGCGCCAAGTACTCCTGCTTTTAGCATGCGTGTGTTTTTCACAAATGTAAGATTTTCAGAGGAAAGTTTAAAGGGTTTTAATTTTGGTGTTGAATAGTAATAGTTGGCAGTCGGGTAGTCGTTAGTGGGTAGATGTTTATTGTGGTAAGTGGTCATTGTACATTAAAAATTATTGATTGGTCATTGTTTCTTTTCGTTATTCATTATAAATTCTCTTGGAGCTAGCCATCGAAAATTGGTTACTTTGTGATTTAAAATTTATATAAAATGAAAGATACATTTACCCATCAGGGAATGCGGAAGAAGTTGGTGAAAATTCTTGAAAAGAAAGGGATTGAGGATAAAAATGTATTAAGTGCAATTGGGAAAATTCCACGGCATCTTTTTATGGATTCTGGTTTTGTGGACCATGCCTATGTAGATAAGGCTTTCCCTATTGCAGCCGATCAGACCATTTCGCAACCTTATACCGTAGCCCGCCAAACAGAACTTTTGGAAGTTAAAAAGGATGATAAAATCCTTGAGATTGGAACTGGGAGTGGCTATCAGGCAGCCGTACTTTTGGAGATGGGAGTGCGGTTATACACCATTGAACGGCAAAATGAATTGTTCAAAAAAACCAATCTTTTCCTTCCGAAATTGGGTTATAAACCAAAAAAAATGATTTTTGGAGATGGATATATCGGTTTGGTAGAAGATGCCCCTTTCGACGGAATTATTGTCACCGCCGGAGCTCCTTTCGTGCCGCAACCCTTACTTGCCCAACTGAAAGTGGGTGGGAGGCTGGTAATTCCAGTAGGAGATGATATTCAGATTATGACAGTTTTCTATAGAAAATCCGAAACTGAATTTGAAAAAGAAGAGTTTGGTGAGTTTCGATTTGTACCTTTATTGGAGGATAAGAATTGAGGGTGATGGGTGACGGATGACTGATGTATCCCCAGCATCCAACATCCAGCATCCAGCATCCAGCATCCAGCATCCAACATCCAGCATCCAGCATCCAACATCCAGCATTTAACATCCAGCATCCGACAATGAACAATTTAAATACAATATGTGTCTTCTGCGGAAGCAGCAGCGGAAATGATCTCAAGATTACCGAGGCCGCCAAAAGGCTGGGCGAAATTTTTGCTTCGCGAAAAATTACGCTGGTTTATGGTGCGGCCAAAATAGGAGTGATGGGAACACTGGCAAAAAGTGTTTTGGATAACAAAGGAGAAGTAATAGGAATCATCCCCAATTTTTTGAAAAAGAAGGAAGTGGTCCATCTTGGTCTAACGGAGTTGATTACGACCGAAAACATGCACGAGCGCAAGCTGAAAATGCAGGAAGCCAGCGATGGTTTTATTGCCCTGCCCGGCGGAATGGGAACGCTCGAGGAACTTTTTGAGATAATAACCTGGCTCCAACTTGGCTTGCACCAAAAACCCATAGGTTTGTTGAATGTAAACGGTTTTTATGACGACCTAATCAACTTGCTTGAAAATATGGTTCAGCGGGGTTTTCTTTCTATAGACAACTATCACTTACTTCTGGTTGATTCAAAACCAGAACTGCTTCTTCAAAAAATGGAGGAATTTAAACGCCCAGATCTGCCTAAATGGTTAAGTGAAGATAAGGCCTAGTTGTATTTCAACTATAATCGCCTTTTTAAAAAATACCCAATAAGGACAACAATAAACTTTTACAGAAATGAAATAAAGTTCAGGTCCATCCTGTTTGGACTTGGGTGATAAATCTACTTTATCCTTTTAATTCCCCTTTATCCGAAAGCATAATTGCAATACCCTTAGTTTGTTCAAATTTTGAAAATATGATCACCATAATAACGGTTATTGGAACGCTGAGGATCATTCCTGTAATTCCCCAAATAACTCCCCATAAGGATAACGCAAGGATGGTAACCAGTGCACTAAGATTCATGGAATTGCCCACAAGCTTAGGTTCTACCACATTTCCAACGATAACCTGAATGATGCCTACAATAACAAGGGTTAGAATGGCAGGCGTTAAATCAGGGAATTGAAGTAAGCAAAATGCAACAGGAAATAATGTGGCCACAAGCGATCCTACTGTGGGTATATAATTTAAAAGAAAAATAATAAGTCCCCAAAAAACGGGAGCATCGACGCCAATTATTGATAAAGCGATTGCACTCAAGGCTCCGGTTATAAAACTCACAAAAGTTTTTACGCCCAAATAATCAGAAATAGAATCCTCCAGTTCCCGAAGTATTCCGGAAATACGGTGGTGGTTTTCTTCGGTGGTAAATACCAATCTTAATTTTGAATTAAAATTGGTTTCTTCCAAAAATAAGAACAGCATATATATTAGCACCAAAAAAACATTCCCTACCGTACTTGTTAAGACCGTTACAATAGGTTGGATTAAATTGCTCAATATCATTCTCACATCTGTATTCCTTAAAAAAACGTCGAACTCTATCCCAAAAGTCTGATTGATTTTCAAAACTAGCTCGTTGAAGTTGTGTTGGTAAACATCAAACCTTCCTATCATTCTAGCGATGTTTGAAGAAATTATAGAGACCAAAAAGTACATTGATGAAAAGATAACAACTGTCAGGAAAATATTCTTTATCCAGTTGGGAACATATTTATCTATTGCTCTTATTCTATTTAGTGTTTCCTTCATTCTTCTAATAAGTATCCAAAAGATGAAGGCGAAAATCAACGGGATAAGAAAAGCTTTACCATAGACTAACGCAGCGACTACTATTACTATTGAGATACTTGCTTGGGTGAATTTTGAAAGACTTGTCATTCTATTTTTTACTAATTCAAAATTAATTGTTTTGTTGAGAGCAATATATTAAGAACAATCTATTGGTTTGGTCAATTGACCGACAATAAACTGTGGCGTCTTCCCTTGGAACTATAAGTCTGCAACTTTCATTTCCGTATGTAAAATTTGGGCCACCGCCTGTTTATACTTTATCGGATTTGTAGCCTTTTTGATAGCTTTATAAGTTTTTTGCGGATTTGAGGTTGCTTGAGAAAAGAATTCCCAGAAACCTAGCATTTTCATCTTAATAGGTGTGGGGCCAGATAAGTATTCGTCGTATTGTTGGTAGATAGTGTCGTGAAATTCCGAAAATATTTCCCATCTGTTTTTGGGATATTCCATAGTGTTGTTTTTGATCATACTGGGCAGAAAAGGATCGGCAATCAATCCTCGGCCAATCATAAAATGATCGATACTTTTAAAGCGATCTTCAATAGCTTTAAAAGTGGCAACGCTGGTAATGTCTCCGTTATAGTACAACTTGTGTATGCTGCTGTCGATGCATTTTTCAAAAGCATCCAGATCGACAGGGCCCTTGTAAAGTTGCTTCCCTATTCTGGCGTGAATGGCAATGTTTTTCAGCGGATATTTATCCAAAACAGTAAAAGCTTCCAGAATTTCTTCAGCGTGTTCATAGCCCATTCGCATTTTCATAGAAACCAAGATGTCTGTTTCATTGTGCGCTCTATCTAAAATTTCATCAATTTTTGGAGGATTGCAAATCAATCCTGAGCCCATTCCAGATTTGGCAACCATTGGGTAGGGGCAACCTAAATTCCAGTTCAATTCCTTATAACCTAAGCTTTGAACATATTTGGCAACAAATATAAATTCGTCGGCATCGTTGGTTATTATCTGTGGTATCACTTCAACGGTTGAGTTGTTTTCTGGCGCTAAGTCATTTTTAAAAGATTGCTTGATCGTCATTTTTCCATTCAGCCTAATATATGGAGCGTAAAAGGTATCAATCCCACCAAAGTAATGGTTGAAGGCATTGCGGAATCTGAAATCGGTAAAGCCTTGTAAAGGAGATGAAAGTAGGGTGGAAGCCATCGTGCTGTTTAGTGGGGGTAAAGATAGGGTATATCGTTTTAGGTTGAAGGTTTGTTGTTTCGGTTAAATCTTATCCGCACATTTTCGGATGCGTTCGGATAAATCATAAAGGGAATTTTTCAAAAGTTCTTTTTCTTCTTCCGTAAAATCACTTTCATTGTTGTTACCATCATAGCCGTTTAATTTTTGACGGAACCAGCTTCTAGACTTTCCAAAATAATGAGTTGAAATATGTGCCCATTTCACACCCCCGCTGGCGCGGGCGCAATGTCATTAAGTTAGCGTGTTAAATTGTTGATTTTCAGTAATATACACTTGTTTTTCATTCAAATAAATCGTATATTTAACTGATAATCAATGACTTATTTATGAAAAAAAACCGCTAATTTTATCCTTGAAAAGATAAAGGCAACGATTTTTAGCAATGAGCTAAAAACGGAGTTTAAAGTTTCAAACGAACATTTTACTAGAAACAGAAAACAATGTTTTCCAATCCTTCTTTTATTTATGTTGAACTTCCTAAGAAAAAGCCTATCCCTAGAAATAGAGAATTTCACCAGCTTGCTTAAGGCTGGTTCTAATTCGAAATTTACCAAGAGCGCTTTTGTACAGGCCAGAAAGAAGATTAGGCCTGAAGTGTTCGATGAGCTCTCCCGAGTATTGCTGAACGAATTTTATACCGATAATGTTCCAGCGATAAAGTTATGGAACGGGTTTAGGCTATTGGCGGTAGATGGAACTCGAATTACCCTGCCGATCACTGATGAGCTCAAAGCAATTTATGGGGAGACCAAGAACCAATCCAGTACTGTTTTGGTTCAGGCAAGATGTTCCGTTATTTATGACGTACTGAATAAATATGTCCTCGATGGTATTTTGGCCCCCGTAGTACGGGGAGAAAGAGATCTGGCCCTTACCCATCTTGAGCATTGTAAAAGTAATGACTTGATTATCTACGACAGGGGGTATCCGTCTTATGATTTTATACAGCAGCATGTCAAAAGTGAATTTGATTATTTGATGCGGGTAAAGACAAGTTTTAGCGGTTTGGTCATGGATTTTGAAAAGAGCAGAAAGAAGTCACTTGTGGTAGCGATATATCCAGGCAAAAATGCCAAACTCACAGATAAAGAATATACTAAGAACTGTCCTATAAAAGTACGGCTGGTGAGAATTGAGCTGGGCAAGGGGAACGTCGAGATTTTAATGACCTCGTTGTTGGACAGCAATCTGTACCCGACAAGTCAGTTCAAGGAGCTATACTTCAAAAGATGGGGCGTAGAGACTTTTTATGACGAGCTCAAAAACAAATTGAGAGTCGAACACTTTTCCGGCTATTCAAACCAGAGCATTCTACAGGATTTTAAGGCAGCATTATTTGTAAGCAATGTACAGACCTTGATTGTCAGTGAGCTCGAAGATGAGCTTAAGGATATTAATCGGGGTAAGAAATACGATTATAAGGTCAACACAAATATATCTTATGGGCTTTTAAAGAATAGAGTAGTAACGTTATTTCTTGATGAAAAAACAGATGGAAGCGACATTGTAGAAGAACTTAAATCCTTATACAAATCGCATTTGGTCCCTAGTAGGCCCAATCGAAAATCAGAAAGAAACCCTGGGAAATATCGCGCAAGAATAAAGCCAAAAATAACTAAGAATCAGAAAGATGGAGTTTGAGAAAACCTTAACTTAATGACATTGGGCGCGGGCGTCTCGCCCGTGTCTTCCACGACCTCATTCCTTAGTAAGAAAATTATTGGTTTTCGGAACTCAACCTCCACAAACATTCGTCTATTTGTGGTCACCCTAAATAAGAACCAACAAACTTCATATACAAAAAACTAAAGCCGACCTCGAAAAGATCGGCTCAAAGGTTTGGATCCAAATTTATACTCGAGTGGCTAACTAATCCTTACTTATCCCAGGATAAATCTTGGCCCAATCCTTTTTCATATCGACAATTAGCCAATTGTTTTTGGCGGCATCGTCCAATCCTTTTTCCAATTTACCAATATGTGAACTTCTGTCGTAGGCATATTCTCTTTCGGAATCGGTGTGATGAACAAACATTCCGAAACGAGGGTAGCCTGTTGCCGTTGTAGTCCATTGTAGCATTTGATAATCGCCATCAGAATTTCCGGCAGCAAATACGGGTCGTTTGCCGATATATTCATGGATGCCTATTGGTTTTCCCTCATCATCATTATAGAAATTCAATTCAGCTAGCCTCATAATAACTGGTTTTCCATCAACATAAACAAAACATGAAAATAATCTTACGTATCACAATTTTTGTTATTTGTGTGTTTACTTTTCTAAACGCCTTAGTATTCGTTGGAATATCGGTATATCATAGTATACACGCATATTTAATGATTATTGAGGGGCATATGGAAAACCGTCCGGGAATATATTTGGCAGAAGCTCTGGATGCTTTTTTACTGGCCATCGTATTTATAATCTTTGCTATCGGAATTGGAAAGTTGTTTTTTCCCGATAGTAAATTATTGATGAACATTCAGTTCAGTTGGTTAAATCCTAAGAGTTTTTCAGACCTTAAAGGAATTCTTTGGGAAGCAATCCTTACAACCTTGGTGGTTTTATTTGCAACTATGGTAGTCCATCAAATGAATGATCTTACTTGGAATCTTTTGATTATTCCCGCCGCCATCCTTCTAATCGCAATCGCCTTATGAATGATGAAAAGTGCTCATTAATACAGATAAAATTGTTTGTAAAAATGAAATGAATTTTAAAGCCAACTTAGATTTTTTTAAAATCGAATTAATTGGATGGCTAATTGTCAGTAGAATAGAGTAGGAATCTGTGTTTAGTTTGAAATTAATATATAAATTTTCAATCATGCAATTCAAGGTAATTCAATTTGCAATATTCTTTTTAGGTTGTCAATTTTTGTGTGCCCAAGAGGCAAAAATCAAAAATCCAATCTTAACGGATAAATTTATAATCAGCGCCGGTTTATACAGTCCCTTGAACAATGTGAAACTCAGTGCAAACGGCACCGCCTCGGCTCGGGAATCCAGACAAATTGACTTCGATAAACATTTTAATATTGCCGATTATCAGAATACTTTTTCTATGAATTTTACATGGCGATTTGCCAAAAACTGGAATGTATCTGCGGATTTCTTTAGAATAAAACGGGAAAATCAAGTTGTTTTTGAGGACGATATTCAGTGGAAAAACGTAACGTTCAAACAGGGTACTGGAGTAGAGGGAGGTTTCGGATTTTCACTATATCGTGTTTTTTTTGGAAGAGTAATAGCCAGGGGAAATCAATATGAACTTGGAGGCGGATTAGGAGCACATATCATTACCATTTTTCCATTTATAGAAGGGCAAGCTTATATAAACGACAATGATTTCGAATTTAAACGACACGAAGTTAGTAGTACCTTGCCCTTACCCAATATTGGAATCTGGTTTATCTACGCTCCAATCCAAAAATTATCCCTGACCACAAAACTGGATTGGTTTGGAATAAAAATAGATAATTTTTCTGGTGTTCTATGGGATATTTCTCCTACTATAAATTATCAGGCCTTCCGAAATTTGGGGATAAGCGCTGGCTACAAATTCCTGGATTTTGGTGTGGAAGTAGATAAAAATAAATGGCAAGGCAATATAGATCTGCAATTTCAAGGACCGACTGTTAGTGTGTTTGGGAATTTTTAATTTGAATTAAAAATCTCACCTGTTTTGCAAGGGTCTTATCTTGAAATAGGGTTATGCTAGAGTGTAAAATATGTAAACTTTTTTAGGACATGATAGCTACCTGTGCTCGGACGTCACGCTTTTGTCCTCAGGTATGTCTATCCTGATTACTGACTGGGTCCTGTTTCTTGATTCTTGATTCTGGATTCGTGGATTTTTCACTCCCCATTTTTACCCACAAACCTCGAAAAAGAAAATAAATTTGGTAGATTTAATGTAATGTATAAATTTGCATATTCCATTCTAGTTCCCCACTTCTGTATCTTTTTGCTGCTGAATGGATTAACAGCCTTCTTAATAGCGTCCATTAGTACTATCCAAAACTAATATTTAACTCGGACTAGGCAGTCTTCACGGAACCCCCTATTTTATGCCTCTTAAAAGCTATTTTTTACTTTTTGCAATGCTGATGCTTGCGACTAATTTTTATTGCCAAGTCGGAATTGGTACAACTGACCCTTCACCTGCTGCGATGTTAGAGGTGAGCAGCACTTCTGATGAAGGGGCTACTTATGGCGGATTTATGCCGCCGCGGGTGCCGGATATTACTGCACGGGATCTAATTAACCCAGCTGCTGGTGACATAGGCTTGTTGGTATTTGTGGAAACTATTGGATGTTTGCAAATGTGGAGTGGTACTGAATAGTTAAATGTAAAATGTATTACTACATGGCCAGCAATACATAATTTTGACACCACTCCCGTACCATTTGAGTTGCTTTTGGAGAGTTATACAGGCGGATATTATTCAAGTGGCGTCGGTAATTTTCCGGACACTAATATGTACTCAAGCGCGTATCGTGGATATGCTGTTAATAAAGGAACAGTTGAACTGATTTTTGGTCCTATAGCAACACCAGCAAGTGCAAAATTCAAAATACGTTTAGCATCGTTTTCAGTAACAAATGGGAATGGCGCTGACGCAACTGATACAGTAATAGTTTCGATCAGTATAGATGGTGGCACAACATATTCTGAAGAGCTTCTTATTAAGGGAAATGACAATAATAAATGGGGGTTTGATGCCGTAAGAGCTGCGACAACCAGCTATAATGGAACTAATACACCGAATTCATTTACTTCTGGAAGTGGAATACATCCTACTACTGGTGGAATATCGTTTCTGGAGGTTACCGGAATTCCAACTTCTACAAACCTTAAAGTTAAAATTGAAATGAAAAACAATGCAGATAATGAAATTTGGGTGGTCGATGATGCGGAAATTGATATTGAATAATTGACTTAAATTTTGTAAATCTAGCAACTGAAATCCTCCTTATACTCCCAGTTTCACCATTTAAAAATCCAATCTTTATTGGTTGTCGTGTAACTAAGGCGTGTAACTAAATAGATACTCCCCGGATACTCCACGGATAGTCCACGGATGGTTCATTAAAACCCATTAAAAAAATGACATCAAAGAAAAAACAGAATACAAGCATATCATGCCAAGGTCTGCCACTTCCGATCACCAGTCACCAATCGTCAACTACCGTCTACCGACTACCGACTCTTAAAACTCCAGTTTCAAACTAAAATTCACACTCCTCCCAATATTAAAAATTCCTTCCGGCTTAAACCGAGAGAGGTGCGCCACATATTTTTTGTCTGTCAAATTTGTGCCATTCAAACCTACTTTCAAAAGAAACTTATCGATCTTAAAACTGCTTTCTACGCCTGCACTTAGTAAGGAATAACCTCCCGTACGGGTTTCGAAATCGCTGATATTGGTTTGGTCAAAGATATTTTTTAGCGTGATAAAGGCAGAGCTTTTCTTTCTTGTTTTTCCATCTTCAAATTCCACTCGAAAGGTATTTTGAATGGAATTGGCCGGAATTAAAGGCAAATAATCATCGTTTTGCAATTTGCCTGTTACGGTCTCGAAACTGCTTTCAAAATGCAGCCAATCGAGTGGATGTGGGTGTAAATGAAAGCCCATTTCGCCTCCGTATAGTTTTGCATCATCCTGCAAATAATCATACACGGGAGTGTCATCGATGATTTCGTTTGTTGGCGAAATGAAGATATAGTTCTTTACCGCATTGTAAAATCCGTTGACAAAAAATTCCAGGTGCTCATTCCGGTATTCCAGGGAAAGATCTGTTTGAAAGTTTTGTTCGTTATTGAGGTTGTAGTTCCCTCTTTCATATCTATTTGTCCCTTCATGGATGCCGTTGGATGTGAGTTCGGCCAGATTTGGTGCACGAAACCCACTGGCGAAATTTAGTCTGACCGAGGTTAATTCAGATAAATCAACTTTTCCTCCAAGAGCCGCGGTAAAACTGGTAAAAGTTTTGTCCAAAGCCGGAATATAGTCTGAATCCTCTATGGATCTTGCCGCCTCACTTTTTATTTTTCGACTATCAAAACGAACTCCTGCCTGAAGATCCAATTTCTCTAAATGATAATGGGATGTTGCCAAAATACCTACATCAGTAGTATTTGCATCGGGAATCAATATTTCCTCTCCTTTATTTTTGTTGTTTTGGAACATTCCCTGCAAGCCGACGATGGTTTCAAACTTCCCAAAATCGGGCAGATTGTATTTCAGGTCGTAATTAAAAGTGGTGAGTTGCATACGCAGGGCAGCCAATGTGGGATCATCTTCAAATTCACGTCTATCGTTAAATAAATAGCCCATTTTTAAATCCAAACTGGAATTTTTCAAAAACAGCGTATTGTCCAAACTCAAGATATGGTTGTCTATTTCTTGAAAAGGAAGTTCAAGCTTAGTCGATTTGGTTTGTTCTCCGATTTCATCAGCAATGCCGATATTCGAACGGTTATAGTTATAACGAACCGTAGATTTGAATTTGGTGCCCAAATACTGTATTCCGGTTTTAAAATCCTTTTCGTTAAATCGGGAATTTGTTACTCGGTAGTCCGCTCCCGTTTTATAATCACTAAAAGAGGAATAGGATCCACGGGAGAGGAATTTCAATTTTTTACCAGATGTTTTTACTCCCAAATTGGTAGATGTTCCTAAGGTATTGGAGAAATATGAACTGCTGATGTCTCCGTGGGTTTCATTAAAAGGAGCAAATTTTTCGGGATTGAGATACAGCACGCCTCCCAAGGCATCACTGCCATAAAGAAGAGAAGCAGGGCCTTTGATAACTTCCACGCTTTCAACTCCAGCTTCGTTTATACCAAGTCCATGTTCGTCACCAAATTGCTGGTTTTCCAGTCGTACACCTTGGGTATAGGTGAGTACCCGGTTGGAACTGAGACCACGGATTACGGGTTTGCCGATTCCTTCTCCGGTACTAATTATATCGACTCCTGGAATATTTTTTATACCGTCTGCCAATGTCACCGCGCCAGCGGAATTGAGTTCAGAAGTAGAAACGCGTTCTACTTTCATCACATTTTCACTTTGAAGTTTATGAAATGGGGTTGAGACAATTACTTCCTCCATTTCCACTGCACTTTCTACCATTTGCATGTCTTCGGTGAATATGTTATTGCCAATGAAATTCAGTTTTAGGGAAACTGTACTATAACCCAGGTATGAGAAAATAATGGTGTAATTTCCGTCGGGAATATTTTTTAGTGTGTAGTTACCATCAAAATCGGCTGCGGTGCCTTTTTCGAGTTGTGGAATATAAACTGTTCCCATAATGGGAGTTCCGGTTTGTTTGGAGGTAATGGTTCCTTTTAATTCGTTTTGGGCAGTTGTGGCCATTCCAATAAGTAAGAATACAACGAAAGCAAATTTATTCTGCATGTTTCTTAATTTAATTTTAAAAATTTAGGGCTCCAATTTTAAAAGTGTGGTCTTGCTTAACTTTAGGTTTCCCCATTTGGTTTTCCGGAAAATGGATATTTATTCAATAGAAAACCAGATAGTTGATTTATCGTATACATCAAACATTGTGATAACTTTAAGTTGGATGGATAACGAACTACCTATGAGTATCGAACAATTCTAAGGTGTAATGGTAAAATGGAGCTATTATTATTAGCCGGAAATCAAGAAATTGAGGGAGGGCCTCTAAGGAAGAAATGTGGAGCGCTTTGAAGTATTTCGGCTTCTCTATATTCATTTTGTGCAGTATTTTGACCGAATACGTAGGAGAATTCTGGAAGTTGCTGCGGTTTAAAATCGAAAGATGAAAAATGAAAATCGCAAATGGAACAATCCAATTGCTTTTTATGAAGGTGTGTGGAAAAATCATTACAAACCTGATGCTCATGGCCATCCAGCGCATGTGCCGTTTGTATGGCAATAGGGAACATCAAGGCGAACGAAAAAATCGTTGCAATGAAAATCTTAAATGGTCTATGTATAAACAATATTTACTTTATTGACTTAAGATTAGTATCCCTATTAGCCTTATCAAGAATTCTATTTTTGGATTTTTTTTCTTTAAATAGGAAACCCAGTCCTAACGATCGTAACATCTTTTTTTCGAACCACCAAAAAAACTCAAATTGGCCAAATACCCAGCCAAAGAAAACAAGTAGAACCTGATATATTGGGAATATAATTAAAATGCGGAATGGCCAATAAATATACCATCCCATTTCTCTTTTTATTTCAAAAAAATCGGTAATGGGAGCTGCCAATTTTGCGGAAGAACTTCCTGTTATGGCGAATACCAAAAAAACTATGAGCACTTGACCGTTGGAGGTTAAATTCCAACGCTTTTTCAACTTCTTCAATTTCTTCCTCCTGTTAAATGTTGTTTGTATTTCTCTTGAAAATACACAAAATAATTATAGAGCAGATAATTCACTTCATATCCATAATCCACTCTTGGATCGTAATTGATTTCGTCGGAATAGATGTTTCGTGAGTTACTTGGCTGTCTTACCCGACTATTATAATCAGTTACAAACATGCGGTTTTTTGCCTCTAAGTAGGACTGGTCGTAAAAACCTCGGGGCGGCTGGGAAAGAAGCCACGTATCAAATCCCTGTTCAATGATTATTATCTGATATTCCAAACTGTCGTTTGCAATACGGATGGTGTCATTCTTATTGGTATCAGAACTATGGATTACTTTATTTCCCGAGCTACAGCCATAAATGGCAAGTGAAAGTCCTAGAAGTAAAAGCATGGTTCTCATACAAAAATCATTTCGGCAAAGTTAACAAAAGTATCTTGAAGCCCTCATACTTTAACCTTCGTTCGCCTCGGCCTATTTAGGTGGTTTTTAGAGAATGACGGAAAAATTAAAAAAAGATAGAATACTTCTTCTTTAATTCATTAATTGATTTCAATCTTATGAAAAAAGAATTATTATCTATAATTCTAAAAGGTTTTTCTTAACTCCTATAAGTGCTCGTTAAATTTTCTCCGCCTTAAAAATTTCTATAATTTGTTCTGCCAGTTCTTTTCCAATTCTATCTTGCGCTTCCAACGTGCTTCCACCAATATGAGGGCTGAGCGAAACATTCTCATTCATCAGTATTTGTACCGAAGGTGAAGGTTCGTCCTCAAAAACATCCAGTGCCGCGAAGGAAACTTTTCCACTTTCTATGGCATTTAAAAGGGCTACTTCATTTAGAACGCCACCACGAGAGGTATTGACGATACCAACTCCATCTTTCATACGGGCAATTTCATCTTTTCCAATTAAATAACCGGATTGCGCAGGCACGTGCAAACTGATGAAGTCACTCTTTTTTAATAATTTCTCTACGGGCTCGGTTCTTATTTCCAAGGTAATACTCTGGCCATCAAAGAAACTCAATTTAATATCCGCTTTCCCCGATTCCTGATCGCTTGCAATTACATTCATCCCGCAGCCCAGGGCCATTTTAGCAACTTCGCGTCCTATTTTTCCGAAGCCAATGATTCCGAGGGTTTTTCCGCGAAGCTCACGGCCTGCACTGTATTTCTTTTTTAATTCCTTAAATCGGGATTCTCCTTCCAAAGGCATATTTCTATTGGAGTCGTGCAAAAAACGAACGCCAGTAAGCAAGTGTGCGAGAACAAGCTCCGCTACCGACGCGGCTGAAGACGTAGGTGTATTTATTACCTTTATATTGTTTTTTAAAGCGTACTCCACATCAATATTATCCATACCAACACCACCGCGGCCAATAATTTTCAATGTAGGGCAGTTATCGATCAAATCTTTGCTTACTTTGGTAGCGCTACGTACTAAAAGCACATCAACTTTTTGGTCATTGATGTAATTGTTCAGTTGTTCTTGGGCTACGTGTACATTTAAAGTTTCAAATCCCGCCTCTCTTAATGTATCGATTCCACTTTGTGAGATTCCGTCGTTGGCTAATATTTTCATTATTTAAATTTCTATTTTGATGATGATATTTCTAAGTCCTCCCTCTTAGGTTAAAGCTTTGGCGGACAAGTGTTTTTTGTTTCTCTATTCTCTTTCCTGTATTCTCTGGTCTCTATTCTTTGCTCTTTGTTATTTCCGCCCTATTATACATTTAGGCTCCCCGTTCAACTTCCTGCATAACCTCAACCAGAACTTTAACGCTTTCCAAAGGCAGCGCATTGTATAGGGAGGCGCGATACCCACCAACACTTCGATGACCATTAATACCACTGACGCCCGCCGCTTTTGCGTGGGAATCGAAAGTTTCTTTCAGTTGGTCATTCACGAGGTTGAAAGTAGCATTCATCTTTGAACGATCTTCAACGTTAGCTACGTAGCCTTTAAATAATGGATTACGGTCTATTTCTTTGTAGAGCATATCGGCTTTTTGATTGTTTACCTTTTCGATTGATGAAATTCCGCCCTCTTGTTCGAGCCATTGTAAAGTAAGAAAGGAAACATAAACAGAAAAAACGGGTGGCGTATTAAACATACTTTCCTTGTCTATCTGAACTTGATAGTTGAGCATAGAAGGGATGGCACGACTTACTTTTCCCAAAATATCCTCTTTTACCACTACTAAGGTGGTTCCGGCGGGACCCATATTTTTTTGTGCACCCGCATAAATCAAACTAAATCTGGAAAAATCCAGTTCCCGTGAAAAAATATCACTACTCATGTCGCACACAATTGGGACGTCCGTATTTGGAAATTTATGCATCTGGGTGCCGTAGATGGTATTATTGCTTGTACAATGAAAATAATCTACATCCGAAGGGACTGCGTAATTTTTAGGAATGAAATTAAAATTATCACTTTTTGAAGTTGCTACTTCCACAACATCTCCAATCAATTTCGCTTCTTTAATTGCTTTATCGCTCCATACGCCAGTGTTTAAATAGGCTGCTTTTTGTTCCAAAAGATTGTAGGCCGTCATTAAAAATTGCATACTTGCCCCACCTTGAAGAAATAGAGCCTGATATCCTTTATTCTGAAGTCCCAGATGTTTTAATGCCAGGTCTCGTGCATTTTCCATGACTTCCACAAAATCTTTGCTTCGATGCGATATTTCCAAAATAGAAAGATCCAAATCGTTGAAGTTCAAGACTGCTTCAGAAGCTTTCTCCAAAACAGATTGCGGCAAAATACTTGGACCGGCACTAAAATTATGTTTTTTCATCATTGGTAATATTTACCCTACAAAGTTCAGAAATATGAACTTAAATAAATACCAAATAAAGAAATTTTTAATAATCATTAGAAACGGGGATTTTAAATGAAAATTTGGTTTTTCAAAAGGCTTTTCGAAATACGACTTTTTTGAACCACCATGATTGAAAACTTTCCTCGGCTTTGCTTGGGGAACAATTAAAGGGAAATCGAAATCGAAATCGGAATCGAAATCGGAATCGGAATCGAAATCGAAATCCAAATCGAAATCGAAATCGAAATCGAAATCCAAATCGAAATTTTTTCCCATTTTAACTCAGACCAAATCAACAATTTCCCCTTTAGGGGTTAAGGGTCAAAGGGTTTGATGTTTTACAAACATTCGGTTTAGACGATGACAAATGAAAACTTCCCTCAGCTTCGATCGGGAATCAAACACGAGGAAATCGAAATCGAAATCGAAATCGAAATCGAAATCCAAATCGAAATCGAAATCGAAATCGAAATCCAAATCGAAATTTTTTCCCATTTTAACTCAGACCTAATCAACAATTTCCCCTTTAGGGGTCAAGGGTCAAAGGGTTTGATGTTTTACAAACATTCGGTTTAGACGATGACAAATGGAAACTGGCTCCTCTCGGGAATCAAGCACGAGGAAATCGAAATTGAAATCGAAATCGAAATCGAAATCGAAATCGAAATCGGAATCGGAATCGAAATCGAAATTGAAATCGAAATCGAAATCAAAATCGAAATCGAAATTTTTTCCCACATTTCCTCAGACCAAATCAACAATTTCCCCTTTAGGGGGTCAAGGGTCAAAGGGTTTGATGTTTTACAAACATTCGGTTTAGACGATGACAAATGAAAACTTCCCTCAGCTTCGATCGGGAATCAAACACGAGGAAATCGAAATTGAAATCGAAATCGAAATCGAAATCGGAATCGAAATCGAAATCGGAATCGAAATCGGAATCGAAATTGAAATCGAAATCCAAATCGAAATTTTTCCCCATTTTTCCTCAGACCAAATCAACAATTTCCCCTTTAGGGGTTAAGGGTCAAAGGGTTTGATGTTTTACAAACATTCGGTTTAGACGATGACAAATGGAAACTGGCTCCTCTCGGGAATCAAACACGAGGAAATCGAAATCGAAATCGAAATCGAAATCGAAATCGAAATTGAAATCGAAATCGAAATCGAAATCGAAATCGAAATCGAAATCGAAATTTTTCCGCATTTTTCCTCAGACCAAATCAACAATTTCCTCTTTAGGGGGTCAGGGGGTCAAAAGCAAAAAATTGGTCCAACACCCTCTACCACCGACCGGCCACCACCTTCCCTCTGCCAACTAACGGTTACCAACTATTTATTAACCCCGTGTAAGGCTTAATAAAAATTCGACCGTATCCACTCCATCCGCATAATCCCATAATTCCGGATTCTGGGTTTTTCCAAAGGGGATGCCGTTTATTCCCGGTTTATTTGAAACGATACATTGGAGGTTTTCGGAATGCTCTTTTAAGAGTTCTAATACATCGGAATCGGAGTTGTATTTTTCATAAAACACAACGGCAATGGGAGAGGAGAAAGCACTATCTTCTTTCAGCAATAAGAATTCGTTGTCCAAAAGTGGTAAACTATCCATTAAATACACTGCCTTGTTGTAATCGTAATTGTTGATGTATTTATGGTTGTTTATAATTTCTTTCCAAGAATAAACAGCGTTAAAGAATTTATCGAAATTGTAGTTTTGTGGAACATATAATTTTGAAACATTCCGGCAACCAAGTCCGAAGTATCTAAATATATCATCGGAGAGTAAGGCTAACTCTTTTTCGGTTTCATTTCCGGTAAGGACAGCCACGGAATTTCTGTTTCTCCTTATGATGTGAGGGTATTTCTGGAAATAAAAATCGAAATAGCGCGAGGTATTATCACTTCCGGTAGCGATTACAGCATCAAAATCTTTTAATTTACCTTCAGTAAACTGAATATAATTTTCAAAATCCGGTTCTGTAGCAATTAGTTTACCGCTTAAAAAGGGGAGAAGAACCCGATCATTGGAAGAAAGTTTGGTGAGGACCTTATTCCCAGTAATCAAAACTGAAATAAAATCGTGAAAACCTACCAAGGGAACATTTCCTGCCATCACGATTGCAACAGTTTTTACATTTTCTGAGGAGAAACTTTTGAAATCATATTTTGAAACCCACCGTGTCAGATTCTCTTCCGTCAGCGTTTTAGACCAATTTTGAAGGGCGAATTTTATGTTTTCAAGAGTAAACCATCCGTTTTCTGCCTGGGCTTTTGTTAGAATAGATTCGAATTCGAGATCAAGGTTGTGGAATGCCCTGTCATTACTAAGCTCGCCAAGGATATTTCCGAGCCTCGTCAATGCATTAATTCTTTGTTTTAATTCCATATATATTTTTGGAGTTGCCCTTCATAGGGGTTAACTTTGCACAAAGTTAGAAAAAGTATAAGCTATGGCAATTATTATAACAGATGAATGTATCAACTGTGGTGCCTGCGAACCTGAATGCCCAAATAATGCAATATATGAAGGTGCCGACGATTGGAGATATTCCGACGGAACCGACCTAAGTGGAAAAGTTGTATTGCCAGATGGCAAAGAGGTTGATGCCGACGAGGTGCAGAAACCGATCAGTGACGAAATATATTTCATTGTCGCCGATAAATGTACGGAGTGCATGGGCTTTCATGATGAGCCGCAATGTGCTGCGGTTTGTCCTGTGGACTGCTGCGTTCCGGATGAAGACAATGTGGAAACCAAAGAGGAGCTATTGGCCAAACAGGCCTTTATGCATAAAGAGTAAAATAGTTCCTTATTATTATAAAAGACAAACCGGCCTATATTTGGACCGGTTTTTTTTATCTCTTATAGGTTGATGCTATTCGTTCTTTGCATTTTTCAAAACTCAAAACTCAAATTCAAATACTGAATATTAAATAAAAATTCAGACCTGTAAGTTTCGAACAAGGATTTTTTAACCACTTACAAATCCTTCCTAAACGTGCTTCGCTCTTTATGTTGTTGTGGGTTATAATCCTTCCACAGCAGCTGCACCGCAGTATTTTCTTTTAACTCCGGATTTGTTTCTACGGTTTGTATCCCTTTGGAATTGAAAAGATGTTGCATCTCTTCAAAAATAATGGCGGTTACACCTTTACCTTGGTATTCTGGATCAATGCCTATTAAATAAAATGCGGCTGTATCATTTTTCCGTTGGGCTGCCACAACGTAGCTCCATCCAAAAGGAAACAATTTGCCATTTGCCTTTTTAAGAGCTTTAGAAAAGGAAGGCATTACCACGGAAAAGGCAATTAACTTACCATTCTCATCCTTTATACAACAGATATAATCTGGATGGATAAAACTGAAATACTTTTTTTTGTAATACTCTATTTGGTATTGTTGGATCGGGACAAAGGTTTGAAGAGTGTTGTAGGTTTTATTGAGCAACCCAAACATATCTTCTACATAAGGAAGTATTTCTTTTTTATTTTTAAAACGGATAACCGAAAGCTTGTAACGCTCCCGAACTATTTTCGAAAATTTTGCCACTTTTTCAAAAATTGTATCTGGAATCTTGATCCTGTATTCCACCCAAGTAGCCTGTTTTTCAAAACCCAGCTGCTTCATATGTTCGGCATAATACGGATAGTGGTACCAAGTGATCATAGTGTTCATCTCTTTAAAACCCATAGTTAGAATTCCAGCTTTTTCCATGTTGCTAAATCCTACAGGTCCTTCGGCGTATTCCAGATTGAATTCACGTCCCTTTTGATATACTTTGTCAAGAAGAGCCTTTGTAACTTCAATATCATCTATCATGTCCAACCATCCGAAACGGATTTTTTTCTTTCCTTGTTCGTTTATTTCAAGATGGTTGATAATTACGGCAATACGGCCAACAATTTCTTTTTCTTTATAGGCGAGATAATAAAAAGCTTCGGCGTTCTTGAAAACTGGATTTTTATCTGGATTCAGGGTTTCCATTTCGTCTTTGATTAACGAGGGAACCCAATATTCGCAGTCTTTATATAGATCGAAAGGAAAAGTTACAAACTTCTTAAGACCATTTTTAAAGGTTACTTCTTTAATTGTAATCATTCCTCAAGATTTTTTCGTTCTTTTCTTTCTCTAATTCGCTCCTCCCGTTCTAGTTTCCTTCTCAGTCTATCCTTTTTCTTTTGGGCATCTCTTGATTTTTTAAGCTGATCCTTTTCCTCTCCTTCGGGAACGTCATCATATAAATACTCTTCCTGTTTGTGAAAATCCAACCTATAGGCCAGTCCGAGTCTACCATATAGCTTGGAAGGCGTATCCTTAAAACTTGTTGTAAAAGAAAGATCCACTTGAAAATCCGGATTGATAAGCGCTGCCGCACCTCCGCGAAGTAATTGATCGGCATACCAATCATTTTTTATGCCCTGGTTTTCGATAAATATTGAAAAATACCGGTTTGTAGCGTGAGTAAGTGTAACAATATATCCATAAGAAGGACTGGAAGTGGTGCCCCAGTCTGCAATAAGATTGGTCACAAAAACCCAACCTCCAACCCAGTTATTTTGCGTTGTAAGCATAAACTTTGGGCTTATCGTGCTTCCATTTTTCTGTGTAAGTGGATTATCGGGAAAATCCACGTTCAATCCCATATAAAGGGCAACTGCGGGAACCAAATCGGCCCATTGAAAAGTATTGTTTTTTCTCCAACTATAGAGATTGGGTTTTTCTTTATACATTTCCTTATAGGGGTCGTAAAGTAAATGCTTTATTCCAAGTGTATTGCTCTTAAAATTGGCTATTCTTTGTTTAGTATTGGGGTTATAAGTGATATTTTGGGACTCATATTCACCAATTAAGCTAATTTCGAATTGTTCTTTAAATACACCATAACGAATTGCATAATCCAGACCCATCCCTTGGGTTTCTGTTTTTCGGAGGCTATGTTTTTCTTTTCCGTAACTAAAACCAGTTTCAAATTGAAGGATGCCTCGTCCAACCGCAAAAGCTCCCTGTGACACTCCCGGGCGATTGGCATTGATCATATCTGTGTATTGGGCTAAAACAGTTGAAAATGGAAAAAGACATAGAAAAAATAGTAAGCGAAAGTGAGTGCTCATAGATTGTTGGGTTTAGTCCAAAGATATAGGATTTTACCATTAATTTAATAGTGAAAGTTCGTCTTTTTGCCCGCCAATCTTTATTTTTGCTCACAATTTGAATATTATGATGTCAGTGCTAAAAACGATTCTCATCGTTCTTCTGGTTTATTACGGGCTTAAACTTTTAATTAGGTTTGCTACGCCTTATATTCTTCGATATATTTCCAAAAAGGCGGGTCAACAGTTTGAGCAATTTTTTGGGAATCCAGCCCGGCCAGATGCTCATCAACAAAAGGAAGGACAGGTTACCATCGATAATATTCCTTCACAAAATAAAAGCAGTGGAAAAAAGGTAGGCGAGTATGTAGATTTTGAAGAAGTCGAATAAATCTTTCGTAGGCAAATCCCACTTTTTACATTCATAAACATTTTCCTCATTAAACTGTTCCATCCCTTTCTCCTGATTGTCCTCTCTTTCCCTAATGAAACTTTCCACAGAAATTACCGTCTATATAAGTATATTTGCCAACCATTTCGTCATTAGCCCACACAGAAAATGCACAAATTTGATTTTCTAAAAGACTATATTCTAGAAAATACAAGGGTAAGATTGACGCCTATGCAGATTGAAGATGTAAGGAATCTTCAACATTTTGCGTTAAACGAACCTGAGATATGGGAGTTTTCCCAACAGCCTGCAAGTGGATTGGAAAATTTAAAGAATTACATTCAGATGGCGCTTAAGGGACGCAATGAAAGGACAGCATATCCGTTTGTAGCTTTTGATAAGAAGATTCAAGAATATGCGGGTAGTACGCGGTTTTATGATTACCAAGAAAAGCAAAAAACCGTTCAATTAGGCTATACTTGGTACGGCAAGGAATTTCAGGGAACAGGACTAAATAAGCAATGCAAATTTTTAATGTTGGATTTTGCCTTTGATTTCTTGAATTTGGAAAGAGTTGAGTTTCGGGCTGATGCTCGAAATAAACGAAGCATTGCTGCGATGAAAAGCATTGGTTGCACGGTCGAGGGTATTTTGCGGAGCAATTGTGTCGCTCCTTCGGGCAGACGAGATAGTATTGTATTGAGTATCCTTAAAAATGAGTGGATGGGAGGAATTAAAAAAGAATTATTGACCAAAATTGAAGCGGAGAAAAACAATCCATCCATTTAATTTTACGAATCTAAAATTATTTATGAAGAATATTATCCTGCTTTTGCTTTTTGTGTTTATAGCTGTAAATTCCTTTGCCCAGGTACACACGGTGAAGGGAATAGTTATGAACGATGCCAATGATGACCTGCTCGAAAACGTGAACATTGTAAACCTTAACCAAGTTATCGGTACTACCACCAATCAAAAAGGGGAGTTCGAAATTTCGGCTACAGTTAATGATACACTTTATTTTTCCTACTTGGGTTTTAAATCCTTAAGGGTCCGCGTAACCCACGACTGGTTGAGGTTTGGTGATATTAAGGTGAAAATGACCGAATTGGGGATTGCCCTTGAGGAAGTAGTTGTAAGGCCCGTACAACTCACGGGATACGTGGAAATTGATGCAAAGTTGATTCCCGTCTATGATAATTATCGATATCGAATTGGAGGGCTGAATACAGGATATGAGGGAGGTAGTAGCCAGCCTGGCGCGGTTAACAAGGTTTTAAGTTCCATCTTTAACCCAGCGGATTTTCTGTATAACGTTTTTGGGAAACGACCGAAACAAATGCGGAAGGTCCAAAAAATGAAGGAGGATGACGAAATTAGAAATCTGCTCCAAAGTAAATTTGACCGTGAAACTTTGATGGCAGTGTTACAATTGGAACGCGTGGACATAGATGAAATTCTCAATAAATGTAGCTACTCCAAAGATTTTATCCAATCTGCCAATGACCTTCAGATTCTAGACGCAATTAGTAATTGCTATGAGGAATATAAGATTCTGAATAGGAAGAAGTAGTGGTAATTTTATCTAAATCTCCTTTCTAAATGACCAGTGAATTGTTTGATATTAAGACCCTCTCGGGTGGAATCTTGCTCTAATCCAGTAAACTTGATCTGTTTTGGTAATTTTGTCTTTTCTTCATTTACCAAATATTAGCATCGGTAAATCCGATAACGTTTCGAACTAGAGTTAATTTAAATCTCTCTTTATCTTTTGCAGCAGTAAAATCTTTGGTTGGCTGAATCTTCGATTGCGGTTTATTAAATTTATAATTTTAGCAGTAATGCCTTTGAAAAATATAGGCTGGGTTTAAATACATTATTTATTTTTTCCTACCTTTCTAATACTTTCAATATCACTACTATGAAAATATTTTACACCCTTCTTCTTGTACTTTTCGTGCAGTTCTCGTATTCGCAGATACGATTTCAGAATATTCCCCGGGATGCCCGATTTCCTGAGAGGACCCTCTCACAGACTATTGTTGCGGATACTCCTTATCAAGGTTATGATGAGACCCAGCCCTATTTAGGTCAAGGAGAGTATCAGATATTTCTGGATAATGTTAATGGGGTCCTGGATAAACCAATTATTATACTGGATGGTTTTGACCCTGGCAATTCTCGGGGAATTAGCGATATTTACGCAAGTTTGGGTTTTGGAGGGCAGAACTTTGCCGATGTTCTCCGAAATGAAGGATTTGACATTGTAATCCTGAATGCGCCCATTTACACTACCAACGGCAAAACGATAGATGGGGGCGCCGACTATATTCAAAGGAATGCTATGGTGTTGACCGCACTAATTCAAAAATTAAATACGGACAAAATAGGTGAGGAGGAGCTGGTGGTACTCGGACCAAGTATGGGAGGTCTTATTGCACGCTATGCCTTAAGCTATATGGAAAGTAATAGTTTGAATCCACAGACGCGTTTATTTATCTCCTTCGATGCTCCGCATCGGGGAGCAAATATTCCTATAAGTCTTCAATATGTGATCAATTATTTTGCTGAGGAGGTGGGAGATGCCGGAGCACAAGAAGTAATAGATCAATTATTAAAATCTCCGGCAGCTAAGGAAATGTTGGTAGATCATTTAGAAGGACATTTATTGTCCGGTTCTACCTATGAACAGGATCCCTCTAAAATTTTGCCGTTGGGCGCACCCGGATTTAGAAATGAGTTCCAAACTGAGCTTGATGCTCTTGGATTCCCGCAGAATGTGAGGAATGTCGCGATCAGTAACGGTAGCGTAAATGGAGTTACCACGGGAAGCCCAGGAATGACTATCATCGACACAAATCTTACTATTGATGCTACCACAAGCGTAGATGTTGCTTTAAAATTCACCCCCGAAGCAGCGCAGACCAACACCGCCACAAATATTACTCTTAAGTTTTTTGGAATCCCGATAAGCACTTACCAGACTTTAAGTAAGTCCCCAAATTACACCGACGGAGTGGATAGTGCTCCGGGTGGGACAGGAAGTATTTCTGATGCCCTTGGTGATGGCGGAGGAAATCCCGTTTTGATTGAATTCATAAACGCGCTGCAACAAGAATTGTATTGTTTTATTCCCACTATGAGCTCGCTGGCTATCGACAATCCTGATTGGTTTGCTACGCCCAATTTAAGCGATTCGCCATTTGTTGCATTTTCCGTTCCGGCCCAAAATGAACCTCACGTCGCAATGGATGCTGATAATGTTCAATTTGCCTTGGATGAAATACGAAATGGAGCCATGGGAATTCCCGAAAGTAAGATAGGTGAAGGTTATGTCCTAGTGCAGAATCCTGTAGGAGAAAAAATTGATATTGCTATTTTGGGAAATGATTCCCAAGAGAATTTGACCGCTACTGTTTTCGGAATCACAGGTCAAAAATTGATGGTAAAAACCTGGACCCATCCGCAACAGAAATTGAGTTTTGATCATAACCTGGAGAGCGGAATATATTTGTTGAAATTGGATAATGGTCGTTCAGTCCAAACAATTAAAATGGTGGTAGAATAACCGATTTCCATAATGCTAACAGATTTAATCTATGAGGCGAATATTATTTTTTATAATTTCTATAATCGGATTGGGAATCATTTCGTGTGGTTCAAAGAAAGAAAAAACCATTGCAATAGACGTGCTTTTGATACCTTCGGAAAAAATGTGGAAACAGGCCATTGAATACAATGATTTGATTGTTAAAAGCAATACCACTACGCTCAAACTCGATAAAGACCACATACCTCATATCACGTTACTTCAATGCTTTATAGACGAAAATGATTTGCCCGAAGTGGAAAAGGCTCTTACAGGTTTGTACGGTATTATTGAAAAGGACTCCCTGTTTGCTAAAAGTCTCTTTTTCGATAAAAACACTGAAAAGAGCTTCGCGATGATTACGATAGAAAAATCTGAACCGCTTATGGAATTGCACGCAAAATCTATTGAGCTTTTAAAGCCCTATATTGTAAACGATGGAACCGAAGCAGCTTTTGTTCCAAATCCGGACGGAACGGCGATAGATACCTTTACCGTTTCGTATGTGTCAAATTTTGTGAGCCAGCACAGTTCTGGAAATTACGATCCCCATATTAGTCTTGGAGTAGGGGATTTGGAATTATTAAAAAGGATGGATAATGATATTTTTAAACCCATTTATTTTGAGGCGAGTGCTTTGGCAATTTATCATTTGGGAAATTTTGGAACTGCCCAAAAACAATTGTGGAAATCTAAAAAATAGATTAAGATTGTCATTAATCCAGTATGTGCGTTGAGTTTCCAAACTGCGCATTATTAAATTTTGTATTGGAAAAACAGCATGCTCCAATTTTTAGTTCATTATAGTCTTCACTTTATCGCCCCAGGCATAATTGCTTATGTTTTTTTTAGGGCTTTCTGGATTCGAGCGTGGCTCATTATGATCGCCACAATGCTAATTGATTTGGACCATCTTTTGGCGACACCCATATTTGACCCCAACCGCTGTAGTATCAATTTCCATCCGCTGCATACCTATTGGGCTTTAGGGATTTATATTGCTTTATTATTTTTCAAGAAAACTCGTGTAGTTGGAATTGGGTTGACCTTGCATTTTATTACGGATTTTATAGATTGTCTTTGGGGGTGAATCAGTATTCAGTGATCAGTAATCCAGTAACCAGAATTTAGCCAGAGAATTTAGTCCATTGAAAACTAGATGTAAATTGGAAATAATTGGTTTTCCGTCTTTCAATTTTCATCTTTCATCCTAAATCCTACATCCTTCAGCGGTCATCCTTCTACCAACCCACTACCCACTAACCTCTACCTCTACCAACTAAAAAACCCTACCGATGATGATATGGCTCATTCTTCAGAATAGTAAACGCCCTATACAATTGCTCGATAAAAAACAAGCGCACCATTTGGTGTGAAAAGGTCATGGAGGAAAGGGAGAGTTTTCCGTTACTACGTTTATAGATTTCTTCGCTAAAACCATAGGGTCCTCCAATAACGAAAACAAGGTTTTTTAAGCCGCTGTTCATTTTTTTCTGAAGGAATTCTGAAAACTTTTCAGAGGAATACGATTTTCCGTTTTCATCCAAAAGAATGAGGGTATCAGAAGGGAAGGTCCGTTTTAAAATCTCATCGCCTTCTGCTTTTTTCTGAAGGGTTTCACTTAAATTCTTGGCATTTTTTATATCTGGAATAATATCCAAATCAAAAGAAATATAAAAACCCAACCGCTTGCTGTAATCATCCATCAGTGATTGTAAATTTCTATTGTCGGTTTTACCGATGGCGATAAGGGTAATTTTCATTTGGTATGCTTTGCTTTTCTGGGAATAAAAATACGTATATATTATAGTATTCGATTCAAAAATCGGACTTCTGAAGTCTGTGAAAACGTTATTTTTCGAAGTATTTACAGTATTTTAGCTAAAATTTTTTGATATGATTTCTAAAAAGCAATTCGACAAAGAGATAGATCTCATAATTACCAATGCCATTCGGGAAGATGTTGGGGGAGGAGATCACAGCTCCTTGGCCTGCATTCCCGAAGACGCCGTTGGAACTGCCAAGCTCTTGGTAAAGGATAAGGGTATTCTGGCGGGAGTTGAATTTGCGAAGCAGGTTTTTGAATATGTAGATCCAGGATTGGAATTGGATGTAAAAATGGAAGATGGGAGTCCTATAAAATATGGAGACGTTCCTTTTTATGTTTCTGGACTTTCACAATCGATATTAAAATCCGAGCGATTGGTTCTTAACGCAATGCAGCGGATGAGTGCCATCGCTACTAAAACCCATGAATTTGTAAAATTGCTGGAAGGCACAAATACAAAAGTTCTCGATACTAGGAAAACAACGCCTGGCATCCGTGCAATTGAAAAATGGGCGGTAAAGATTGGCGGGGGTGAAAACCATCGTTTCGCACTTTACGATATGATTATGCTCAAGGACAACCACATCGATTTTTGTGGAGGCGTGGCAAAAGCCATTAAGAAGACCCAAAAGTATCTTGAACGAAATAGGATAGATTTAAAGATAATCGTGGAGGCCCGTAATTTTTCTGAAATTGAGCAAATTTTAAATGCCGGTGGGGTTTACCGTATATTATTGGACAATTTCAATTTTGAAGATACGCGCATAGCCGTAAAGATGATAAATGGAAAATGTTTAACAGAATCTAGCGGAGGTATAAATTTGGCAACCGCCCGCACTTATGCCGAATGTGGAGTAGATTATATTTCAAGCGGTACCTTGACCCATTCCGTTAGCAATATGGACCTTAGTCTAAAAGCCATTTAATGGATAAAGAAAAAGACGAAATCAATATTCCGGTAATCCGTGGTTTGGTCAGATTAAGCAAGAAAATAAAATTGCCGGGACTGGGAGATTTTTCACTTTATCACCTTCTGGAAATATACGGAGGCGGCATTGTTAAGGGATCTTTCTCTCCGCGCGCCAGTTCGATTGCTTATAGCTTCTTTTTGGCACTTTTTCCATTTTTGCTGCTCTTGCTGAACTTGATACCTTATATTCCAATAGACGGATTTCAAACGCGATTTTTAATTTTTGTGGAGGCCCTTCTTCCGCCGCAGACCACACAATTCTTTTACCCGGTCATTGCCGATATAGCCGTAAACCCACGTGGAGGATTGCTATCGGTCGTATTTTTTCTTTCTCTCTTTTTAACAGCTAATGGAGTAAACGCTATATTTAGCGCTTTTGAATATTCTTTTCACATAAAGAATAATCGTGGAATTGTCAGGCAGTATTTAATTGCAATTGGAGTGGCTATTGTTCTGGCATTGTTGTTGCTAACCTCGGTTGGGGTTATTCTATATGGAGAGTATCTTATAAGAGATTTGAAATCCCGAGCGTATATAGATAATGATCTTTCGTGGATTAGTTTATTTCAGTTCTTGATTTTTGTTGTCATGCTCTATATAATAATTGCAACATTGTATTATTTCGGAACTAAAGAGGGAAAATATTCAAAGTTCTTTTCCATCGGAGCGGTTATAACAACAGCATTGTTTTTGTTGACCACCTATCTTTTTGGAGTTTATATCAATAATTTCTCAAATTACAACGAGTTATACGGATCCATAGGTGCACTATTGATTTTGATGTTATATATTTGGATAAACTCAAACTTGCTTTTACTTGGTTTTGAATTGAACATTTCCATTCAACGTCTTCGTGACAGAATGGGAACTTAAAGTAAAATAACGAATTATTATTGCCCTTCGCTACGGCGCTTAAAAGAAGAGAGAAGATAGATTTTTAGGGCATTTTATCTTCAGATTAACCAATAATGAAATAATATAATGAAGAAAACATTTTTAACTATTGCGCTGGTAATTTGTGCTGTCCTTACGGGAACTGCACAGGATGTAGTCGGGAAGTGGAAAACTATCGACGATGAAACTGGCAAACCGAAATCTGTTGTAGAAATTTACAAGCAGGATGGAAAAATATTCGGAAAGGTGATCGAAATCGTCGATCCCGCGAAACAGAATGCCGTCTGCGAAAAATGTCCGGACGAGGCCAATGGCAAACCGATTTTAGGTTTGGTTATCCTTAAGGACCTGAAAAAGGATGGAGAGGAATATAGCGGTGGAACCATTATGGATCCTAACAATGGAAAGGTTTATAAATGCTACATTGCACTTGAAAATCCGAACAAGCTAAAAGTGCGTGGATATATTGGTTTTTCTCTTCTTGGGAGATCTCAATATTGGGAAAGGGTCAAATAAAACAATTAAAAATGTACCTTTAGGCCACCGATTTTCGGTGGCTTTTTTTATGAAATTTTTTATAGAAATTCTGGATTCCAATAACCTGATAATTTTGTTATAAGTGTTCTTTGTTGACGTAATACTACCAATTCCACTTAACCAAACCTTCACCTATTCTATCAACCAGGACGAAGCAGCCTTTTTAAGGCCTGGAATGCGGGTGGCCGTTCCTTTTGGTAAAACGAAGGTTTACACTGCCATAGTTCACAAGGTTCATGTGCAAGCTCCTGCGGGTTACGAAACCAAATCCATAGATCATATTCTTGACCAAGTACCAATTATTACCGATTTCCAATTGCGGCACTGGAAGTGGATGGCTTCCTATTATATGTGCTCATTGGGCGTGGTAGTAAAGGCTGCTCTACCAAGTGCATTCCTATTAGAGAGCGAAACGGTAGTAAAGTTGGTAGCCAAAACGGAAGTGGACCACGATACTCTCACCGATGATGAATATTTAGTTTACGAAGCGCTTCAGCATCAATCCTCTATCCATATAAATGGAATACGATCTATTTTGGATAGAAAAAATGTGGTTTCCGTAATCCAAAAATTGATAGAAAAAGGAATTGTGGAAGTTGAAGAAACTATCTACGAAAAATATAGCCCAAAACTTAAGCGCTATTTGCGATTGGCCGCGGCGTATTCTTCCGAAGAAAAGTTACGTGAACTTTTGGACACTTTAAATCGGGCTCCGAAGCAAAGTGAAGTATTGATGACCTTCTTTACTTTAAAAAGCCAGAGTAAAAAGCCGATAGAAGCTTCTACAATCCAAAAAAAAAGCAATGCATCTTCCGCAGTTATCAAATCCCTTATAGACAAAGGTGTCTTTGAGGAGTATTTCATCCAAAAGGATAGAATAGAATATTCAGGAAAATCCTCAGTGGATATTAAAACCCTAAATGAACCTCAACAAATTGCTTTTCACCAAATAAAGGATTCTTTTAAAGCTGTGGATGTCGTTTTATTGCATGGAGTGACGTCCAGCGGAAAGACCGAAATTTACGCAAAATTGATTGAAGAAACATTGGAATCTGGAAAGCAGATTTTGTATATGTTGCCGGAGATTGCTCTCACTACCCAATTAATCTCCCGTCTCCAGCGATATTTTGGGGAGAGAATTTCGGTCTACCATTCAAGGTTTTCAGTAAATGAAAGGGTAGAAGTGTGGAAATCGGTATTGGATAAAAAGCCAAAGTCCCAAATTATAGTAGGGGCCAGATCGGCTTTGTTTCTTCCGTTTTCAAATTTGGGTTTAGTGGTTGTGGACGAAGAACACGAGCCTTCATTTAAGCAGTACAATCCCGCACCTCGTTACAATGCCCGGGATAGTGCTGTGGTTCTTGCCAATCTACATGGAGCTAAGTTGCTAATGGGCTCAGCCACGCCTTCTCTCGAAAGTTATTACAATGCCAAAATTGGTAAATACGGATTGGTCGAACTGAAAAAGAGGTTCGGAAATGTACAGATGCCCGAGATTGAACTTGTTGATATTCGGGAGAAGAACAAAAAGAAACAGATGACCGGACATTTCAGTGACCGATTACTTGAGGAAATGCACGAAGTACTTAAAAATGGAGAACAGATTATTTTATTTCAAAATAGAAGAGGCTTTTCTCCCGTAGTGGAATGTACCACTTGTGGAGTTGCGCCCCAATGTCGCAATTGCGATGTAAGCCTCACCTATCATCAAAATAAAAACCAGCTTCGATGTCATTATTGTGGATATCACACAACAATGATGTTAAACTGTATAGCCTGCGGGAGCCAAACATTAGACACCAAGGGGTTTGGGACGGAACAGATCGAAACCGAACTAAAAACCCTCTTTCCAAAAAATAAGATAGCCCGAATGGATCAGGATACTACTCGTGGAAAGCATGCCTATTCCAAATTAATAGATGCCTTGGACAATCAAGAAATAGATATTTTGGTGGGCACCCAAATGCTTGCAAAGGGATTGGATTTTCGAAATATTGGCTTGGTGGGTGTTATGAATGCCGATAGCTTACTGCATTTTCCCGATTTTAGAGCTCACGAACGTAGTTTTCAGTTATTGCAACAGGTGGCAGGCAGGGCAGGAAGAACGGAGAAAAGAGGCAAAGTACTTATCCAAACCTTTAATCCTTACCACCAGATTTTAAGGCAGGTGAGCGTCAATGATTATGGCGAAATGAGCAAAGAGCAGCTGCATGAACGGTATCAATATAAGTATCCGCCATTTTTCAGAATTATAAAGATTGAATTTAAGGACAAGAGCTTCAGCAAGGTTGAGAGCGCATCGCATTGGTTTGCAAAGGCTTTGAAGAGTAAGTTCGGAGAAAATATTTTGGGTCCGGAACAACCGCCCGTAGGAAGAGTGCGTAATAAGTTTATCTTCAATGTTTTAATGAAAATACCAAAAGACCAATCTTTGGAGGCCACAAAAAAGTATATCGCCAATGTAGAACGTAGTTTCGCATCCATTAAGGATTTTGCCAGTGTTCGTATCAATGTGGATGTCGATAGTTATTAATTTTATTTATGAGTCCGGAGTTATGGGTTCAGAATTATGAGAATCTATCTGACAATGAGGAGGATTGACAAGATTTGAGTTTAGATTTCAAATTTTTATATTCTGGTAAATTTCTTTTTATATAAATCCAGTCTTTCCCTAGACATCGGGATTGATAATTTCAGCGTCCTCGTGTCAATGAAGCATTAGCCAAGTAGCAGGCGTTAGGGTTCTTTTATAATTAAAGGTTGTAATTTTTCCAAACTCAATTGAAAAATACGCTTGCTGATAACAAATAAAACACTACTTTTGCACCCTCTTGGCAGAAAGCCAGAAGTTTAATTATTAATTATTAATCGATTTTTTATGAATCATTACGAAACTGTTTTCATCTTAAATCCCGTTTTATCTGAAGATCAGGTAAAGGAGACAGTACAGAAATACGAAGATTTTCTTGTTTCAAAAGGTGCTAAGATGATATCCAAAGAAAATTGGGGGCTAAAAAAATTGGCATACCCAATCCAGAACAAAAAGAGTGGATTTTATCATCTTTTTGAGTACACCGTTGAAGGAGATACGGTAAATGAACTGGAAACTGAATTTAAAAGAGATGAACGTTTTATGCGTTATCTTACAGTAGCATTAGACAAGCACGCAATTGCTTGGGCCGAAAAAAGAAGAAACCGTACAAAAAAATCAGCGTAAACCATGGCAACACTTCAACAACAAGCAAAAGGAAAAAAAGACGGAGAGATCAGATATCTTACTCCCCTTAATATAGAAACAAACAAGACCAAGAAATACTGTATGTTCAAAAGGTCGGGCATTAAATATGTCGACTATAAGGACGCAGATTTCTTGTTGAGATTTGTTAACGAGCAGGGTAAAATTTTACCAAGAAGACTTACAGGAACTTCATTGAAGTACCAAAGAAAGGTGGCCGTTGCTGTAAAAAGAGCACGTCATTTGGCACTTATGCCTTACGTAGCCGATTTATTAAAATAAAAACCAGAACGTATTATGGAACTTATATTGAAAAAAGACGTAGAAAATCTGGGTTTTACAGATGATCTTGTTACCGTTAAAAATGGCTATGGCAGGAATTTCTTGATTCCTCAAGGTCACGCTGTTTTAGCCACCCCATCTGCCAAAAAAATGTTGGCAGAAACTTTAAAGCAACGTGCTTTTAAGGAGAAGAAAGTTGTCGATGAGGCTAAATCACAAGCTGATAAGCTTAATGGACTTGAAATTAAAATCACCGCAAAAACAGGTGAAGGCGATAAATTATTTGGTTCAGTTACCAATGCAGATCTTGCTGACGCTCTTGAAAAAGAAGGTGTATCTATCGACAAAAAATTCATCGCTATTGCTGGTGGTGTCGTAAAACGTGCTGGACAGTATGATGCTACCATCCGTTTTCACCGTGAGGTTATAAGCACCCTTACATTTGACGTAATACCTGAGGCAAAGCCAGAAGGTAAGCCAAAAGCTGAGTCAAAGCCTAAAGCTGAAGCTAAAGCAGAATCAAACGAAGAAGTTAAAGAAGAGGATAACTCCGAAAAAGCTGAATAATTATTTCTTATTAGAATATAGGAAGCCTTTCTCATTTCGGGGAAGGCTTTTTAGTTGGACGATAGATGTAAGATTTTAGACACTGGATTTTATTTCTCACCTCTCACTCCACTAAATCTCATATCTCATATCTCAAATGTCACATCTAACAATATGAAATACGCCAGATTAACAAAGGAACAATTTGAAGAACTTCACCAAGAGTTCATCAATTTTTTAGCTACGCAATCCATTACTGCGGACGAGTGGACCGAGTTGAAGAAGAATAATCCGGAAGCTGTAGAACAGGAATTGGATATTTTTAGCGACCTGATTTGGGAAGGAGTTTTAAATAACGTAAATTTTATAGAACATATTTCTCCCCAACAATTGATGTTATTTCGCATTTCCGAAACGCATATGGATCTAATCGCCATAAAAATCGATAGCCCTGAAATTGATATCACCAGTGAATATGGCTATAAATGGTTGCAGCAAAATATCCAGAATGATTCCGTAAATCTTTACACCTCTACAAAAGCCATTACCGAGGATAGAAACAAAGATATATTTCTGTTGATACAACAAGGGGGACATATTACCAAGGGCGAACTTTTCACCTACTTTAGCGATCTTCTTGAGGATTGATTAGGCTGAAAAAGTGTTAAGGCCCAACTTATTGCTTCATATTGATCAAGAAATAGGTTGGCATACCGGTTATCAAGATAAAGAGGATGCTGTTCAATAAAGCCATTCCCAAAATCCGCCACCATTTCCGTTCAAATACTCTTGCAATCCATAAGCAATAACAAAATATAAACATCAGTTGAAGAAAATCTGATACATAAAAATATTTCAGTAAGGAAGAGAGGACTAAGAATATTAAAGTTATAATGCTAAATATGTATGCATTTAACGCTAAGTGTTCAAACAGGTTTTTATTTTTTCTTAAGTAGGTAATCATTGTCGATAGAATAAAGAAGAAGAGAAATAAAGCCGTTATAAAAAACTGGACTCCCAGCCAAGGAACACTTTCGATCTCGAAATTGATACCGAGAAAAGTATTTTCAAAGAAATATAGATAAAGAGCTATCAATAGAGTGGTAAATAGCAACATCCGGTTGGGTGAAAAGTAGAAATTGCGAAACCCATTCCAATAATTTTCAACTACAAAACGAGGGCGAAGCAATAGATGTTTATAGTTTAACCCATAGGATTTGTGTAATGCAAAAAAAGCATCTACAAAATCAGAAAAAAATCCCGCAGCTGTAAGTCTTTTTGGATCGAAAAATTGGCCACATTCTGGACAATAATTCTTTTCAATCCGTGAACCACAGTTAGAACATGAAACCGCTTTGTATTCTTGGTTGTTCATTCAATAAACATAACAATAAATTCCGAAAGGTAACTAAGCACTAAGGAATTTGTTGCTTGTTGATTGTTATTTGGATTTTACTTCTATTCGTGCCTCAAACTCTCAATAGGATCCAATCTAGCGGCTTTAGCTGCAGGATAAGAACCTGCAATTACCGCAACAATAAAGGTGATAATTGTTGCCCAAATCATCGCTGCCCAGGGCAGGCTAAAGTCGAATTCAAAAATCTTGGCAAAGGCAAAACCGGTTAATATCCCTAAAATAATCCCCAAAATACTCCCGAATTGCCCAATGACAATGGTTTCAATAAAAAATTGGGTGGAAATTGTTGCACGCTTAGCGCCAAGAGCCTTTCTTACCCCGATTTCCTGAGTTCTTTCAGTAACCGATACCAGCATAATATTCATTAGGGCAATAGAGGAACCCAGGATAGTAATAATACTAATAATCCAAGCCGCGATATTTAGATAGACGGTGATGGAAGCGATGCGGTTAATAAGATCGTCACTGCGTTCTACACCAAAATTGTTGGCTTCTACAGGATTTAGACCGCGTATATTTCTAAATGTAATAATAGCATCATCCTGCGCTGCCTCCATCATCTCCTTGTTCTGCACTTTTACGCTTATGTTATAGTTGATGTTTGGTTGGGTATAAATACCGCGTGCAACCTGTATTGGGATAATCATTTTTAAATCCTGATTGTTTCCAAAGCTAGAGCCTTTTGATTCCAAAACCCCAATAACTTTAAATTGAACACCCCTGATACTTACTGTTTTATGAATGGGGTCCTCATTTTTAAATAAACCTTTGGTAAAATCGGAACCCAGAATGCAGACTTTATTATTGTTTTCTATGTCAAAAATGGTAAAGTTGCGCCCGCGAGCAATCTCGGTTCCCGTATTTTCAAGATAATGTTCGTTCACTCCATAAACCTGAACCTCTGGATCTGTTTTTTCGGAACCGTACTTTACTTCTGCCACCGAAGTCCCAGTAAATGAAACCGAAGTTTTTGTCAACGGAAAATTATACTTATTCAGGAATTCACGGATGTTGTTATAACTGATAACCGGATTTATTTTTTCCCTTTCGCCACTACCTCTGGTTTGGATAGCAAATTCGTATCGTTGAATGGTAAAGGTATTGGCCCCCATAGACGCAAAATTGCTGGAAATGGTGTTTTCCAAAGCGGTAACCGCACTTAGAATTCCTACCAAGGCCCAAATCCCAATTCCTATAATTACAATGGTAAGAATAGTTCGAAGAAGCTGACCTTTAATGGAATCTAGGGCAATACGAACATTTTCGCGAAAGAGTGAAAACATATTTTCAGTTTGTGTTATCCATAGGACGATAAAACTTCGATAAAGTTACTATTATTTAGGATATTTGCGGTTTTTACAAGTTATGCGTTATGAGTTACGAGTTACGAGCTACGAGCTATGAGTTATGAATGAATGCACACACTCTCTATTCTCTTTTCGCTTCTCTTTTTTCTCTTTTAAATACCTAATATCCAAAAAATGAAACCATCCATTCCAAAAGGCACCCGCGATTTTAGTCCAGAAGAAGTAGCCCGTCGTAATTATATTTTTGATAGCATTAAGAGAAATTTTGCTCTGTATGGGTTTCAGCCTATTGAAACTCCTTCTTTTGAAAATAGTGATACACTGATGGGGAAATATGGGGAGGAAGGAGATCGGTTGATTTTTAAAATATTGAACAGTGGGGATTATTTATCTAAGGTTGATGCCACTCTTTATTCTGAAAAGGATAGCCAGAAAATTACTTCTAAGATTTCTGAGAAAGCCCTTCGTTACGATCTTACCGTACCCTTTGCTCGATATGTGGTACAGCACCAAAACGAAATAACCTTTCCTTTTAAGCGTTATCAAATCCAACCAGTTTGGAGAGCGGATAGACCTCAAAAAGGTAGGTTTCGTGAATTTTACCAGTGTGATGCAGATGTTGTAGGTTCCAAATCCTTGTGGCAGGAAGTTGAGTTTATACAACTGTACGACGCGGTATTTAGCGAACTCGGATTGAAAGGCGTAATCATTAAAATCAATAACCGCAAAATATTAGCGGGTATCGCCGAAACCATTGGTGCCGAAGATAAGTTGATTGATTTCACCGTTGCTTTAGATAAGCTCGATAAAATAGGAGAGGAGGGCGTAAAAAGGGAAATGCGCGAAAAGGGAATTCCTGAAGAGGCGTTGACCAAATTGCAACCTCTCTTTTCAATGAAGGGAACTGCGCTTAAGCAATTGGAAAGTTTGAAGCAACTGTTGAATAATTCAAAAATTGGAATTCAGGGTGTGGAGGAGCTCGAATTTATTTCCAAAACCATTGAGGCTTTAGGTCTGCAAACTTCTTTCTTCCAAATTGATGTAACCCTTGCCCGTGGCTTGAATTATTATACCGGAGCCATTATCGAAGTTTCAGCTCCGGAGGAAGTAAATATGGGAAGTATTGGCGGTGGTGGTCGATACGATGATCTAACAGGAATTTTCGGTCTAAAAGATATGAGCGGAATGGGAATCTCTTTTGGACTGGACCGAATTTATTTGGTTCTGGACGAATTGAATCTTTTTCCAGAAACCGTTTCAGAAAATAGCAAAGCACTCTTTATCAATTTTGGAGAAAACGAAGCCCTCTATGCAATGACCGCCATTAAAAACCTACGCCAAAAAGGAATTGCGGTGGAAATGTATCCTGATTCCGCAAAGATGGGCAAACAAATGGGCTATGCCGATAAACGAAATATTCCGTTTACTATTCTGGCTGGGGAATCCGAAATGAAAGGACAAATCTTCACATTAAAGAATATGAAAACTGGGGAGCAACAAAGTCTTGATTTCGAAGGGTTGAAAAATGCGCTTAAAAATTAAAGAGAAGATTCTTTGAATTAACGATCTTCTTTTTTTAAATATTCCAGAAGGAAGATAGATTACTCTAACCTGGCCTATTCATTTTATAAAAACTATAATGTCAGGGCTTTTCAGATTTCGTCTTTCCCTATAGCTTACGGAAGTTGTTCTAGAAGCGTAGCGGTATTGGATTTTTCCCGAAAAATTGTTTTGTAGGTTGTTGTGATAATTTCTATTTTCTCACCTGAATCTCGATACGACTATCTTTTAATCCTTTACTTTGGGCTTTTAATTTAATTGTTCCCGCCTGCTTTGTGCTTCTAATAATCACTAGACACTTCCCATTAAAAGCACTGTGCTTCTTTGCGATAAAAGGTTCATGGCTCGTTGGGTCGCCATTGCCCACTGCAATAATTTCTCCCGGACCTTCAATCTCAAAATTTATTATATTGTCAGATTTGGGAACAAGCTGATTATCCTTATCTTCAATATTTACGGTTACGAATACCAAGTCTTTCCCATCGGCAATTATCTTTTTTCTATCTGCTACCAGACTTATTTTAGAAGCTTCTGCAGTTGTTTTCACTATATCTTCCGCCCAAGCTTTTCCGTTTTTCCATACCTTAACTTTTAATTCGCCCGGCTTATAAACTACTTCATCCCACATTATACGGTATTCAAATTCACCTTTTTTCTTTTTTCCAAGAGATTTTCCGTTGAGAAATAATTCCGCTTCATTGCCCGAAGTATATACGTGAACCGGAACATTTTTTCCAATTCGTTCAGACCAGTTCCAATGGGGTAGAATATGTGCCATTGGAAAATCAGGTCGCCATCTTGCTTGGTAAAGGTAAAAACGGTCTTTTTTAAATCCGCACAAATCCATTATCCCGAAATAGCTGCTTCGCGAAGGTACAACCATTACTTTTAGCTCGTCCAAATGTTTTTTCAAGGCAGCTTTTTGCGCGGGATCTTTATAGTATAATAAGTTGGTAATATCACTATTATACGGAGTGGGTTCCCCCAAATAATCAAATCCCGTCCACACGTATTCTCCCATTATCCGTGGATATTGGTCGTGTAACTTAAACTGCATATCCGCGGTGGAACCCCATCCGGGATATTGTGTATCGTATGAAGACATTTGGAAAATCCCGAAACCTGGTAAATTATCATTTGCAGGGCCAAATTCTACCGGGAAGAAATACTCACCTCTAGAACTTAAACAGGACGATGTTTCATTGGCAATAAACGGAACCTCGTTTAATTCGGGAGTTTTAAAGAATTTTTCATAACTGCCCTGGTTATAATTATATCCAAAGACATCAAGCGCATCCGAAAATCCGTTATACGCCGTATCTCCCCAATCACAGCCAGCCGTAACTGGGCGCGTGGGATCTGTCATTCGAACTATATTTGCTAATTTTTTGGCCAGTTCAGGGTTTCCTTGGTCTGGGACTTCATTACCGATGCTCCACATAAATACCGAAGGATGGTTTCTATCCCTTAGAACCATTGCCCTCAGATCTTCAACATGCCAAGTATCGAAATTGATATGATAATCATTTTCCATTTTCCCTTTTTGCCAAGTATCAAAAGCTTCTACTTGTACTAGAATTCCCATTTTATCACAAAGATCCAAGACCTCAGGCGCAGGTGGATTATGGCTCGTTCTAATAGAATTGCAGCCCATTTCTTTAAGGATTTCCAATTGACGTTCCGCTGCTCTTGTATTAAAACTGGCTCCCAAAGGACCTAAATCGTGATGCAAACAAACACCTTTGATCTCTACTGTTTTGCCATTTAATAAAAATCCCTCATTTGCCGTGAAATCGAGAGTTCTAAAGCCGAAGGAAGTTATTTCTTCATGAACCAATTCGTCTGCTTCATAGATGTAAGTACGTGCTTGGTAAAGATTTGGATTCTCAGTATCCCATAATAAAGGTTTTTCGACCACAATCCCCAATCCTATGGTTTTTTCGGATTGTGCCGAGAGTGAACTTGAAAGCGTTTTTGAAGTTGCTACTTCCTTTTTATCCGAATTATAGATGACAGTTTTTAGTTTAATATTTGAGTTTTTATTTCCACTATTCTTAAGAGTAACTTGTATGTCAACCGTGGCTTCTCCTTCCGTAATCTTTGGAGTGGTTATGTAGGTGCCCCAATGATCAATATGTACTTGGTTCGTTTTGGTCAACCATACATTTCTGTAGATACCAGCGCCTGGATACCATCGGGAATCGAACTTTTCCGTGTCAAGTCTAACTGCAATGACATTATCTTTTCCAAAATCAACATAAGGAGTGAGATTAAATCTAAAGGTAGTATAACCATAAGGCCATTCGCCTACAAATTTACCGTTAAGCCATACCTGGGCATTTGCCATTGCTCCATCAAAGTCAATAAACAGTTGCTTTTCTTTATCGTTTTCCGAGACATTAAAATGTTTTCGATACCAACCAATTCCTTTCCAAGGGAGCAACCCCGTATTGTTTTCCAGATCATTCCTAAAAGGTCCTTCAATACTCCAATCGTGGGGTAGATTTAAACTTCTCCAATTATTATCATTATATGCTTTAGCTTCCAAACCCTTGGGCTCCGCGAGGACCTTTCCCGGTTCTTCAGGATGTGGACCAAATCGTTCAAATTTCCAGTCGTTATTAAAGTTCTCTCTTGAAAAAGAGGTAGATTTTTCTTGGGAAAATAGTATCAGACTTTGAAATGCAAATAGTAAAATAAGGAGGTTTCTCATTGGATAAGGGGGCTAAGATAGGTCGTAAATGCATTGGCTAATATAAAGACTGTAGTAAGAATGGCGAACGATTTTTTTGATTTTTACGGAACCTCGATTTTAGACTTCATTACGTAACCGCACTTTTCCACTTATGGACTATATTTTAAGGAAATTTTGTTCTTTTAGGTACTCCCACAACCTTATCTGTCCTATTTTTGTGTGTGATTAAAATCATTGTAAATAATAGTACTTAGAATTAACATTGTACTATAATCCAACTAAATGATATTTTTAGGAATTGAAATAAAACGATCAAAATTTCACTTTTTATTAGAATACTTCTTCAATTCCCGAAAGATTCTACTTCCCAAATTTTTTGGTCATAATACCTTAAAAAATTATTTAAAAAGAATTTTGGTCCAGAATAGGGAACCAAACTTCAATAAAAACATTCGGTAAATCTAAACTCATAAGCATGACAAAAAGACAAAGCAACAAAGCCATTTATATCGCCACCACAGAACCGAATAGCGGCAAGTCTATTGTATCCTTGGGCCTTATGGAATTACTGTTGGGCAGAGTTGCAAAGGTGGGTTATTTTAGGCCTATCATTGACGATTTGGCCGAGGGTGGAATTGATAATCATATCAACACCATGATTTCCAATTTCAATCTGGATTTAAAGCCCTTTGAAGCTTACGCCTTTACTCGAAAAGAAGTAATTCATAAAAATAACGAGGGAAGAAAGGATGAGATTATAGGAAAGATCATTGAAAAATATAAATACCTAGAAGATCGCTTTGATTTTATTTTGGTTGAAGGCACTAGTTTTTCAGGAGAAGGTTCCATTATTGAATGGGATATCAACGTATTGATTGCAAAAAACCTAGGAATTCCAGCAATTCTTATTGCAAGTGGCATTGGTAAAACCCTGGACGATCTAGTAGGACATTTGCTTATGGCTTCCGATTCTTTTAACGATAAGCACGTGGAAGTACTTGCCGTAATTGCGAATAAGGTGCAGCCTGAAAACGTGAAGTTGGTAATTGATGGATTGAAAAACGATTTACCTAAAAAGGTCCTTGTTTATGCCATTCCCATAAATCCTATTTTGGCAAATCCATCTATAAAGGAAATTGTGGATGCATTGGATGGCGAGGTTCTTTTTGGCAGGTCCAATTTGGACAATCAGGCGGGACACTTTAGTGTGGGCGCCATGCAACTTCCCAACTATTTAAATTATTTGGAAGAAAAGAGTTTGGTTATAACTCCTGGTGACCGTGCAGACATTATACTTGGAGCGTTACAAGCGAATATTTCATTGAATTATCCATCAATTTCAGGTATCGTTTTAACCGCAGGATTAATGCCTGGCGAATCCGTTATTAAGCTTATTGAAGGTCTTTCGGATATTGTGCCGATTATTTCCGTTCAAGGGGGAACCTTCGGGGTTACCAATGCAATCGGAAATATAAAATCCCAGATTTATGCCAAGAACACACATAAGATAAATATTTCCATAAACGACTTTAGAAAATACATAGAAGAAGATGCTTTGGTGGATCGTATAATTACTTTCGAAACCAATGGTATTACTCCTAGAATGTTTCAGTACAATCTATTGAAAAAAGCTAGGGCAAATAAAAAACATATTGTTTTGGCCGAAGGGCTGGACGAGCGAATCCTCAAAGCGACCAAAGAGCTGATCGATTTGGATGCTGTTAATATTACCTTACTCGGAAACAGGGAAGAGATTGAAGATAAGATTATTGCTTTGGATATAGAACTGGATTTGGATAAAATCAACATTATTGAACCTGTTGAATCCGGTTACTTTATGGATTATGCGGAAACCTTGTTCGAAATCCGAAAAAATAAAAATATCAACCTCGCAATGGCGAAGGATTTGATGGAAGACGTTTCTTACTTCGGAACTATGATGGTATTAAAAGGTGATGCCGACGGAATGGTTTCGGGAGCTGTACATACTACGCAGCATACAATAAGACCAGCACTTCAACTTATTAAAACAAAACCTGGATTCTCTATAGTTTCCTCTGTATTTTTTATGTGTTTGGAGGATCGTGTTTCCATTTATGGCGATTGCGCAATTAATCCGAATCCTACTGCAGAACAATTGGCTGAGATTGCCATTTCATCTGCGGGAACCAGTCTGGCTTTTGGTATTGAGCCTAAAATTGCCATGTTGTCTTACTCTTCTGGAAGTTCGGGAGTAGGTGAGGATGTGGAAAGGGTTAGAAAAGCTACGGAAATAGTACGAGACAAAAGACCAGAATTAAAAGTTGCAGGTCCCATTCAATACGATGCCGCTGTAGATATTCTCGTAGGGAAATCCAAAATGCCAGATTCGGAAGTAGCCGGACAAGCCAGTGTTTTGATTTTCCCTGATCTAAATACGGGTAACAACACTTATAAAGCGGTACAGAGAGAAACAAAAGCCTTGGCTATCGGACCGGTTATTCAAGGTCTAAATAAACCCGTAAACGATTTAAGTCGCGGTTGTACCGTTGAGGATATTGTTAATACGGTTATCGTAACGGCTATACAAGCACAGGATTCATAAGCGTCTTTTTAATTCATTTTAAATAATTTCATTAACACTGGAACGCTGTTCGCCTTCCATAAGTAAAAATATGATGAACATATTAGTAATAAACTCAGGAAGTTCTTCCATAAAATTCCAATTGATCCAAATGCCTTCGGAGGAAGTGATCTGTAGTGGGATGGTTGAGCGGGTAGGGCACCCTGATGCTGTTTTAAAGTATAAAACTTCTTCTGTAAATATAAATCAAACGCTTAATATTGACACTCATGCGGATGGTTTAAAAGAAATTGTAGAGCTTCTTCTAGATCCTGAAAAAGGAGTTATTCGTGATACAAGTGAAATAGCAGTGGTTGGTCATCGCGTGGTCCACGGTGGAAATGCTTTTTCCAATATTACTTTTATTAATGACGAAGTAAAGAAGGAAATTCAAAAAGATGCGGATCTGGCACCACTTCACAATCCTCCCAATCTTGAAGGAATTCTGGTGGCCGAAAAACTTTTTCCACTTGCAAAACAGGTTGCTGTATTTGACACCGCTTTTCATCAAACAATTCCGCTTAAAGCAAAAAAATATGCCCTTCCCAATGAATTGCATGATGAAGGAATTCAAGTGTATGGATTTCATGGTATAAGCCATAAATATGTTTCCGAAAAAGCGATTGATTATTTGAGACTTACAAAATCTAAGATAATTACGATCCATTTAGGAAATGGTTGTAGTATGACTGCGGTTTTAAATGGCGAGAGCGTGGACCACAGCATGGGTTTTGGAACTACTACCGGATTAATTATGGGTACCCGAAGTGGAGATATTGACCATTCCATTATTTTTTATCTGGTAAATTCACAAGGGTATAATTTGGATGATGTAAATAATCTGATTACCAAAAAGAGTGGAATGCTAGGACTTACCGGCCATAGCGATTTAAGGGATATTGAGGCAGAAGCAGAGAAAGGGAACGAAGACTGCCTTCTTGCTTTGCACATGAATGCATATCGTATTAAAAAGTATATCGGCAGTTTTGCCGCTGTAATGAATGGAGTGGATGCTATTGTGTTCACTGGCGGAATTGGAGAAAATTCTACATTTCTCAGAAATTTAGTTTGTTCCGATTTGGAATATTTAAATATCCATTTAGCTGAAGACAAAAATGCAATGCGTTTGGATGAGATTCGTGAAATAAATACTTCTCATTCCAAAACCAAAGTGCTAATAGTTCCCACAAGAGAAGAATTGGAAATTGCCAAGCAAGCCTTTCGGCTGATAAGCAATTAATTTATTCGTTTTTTTATCGGACTCAAAACCCTGAAGTTTCATTGCAGTATTTTTGATGCAATAAAATTTAATGCTGAAAATTTTACCACGAATGCACTAATATGTTTTAAAAAAAATCATGTATTCGTAGTAATCCATTCTCGCTAACTTTGATTTTTCTCTTCTATTTTTTTATTATCCGGATCATTTCATTTTCAAACTGCAGGTAATAAATTCCCGCAGCAAGGTTAGAAAAATCTATCTGTTTATTATTTGGCGTTATTTCTCCAGAAAATAATTGTTGGCCCAAAGTGGAAAAGACATTAAAATGAACCGGTTGTGAAATGTTTATTGTTACAAAATCCTGAGTAGGATTGGGAAAGACGCTAATATTTATAGCGTTTTCAGCTATTCCTACCAGTTCACACTCAAAACTTGATTCAACTTTTGAAGCAGTTGGCGGGTTAACCAAGAGCTCATCTGTCAAGAGTGGGCAATAACAATCATTATCTTCTACATAAAGTTTAAGCCAAGAAAGGGCAATCTTACCTAGATTTCCATTTGCTCCAGTAGGTGAGTTGGCTACGGAATGGTCTCCGTTTTTAACTTCAAAAAGTAATTTGTTCGTGGTATTGGGAGTAACGTTATAATGAATATTTGCGTGCTGTGCCGGCGGTGCAGTGGGATCATTCTGACCACTAAATATTAAAACCGGACTGTCGTGATTTAAAATGGGGTTTGGTAACCACGGACACAAAGCAACAACTCCCTTAATCGTATTATCCAGAACCGCTGCACGCTGAGCGCCACCTCCACCCATAGACCATCCACTTACAGTAAACTTTTCAGTATCAATTTTATTTTCCAAAGGAGATGTAGGTCGTACATTTTCTTGTCGCAGGGTTTCAAGTGCATCGATAAGTGCCATCGCTCGGGTTTCTGGGAAATCGAAAAGAGAATTGGTTCCAATAATAATGGTTACAATTCCGTGCGAAGCGTAAAAAGGTCCCCAATCTGAAACACTTATGGGTAAAGCGGTAAATCCCGGAATGATGGCGATACTCGCAAACGGACCTGTAGCATTTGTAGGGTAATAAACGGTAGCTCCCAAATAAGCAGGGCCATTTCTAATTCCGTCTGCTTCAGTAAGTGTTGCAACCTCATACGGTCCCGGATTGGTTATACTCTCCACGGTGATCCCTTCGCATTGAGCGAATATTTTAGGTGGAGCAAATATTGTAGCTATAAATAAAAGCACAAATACGTAAAGATTCTTCATAGCAAATGAGAGTTAAGGTAAAAATAGGGGGGTAGTTTAATTTCCATTTGGTGTTGTATAAAGTTGAAAAATAGCACTTTCCTACTTTTAATGAAAATTAAATTTGCGCGTTCCTTTTAAAATTTTGAAATATATATTCCTGAATTTATAGTTCAGATTAGTTTTTTATCATTTTTTCTATGTAAAAAATATTATCCCAAGCTATTTTTATCAAATATAAGCCCTTGCTTAAGCTTGAAATATCCATTGTGAAATCTGAAACATTTTCCACCGATTGGTTAAATACCGTTTTCCCGGAAAGATTTAAAATAATGATCTGAATATTCTTATAATTCTTTTTAAGCTTTAAATTCAAAATATTATGCGCAGGGTTTGGATAAATACTAAATGATTCCTGATTGAAGATTTGCTTATTTAAAGTTTGTATTTCCACCGTTTTGATCTTGGTATCAGATTTCCCACATTTACCGATTGTCTGAGAAACGGTGTATATCCCATTTTCAAAATAGGTGTGAGTGGGGTTTACCTCAGTTGAGGTATTCCCATCACCAAATTCCCAAAAAATCGTATCAAAGTCGGTGCTGGTATTAGTGAAAGAAACTGTTCCTCCATTTATGGTTTCAGAGAAATCTGCAATAGGTTTTTGCGTGAAATCCCAAGTGGAAATTACATCGTAAACAATGTTTTTTGCAGCCATTTTGATGAGATTGGCGTCCGGTTCATTTAAAGTTGAATTCCAAGGAATTGAAGTTGGGTCTTTTTTATAGATCATCGCATAAAAAGCACAGGCCACCGCATATGACCCCGCCATCGAAGGGTGGGATTCATCTGGCGAATACAAATTTATGCTCGGATGGTTTTCTCTAATATATCTCCAAACAGCTCCTGCTGGCGCAAGTTCCGCGTCATTGCTATCGGACATAAAGATGTAGGTTGCTCTAATCACATCATCCATTCCTTCATAAGTGCAGACCCAAGGCAAATCCGCACAATTTACAGGATCGCCGTTTTCCCTTCCCCAAGTCATATAAAATAGAGGTTGTGAACACTCATTATTGGTCCGAATGGCATTGCTCAAAGATTCCGCATACGGATAAACTTCTGCCTGCATTTGTGCTTCACTCAATGAGGTTTCCTGGCTTTGGGCTTGTAATACAACGTAATCCCAATTGTTGGAGTTTATTTTAGCCAATGTTGTCGGATCGGAAGCATGGTTCATAAACCGATAACCGCCGGGAGAATTGGAGTCATAAATAAGCTCGTCACCAGTACTGTTGGCCATATTGCTCACCATTAATGGTAGATTATTGACGGCCGTGTAACTATTGCCGATAAATAGTACTTTTTTAGTGCTTTGACCTTGAACGGAGAATATTGCTAGGGCGAGGGAAAGTAAAAGAAGAAATTGTTTCATGAGGATTTGGTACTTCGACTACGCCTGCCTGCCAAGGCACGACAGGCTGGCTCAGTATGACAAGTTTGAGATTTGGGATTCGGAATTGAAATAGGTGTTTTTATAATTATGGATTTCAAATATAATGCAAAACAATTTCTTATAGTAGCAAGATATTTCGTAGGACTTAAGATTGAATTCCGAAATCAATTTTTAGAAGATGAAACCGTGATTACAAAAATGCCAAATAAAAAACTGCCGATCCATTACAGATCGACAGTTTCTCCTCCCCATTAATAACTATAAATTACTCCTTGATAATCTTCTTAGTCGTGCGAACCTGGTTTTTAGATTCGATATTTAGGAAATATATTCCATTTAGAGTTTCTTTTATTTTATGGCTTATTTTTATTCCTGATATAAGGCTTGTATCTCGGACTCGGTCAATACCCTGTTAAATAATCTAATATCGTCAATATACCCTTGATAATAATATGGCCATGGACCGCTATCCCCATTATTGTAAATAATATGCTTTCCCATTATGAGTTGAAAATCGTTTGATACTACAAAATCATTTCTCCATTGAATATTATCGGCAAGTTGACTATTTACCCAAAACATTTTTTTACCGGAAGCTTTATCGTAAACGCAAGTTATGTGTTGCCATTGATTTTCAACCGCAGTTTCGGAGCCTAAACTTCCATAATCTCCGTATTCATAACACGTAGAAAAGTTGTTTATAAAAATAGAGAATGAACCAGGATCAATGTCGCGACCTTTTCCTATCACCAATTGCTGTCGAGTTATATCCTTTGCATATTGCCAATAACTTATAGAGAACGAGGAGTTGAAATTAAAATCTTCAGAACTCCCAAAATTGATATGGTCTCCATTTCCATTAAAACTATATGCCTGATTCGGGTGGCCATGTCTATCTGCTGTTAATGATGCCCCATATACTGTTCCGTTATTTCCATTCCCACTTTCATCATTTGCGTTTCCATTAAAAGGATAATAAGCAACCAAACCTTCGGAAGGGATGGGTAAATTACTATTGGAGATGTTCAAATATTCTGAAACTAAATTGATAAAATCCGCGGTTTCAGTAATCCTTGTATGCGCCATATAATGATTGATATTTATTTGGGTTGGTAAATCCCTGCTATTATTATTTGCGATCCCCAATGCACTTGTTTGAGAAACAACTCCATCATCGTCTCCTTCCAATATCCAACTACCTGGCCAACAAGACCCGTTTCCAATCACTACGCCATAAAGATGACAAGGTGCATTGATTGCGGAAATAGCGTAATAAGGGACGGGTGACTCCTGATTGTTCTCCAGATTTTGAATAAAATTTGAGCTTGGTTCTAGATCTTGAATTCCTTGAGTATAATCATTGTAGAATTTTAAGCTGAGAGGGTTATCATATGCTATTAGGTAACCTAATAAGTATCGAGCAACAGCGAGAGGTGATCCTTTATGAGGTGAGCCTAATGTAATCAAATTATTTACTTGAATATCTGCGTTGTGATTCTCAATTGCGGATCGTGATACCAAACCACCCATACTGTGTCCAATTAAATCAACTTTAATTCCCGAAAATTTGGAATTTATCAACTCGGCAAGTTTTTGTCCATTTTGATCAATATTAATAGAAGAGTCATAACCGAAAGTCATAATTCTGGTATAATTAAAATTAGTTTTATTCTTGAACTCTGGGATAAATGATTTCCAGGTATCTGGAGTACTGAATAATCCATGAACAAAGACAGCTATTTTGTCGTTTGGGCTTATATTTCCTACTTCATTATAGGTAACCGTGCCATCATTTAGAAAGACCACTTCTTTCAATCCCATTTGATTGACAGGAGGTTTAGTTAAATGCTTAATCCCGATTATTGTTAAAAATCCAACGACACCAGACCTCTTACCATCTTCTGGCCCCATTCCCTTATTTTGGGCTGGATTATATTCCGAAAAATAATTTAAAACATCTAATTTTAATTTGATTCTATTGTTATTGATAGAATAAAATAAGGGAAGATAAGTTTCTCCGTTAAACACGAAATACGAGACTTCGTCACTCGTAGAAAAATCCGTAGGAATTTTAAAATCAATATATGCGGCCTTGTTAAGGCTATCTAATGGAATAGAAATGGAAAACGGATAGCCTATAACCGAAACATAAGAATTTGGAACGTTTTGTGGTTCCTCTCCTGTGTATCCTAAACGTACCTCTATCTCCTGATTTACGGCCCCTTGAGGAAATTCGATATTAATATTATTAGGGCCATTTATTTTACCCCCTTCAGGCCCAATTATTCCGGTAACTATTTCTTGAATTGGTGTCTCTGATTTTTCACTTTCATCATCGTCACTACATCCAAAGATTAATATACTGGCAAATAAAACGAGAAAAAGTCTAAGTTTTTTCATGTTGATTTATTTAATTTGTTTTGTTTTAAGAGTCCCAAGGTGGATACATAAGTTAAATAAGTATGGAAATATAGCGTAGGGAAATCAATAATTGCCAGTGAAATAGGAGAAAAAGGGTGAACAGTGTAGTATACTTAGGAAACAGCTATAAGAAAAGAGTAGAAGGAAAAGCTTTTCTCAATAATCCAATAAAATACGCCGTGCATTATCGAGATAACTATTACCAATTGGTAACTCCAACTCGTTATTCGTTCTCTTATCCTTAAAATTTAGTCTTACGATCTTCGTCCTTGTATTGATCATTTGCACAAGATTTCGATTGACAATATAAGATTTGTGAATCCGTAAAAAGGTAGAAGGTAAAGAGACTTCCAAATTTTTGAGTGTGCGGGAAACAATCATTGGATTTTCATCCATTCTATAAATAATACAATAATTGTTGCTTGATTTAATATACTGGATTGTGCTCAGGTCGATGAAAAAGTGACCCTTCGAGTTTTTGATGGTAATATGGTCTTGGAGTTCAAGAACCCTGTTTTCAAACTTATACAAGGCCTTGGAAAGCTCATCGGGATCGATGGGTTTGTCCAGAAAATATAGAGCATCATTATTGGTAGCTTCCTTGCCGTATTTATCAAAATCGGTTGTCATGATGAAAAATGGAAAATCAGTGGCATTTTTCCGTATTTCTTTGATAAGATCAAAACCAATTTCATCACCCAACTGTACATCAAGAAATATAAGATGAGGTTTTGCAGTAAGAGCCAACGAAATTCCTTGCGACAGCGTAGATGCAGTTCCCACTTCTGAAAAACCATTGTAAGACTTCAGTGCTATCCGTAAGTTTTCTATGCAACTTGGGTTGTCCTCGACAATAATGTAATTGTAATCCATAAAATCATTCGTATTTATAATTCTTCGGTATTCTTACTTCCACTTTCGTCCCCTTTGTTTTATCGATAATTTCGAAAGTAGCGGAGTCAGGATTTTTTTTATTTAGAATCTCAAAAAGATTTTGATAGGTTGAGGTTCCAATCCCACTATCGGAGAGAGTGTCCGGATTTCTTCCTTTTCCGGTGTCATCGACAATCAGAGAGATAAACTGATTTTCTTCGGTTAGGATTATGTTTATATTTCCACCGTTTATATTGTTCTTGATACCGTGTTTGACAGCGTTTTCTGCTAGATTTTTTAGCATCAATCTTGGAATGGAAGCGCTTTGATCTTCAATTTTATTTTCTATGAAATATTCAAAAGGAACAGATAAGGTATTCTTTTTTAAACTTAAGTAATCTTCAACTTGTTGCACTTGATTTTTTATGCTCTCTGTCATAGAACTGTTGTTCAAACTCGCTTTGGTTATGTTTAGGAGCTTCAACATTTTTCGGTACGCATTTGGAGCATTTTCCTGGATCTCGGGAGAAATACTTGCCAATAAATTTTTTATTTCATGCGGATCGAGTTGTTTATTTAAGTTGGAAAGTTCCATTTTGTTCAGGTCCTGTTGCAAGGAGAGCAATCTGTTTTGTGTCTCTAACCCGATCTGTTTTTTCTGAAAATAATTTTTAATGAAATTGAAAAAGATAAAAAGGATTAAAACTCCTATCAACACCTTGAACCAAAGGGTTTCATAAAAATAGGCTCCGATGGTAACAGGATTGCTAAGTGCGGATTTTGTCCAGTTTTTGCCATCAATACTGGCTTGGATTTCAAATTGATAATTTCCAGGCGAGAGGTTTCTGTAGGTAATGTCATTAGAATTGTCAATAATCTCCCACTTATCATTTAACCCGACCAACCTTGTTTTATATTTCACAATATCGCGGTTCATTACTAAGGGCGTTGCAAACTGGAAAATGAGCTCCCGATGTGCTTTGTCAATTTCAATTACCTCTTCTTCATTACTGGGAGAGAGTTGTTGAGGTTTGTTTTCGATATTTAATAATATCCCAAAAATAGAAGGGCAGGGCAGGGCTTGGTCCTGAATTAACTTTTCGGGATAAAATTTGACCAGTTTTCCATTCATTGGCCACCATACGGCGCCATCCTCGTCTTCAAAAAAGTTATTTTGTCCACCTTCATCATTGGCAAAATATTGCACCAATTCATACCGATAAAATTCGATTTCGTCCTTTTGATGGTAGCGATCCAAATTGAATATAATCAGCTCATCGACTGTGCCGATAAGAAGCCACTTTTTTTTATATACCTTTAAATCTGAAATCCAAGGAAGGGGAAAGCCAAAATCGACTTCTTTCAGGGATTTATCCGTCTTCATTTCAAAAAGTCCATTTTTACTTCCTATCCAATTGCTTCCATACGAGTCTAAACAGAGACTATAACCTTTGGTTTTTTCTAAAATTAGTGCACGCCATTCATTATTTTCCTGTATCAACATTCCGCTGCTTCCCATTGCGATTAAATTGCCATCTTTATCAAAATCGATATCCAGCACACTATTTATTCCGGAATAGGGAAGTTTTAGAAGTTCCTCTGCCTTCTTTTTTTCTTCATCCAAACGATATATTCCTATATAGCTGGAAAAATACAGATCTTTGGTAATGGGATGGATCGCAGAAGAAAAAACATCCTTATTATATCCTAAATCAACCACATGGCTTTCATTCTTCTCATCGATATATAAAATTGAACTCATATGCGGAATAAACACTCCGTTTTTTGGGGTTTTTGTTGAACCAAAAACTGCGACATTACTGTTTTTAAATAAATTTTCAGTTTTTACCTTCTTCGTTCTTTTAAAATCCTTTTCCGTTTTGAACAGTCCAAAGTCATAACTTGAAAAATAATAGTCATCATCTTTTCTCGTCATAGACCATATTTCATCATTCCCATTTTCGGTGAGATTTAAACTCATAGTTTGGATATCAACGCTGGGAAAAAGATAGAGAGCACTTTCGGAACAGACCCAAAAACGTTGTTGACGGTCAATAAATATGTTTCCACACAACTTGGCCAAATCTCCAAAATCATAAACTTGATTTGAAGTATTGATAAAATGTAGATGATTGTTTTTAGCTTTTTTAAAGTAGCCTTCGCTTTTAAAGGTTTTGTCCAAATTAAAATCGGCCAAATCATTTTTTGAATATTCTACCGCTCTTTGGTTTTTGTCGATTTTATAATCGTTTATTTGATAATCGTACTGATACTGTCGATCTTCCGATATGTAATAACTCCGACTAAAGGGCTCCGCTAATGGGGGTAAATCTTGTTTTTCAACTAGATGAAAGTCATTGTTGCCATCAACCTTATAGAGTTCTAAATTCTTCTTTTTCTCTTCGGTTTCTACAAGCAATAAAATATTATTTTCTTTGGTTTTCTCCACAGATGCATAAAATGGGAAGAACTGTGATTTTACCTTTTTGAAAGTTTTCGCATCGTAGAAATCTAAAATAGTAGTATGGCTATTTCGAGGATGCTTTATAATGATGAAATATTTGTTATGGAAGTTATGGACACCTGAAACAGCGTATCTAGCTATATCATTTTCTATTTTTTCAATGACTCTATTCTTATATATGATATCAATACTGCCTCTAGAATCCCTTGTTAGAATACGATAATCCCCAATTTCAATTATTTGTTCAATTTGATGGCGTGCCCGATTGTCTTGATCCTTAAAACTATAGAATGAATGTCCGTCAAATCTTGAAATTCCCGCATAGGTTCCAATCCAGATATAGCCCTTGGAATCTTCGAAAACCGATTTTGTTTTACTACTTGGCAAGCCATCTTTCTTGCCAAATTTTTGAAAGTTTACAGAACTCTCAAGAGAATACGTATCTGGTTGAGCCCCTAGGCTTGATAGTTGTAAAAATAAAAAGAGGAGACAGCAAATTCTATTCATTCCGACCTTGGCCGTTTTTAAATCAGACTATTTAGACTTGTTTATCAATAATACGAAATTTTAATGGTAAAAGTGAGGATTTGAGAGACATCTTCGGGATAGGATTAACACCAATTGTTAAATCAGCTTAATGTATTAATTATTTCACTAATGATAACTGAGAAGAAGCTTTTAAAGAATTTTTTTGGATCGTATATTAAAGTATCACCGGTGCGAGCCATAACGCTCACCTTATAGTAAATCTATTTTGAAATTATGAAAACAGCTATAAATTTCGAAATACCTGAGGGATATCCAACACGCTGATACCGAAAATACCTAAAGATCTATACTGGTTCATTCTTGAAATAAGAATTCTATTCCATTTTCTGCAAAGAATAAAACACAACCCCGCCCAAAAAATAGCAAACTACATCCCAGACATCTCCTGTATAGCGATGGGATTGTTGGGGAAGATAGTATTCAAAAAAAACTGAAAATAGGGCTACTAAACTCAGAACTGTAAATAAATTCAGGCGAAGACTGTAATCATTTCTTATAAGCCAAACCACATTTAAACACACTGTAGCCACTATTGGAATAGCTAAGAAATCATTTAAATAATGAAAAACCCAATTGGAAGGGATCCCTGAAAAGTATTTCCAACTTTGGATGCATAAAAACAGCACTAGAGAAAGAAGTACATAAAGATGTAAAATCCTTAATGGAATTCTTCGTATCATATAAATAACAGGGAAATTAACCAAGCTATAAAGCCTCCGACTATCATTACGATCATCCAAACGGTATGGAGAATATAATAGGAACCTTTAACCAGCCAAAAACGATTTGTTTTCCAACGTTCGGCAAATGATTTTTCAAAACTCGTATCAGTTTTACGAAGCTCGTCGTTCTTAGGTTTTTCTGATCTATCATCTAGTTTTCCAGAAAACTTTTTATTACTTAAAAAAGCGGCATTACTTTCCAAAACATTTTTTTTCTACTGCAACATCTCGTGCAAAATTCACTCGGCAAGAATACAAATTATATCCGACGAAAAGGAATTTTATGTAATTCGATAAATCGACCTTTACTACTATTTATAAATCCTTCAGCAAACTTTGCCAATTTGAAAACCCAATCCTAATAACATATCAAAAAAACACCCAATTCAAATAGAATTAGGTGTAATTTTGGGTGTCAAACTCATAACTAACTGATTATCAGTTGACATTTCGGAGGAAGAGGGATTAATTTCATTGATCCCAAGAGGTAATCCTGGACAAGCATAGAAACCCACGCCACTTCAGAAAAAGAAGTGGCTAGTTTTTTATTTGTCTCCGCTCCTTTCAGGCTGAAATAGCTTGAATCGCTGCGCCAAATAAAAAACCCACGATTAAAAAAAATCGTGGGTTTCCTTTTGCGGAGAAAGAGGGATTCGAACCCCCGGAGGTGTGACCCTCAACAGTTTTCAAGACTGCCGCAATCGACCACTCTGCCATTTCTCCAGTGGTATGCGTTCTTAAGCTTTTGCTTAGGGATTGCAAATATAAAAAGCTTTTTCAATTTCGGAACTCTTTTTTTGTTTTTTACCATTTTTTGTTGAAATTTTTCTGGAACACAAGGAGTTTATCGGTTGCACCTTTTTATCACTACTTTTGTAGATATAGATTAAGCAATTTTAAATGGCCTCCAATACAATAAAAAAATTACAGTGGCGCTACGCCACAAAACGATTTGACGCTACCAAAAAACTTTCGGAAGGGAAACTCGATATTTTAAAACAGACGTTTAACCTCACCGCAACCTCATTTGGTTTGCAGCCCCTAAAAATGGTGGTGGTCTCCAATCCATCCATAAAGGAAAAGTTGATGTCATTCACTTTTAACCAACCGCAGGTTCGAGATGCTTCCCACGTTTTGGTTTTATGTATTGAAAAGGAAATTGACGCCAATTTTATTGTCGACCATTTTAAGAGGGTGGAGGATACCAGAAATACCTCCCGAGAGATTTTGGAGCCTTATGAAAAGGATCTTGTAAGTTCCTTTTCAGAAAAACATGCGCTCGAAATCCGCCAATGGATGGTGAACCAGTTATACTTGACCCTCGGAGCTTTACTGACGGTTTGCGCTATTGAAAATATCGATTCCTGCCCCATGGAAGGTTTCGAACCCGAAAATTACGACAAACTGCTTGGGCTCGCTGAGAAGGGATTGAAATCGGTTATAGTTTTACCTGTTGGATATCGGGATGAAACGGATTTTTTCAGCAACCTTAAAAAAGTCCGTCGAGGGGTGGAAGAGCTTGTCATAAAATTTGATTAGACTGACATAATTTCCAATCAGTAATCTTCTAGTCTTCAAAATGTTAAAAATTACTTATTATTCCCATCGGTATTCTCGTTTCTTTATTATAAATTAAAAAATGGTATTTTTTTTGTTGAAAATCTTCTGGCTTTTTGGAGTAAGAAAACTTAAGTAATAATTTAAATTTTTAGAAATGAAAAGGATAGTCTTAACCTTTGCCATTGCTTTTAGTTTAACAAGTTGCAATGCCCAAGAAAAAAAGAAGGGAACGGAAAACCAATCCGCGATGAACAATGAGACGGAAACTCAAGTAGAACCTCGTGGGACATGGAGAGTGAACAAAGAGGTGGACGAGAACGGAAATTTGATCCGTTATGATTCTATTTATACCTATTCCTACGGAAACATTAACGGAAAGGAAATACAGCCACAAGACATGGACAGTGCCCTAACGTCCTTCCGAAAATATATGCGGGAAAGAATGCCCAGTTCATTTTCACAGGATTTCTTGGCTCCGTTTGAAAGTGATTCCCTTGGAAATGGTCTCTTTGAGAAAGGTTATTTCGAAAACCATTGGGAGGATTTTTTCCCTGATATGCAGAAACAATTGAAGCAAATGGATTCGCTGCACCAGCAATTTTTCCAGAATGCCCAACCGGGCTTATTTCCGCCTGAGGATAAAATGAAGAAATCTTAATGCTTAAATGAAATGAGGTCCCGATTATTAGGAATCCAAAACAGAATTTGAAAACCTTGACGAGAGTTGAGGTTTTTTTTATGCGAGTTGCTTTTTGTTGAATGGCCCAAGGCTTATCTTTGGAAATCGAAAACGAAATCGAAATCGAAAACGAAATCGAAGAAAATGAAACTTGTGGGCGAAGTGGCAGATCGAAAATGAAGACTGTCAGATAACGTCAAGATCAGAGCGAACAACCAACTTTAGCCAAGTCTGAAATACAATAAACATTATTCAATAAAAATATGCCTGGATTTGAAATTTTTGGCGACGAGGAGCGCAAAGAAGTAAACGAAGTATTGGAAACAGGAGTTTTGATGCGCTATGGCTTCGACGGAATGCGGAATAAACATTGGAAAGCAAAGGAATTTGAAACCGCTTTTGCCAAACGTATGGATGTTGATCATTGCCAGTTGGTGTCCAGTGGTACCGCAGCGTTAACCGTAGCATTGGCTTCCGCTGGTATCGGCGCGGGCGATGAGGTTATTATGCCAACTTTCACTTTTGTTGCAAGTTTTGAATCCATTTTGGCTTTGGGCGCAGTTCCTATTTTGGTAGATATTGATGATACGCTGACCCTGAATCCAAAAGCTGTGGAGGCGGCAATTACGGATAAGACCAAATGTGTGATGCCTGTGCATATGTGCGGTTCAATGGCAGATTTAAAAGCATTGAAAGCAATTTGCGACCAAAACAACCTGATTCTTTTAGAGGATGCCTGTCAGGCACTCGGTGGAACTTACGAAGGAAAATCTCTTGGCAGTTATGGAGACCTGGGTTGCTTTTCATTTGATTATGTAAAAACAATTACCTGTGGTGAAGGAGGAGCAGTTATTACCAATAATACAAAATTCGCTCAAAACGCGGACCACTATCAGGATCATGGTCACGATCACGTGGGCAAGGATAGGGGAGCGGAAGACCATCCATTTTTAGGGTACAATTTCCGTATTTCGGAATTGAACGCCGCGGTAGGTTTGGCACAACTCAACAAACTGGATAATATTTTAGAAATTCAGAAGAAAAATTATACCATACTTCGCAATGCTTTGGAAACAATTGAGGGAGTATCCTTTAGACGCGTTCCTCAAGGTGGGGTCGAAAATTATTCATTTTTGAATTTCTTTCTTCCCACTGAAGAATTGGCCAAAAAAGTCCATAAAGCATTGTCGGAACAAGGAGTGGATTCGTGTTTCTATTGGTACACCAATAATTGGCATTATATAAATGGTTGGCATCATTTAAAGAATAAGAAAAGTTTGGGACCGCTTTCATCTGAGATTCGAAACCAAATGCAGGATTTAAACAATACCGACTTTTCAAAAAGTGACGCTGTTATGGGAAGAACTATTTCTTCTCTAATAAAAATTGGTTGGACGGAAGAGCAAGTAAAGGAAAGAGCGCAGAAAATGCACAATGCGATTGTTTCGGTTTTGTAATTTTTTTCCAAAAAAATGTTAGGAATGTTAAGTTGAGTCTTTCCGAGATGCTCGGGATAAGCCAAGACCGAAACTTTGGGAGAAAACTAATTTAATTGCCCATCAACATAGAAGATTACGAATAACAATTTAATAATTAAACTAAGCCTTTCTTCGTATTCACTAAATAGTCATCGAAAATAGTTGCGTCTCCGGTTTGCTGCGCTGCAAAAGAAGGTCGAAGGCCATGCAAACATTGCGAACGTACGGTCGGCCGTTTTCATTTATTTTTATATAATTGGCCCCAATTTCTATCAATCCATCCAATTCCATCTCCTTTAGGTTTATCAATACTTCAGGCAATTCGGGAAAGTGTAATCCAGGTGCTTCCCAAGAAGTTTCGAGTTTGCACATTAGGTTTAAAATGTGACGGCGAATAACAAGATCTTCAGAATTTAATTTATGACCTCTGTATACGGGCAAGATTCCCTGTGACAATAATTCTTGGTATTCCTCAACATTTTTCACGTTTTGAGCGAAACTGTACCAGCTATCACTTATTGCAGAAACTCCCAGACCGATCATTAATTGTGTTTTGCTTTCGGTATAGCCCATAAAATTACGGTGAAGAATTTTGTCTTCCATCGCTCTGTACAGGCTATCCGTTTTTAATGCGAAATGATCCATTCCAATTTCTATATATCCGGCTTCTTCCAGCATTTTTTTGCCTGTTTGATACATATCCCGTTTTTCTGAAGCACTTGGCAAATCCTCTTCTTTAAACCCACGTTGACCGTTTCCTTTTATCCAGGGCACGTGCGCATAACTGTAAAACGCAATCCGGTCGGGCATCAATTCTTTGGTTTTTTCAATGGTATGGATAATATGATCCCTTTTCTGAAAAGGCAATCCAAAAATAATATCATGTCCTATGGAAGTATAACCCATTTCCCTTGCAGTTTCGGTAACCTTTTTTACATTGGCAAAGGGCTGCAATCTATGGATTGCGAGCTGAACTTCAGTATTGTAATCCTGAACTCCATAGCATACGCGGGTAAAGCCGAAATCAAAGAGGGTTTGTAAATGTGCGCGGGTAGTATTGTTGGGATGGCCTTCGAAACTAAAGGAAGGATCGTCAGCAATTGTGGCATTCCTAAATATTCCTTTCAACATTAAGGCCAGGTTTTCAGGCGCAAAAAAAGTGGGTGTTCCTCCTCCTAAATGCATTTCCTTAATTTTGGGTTTTGTGGGAACATCTGGAGATAAAGATCCCACTCCTGCTGCAAGGATTCCAAATAAGGAATTTCGAGCTTATGATTTTTGGTAATCCGCTTGTTGCAACCACAGAAAGTGCAAAGACTCTCGCAAAATGGAAGATGGATATAAATACTTATTCCTTCTGAATTATTGCTTTGATCGGCACTTCTTTTAATATCGATCGTCCATTGTTTCTGGGTGAATTCAGAACTGTTCCAATAAGGCACTGTTGGATAACTGGTATATCTTGGACCGGGAACGTTATATTTCGAAATAAGAGTTGCGGCCATTTGAAAAGATTTTTAAGGTTGTGAAATTACAAACTCTCAGTTTCTCAAACGATGACCAAAATCAGATTTACGAACTGTAAAAAAATTCGATGTTATTTTATCCCAATCAATAATTTAAATACTCTGTAATCTCCAAACCGTATCCGATCATTCCAACACGCTTTGTTTGCTTACTGTTTGAGAGTAAGCGCATTTTATGGATTCCGAGATTGTGGATTATTTGGGCGCCGATCCCAAAATCCTTACTGTCCATGTCAATTCGCGGAGCTTTTACCACCGTATTGGGTTTTTGCATTTCTTTTAGTTCCTTCAATCGGCTTAAGAGGTTAAGGGATTGGCTTTCTTGGTTGATGAAAACAATAGCTCCTTTTCCTTCCTTATTTATGATATTGAACATATCGTCCAATTTCTTTTCCGCATTGTTCGTCAGTGCAGCAAGAATATCGCTGTTTACCAACGTTGCATTTACTCGAACTGGTACAGGTTCATCTGGATTCCAAGAACCCTTTGTTAGGGCCAAGTGTATTTGGCCATTTGTAGTTTGTTTATAGGCCCGCAATCGAAACTCTCCGAAATTGGTCTGGATGTTGAAATCCTCCTTTTTCTCAATAAGGGAATCGTGCTCCATTCTGTATTTCACAAGGTCTTCGATTGAAATAAGTTTCAGATCAAATTTCTTTGCAACTTCAACTAATTCTGGAAGTCGAGCCATGGTGCCGTCTTCATTCAATATTTCCACAAGAATCCCTGCTGGTTTTAACCCCGCCAAACGGGCGAGATCAATGGCCGCTTCGGTATGTCCTGTTCTTCTAAGTACACCACCTTGTTTTGCGCGCAGAGGAAAAATATGCCCAGGCCTTCCTAAATCATTCGCTTTGGTATTCTCATCTACCAACGCTTTAATGGTTTTTGAACGGTCATGCACCGAGATACCCGTGGTGCATCCATGACCGATAAGATCTACCGAAACTGTAAACTGGGTGTGGTGCAAAACGGTATTGTTTTCTACCATCATCTGTAAATCCAATGCATTACAACGTTCTTCCGTCAACGGAGCACAGATGAGTCCGCGCCCGTGAGTGGCCATAAAGTTTATCATCTCGGGAGAAACCATTTCGGCCGCAGCTATGAAATCTCCTTCATTTTCCCGGTTTTCATCATCCACCACAATGATTATCTTTCCATTTCGGATATCTTCAATAGCCTCTTCAATGGTGTTGAGCTTAACGGTATTTTTTTCTGTTGAAATCATGTTTTAAAATATGTGGCGCAAAGGTAATAAAATGTATATGGTTATTGACAAAAGAGTGTTTTGTAAATTGCTTTTGAAATTGAACCTGAATTGATCCTTGTCCCCAATACTCAAAAACATTCAATAATAGTTTAAGTTCCCTTAATCTGTAAGGGTATTGAAAACTCAACTTACTCTTAGATAATTTTTTCCTATCCCATAAAAAAACCCTCCCTTCATTTTTTGAAGGGAGGGTTTCAGGAACCTAATTGACTATTAAATTAACCTATTCCTTGATCAATAATTCTGTTTTGTTTCCACCTTCGCCGGTTATTATTACCATATAGGTAGCACTGGAAAGTCTGGATACGTCGATGACGGTTCCGGTAGTCATTCCATTGAGCTCTACCTTTTGCACCAACCTTCCGGTAAGGTCAAAAATGGAGATGCTCTCAAGAATTACGTTCTTGGGATTGTCCAGGGCCAGTTCATCCTTCATAGGGTTTGGATAGAGGGCCACGCCGAACAAGGGAGCATTGCCGCCTACGTCCAATCTAGCGTTATTGACGCCGCAATCCTTGCCGCCATCTTGGATAGTCCAAAGGAAAGAGTCTGTCATAGTGATCCTGCCCGGCTCACCGGCACAGTATTTACTGAAGCCCGCGTGGAACTTAACCCTGTGCTTAAGTGGCAAGGCGCTCCAACCGTTCAATAGCGAATCGTAATTGGCTGTTGAAAGGGTTACGTTCCTGAACATGTTGGTCATATTGGAAACGTTGCTTACTTCCCAGCCCCCAAGGTCTTGGTCGAACCTGTTGGCGTGGAAGAACATAAAGTACATGTCCGTCACGTTGCCAACATTCCAACTGCCAATATTCTGGTTGAACCTCATTGCAGCATTGAACATGTTTCTCATGCTGGTCACGCTGCCCACGTTCCAGATGCCAAGGTCCTGATTGAACCTGGTTGCTCCGTTGAACATGTTCTCCATACTGGTCACGTTGCCCACGTTCCAGTTGCCGATGGGGTGGTTGAACACCGACGCCCCTGCGAACATCCCGCTCATATCGGTCACGTTCCCCACGTTCCAGTTTCCAAAGTTGGCGTCACCGTTGAATTTTCTTGCGAAGGCGAACATTCCGTACATATCGGTAACCTGCGAGAGGTCGGGCATATCGGTGGCATTGCTCACAAGGTTCTCACAGCCCGCGAAGGCTCCGTTCATCGAGGTCCATACGTTGGAACCCCACTGCTCGATGGACATGATCTTGAGCCTGTCGCCGCCGTTGTTGAAATAGATGCGCGGGAATGCACCGCTTATCTTAACGGTATAGACGCCCGCCGCCGAATAGCTGTGCGAGATATTGCCGGTGATCCCGGTTGCCGAAGACCCATCTCCCCAGTCCACGCTGTAGTAATAGCCGTTGCCGGTAGTCGGTATGCTTATGCTCTCGTTGGCAGCAGTGGTTTTCCAGGTGGTGATGAACTGGTCGGTGCTGAGGCACAACTGTCCGCCGTCGGTGATGATCCACCCAAAGGTGGCTATCATGTTGTCGCGTGCCGGCTTGCCGCTGCAATATTTGCTGTTGCCACCGCTGAACTTGACTCCATATTGCAAAGGAAGACTGTTCCATCCGTTCAGCAGCGCATCGTAATTGGCTGTGGAAAGGGTCACGTTATTGAACATATTGGCCATATCGGTAACGTTGGCCACGTTCCATCCTCCGATGTTTTGGTCAAACTGGTTGGCATGGGAGAACATGGAATTCATCGTTGTCACATTGCCCACGTCCCAATTGCCAAGATCTTGGTTAAAATCCATAGCAGAAGCGAACATATTCTTCATAGTTGTTACGCTTGCCACATTCCACGAATTAAGGTTCTGGTTGAATATTGTAGCTCCATGGAACATTTGCTCCATACTGGTCACGTTGGCCACGTTCCAACCACCGATAGGATAATTAAAAATAGAGGCTCCCCGAACATAGCTTCCATATTGGTTACAGTGGATACATTCCAGTTTCCAAAATTTGCATCGCCGTTGAATTTTCTACAATATGCGAACATTCCGTACATATCGTTAACCATTGAGAGGTCCGGCATATCGGTTGCGTGGCTCACTAAGTTCTCGGCACCCGCAAATGCACTGTTCATAGACGACCACTGGATGTTGCCCCACTGTTCAATAGATCGAATTTTAAGTCTGTCGCCACCATTGTTAAAATAGATACGTGGGAAATTACCACTGATACTAACGGTATAAATTCCAGGAGTGGCATAGATATGGGAAGCATTTCCTGTTTTCCCGGCATCCGAGTTTCCATCTCCCCAATCAACACTGTAGTTGTAACCTGACCCAGTGGTAGGTATGGTGATGGTCTCATTGGGCATTGTGGTTTTCCAAGTGGTAACAAAGTTATCCGTTGGAACCACGCCATCACAGGTTTCAAGTGGATCTTCAACGGTAACTGTTGCAGTGGCCGAACTGGAATTTCCATGTACGTCGGTAACCGTCAATGTCACCGTGTATGCACCAACATTAGAACAATTAAAAGTATCCTTATCGATTTCCAAGCTGGCGATACTACAGTTGTCTGAGCTGCCATCGTCAATATCCATTGCCGTGATGCTTGCATTTCCATTGGCATCCAATTGCACAGTGATGTCACGTGTAAAAACAGTGGGAACAATGTTGTCCTCCACAGTCACAAAAGTAGTGCAGGTAGAAACATTTCCGCTTGAATCGGTTACCGTTAAGGTTATTGTGTTTTCACCTATATCGGAACAATCAAAATAATCCTTATCAATTGCCATGCTTGCGATGCCACAGTTATCGGAGCTGCCGTTATCGATATCCGATACCGCGATGCTGGCGCTGCCGTTGGCATCCAACTGTAGGGTGAACGGGACGGCGCAACTGGCAATCGGCGAAAGACTGTCCTCCACGGTTACGACAGTAGTACAGGTAGAAACATTTCCGCTTGAATCGGTTACCGTTAAGATTATGGTGTTTTCACCTATATCGGAACAATCAAAAGAATCCTTATCAATTGCCATACTTGCGATGCCACAGTTATCGGAGCTGCCGTTATCGATATCCGATACCGTGATGCTGGCGCTGCCGTTGGAATCCAACTGGACAGTGAAAGGCGCAGCACAACTGACTACTGGAGCCGTGTTATCTATCACTGTGATAGTAGTGGTACAACTATCGGAAGATGTTCCATTGCTGACGGTCAAAGTGACCTGGGTAATTCCAAGAGGATAAGGCCCCATTGGATTTACCGTAAACGTAAGCGGATTCCCATGGGGATCGGTAGAGCCCCTATCAAAATCCTGGGCTATGGCACTGCCTTCACAATTTGCCTCCGTACTTACGGTAACCGCCTGACATACTGCGGTAGGGGCTTCGTTGCACGCTCCAAACGGATCGAAAACAGTAACCACAGTTGAACAAGTGGAAACGTGTCCACTGATATCCGTAACGGTCAAGGTCACTGTATTCTCGCCTATATCTCCACAACTGAAATCGGTAACATCAATGGATGCACTTGCAATACCACAGTTGTCCGAGCTGCCATTATCTATATCGGCCACGGAGATGCTGGCCTGCCCATTGGCATCTAACTGAACGGCAAAGGGAGCGACACAATTGGCCACCGGAGGGGTATTATCCACTACGGTAATGGTGGTGGTGCAACTATCGGAATCAGTTCCGTTGCTTACGGTAAGGGTTACGTTGGTAATTCCAACGTTATAAGGCCCTACTGGATCTACCGTGTAGGTCAATGGCAATCCGTTGGGATCGTAAGAACCACCATCAAAGGCTTGTGCTGTTGCATTTGCCTGGCAATTGTTATTGCTGTTGATTGCCAAAGGCTGGCAAACCGCAACGGGTACTTGAATGCAGGAACCGAGGGGATCGGTAACCGTAACCGTAAAGGAAACGGTAGTACTGTTTCCGCTCTGGTCTTCGGCAGTGAAATTGACGGTATTGGCGCCGATGTTTGAACAGCTAAAAGTATCTATATCAATACTGATAGAGGCTATTGTACAATTATCAAAAGTACCATTGTCAATATCTTCCGCAGAGATAGTTGCCGTACCAGTGGCATCCAGATCCACGCTTATGTTTTGAACAAAAACGCTTGGTGCTATAACGTCCTCAACAGTAACAATTGCTGTCCCGGTTGAAACATTTCCTTCCGCATCGGTAGCGGTCAGGGTCACGGTATTTTCACCCAAATTAGCACAACTAAATTCCGTGATATCCAAAACTAGTGAGGCCAGTTGGCAATCGTCATAGGTTCCATTATCTACATCTTCCACGGTGATGCTTGCCGTTCCGGAATTATCCAACTGAACGGTAATATCCTGAGCCACAATTGTTGGCGGCAAATCGTCAAATACGTCAATGTTTTCGGCAATCTTATATAATGAATATTTTCCTTCGGAATTTTTAACCGAAAGAGACAAATCGTGAACTCCACAGTTTATCAGGTCGGTTGGTATTTCAACGGTGAATTCATCGGGATTGCCAGTAGGAGTTAGGACGGCACTAGTTCCCGTACCAAAACCGAATTCTGCATCAAAAAGAAATTCGGCGTCTGAAAGTGGTGAAACAATATATTCCTCATTGATATAAAATAGTTTTTGGTCGTACAAACTCCAAGTTCCATCCGCATTCTTGACCCGGATTCCTATTTTATGAAATCCTATAGATAAATCATTTAAAGGTATCGGGATTACCTGATTTATCATTTGGGAAGGAGTAACCGAAATACCCGTAGCATTGCCAACTCCTGGATCCGTATCAAACCAATATTCAAGTGCCACAACGTCTTTTACTTCATCCGCAATAAAATCCGAAATATAAAAACGCGCTGTGCTATATAATCCCCAAGTGCCATCGGTATCCTTTGCGCGCAGGGTTATTGCATGAAAGCCGGTTGGCAGATTTCCCAGCGGGATAGCAAACGTTGTATTTACTTCTCCAGTATTCGCTGGAACTGCCAGGGCTGTACCGTTCCCTATGCCCGGATCGACTCCGAAAAAATATTCGGCAGCGGCGAGATTTGGAACAGTCCTAACCTCTCCAAAATCGGAGATGTAAAAGTTTGTAATAGAGTACATACTCCACACATTGTTGTCGTCTTTGGCACGCACTACCACTTTGTGAAAGCCCTCTGCCAATCCCGTTAAGGGAATGCTGAGAGTCTGCGATAGCTCGCCCGTATTTGCGTTTGCGGTAACTGCCGTGCCGTTGCCAATTCCCGGTTCGGTATCAAAATAATACTCGAACTGTGTAAGCGTTTGTGCGCTTGTGGTGGCAAAGGCAAAGAGCAGTAAGAGCGCTATGTATAGCGTTCTCATATTAATGGGCTTTTGCGTTGATGGTAACGTTGATCGTTCCGTTTTTTGGGACAGTACCGTTATAACTCACTATATCCATTGCTGGAACCCCTCTTGGATTGCCTAGATATTTATAGTTGAAGTTGGAGGAAATACCGATTTCGGTCCCTCCAACGCCACCTGTTAATGCTGGGGATCCGGGCATTAAGGTAAGATCAGCAGGGGTGGCTCCAAAGTTTCCATTCCAATCATATGCGGCAAAATTTCCTCAAGTGGCATAATCTACGTTTACAAACTGGGGATCGGTGTTAAAAAAACTTTCAGTTTCACTGTAGTTACCTGCTAAGCTTACAGGATAAGAAGAATAATAATTATAAAAAAGATTGTTGCTCAGCTGGAAAGGACCGCCAGACAAATTGACTGATGTATTGCCATAAGGATAACTAAAAATAAACATATTATTCGAAAGATTTGCAGTTCCCAATCCGTAATTGTAGATATTAATATCATTGCTATATACACTTCGGAAAATATTATTGCTCACTACAATAGTCGCTGCATTGGAAATAGTTATGCTTGCTATTATATTGTTTGTTATTAACACGTTTGCAGCATTATTATATTGTCCTATGAAATTAATTTGGTTGCCCTGAATAACAATGTTATCAATGGTTTGATCCACCCCGTTTCCTATAGAGATACTACCTATCTTATTCTCAAAAATCTCAATATTCTCATAAGGTACCGTACCGCCCCCAATTGTGCTTATTGAAGAAATAGATAAACCTTTTAAAATTATATCTGATGCGGTTATGGAAATAGTGCCTATTTGACTGATATTGGTAGGCTCGCTATGCGAAGCCCCCACTATGGTAATTGCTTTTGAAATAGTTAAATTGCCATAACCGGTTCCCGAGGGTTGCACATAAATAATATCTCCGGCGCTGGCTGCATCGTGGGCCGTCTGAAGATTTGAATAAGCTGCCACGGAGCCGGGAGAGTTGTCCACGGTGAGAATGGCTTGCCCTTTTGTAATTGCCGTGGTTAGGCCTATTGCTAAAAATAGAAAGCCTTGCTGAAAAAAGTTTTTTGTTTTCATAATTGTTGGATTTTTAAGATTATTTTAACGGCTAAGATAGAGATGGGGTGTAATGCAAAAAATACCTAGTAGTGGGTATTTTTGCGGTAGAATTCTTATAAAGATCAGGGTTTTCCCCTGGATATTTTGAACCCGATTTTCTCAGAAAAAGAGTGGAAAGTTGGTTAAATGAACGATTTTAAAAATTGTGAAGTGAAACTATTAAACGACTACTCAATTTAGGAACGATTGAAATAAAATACCTATTTAAACATTCCGAACTATATAAGACTAAAATTATGAGCAGGTTTCTAAAGGCATTTAAAATGGGGAAAAGAGAGGTGAACAAATTTCTTTGTCGTTTTATAGATAAAAATTAGTGGGAAAATTAAAAGAAAACTTGCCTAAGTTATTAGGTTATTGAATCGGGTGCGACTCCTTCCGTTTTTTTCTTTTTGATTATAATCCCGAATAGCCTACCAATGCGCTGTACAAAAGAATCAAAATCAAATATTCCTTGATCGGTGGTAGCTCTGTATGTAAGCCAAATACCAAGTGGAAGCATTATCGCAGTATTTAGCCAAGCGGCGATGAAGGGAGCCAAGGTACCATCTTCCGCACTGTTTTTGGCGAAAATTCCGATAAAGTGGTAGGTTAAAAATAATAGAATGGCAATTACCATTGGCAATCCCATTCCACCTTTTCGGATAATGGCTCCTAAGGGTGCTCCTACAAAAAAGAGTATAATACAAGCCACCCCAAAAGTGTATTTTTCGTGAAGTGCAATTTCATTTTTGTTCAATTGCTTGGTCTTGGCCTTAAATTCTACCTTTTTCGCCTCTACAGTCTGAAGGGTTCCCTTAGTATTATTGAGGGCAAGTTTTACAATTTGTAATTTTTCTGCAGGTTTAAAAATATCAAGTATTGAATTTGTCGAAATAGGAGTGGTTATTGGTTTTTCCTTAATATCATCTTCGCCATCGACGACAAATTTCTCTAAACCACTGCGGTAATACATGTTTTTGGTATACGATTGTAAATCATATGTATAGCTATTTGAAAGAGAATCTATTTCGGAGCGTAATTCGCTGATATTGTACATGCTCTGGTTTTCAACCTTATTGTCTTTATCAATATCCCTGTTGTTCAAGGCTGTAAGGTCAATATTTATGGCGTATTCTTCAAAATAACTTTTAGCAAAAGGTTCTTTCTTTTGGTCTGCAGTCTTAGTTGTTTGAATATCCTCGTAATAATTACCATCTTTTAAAATCAAGGATAGCGTATTGCTGCCCTCTTTACTGGTAAGTTCGCCGTTGTTGGCGATTATAACCGTAAAATTGCCATTTGGTCGTTTTTCATTTTTTTTGTGAATGACGATATCTTCTAAAAATTGCCCTCTGTTGCCCGATTTGTTTTCTACCTTAATATTGAACATATCACCTATCTGACTGAATTGCCCTTCCGCAATAACCATGGATGGTTGGAATTGTTGAATATTCCGTCTTAGGTTTTGCCATTTGTATTCGGAATAAGGTATAACGCTATTGGCGAAAAAGTATGCAACGATTGAAAGCAATAGAATAAAGGCCATTACGCTTCCCATTGCTCTTTGCAAGGAAATACCTGTGGATTTCATTGCGGCAAATTCATAATTTTCGGAAAAACTTCCGAATACCATTAGTGAGGTAACTAGAATGGTGAGCGGAAGTACCAAGGGCATCATTTTGGGAGCGAAATACCAAAGGAATTTCATAATGATCCAAACGTCTAGATCCTTGCCCGCCAATTCTGAAATATAGAGCCAGATGGTCTGTAGGACAAATATGAACATTAAAATAATGAAGACGCTAAAGAACGTCTTCAAATAAGTAATCAATATATATCTGTCCAGTATTTTCAACCGTTCGTCCTATAACTTATTAATATAATATCCGTCTTTTTTGTATTTGGCTTCGTCAAAGGTAAATAAGGTCTTGGAAAGAGGTTGGTTTGTTTTAAAGGAATTTACGGTAAGAGTATACGATGTTCCATTCGAGTCCGTTTGGATCAGTTTGTATATATGTTTTGTCTGAACATCAATTCCTAAAAGAATGTCCTTGATTTCTGCTTTTGAATCGATTGGAATCAATTTCACAAATTGGATTTTTCTCCCTTTTACATTCTGTTCAATGTCCATTTTGTAAGTATATCCTTTTTCATAAAAAGTCAACATTTTTGACGGAGTAATTTCCTTATCGTTTTTAGGGTTATAAGTTGAGATGGTAACCTCTTCATCTTCCGGCACAATAGTATAAATGTTTTTTCCGTCAAAGATTCGAGTTGTACCCAACATGTTCAAAACATATTTATCACCTTCTAAGGTCACATCACCACGTGTATCCTGGTTTACATTTTCTTTGGAATTGTTTAAATTATATTTAAAGTCAATGGTAATGTTGTCGTAGCTTTTTACTTTTTCCGAAACCTCTCGAAGCAATGTTTTTGCATCTTGGGCTTGGGAAAACGTGATTGTTAAAAGAGCAATTAAAAGAATACCGTATTTTTTCATTTTAGTTTGCATTAATTTTCATTATCTATTAGTTGATTCAGAGCATCTAGTGTGGGAACAAGTACTTGACGAGCCTTACTTCCTTCAAAAGGTCCCACAATTCCTGCAGCTTCCATCTGGTCGATTATTCTTCCCGCCCTGTTATAGCCCAATTTTAATTTACGCTGGAGCAAGGATGCAGATCCTTGTTGGGCAATAACCAGGACCTCTGCGGCTTCGCGGAACAGAGCATCGCGTTCGTCCACGTTATTATCAAGAGTTGTGCCACCCTCTTCTCCCACATATTCAGGAAGAAGATAAGCATCGGGATATGCTTTTTGCGAACCGATAAAATCGGTTATATCGGCCACTTCGGGAGTATCCACGAAGGCACATTGTAACCTTGTAAGTTCATTTCCCTGGGTAAAGAGCATATCTCCCCGGCCAATAAGTTGGTCGGCTCCGCTGTTGTCCAAAATGGTCCTGGAATCTATTTTACTTGTTACCCTAAAAGCCAATCGTGCAGGGAAGTTTGCCTTTATTATCCCAGTAATTACGTTGACGGATGGACGTTGAGTGGCGATAATCAAATGGATACCGATGGCTCGTGCAAGTTGGGCAAGACGGGCAATGGGAGTTTCCACCTCTTTACCTGCAGTCATAATCAGATCGGCGAATTCGTCAATAACCAATACTATGTACGGTAGATAATGATGCCCATCGTTAGGATTTAACTTTCGGTTTTTAAATTTGGTATTGTATTCCTTAATGTTTCGTACCATCGCATCCTTAAGAAGGTCGTAACGATTGTCCATCTCGATACATAAAGAATTTAAGGTATTGATTACTTTATTGGTGTCTGTAATAATAGCTTCATCCGTATCAGGCAGTTTTGCCAGATAATGGCGTTCAATTTTGTTGAACAAAGTAAGCTCTACTTTTTTCGGGTCAACCAAAATAAACTTCACTTCTGCAGGATGCTTTTTATAAAGCAAGGAAGTAAGGACCGCGTTTAATCCAACCGATTTTCCTTGTCCTGTGGCACCGGCCATAAGCATGTGCGGCATTTTTGCAAGGTCCACCACAAAGGTCTCGTTGCTTATGGTTTTTCCAAAAGCTATGGGAAGTTCCATTTCTGCTCCTTGAAATTTTGACGAAGCAATTACCGACCGCATTGAAACGGTTTTTGGATTTTTATTTGGTACTTCAATTCCTATGGTACCGCGACCTGGGATGGGAGCAATAATACGAATTCCCAATGCTGAAAGGGACAATGCTATATCGTCCTCCAGATTTTTGATTTTTGAGATTCTAATTCCAGCATCGGGTACAATTTCATATAAAGTAACCGTAGGTCCAACAGTGGCTTTTATACTGGCGATTCCAATTTTATAGTTGCTGAGGGTCTCGACAATTCTATTTTTGTTTTCCTCTAGTTCCTCTTGATCAATGGTAATTCCACTGCCTGAGGTGTGATCGCGCAATAGTTCAATACTCGGAAAGCGATAATTACTAAGATCTAGACGGGGATCGAATTCACCGAAATCCTTTACCAATTTTTCACTAATACTTTCAACCTCTTCTTCTTCAGGTGCCTGTTCCACTTCCATTTCCACATCACTTTCCACATCGGACTTCAGAATAATTTTCTCAACAGGTGGAGGAGGAGTTGGTTTCTCCTTTTTAGACAGCTCTAACTCAACCTCAGTTTCTTCTTCTTCCTCATCTTCCTCGGCGATTAATTGCGATGTGGATATTTTGTGTTTTGTTTCCTGTTCAATGGGCGTAATTCTTTTATTTACTGTGCCAAAATCATCCTTTATTTGTTTTTTGGAAATTTTGACCGCGTTTATGGCCATATCTGGTGTAAGTTTTAACCGTACAACCAAATAGAAAATAAGAATAAAGGTCATGATTAAAATGGTTCCCACCAAACCTATATAATCCTGCATATAATCGTTGGTTTCAAAACCGACGGTACCACTCAGGATGGTAGCTTTGCCATCAAAAAAACCAAAGAAAATGGAAATCCAAAGCATCAGAAGTAAGCCCCAGAACCAGAATTTTACCAATTGTTTTTTAGCGTAATCGAAGAAATAATAAACTCCTGTAAGTCCAACGAGGAAAGCAATGATAAATGAGGCAACTCCAAATCCTTGATGGATAAAAAAGTGACCGATATGAGCTCCAAATTTGTTTAACCAGTTGTCGGCCTGCAGTTCACGGTCACCTAGCGTCCCAATATCACTTTGATCCGCTTGCCAAGTGAAAAAGTATGAGATAAAAGAAAGCAAAAGCGCCAATCCCAACAAAAATAGGAAGCTGCCCAACAAAATTTTTTGCTGTTTTGAAAGGGAAAACCTCATCTTTGTTCGTGGTGAACTGGTTGTTTTTTTCTTTTTTTTGGCCATTAATAAATGGGTTGGTTGTTCGGCAAAAATACAAATATCAAAATGTAATATTCCAAATAACTTTCAAATAACTAAATAACCTGGGAAAGCCATTTTATTGATAAATGTTTTATAATTTATAAGCTGATAAAACGCTAATAGTCAGTCTGCTAAAATTTGGGAATATATATAATACAGCCCACGATAACTGCCGACACTGCGGCGAAAAATACTGCTCCCGCGGCCACGTCTTTAATAAAACCAATCTTGTTGTGGAAATCGGGGTGAACAAAATCTGCGATTTCTTCAGCGGCAGTATTTAGTCCTTCAATACTAATTACCAATCCTATCGCCAAAATCTGGATCATCCATTCAATATTGGATATATTAAAATAGAATCCGGCAATCGTCATGATTATGGCAATCGCGGTTTGCACCTGGATACTAGCTTCGTAGCGGAGTAAGAGAAAAGCACCTTTTATGGCATACTGGAAGCCTTTCAGGCGCTTTCCCGTATATGTATCCCACATTATAGCAAAGTTTTTAGTGCTGCCAAATAGTCGGGCTCTTCACCAATATCGGATACTTGTTGACTATGAATTACTTTTCCATTTTCATCCAACACCACTACGGCGCGTGAAAGAAGTCCACGTAGATCGCCTGTGGTCATTTCAACCCCATAATTTTTTCCGAAAGATCCATCCCGAAAATCTGAAAGATTAATTACATTATGAAGGTCTTCATCGTTGACAAAACGCTTTTGTGCAAATGGAAGATCTCTAGAAATGCAGAGGACCTTGGTATTTTTTAAGGAGGTAGCTTTCTCATTAAATTTGCGTACGGAAGTGGCGCATACGTTTGTATCTATACTCGGAAATATATTCATTACAATCCGTGATCCGCGATAATCCGATAAGGATTTTGTACTTAGATCCTGAGCTACCAATTTGAAATCTGGAGCGTGTTCTCCGGTTTGGGGAAGGGTGCCGATAGTTTCTATAGTATTCCCTCCAAGTTTGATCGATGCCATTGTTTTTGATTTTTAAAAGTGAATTATAAATATAAGAATTCGTTTTGGGTCTGGCTATTAATACTTTTTAAAGAACGTCAATAAATTTTATTTATTTAGAAGTGGTTCTTTTCTGAAAACCTTGCTTGTTGAAAGGATTGAGGATTGAACATCAATTCGAAATGAAGCCATATCTTACCTTCTGAAACGCGATAAAAAACGAATCGCACCAAATAAAAAATCCCTTTGCATCGATTGCGAAGGGATTTTAAAATAAGTGGTATAATTTCTATTTATCAATAGAGCCCAAAACTTTTTTTACAAAGGCATTGGCCGCGTCGCGCTCCGGCATACCATCTTCTATCATTTGGTGGACCTCCACAGCTCCGCAGAGATTGGTGATCAGCTCCCCGATGATATCCATTTCTTCATCTGTAATGCGATTATACTCGCAGTAAGACTCCAATACCTCTATACAATTCTGAATTTGGGCAGTGGAATTGTTCCGTTGAATATGTCTAATTACTGGTAACTTCATCTACTAAATCTTTTAACAGTTCGAATTTATTGGTCTGAACCTGGTTGACCAATTTCCCATCCTTAAAAGAGGCAAAAGTTGGTAAGTTGTCCACATTTGCCATTTTTCTACTTTCAGGAAATTTTTCGGCATCCACCAGGATAAATTTGAATCCCTCGGTTTCCGTAGCCAATTTCTTAAATTTAGGTTTCATCAGTCTGCAGTTACCACACCATCCGGCGGCAAATTGAACTATCACATCTTTTTCATCGGAGATGAATTGTTCCAGGCTATCATCTTTTAATTCTAACATCATAATTTTTATTATTAGTGCTTGTTTGTTCAAAACCCACCCAAGACTTAGGACTTTTGGACTTAGGACATAAGACCACAAACCTTCAATTGAAAATGTTTTCTAGATAGAAGTTAGTAGTCCTACGTCTTATGCCTATCCGTCTTCCGTCAATATCATTTTTTAATGGCTTAAATAACTAGCTACACCTTCTCGTGTGGCTTTCATTGCTTCTTTACCTTCTTCCCAGTTGGCTGGACAAACCTCACCTTTTTCTTGTACGTGGGTGTAGGCATCAACAAGTCTTAAATACTCATTTACATTTCTACCAAGTGGCATATCGTTAACACTCTCGTGAAAAATCTTCCCATCCTCATCGATTAAATAAGTGGCCCGGTAGGTAACATTGCTGCCCTCTAAAAGATAATATTCCTGATCTTCATCGTAAGATTGAGGTTCAACATCCAAGATTCCCAGTGCATTGGAAAGGTTTCGGTTTGTATCTGCGAGAAGTGGGTAAGTCACTCCTTCAATCCCTCCATTATCTTTTGGAGTGTTTAACCAGGCAAAATGTACTTCGGGGGTATCACAAGAAGCTCCGATAACTATTGTATTTCGATCTTCAAATTTTGAAAGCGCCTCCTGAAAGGAAAGAATTTCAGTAGGACATACATAGGTGAAATCTTTTGGGTACCAGAAAAGCAAAACTTTTTTCTTATTCTTTTGAGCTTCTTCAAGCACATTTAATTTAAAAGTGTCTCCCATTTCGTTCATCGCATCAACTGTAATGTTTGGGAATTTTCTTCCTACTAATGACATAGTTTATATAGATTTAAAGGTTAATATTTTTCTATAACAAAAATACGATTTAAGTACCTTATTTGAAGGAAAAACAAATGTATTATTCTATTGAGCTATAGCCGTTGTCGATAGCGTGGGAAGAAATTCATAAATAATTGCTATGCTCTTGATGGAGTAGTTAATTGCTTAATTTTTATAGAAAAGGCAGCAAACAAGAGAGTCATAAACGGACTGACGTAATTAAATATAGCGTAGCCCGCATAATGAAGTGTGTCCACACCAAGTACGCCGCTATGGTAAGCTCCACAGGTATTCCAGGGTACTAGTACTGAAGTTACCGTTCCGCTATCTTCCAAAGTTCGGGAAAGATTTTCTGGCGCCAATCCCTTATCCTTAAATGCCTGTGAATACATTTTTCCGGGAATTACGATGGCGAGATATTGATCACTGGCAGTTACATTTAATGCTAAGCAGCTAACCACCGTACTTGCAAACAATCCAAAAGTAGTATGGAACAATTTCAACAAAGCCTTACTAATTGCAGAGAGGGCGCCGATGGCATCCATAATGCCTCCGAAAGTCATGGCACAGAGAATGAGCCAGATGGTATTCAGCATTCCAGTCATCCCACCAGAGGAAAACAAATCCTTTAAGGCCTCATTTTCTGTGGGAATGTTGGTCTGGACGGTTATCGCATTCATAATTCCTTTATATCCGTTGGCAAATGTGAGTGAGGAACCCCCACCAATAGCCGCAACAATATTGGGTTGGAAAATCAATGCTGCTATTGCTGCCAATAAGGTTCCTATTAGAAGGGCTATTAACGGCGGTGTTTTTTTTACGATTAAAACTATCACGATAATAGGTACAAGGAATAACCACGGACTTACGGTAATTGATTCCTTAACGGCTTCCAGTATAAGATGGGTATCTGCAGTTCCGGTGGTCTCTATATTAAATCCGATAATGACGAAGACAATTAGAGTGATTGTCATAGTTGGTACCGTAGTATAAAGCATATAACGAATGTGGGTAAATAAATCTGTTCCCGCCATAGCAGGGGCGAGGTTTGTGGTATCACTCAGAGGTGATATTTTATCCCCAAAATAAGCGCCGGAAAGAATTGCTCCTGCGGTCATTCCTAAGGAGACATCCAAGGCATTGGCAATTCCGATAAGAGCTATACCTACGGTAGCGGAGGTGGTCCAACTACTTCCCGTAGCCACGGAAATTATAGAACATATTAGGACGCAAGAAACTAAAAATATCGTTGGATTTAAAATTTGGAGACCGTAATAGATCATTGTGGGAATAACGCCGCTTATTAGCCAAGTCCCTGCCAAAGCTCCTACCATAAGAAGAATTAAAATAGCGCCAGCGGTGGATTTTATATTTTGCGCCACTTCCTCAAGCATTTGATCGAAGCTTACCTTGTTGAGAATTCCTACTACAGCTGCAACGGCACCTCCCATTAAAAGTATAAATTGGTTGCTTCCACTGAGAGCATCATCACCAAAGGCAAAAAACACATTGTAGAAAAGCATTCCAATTAATGCAAAAACAGGAATAAGCGCTTCCCAAATATTGAGTTCTTTATTTTCTACTACATCCTCATCTTTTGGGTCTTTTGGCTTGATATCTTGGCTCTGCATCGGAAGTTTTTAAAATGGAATGTAATGTTACGATTTTGTGAAATGGTATGCAAATTTTATAGCCCCGTCGCCATATCACCATTACTATTTTCCACATTTTCCCCACTTCCGAGAAGAAATGGGTTCTTTTTTACTTAACCAACTGTTGTAGAAGCTACTTTCGTTTCAGATGAAAGTTGCAGCAGCTCTTCGGCTACTCTTCTTCCAGTTTCAGCCCCGCCATTCATAAAACCTTGAAACGCTTCGCTGCAATGTTCCCCTGCAAAATAAAAGTTTCCTACTGGCTGCATCTCCAAGCCAGAAATGGTGGTCCATTGCCCTTTTTTATAACAGGAATAACTGCCCTTGGCATAGGGATAATCTATCCAGTTTACGAACACATGTTTTCCTAAAAACCGATCTTTGGATCCTTTAAAAGCTTTATCCAGTTCTCCAATCAAACTGCTGATCCTACTTTCAGGAAGTTCTGTTTTCCAACTATGGGTGGGAGGAGCCATCTTATTTTTGAATGATTCCTTATCCAGATTTTGGGAGAAAGTACCGCCAAAATAGGCGACATAAGCTCCGCGGTCATTATCGGGAGTTTTATTGTAGCTGCTATCCCAACCGTTTACTATATCCTTGTGGAATAAATATCCCATAGCAGAATTGGGTTTTTCCGACCAAGGGACCCCGTCATAGCCTAAAACTAATTTTGTATTCATTCCATAACCCAATTCTTCAATGCACATTTTCTTTCCATTGGACATGTTTTTCAGGTTGAGCTTTATTTTTCTCAAAATTGTAAATGGAATGGTGCAGACTATCCTCTTTGCCGACACAATTTTGTCATTGGTAAATTTTATGTGATATGTTCCTTGATCATCTTCACTTATTTCTGAAACTTCGTGATTCCTTTCCAGTCTTTTATCTCCAATTTTATTAGTCAGACCTTCGATTATTTTAGAATTGCCTCCCTGAATGCGAAATTTCTCATCACTATCACCAAAGGGTCTGAATCCTGCGCTGGTATCGCTATCAACCATATCCAAGAGGTTAAGAGAAGATTGCTCGGAACAGTCCAAACCAAATTCTGAAGTGAAGGCAGCAGTAAGTAGATCCTTTAGCCAGGTCTGGCACTCAAGAGATGCTATATAATCGCTCAAGGCAATATTGTCTAAAATTTCAGCATCCGGCGTATCATAGTTTTCTCCAAGCGAATTCTTGTCAATTGCAATTTTCTTGGCTATTTTATTGAACTCAGTTATTATTTCATCCTCGGGAATAATTCTGTTATCAAAATAATAGGTGTCCTTAATCAAATTTTTCGCTTTCTGCTCCTCCTCCAGATCGATAAATTTAAGTTTAAATTCTTTTGCCAGGTCGATCATATCCTTATGAGTGGAATCAATAAAATCCCCACCAAATTCGGGAAAAATCCCTAGACCCAAAGAGTCGTTATAATGAGTTAATATTCGGCCTCCCAATCTTCTGCTTCCCTCATACACCTTGAAATTCAGATTTGAATTTAATAGGTGATTGGCACAGTTTAAGCCTGAAATTCCGCCTCCCAAGATGGCAATATCCAAAATTTCTGAGGTGGGCTCTGCTTTTTCATTTTTACAGGAAATTAGAAAGGATGGCAAACTCAAAATTAATCCAGCACCGATTGCTCCCTTTGTTGTGTCCGCAATAAATTTTCTTCTGCTATAAGTGATAACTTCCGCTCCATTTATCGATGAGTTGTAATCACTTACTTCCTGATTTAGATTACCCATCAGTTTTCTTAGGAAATTGCTCTTTGCTTTTCTCATCGCACATTTTATTAAACCGTTAGACTATTTATTAAATGGGGATGTAATTCAATTGGTGCACCACTTTTGATACTTGGAAATTTAGTGTTCAATAAGTTGGTTTCTAAGGAGATATATGAGGGATGAAAGTACAATATTTTTTGGTGTGAACCATATTTTTTTCAGAAGAAGAAATATTTTCCCTCCGATTATTTAAAGACCTTTTAAAAATGTTTTAGACCCACCATAAAATCTAAAATTTTTCTAATCGAAAAAGAGAAAAATTTAAATATTCAACTTGTAAATGGTAATCTTAAGGATGAATTATATTAAGTTTACGCTATGAAATTATGGTTGCTCCTCCCATTCTTTTTTACTCAATTTTTCAATGCCCAGATCCAGGTAACTAGTTTAATTGATAGTCTCTCACAAACTAGCTCCAATCAAGAAAAAGCGCGCTTGAGTATGCTTATTGCATCCGAATTATCAGGTGATGATTGGACGCGGGCGCTGCACTATATCGAGATTGCTGAAAAAAGTGCCAAAAATTCAAAATCTGATAAAGTACTTGCCGACTTTCATATTGTCGTTGCTGAAATATATGCTGAAAAGGGCGCTTGGGATATTACGCTTGAAAACTTACTTCAAGCTTTTACTTACTACAGGGATAAACCTCTTAAAGATCGTTATAGATTAGAAAATGATTTGGCAATAGCTTACGCCGAAACGCAAAACCAAGAGAAAGCATTAGAATATTTCCATAAGATTTATGGATACGAGCATACACGTAAAAATCCTGTTAATCTAGCATCCATTTCAAATAATATGGGTTTGGCGTGGATGGAGAAAGATTTGGATTCTTCAGTGTTTTATTTTAATAAATCCCTGGAATTGATAAAAGATGTTGATGCCCCAGGTCTGAAAACATTACTCTATACAAACTTGGGGAAAAGTTCAGTTTTAAGGGAGGATTACGATGCGGCCAAAAATTATTTTCATCAAGCCATAAGGCAGGTTGATCCCAAAGATTCTGCGGAAGACTTGGCTTGGGTTTATGGCGAATTTTCAGAGCTTTTCTTAAAAAATAGAAATCTTGATTCAGCTATCTACTATTCCCGAAATGCTGTAGATATACTAGATACGGTGGCGCCTTACAGTTTGGAACAATTACAGGCTGTAAAAATATTATATAAGGCATATCAAAAAAATGGGAATTTTGAAAATGCCGTAAATAATTTTGAAAAATTTATGGTCATAACAGATAGTCTAAATCTTGAGGATAAGCGAATAAAGGTCCAGAAATTAATTTTAGAGGAGGAATACCGTACGAAAGATAAAATCCGTGAACTGGAGGAGAATGAAAGTAGGGCAAATTTCTATACCTTAATTACAGGATTGATAGCACTTTTATCCATATTGGGAATATTTGCTTATCGTTTTTGGAGCAAATTCAAGCGTACCGAACTTGAAAAGCAATTGGCCTCTTCCAAACAAAATGAACTTAGAAGTAATTTGGAATTAAAAAATAAGGAATTAATCGGAAAAGCGATGATCGAGATGCACCGTTCCGAAATAATAGAGGATATTCTAAAGGATCTTAAGGAGATAAAATTAAAAGCGGATAAAAAGGAAATACAGCAAGCAATTGATTATATAGGCAAACGATTACAACGCGACACCTCCACAAATTTATGGGACGAATTTGAACTGCGTTTCGAACAAGTTCATGAATCTTTCTATAAAAACCTTATAAAAACCCACCCTGACCTAACTCCTAAAGATAAGCGGCTCTGTGCTCTTTTGAAGTTGAATCTCACATCGAAGGAGATTTCCCAAATTACCGGACAAACGACCAAAACTGTCGAGAATGCCCGAACAAGACTTCGGAAAAAACTTGATATCACAAATTCCCAGACCGATCTATCTACTTATCTATCCAGTTTCGGATAGTAACTGTTTTTGGCTTATTAAAACCTAAGAATTGAAACTAAGTAAAAGTCGCTCTATCGACATTTATTTCGCTGTTGAAATGCTTCCAATCCTTCCGCGGAAAGTCAAAATCGTGTTTATTGGCCAGAAATAATAGTTTTGGAACGCTCCAAAAGCCAAATTATGTCCATTTAGGGCCAGATCAAATGTTTCAGACTTGAATTTATTCCTCAATTTGAACTTTAGAATCGACCGATATCTCCAATTCTCCAACGGCGCTCCCTTCTTGGTATCCAATTTTGAATATTTCTTTTCCCCCATTAATCTCTGACAATTAAGTTTTTATCTGTTTATGAGTGGTAATGCTATGGTGTATTTTTTCATATAGAGTGTTTTTGTAGGGGCATATTTTTTCTTCACATTAATAGCACAATCTACTTTTGCCCCGTTTTGAACTAGCAACTGCTTCAATGAAAAAAAAACCAATTCCGAAAGAAAACTCTTCATTGGACAGAATGATTGAAGCCATTTCCGATAAGAAGAATGCTTGGAAAAAAATTCTGTTAGAATTGGAAAGGGAGATGGATACTCGCAAAACTGAAGAAAAAAAATAAATATCAATACAATTAAACCATCATAAACCAAATTTAAAGTCATGAAGAACATCTTACTCTTTTTTTCTCTATTGGTTGCCAGTGCCAATATGCTTGCACAACAACCGGAGGATTATTTTATTACAAAATGGGAAAATCCGGGATGGGGAAACATAACAATTCCCACAAATTCTGTTTACACATACAATTATACGGTAGATTGGGGGGATGGAAGTCCGATTTCAACACATACAGGAAATGCATCACATGTCTATTCTACCGCTGGCATTTACACTATTAAAATAAGTGGGACTTTTCCTCAGTTTTATAACAATGGAGTTTGGAATGAGGCTTTAAAATCCATAGAACAATGGGGGAATATCCAATGGAAATCTATGGCGAGATCTTTTAAGACAGTTCGAAATATGGCGATTAATTCAATTGACAATCCTGACTTATCACAAGTAACCGATATGTCCGAGATGTTTTATCAGTCAGGCGAATTTAATGGCGACATAAGCGGTTGGGATGTAAGCAATGTAAAAAATATGTCCCTGATGTTTTTCCAGTGCCCTGCGTTTAATCAAGATATTGGAAACTGGAATGTGAGCAACGTAACTGATATGTCCCATATGTTCGAAAAAACACCATTCAATCAGGATATTGGTAACTGGGATGTTAGCAGCGTTACAACAATGGCAAGTATGTTCTCAGAAAATGTGGTATTTAATCAAGATATAGGAAGATGGAATATTAACAATGTGACCACTATGCATAATATGTTTAATGGAAATGCAGGGGCTCTTTCACCTGCCAACTATGATGCACTCCTTAGAGGTTGGAGCACCTTGTCTTTGCCCAATGTCATAGATTTCAATCAACCTCTACTAAAATACTGTACAGCCGGTGCGGCAAGAGCGATTATGGAGCAAAAGGGATGGATATTTAATGATGGTGGAACAAATTGTCTTGGAAGCTGTACCACGGAAACCACTTGGAACGGATCTGCTTGGAGCAATGGTTTGCCAACATCCACCAAGAAAGCCGTTTTTGCCGCCAATTACAACACCGCTACTTCCGGAAGTATTGATGCCTGCTCCATTCAAATAAATCCTGGTTTTACGCTAACAGTTGCTCCCGGGACGACCATAAAAGTACAAAGAGATCTCGCCATCGATGGTAATCTCATTTTTCAAAGTGATGCAACAGGAAACGGAGAGTTGGCAAAATTAGGTGAGAAGGCTGCGGTGGTGGGAGATGCAACAGTACACCGCTTTATGCTCGAAAAAAGATCGTATAGAATGGTGAGTCCAGCAGTAACAACTTCGTCAAATATTCGGGCAAATTGGCAGGAAGGAGTTAATAATGTAGGGATTCCCTATTCGCAAAATCAAAATCCGAACCCAGGATTTGGAACTCATATTACCGGGAGTACTACCGGCGCAAATGGTTTTGACGCCACGGGTACAGGTGCGCCCTCATTGTACACGGTTGATGTAGCTGCCCAACAGTTTCAGGTTGTGGGTAATACAAACCTCAATAAACTAACCGCAGGCGAAGCCTACCTTATGATGGTAAGAGGAGATCGAGATATTGACCTTACAAACAACTTCTCCTATGGCCAAACCACCTTGAGGTCAAAGGGTAAACTTAGCTGGGGAAAAAAGCATTTAAAATTTGTATCCCCCAGGAATGGTGCATTTATTATGTTTGGGAATCCCTTCCAAAGTGCAGTCAATATGAACACAGTATTGGCTACCTCTACCAACGTGAATAAAAACTTCTATTATGTATATGATCCGAATATCGGGACAAATGGAGCCTATGTAACGGTATATTTACCAACCGGAAATAACAACAATGGTGAAACAATGAATGTTCCACCCTCTTCGGCAAACCAATATTTGCAACCAGGCCAGGGTGCGCAATTGGCAACTCTTGCACCAGGTGGTGTAACATTAGATTTTTTGGAGAGTGATAAGGCCCCAGGTCAATTTACCCCAACCAATGCTACCGGTAATACTACCGTAATGGATGGTATGGTCATGGGGCAATTATTTACACAAGAGAACTATACCAATGGAGGTCCTGTACACGATGCTTTTGCCTTACTTTTTGCCGAAGAAAATGATAATGAACTTACTCCCGCGGATGCAGTAAAACCATTTAATTTTTATGAAAATATAGGTATTGACCACAATGGAACGTACTTAAGTATTGAGAAAAGAGCTCTTCCGCGAGTCGGGGAAAACTTCCCATTGTATATATCTGGATTCCAAACCAATGCATATGTGCTAGAAATAAAGGTAAACGGACTGGAAGGTGCTTTACTTTATTTAGATGATGCTTTTACTGGATCTAGCACTGTTCTTCAAGAAGCAGCCGTTGCGTACCCTTTTTCGGTATCTGCATCAAATCCAGAGAGCAAAGCCACAGATAGATTCTCAATCAGGGTTGCAGAAAGACTAAATATTGATGAAAATGTTTCGTCTTCTGGCATTTCTTTTTATCCAAACCCCGTGAGCGACCTATTAAAAATAAACAATCTGGATAACATACAACTGAACAGTGCATCGATTTATGATATCACAGGAAGACTTATCAAAACGGTAGATTTAAAAGGAGCAACTGCGGAAGTATCTATTTCTGTCTCTGATCTATCTAACGCCACTTACTTAATAATTTTGAACAGTGAAAACGGTACCGTATCGAATCTTTTGGTGAAAAAATAGTGGATTTTTAACTTAAATATTAGTATTAAAAAAATTATCTCATTTTTGTTTGTGGAAATGATATTTTGTATATCTTAGTCACATAATAAAGATAATTACTGGGGGGTAATTAGAAGCTCTGGTAGATCTTCGGATCTTACCGGAGTTTTTTTTTGATATTTTCCAATATGCTAGAAAATTTCTCCTATAATATTTTACACCTTAATGGTATTTTTCATGAAGGGTAAGGATAAGGAATGTGGATTTTCCTCAAAACAAGCTCGAGAAGTATGGAATTTTCTCGTCAAAGAATTTCGAAAGTTTCAACCTTTTGAAATCTGGATTGAAAGTGTTTTTGCCTCGGCCTGAAGAAAGGCCTTTTTCAGTCCATTTTTTCTTATTTCTTGTTTCAGAAGATATTTTTGATCAATACTTACTTCAAATGGATCTTTAAAGGGATAGGGCTCAATGTTTATTCTGTCTCGCTCCGGCCAATAGGCTATTAAATCCTTTTTTCCATTAGGGCTAAAACCAGAAGAGTTTTTAAAACCTTTCCTGAAAAAATAATGCTCCTCGTCCTTGTTAGTTCCTGGACGATTTAGACAGAGATAAAGAGAAATGTTATCACAGAGTTGCAGAAGTTGAAATTGCTTATGTAGCAAATTTCCATCGCTTAGTTCAAGTGAAGTTCGTAAACGATTTTGGCGTTTATTTTCCGCTTGTAAAAACTCCAGACTTAGTGGATCTGCCGTTTCCTTTTTAATAAAAGAGGTATAATGCATACTGCACAAAAGACCGGCATAAGGATTCATTTCTTCCGTTTCTGCCAGCCCTAATCGGTAATAATTCAATTTCTCCTCAATGGGATAGTCGATAAAGTCGTAAGGACGCTCTGTTATAGCGTTCCATTCAGGTAGAGCGTCCGGTAAAATCCAACTGCGGTCGTGCTCGTATATGGCAAATAAACAATCCTTAAAATGAGGATCGGCTAAAAAGAAATGTTCAAAATGCCGTGCAATCTCTCCCGACAAATGGGCGTGATCATTTTGGCGGGTAAGGATGTATTTTTCATTTTCCTCACGAACAATCATTTTTTATTTCAAAACGTTAACTTTTACCATGCACTCACGCATCATTTTATAGGTGCGCTCAATGTCGTTATCCAATCCAATGGAAAAACGGATTAAACCGTCACTAAGTCCCATTTCCTTTTGTTCGTCTTCTGGAATTTCAGATGAAGTGGAAGAACCTGGAGCGCTAAATAAAGTTTTGTAAAATCCTAAACTGACCGCAAGATATCCAAGGTTGCGCTCTTGCATCAATTCCATCAATTCGTTTGCCTTATCGAGACTGCCTACATCAACGGTCAGCATGCCACCGAAACCGTATTCCGCATTCATCATTTTTTTGAAAAGCTCATGCCCGGAATGTGATTTTAATCCTGGATAAACAGTCCTTAAACCGTCTTTTTCAAATTTTTTAGCTAAATATAGCGCGTTTGTGCTGTGCTGTTTTATTCTTATGTGAAGTGTTCTCAGGTTTTTTAAAATGGAAGCTGCCCGTAAACTGTCCATAGCTGGTCCTAATAACATATTCGCACCATCATTTACATTTCTCAGGCTGTCGATAAACTCTTGCGAGCCACAGGTTACGCCACCCATAGTATCGCTACTGCCGTTAATGAATTTTGTAAGACTGTGCAAAACGATATCGGCTCCTAATTCTGCGGGCGAAATACTTAAAGGTGAAAACGTATTATCGACCAACAATTGCAGATTGTGTTTTTTGGCAATTTTTGAAAGCCCCTTAATATCGGCAATCTCCAGAAGTGGATTACTCACTGTTTCGCAATAAATAATCATAGTGTTTTTGGTAATCGAACTTTCTACTTGCTCAAGATTTGTAATATCCACAAAGGAAGTCTCAATATTTAATCTTGGTGCGAAGTTCTTCAGAAAAGCATAAGTTCCTCCATAAATCGTTCGGCTGGAAACTATATGATCTCCAGCTTTGCATAGTTGTAGAATTGCAGGGGTAATAGAGCCCATTCCAGTTGCGGCAACATGTGCGGTTTCTGTTCCTTCCATCGCAGCAAGGGCTTGACCCAAATAAAGGTTTGAAGGAGTAGAATGGCGAGAGTATAAGTAACATCCTTCGGCATTCCCCTCAAAAGTATCAAACATAGTTTTAGCGGAAAGAAAGGTATATGTGGAAGAATCGGAAATAGAAGGATTTACACCTCCAAATTCTCCGAAATATTGTAGATCCTGAATTTTGTCTGCTGGTTTAAAAGCCATAATGATTTTTTTTGGTGTCCTGCAAATTTGCAAAAATTGGGAAGCATATAAAAGCAAAGGGACTTTAATTATTTAAAAAAAAATGGTAATTATGTCCCTTCAAATTGCAATTCCTTTGGGGATTCTTCATTTTTACAAAAAAACAACGATTAATCAAATTGATAATAATGAAAATAAAACTACTCCTCCTTGCCACTTTAATTGTTTTCTCTTCTTGTGGCGGTGTCAAGAAATATAATGAGCAGATCGGTAAACTCCATTCTCCACAAGAACTGAAAGATGATGTGGACGCAGCGTACAATCAGTTAAAAAAATATCATCCCAGATTGTATCAATACACCTCCAAAGAAGTATTGAATTTTAAATTTGATAGTTTGAAACAGTCTATTAAAACTCCACTATCCAGTAGAGATTTTTATGAGAAACTTTCGCCTGTAATAGCAAGTGTAAGACAGGGCCATTTGGTTATCAGTCCCCCAAACATAAAACGCAACCGAAAAGAACGAAAGGAATTTCGTGAGAAGGCTTTTTCTTTTTACACCATGAAATTTGAATATCTCGATGAAAAACTATGGCTCATCAATGCTATGGGCAAGGATACATTGCTTATTGGGAGTGAGGTATTGGCAGTAGAGGATAAATCACCAAAAGAGCTTATTGAAAAGTACAATAACTTGATCGCGAGCGATGGCTATAATAAAACGTTCTATGATGGTTTTGTCGGATCAAGATTCCCCGGATTTTATATAAAAAATAATGGCTTCCAAGACAGTATCCGTATAACATTTAAAAACACCGATTCAATCTTTACGCAAACTATTCTCTGGAAAAACAAAAAGGATGCAGAAACAATTTCCAAAGATTCTCTTGCTGCTGGTGTTGGAGAGAAAATCGCTGTAAAAAAATTAACCAAGGAAGAAAAAAAAGCTAAGCAAATAAAGAAATACAATAGCAAAAGGGGATATATAGCTAGTACAAAAGAGTATACACGAACCTTTTCCTTAATTGGAACTGATAGCCTAACTGCGTATATGAAGATTAGAAATTTTTCTAATGGAAATCCGGATGATTTTTATGAAGAAACTTTTAATACCATAGATTCATTAGGGATTACCAATATGATTTTGGATTTACGGAATAATGGCGGAGGGAGCTTAGCCGAAATAGATGATCTATATTCATATTTCACAGATTCTCCATACACACTTGTAAGACCGAGTGAAGTTAATACCAGAACTCCCTTTTTTCCATTTTTAATAAACAATACAAATCCTGGTGTTGTTCAAGGCTTGGCAGTTTTGTTTAGTCCAGTCATTTTAACCCACAATCTCCTAAAAACTAAAAAGGTTGATGATACCATCTATTATAGATTTAAAGCCTCAAAAGAGCATAAACCGAAACCTAATAATTACAAAGGCAACCTATATGTTTTGGTAAATGGAAATTCCTTTTCGGCTTCCTCTATTCTTTCTACCCAATTAAAAGGAACCAATCGGGCCACCTTTGTAGGACAGGAAACTGGAGGAGCTTATAATGGAACTGTTGCCGGACTTTTTAAGGGTTATGAACTTCCAAATTCCAAGGTTTCTTTGCGAATAGGAATGATGCAGGTTGAAACATATTATAAGGTTGAACCCGATGGTTATGGAGTGCCGGTAGATAAGGAGATTACACCTACAAGAGCCGATAGAGAAGCCCAAAGAGATCCAGAAGTTGAGTGGGTCTTAAATGATATCAAGATTAAAGGATAAATTTAATGGGACTATCTCATAAAGTGTGTAAATAATAAAATAGCGGGGGCCGGCCCCCGCTATTTTATTATTTAGTTTTTAATCTTTAACTTTTACACATTATGAAGAAAGACGATTTAATTTCAGATGATTTTCTGAAGCAGTTCAAGACCCACGAGGAGCTCAGCGATTTTTTAAAGCAGATCCAGAAACGTGGGATCGAAAAGATGCTCGAAGGTGAGCTCGACGGCCACCTAGATTACGACAAACACCAGAGGTCCAATGGAGGCAACTCGCGCAACGGGCACTCCCGGAAGAAAATAAAAACCTCCTTTGGCGAATCCGAGATTGCCGTCCCCAGAGACCGTGAGGCCTCGTTCAATCCCATGATCGTACCCAAGCGGGGCAATATGGTCGATGGCCTTGAGAACGTCATCGTGTCACTCTATGCCAAGGGAATGAGCAACAGCGATATTGAGGAGCAGATACGTGAGGTCTATGATTTTGATGTGTCCACCTCGACCATATCCAGGATCACGGAAAAAATATCGGGCGATATAGTTGCCTGGCAGAACCGTCCCTTGGAGCCGGTCTACTTGATTGTCTGGATGGATGGCATCGTATTCAAGGTCCGCGAGAACTCCAAGGTTATTAACAAGACCATCTACATAGCCGTTGGCCTGCGCAGGGACGGTAAAAAAGAGGTCTTGGGGCTATGGCTTGGCAAGAACGAATCAGCAGCTTTCTGGATGAGCGTATTGACCGATATAAGGGCGCGCGGCACAGAAGACATCCTTATCACGGCCACCGATAACCTCAATGGTTTTACGGATACGATCAAGAACGTGTTCCCCGAGTCCAAGACCCAGATATGCGTGGTACACCAGATACGCAATGCCTGCAGGTACGTCGTATGGAAGGATAAAAAAGCCTTTACCGCAGATATGAAGCATATCTATAACGCCCCAAACCAGGAGGCCGCCAAGATGGCCCTAGAGGATTTTGCCCAAAAATGGAACGATAAATATTCCTATGCCATCAAGAGCTGGCGCGACAACTGGGAAGAGCTCACAGTGTTCTATGAGTTCCCGTTGGAGATACGCAAGATCATCTATACCACGAACCTTATCGAGAACCTGAACGGGAAGATAAGAAAGTACACCAAGAACAAACTTTCCTTCCCAACGGACGATGCCGTGATGAAATCCGTATATTTGGCAGTAAGGGAAGCCACCAAAAAATGGACAATGCCCGTCAGGAACTGGGGCATTATATTAAACCAGTTCCTAACGATCTATGAAAAAAGGGTCAGACTCTAAAAAAGTCCAACCCCTGTTATTTTAAACTTACACACTTAACGGGATAGTGTCAATTTTAAACACTCAATTTGTCACCCCTCCTTCGGTTTATCCGCCCAAGGAGTGTGCGCAAACTTTTAAACCCTTGAACATCTGAACATCTGAACTCCTCAACTCCTCAACTCCTCAACTCCTCAACTCCTCAACTCCTCAACTCCTCGACTCCTCAACTCCTCAGCTCCTCAGTTCCCCCAAAATCCTCCCAAACTTTTAAACCCTTAAACTTTTATCACAATACTCAGTATTTGTACCTTTGCCACTTCATTTAAAATACGAAAAAAATGTCAAAATATGATGTTGCAGTAATAGGGTCTGGCCCTGGGGGATATGTAGCCGCCATTCGTTGTGCACAATTGGGCTTAAAAACCGCTATCATTGAAAAATACAATGTATTGGGCGGAACCTGTTTGAATGTGGGCTGTATTCCGAGTAAGGCTTTACTGGATTCGTCCCACCATTATGCCGATGCATTAAAACATTTTGAGGAACACGGAATTGAAATTCCGGGCGATATAAAGTTGAACTTTAAAAAGATGATAGCGCGAAAAGCCGCTGTTGTCGATCAAACCACCAAGGGCATTGAATTCTTGATGGATAAAAATAAAATCGATGTTTATACGGGAACAGGTGCTTTTAAAGATGCTACCCACATCGTTATCTCTGGTGAAAAGGAGCAAACCATTGAAGCTAAAAACACAATTATCGCTACGGGAAGCAAACCGAGTTCACTTCCATTTATCAAATTGGATAAAGATCGAGTTATAACTTCTACCGAAGTTTTGAGTTTAAAGGAAGTGCCAAAACATCTGGTGATAATAGGAGGTGGGGTTATTGGTCTTGAGCTCGGTCAAGTATATCATCGTTTGGGAGCTGAGGTTTCCGTAGTAGAATATATGGATCGCATTATTCCAACTATGGACGGAGGACAAAGTAAGGAACTGCTTAAGGTTTTAAAGAAGCAGGGAATGAAATTCTATCTATCCCATAAAGTTTCCGCAGTTTCCAAAAAAGGAAAAGAAGTTACCGTAACAGCCACGGATAAAAATGACAAGGAAGTAACAATCAAAGGAGATTACTGTTTGGTTTCCGTAGGAAGAAGACCTTTCACCGACGGTTTAAAAGCTGAAAATGCTGGAATAAAAGTTACCGAGCGCGGAATGATCGATGTAAACGATCAACTCCAAACAAACATAAAAAACATTTACGCCATTGGCGACGTAGTCCGTGGAGCGATGCTCGCGCACAAAGCTTCGGAAGAAGGAACCATGGTTGCTGAAATTATTGGAGGACAAAAACCACATATTAATTATAATCTTATCCCAGGGGTGGTTTACACTTGGCCAGAAGTTGCTTCCGTAGGAAAAACCGAAGAGCAACTTAAAGAAGCCAATGTGGAATACAAAGCAGGACAATTTCCTATGCGTGCATTGGGTAGAGCTCGCGCTAGTGGAGATTTAGATGGTTTTGTGAAAATTCTGTCTGATAAGAAAACGGACGAGGTTCTAGGAGTGCACATGGTTGGCCCACGTGTAGCTGACTTGATTGCTGAAGCCGTTGTAGCAATGGAATATCGTGCAAGTGCCGAAGATATTGCCAGAATGAGCCATGCACACCCGACGTATGCTGAAGCAGTGAAAGAAGCCGCTCTTGCAGCTACAGATAATCGACCACTACATATTTAATACTTTATTATAGTAGTATAGAAAAAGTCCCGCAATTGTGGGACTTTTTTTATTCCCTTAATTTATCCTGTAAGGTTTCTTTTGAACCTTGGGCCGCAACAGAAAATAGGCCGTTGCATATATAGTTGCTTTATCCTGCAAGGTTTCTTTTGAGCCTTGTAGGTATTCTAATTTCTAGCAATGGTTATAGTATCTTTATCCTGCAAGGTCTTTTTTTGACCTTGTAGGTATAAACTTCAATTTCTTAGAACGATTATGCTAGGAAGTTACATTGAATTTTAAAAGAGGGTGTCTAAAAATTAGTTTTAGAGGTCAGTTCGAGCGCAGTCGAGAACCCTAAGTTTCTCACTTACAATTAGGTCTCGACTGCGCTCGACCTGACAAACTGATTGTTTTTTACTTTTAGACATCCTTTTCTTTTTTGGTCAAAAAATTTAAATCTTAAACCTAAATCCCTTTAGGAATAATTCCTTTGTCTTGCAGGTTTCTACGTTTGGCCACACTCATTGCTTTTATTTCGTCCGCACTATACGCTCTGTAAATGGTATTAGCTCCCTTTCTATTAGTTTTTTCTTTTGCATTTTGTTTAGCTTCTCTGCGTCGCCTGTCTGTTTCTTTGGCTTTTTGTGCGGCTTCTAGCCTTTTAACCTTCATTCTTTCAGCGTGATCTTTATTTTTTGCTTCGTGGATGGCTTGTTTTGCTTCTTTTGCAAGTTGCTGCTTTTGTGCAATTTCTAATTGTTTATTTTTTTCGTTTTCTATATAAGTTACTTCATTTTTAACTACAACTTCCAACCTATCGGCTATGGTCTTCATAGCTTTAGCAATAGCTTGCTTTTTGGCATATTTAAAACTAATGGACTGATGAAAGCCTATAACTTCAGTATTTAATAACACCGAAATATGTTGTATTTTTTCTTCATCCTCGGTGATTACTAATTTTGGTTTGGTATCAAAATGCTGTTTGCATAAAAAGATAAGTTGATCCCAATGGTTCTTAAGCTTATAATTTTGAGGTAGCAAATGATTATTAGGCAATATGACTAGCTGAAAAATAAAATCCTGCAGTTGTTTTTCGGTCGCATTTTCATACACAAGTCCAAAAAAAGCATAGCTAAAAATATGTTTCTGTTTAGCCACATCATCCTTGTTTGCAATTCTTTGGATAGTGCGAATGTATTTATCAAAAAATGTATCCAAGAAACTTTGCTTAAAAATATTTCCTAAAAAATGTTGCAACTGCATTCCATTTCCGGCGGTGTTTTTGAAAATCCATTCGGCTACTTTTCCTTTAAAAGCAAACTGCCCGAGAAAGACATAACGCGAATTGTTTTTTTCTGAAAAACTATTGTGGGTGAGTACCTGTTGCAAATGGTGTTTTTCATAGTCAATTGCATAACGCTCAAGCAAGGTTTCTAGCTGTTTCATAAACCGCGAAAATTTGCACGCCCGTCAGGAATCGAACCTGAACTGAGGGGTTGGAATCCCCAAAACGGCACCGAAAGCCGTTGTGCTGCCGTTACACTACGGGCGTAAAAGTGGAGCAGCGTGTGGGAATCGAACCCACGCTTACGTACTGGAGGTACGTCGTCAAGCTTTGAAGGCTTGTGTGCTGCCATTACACCAACGCTGCATATAAATAGTATTGAAAATTGTTGAGCAAATAGAATTGCCACCATCTGGGGAAGTGGTAATATGAAAAATTCCATACGAAGTAATTTGAGAATATGCATTTGCCGTTTGCCGTCTTTCATAAAGTAAACATAAAATAAATTTTGTTTTTCAACACTTTTTTTACGTACTTTTAAAACCGTAATCGTTTTTTTACACGAAAACCAAAACTAAACCATAAGACAAAAGCGGCATAGGGTGTTGTTGCCTTCATGAACCGACTGGAAGAAAAGGGATATTATAATTTTTTACAACCTTGGTAAGCTTGTGATACATTCGTTAAAGAAGTTAGGGTAGGGATGCCCGATGAAGTCTCGAAACATGCACACGCGGAACAATACCAAAGACACAAAAAGGTTGTAGCTGAAAAAATCTCTTGAGGCTTATTGAACATTGGCAAGTAAAGAACAAAAAACCCATAAAATTACAATTATGAAAAATGTTCAAAATTGAAATAGAAAAGCATCGCTCGTTTTTAAGGAAGTGGATGGCGTAGTTACAAAATCCATTACTTTGTGCGAGCTGGGTGCCAGTGCTCTGTTGGCAAACCAAGACTTTTCAGATCCTTCAGCAACATTCTCTCTTAAGAAAGGCGCTGCTGTCGCTGGAATCGCTCTTGCTAGTTTGGCAGGAATTCCTGAAGCATCGGCTCAAGAATATCCCTCTACTCCTCAAATCGCCTTAGAAGTCGATCAGACACAGGCAGTCCTAAAAGCTGTGTTTATCGCCAAGCCTGATTATCAGTTCAATACACGTCCTGATTCATCTAGTACTGGTTTTTCCATGCATAGATATAATCCTGCTACTTTAGGTTTTGATCAGCTTGCTGTGGTATCTAGAGCAAATCCCAATGGCGTAATTACCGATATTGAATTTATCGGAGGAGCAAGTGCTCAGACTCCGTGAGTAAGATATACCATGTCCTTAAGTACCCTAACGGACGGTATATATGTTCTTGATTTTATAGGAAGATATGGTGGTAGTCAAAATGCTACAGAAACATATGTTCTTCTCGAAGTACGTGATGGTAAGATAGGACTGAGAGCAACAGCAGCAGGACTTGAAGGATTATGAGCAAGTCGAAACAATCTCTATAGTCCCGAGATAAGCGAGTCCCTCTTTGCCAATAACGTGGATATTACCTCTATCGTAGTGAATGAGAGTAATGATGGATTTACCTTAACGGGTGAAGTTGAACAACTGACTTCGGTAGCTCCAGCAGCAGGAACAGTTCCTCTGGACGTGGCACAAGCAGGACAAGGAGCAAGCAATGGAAAATTTGTAGCTACGTTGGAAGATATGAGTACCATCGAAGTAACTGGAAGCTTTACCTGGAATGCAAGTAATAATAAACGGATCGTGACTGCTCAGTTACCTGCTTCGTGTGAAGGTAAAGTACTTACGATAAAACCCAAAGACCACTCGAATTTTTCAAATACTTTTCAGGTATGAGATTATGAATATGCAGCGACTGATGGTATCGGTAAGATCAATAATGCAGCATCTGAAACCATCGAAGGACCACACTTTGACCTTGCCCAAGGATATGAGAATGCCGTTCTAAATACTGATGGAACCTATGATATCTCTTATAGTATCGACAATGTACCAGCAGATCACACGCCTAGCGCTAGTTTTGATGGTACTCCTGGAGTATTCTCTGCGGGTAATACAGAAGTAGTTTTCTCTCACGTGACGATCATTCCTAACAATACTTATGATGTTGTGATGACAGACGGAGCATGTGAGACTATACAAGTATTTGATGCGAATGCTCTCGGAGTAATGGATTATATCAATATGGCCAATGATCTCAAGATCGCCAGAAATCCACTCCACAACAATATCTTAGAATTAGAATATCCTAAGAATATATCATATCTGGATGTTACCGTCTATGATATGACGGGTAAGAAAATAGCCGAGTATAAGAATACTGCACAAGATACCGCTCTTGTCGTCAATGCAGGATCAGGAATCTATATCGCACAAGTTGTCGATCCTATTACTGGGACAGGGAAGAATTTAAGGTTTGTTATTCAATAATATATCTTATCCCTTAATTGAAAAAGAGTAGATGCAATTATGTATCTACTCTTTTTCGTTTTTTGAAGCCTTCAACTTGACTCCGTAAATCTTTTTAAAAGTCCAGTTAATTTAACCATTACAACACGGCTATTCTCCTCATTGAATAAGGTAATAAGGTTGGGGTGGTTTTGTGTTACTAAGGTAATAAGGTTTTTTTGTATGTTTTTGTGGTTACTGAGGTAATAAGGTTTTTTTGTATGTTTTTGTGGTTACTAAGGTAATAAGGTTGAATTGGTTATTTGTTGGAAGGTTACTAAGGTAATAAGGTTTTTTGTATGTTGTTGTGGCTACTAAGGTAATAAGGTTTGGTTGTTATGTGTTTGTGGTTACTAAGGTAATAAGGTTTTATTCCAATTCCCTGAACTTTTGCTTGGGTGTAATATTTTTTTTATTCACTCGGTCATACCCTTATTACCTTAGTAAATTGGAATGTAGGTGAATCGACCGACTTTATCACCTTAGTAAATAGGAATACGTGTGGATGGACAGACCTTATTACCTTAGTAAAAAGAAATGCGAGTGCACCGACAGCCCTTATTACCTTATTCCCATTTTAGAGTGCGCTGATAAAACTTGACAAACTTGTCATATTCCTCCTGAAAGGTTACTTTTTTATGGTGCTCTGGTTGGTTCAAAATATACTTGCAGACTTTATCCACATCAGCCTTTGAAACCGAAAAAGCAGAGCCCGATTCTTGCCATTGGAAATTTCCCGCACATAATTTTTCTTTGCCAATAAATTGGGACGAGCCATCAGCTACCTTAGTCAAGAGCTCAACTTCCGAGATTCTAGGATTTCGAGATACTAGAATATGAACATGTTCCGGGTTGGCATAGATCGCATACAGCTTGCTCCCTGTATTGTTCACGATTCCCGTAATGTACTTTTCTATTCGCTCTCTACTCTCTTCTTTGATAAACGGATACCTGTTTTTGGTAATCAGGATAAAATGCGTGTACAGGTTGTTATAATCTATTTTCATAGTAATAGAGTTGCGATGGTTAGGTGTTTGTGGGTTATTAAGGTAATAAGGTAGGGGAGGTTTTGTGTGTTCGTAGTTACTAAGGTAATAAGGTTGAGTTGGTTATTTGTTTGTGGTTACTAAGGTAATAAGGTTTTGGTTATCGTCTAAGATTTACTTTATCGTATGTTTTGTTCACTTAGGTAATAAGGTTTTAATTATCGTCTATTTTTTTTGAGTGTCTAATTGTCAAAGTTAGGAGAGTTTCTATAATTGCGTATCTACTCTTTTTCGTTTAATAAAGCTTTTATTTTGGCTTGGGTAGCGACATTCCATCCAAAGTTTCTCTGATTTGCAGGAGAGAATAAATTTGTAATCATCATCAAACTTGAAAGTTGGGTGTATTCAGTAATTCTGTAATCTTTGGAATAATGCATATAAGTGTCAAGAAATAGTTTGACAATGCTTTTATAGTCCTTATTATTAAGAATATAAGCAATCTTTATCTGTGTCAAAAAAATGCCAATATCTATTCCTGCTTCTCCATAGGGTATATCACTAAAATCTATTAGAAATATTTTACCTCCGGGTCAGATTATGATATTGTCGCCATGAAAATCGCCATGAAGATGGACACAGGGACGATTTTGGTCTACTTTCATCATTTTCATATATCCCTCGAAAGCTTTTTCAATCTGTTGGGCAAACCATGGACTGTCGGCAACTTCCAAAGTCATAGATTCATAATACGGTAGTAGGGATTGGGTGTTCGTAATCAACTCTCTAAAACCTCTACGATATACTGTTTTAGGATTATGTAGTCCGTTATAAACCTGACTATGAATCTGTGCAATATGCTTTGCGACAGCTTTTATATTGCTTGAAGAACACTTTAACAGGTTCATAGTTTGTCACGACACATACTCCTGCAAATGATAATGATTGTTATCCTGTTGCTTATAGCCATAAGATTTCACATTATTATATTGGTGATTAAGGTCATACATCATATCGGACAGGATGAGGCTTTGTGATATATCACTATCATAGTCATAACCCACAACATTTTTCCTTGCTATCTTTAAAATATACTTTCTTTTTCCTCACTCCAAAATATACACATGACAAAGATGTCAGGAGGTAAGATAATTGACACTTGTACTTTTGTCGTTAGTAAGTGTGTTAAAGTACTTTATAAGGGAATGGTCAATTGTGGATAACAGCGCTACTATCTCAGATCGTTCATCAACTACAGGAATAACTTTTAAGTTTCAATCTTGATTATCTTTCATATCTATTTAATTTTTTCACTGTACATACTACTTTCATTGAGTTCAATAAGCTTCAAGAGAACACAATACAAACACCTTTCTTTTTCTTTGGAATTGTTCATCTTAGGTATCATTCAAAACTTTATTGGGTATCCCTACCGTAATTATTTAATGAATTTACCCCAAGTTTACCAAGGTTTTTGTAAGATATATCAATCTCCTATCTTCCAGCAAGTCATGAAGGCGACAACACCCTATGATGCTTTTGTCTTGTGGTTTAGTGCAATTGTTTCGTATATAAGGAACGTATTAGTATTACGAATATAGAGATTGTTATCAATTTTGCATATAAAAAAATCTAGAAAATGTTTAGTAATATCGAAATCGAAAACGAAACTGAAATCGAGGGTGAAGTTGAAATGGTAGAGGAAATAATTTTTCCAATGTCGCCTTACTTAACCAATTAGGGTTCACAAAATCTATTTTCCCCTTTAGAGCCTGTCCCGAACTGGCTTCGGGAGGTAGGGAATCTAACCTATATTTCCAATTCCCCCTCGGGGGGCTAGGGGGACAGGCCTTTAGAAACTGCCTCTCGGCTTCGCTTGCCTTCCCAAGGCACGTAGGCAGGCTCGGGAACTGAAATAGAAATCGAAAACGAAGTTGAAGTTGAAGTCGAATTTGAAGAAAATAGTTTCCGTTAATTATTTGAGGAATTAAGGATAGCAAAATCTTTTTCCTCCCCTTTAGAGCCTGTCCCGAACTGGCTTCGGGAGGTTGGGGTCTTATGAAACCGAAATCGAAACTGAAAACGAAATCTAGCATCGAAAAATTCTATGCAATATTTTCATTTCCCTCTATAGCGGTTAGGGGATCTAACCAATATTTCCATTCCCCCCTCGGGGGCTAGGGGGACAGACCTTTAGAAACTGCCCCTCGGCTCCTTTCGGGAAACGGAATTGGAAATCGAAATGGACGATGAATATGAACCTTATACAAATAAATCCCCCATCATTAACTAATAACTCCCAAATTCAATACCTTCGCATTAAATCCGAATTATTATGGCGCTTACCAATAATGATATCATGAAAAAATTGCGTGTAGCCCATAAACTGCGCGATGAGGATATTGTAAAAATATGCTCCTTGGTCGATTTTGCTGTGAGCAAGAGCGAACTGGGAGCAATTTTCCGTCACGAAAGCCATGAAAAATATATGGAGTGCGGCGATCAATTTCTTCGTAATTTCCTCAATGGACTGATTATTCATTTACGTGGCCCAATGCCTGAAAAAAAGAAGATAGAGCCTAATGTTGGGCCCAAACCAACTGCAAAGCCTAAAGCCAAACCAAAGCTGAAGCGTTAGTTTTCAATTTCAATTTCATCTGGTTGGTCTTTTGAGACAAATCTCTGGTTTTAATATCTATGCGCGAACTTTCTTAGCGTTGGGTCTTGAAAAATATGCCGGTTTTTATCCAAAGCATTTAAGTTGAAAAGCTTTTGTGATTCAGATTTAATTCGTTTCTGAGTGTTTCTTAATGGATTCATGCTGCTGGATATTTTGGGGTTAATTTAAATATTTTTTGTTTCGTCTTTTCTCATTCCATTTATAGGCGTGTGAATTTACAGGTCTACGGATACTGTTTTCTGTGTTTAACGTTCTCATGGTCTTGTTTTTTGATATAACTATTCTATACTTCTATTAATTTCTTTTTTTCCTGTTTGTTTCCTACCGGATTACCTAAATCTTCTTAAGCTATTCCAGTAGTATAATTTTGAGGTTGTCATTTTTGAGATCACGTGGTGTTTGTCTTGAGTTTTCATTTTGAATTTATTTATTGGGTTATAACTAAAAGACGCAGGACAAAAAGATTTGTTACAGTACTATGTTATGCAATATAGTAATTTGGCTTAATTTTAACTTTTTCGGAAATGGGGGAGAGGCAAATTTCCTGAATATAAATGTTTAACACAGGTTTAACCGATGTTGCGAACGTATTATATTGTGGGAGTGTAGACTTCATCTTATATTTGCCACACTATTAACCCTATAAGTATCCTCATTTTTGAATTGTAATGAATACCGTGCGTAAATCCGAAACGAACAAGCTTAAACGTACCCACCTGTATTATAAATACACAGGATTCTATTCCTTTGTGGGGCAAAGCCTTAAAAAGGCAATTCCTCCAATATTGGTTGTGGTGGGAATATTGATTTTATTGAATGCATATGTTGTGGATTTTGGACAACTTTTTACCTATGTTACCGAAAGATATGCGCCAATAAACGTTCTTTTGGTTTTTCTTGCATCCGAATCTTTATTGGGATTGGTTCCTCCCGAAATTTTTATTGCCTGGAGCAATAAAATGCCAGAGCCTATTCTGTATCTATCCTTATTGGCACTTATGTCTTATTTGGGCGGGATTATTTCCTACTTTATTGGCAAATGGATATTTACCATTCCAAGAGTATACGCCTATTTGGAAGGAAGTATGAAAAAACATCTCAAGCATATCCGAAAATGGGGAGGTTTCTTGATCGTAGTAGGCGCATTGTTGCCGATACCTTATTCCATGACCAGTATGGCTGCGGGAATGATCCACTACAAATTTTCCAAATTCCTTTTGTTTGGTCTGCTTCGATTTGTGCGCTTCTACCTATACGCGATCGCTATCTTCAATTTAATTTAAAGATTAGTGAGGCGTTCATTCGTAATAAAACGTTCCTCATTATCCCAGCTGCTTAATTCTTTCCAATGAAGAAAAATGACCCCTATGCGGCATTACGGTTTAGGGAGTTCAATATTTTTCTATTCCTTCGCTTCGCAATGGTCTTTGCCTGGACTATGCAATTTGTAGTAATTGAATGGGAAGTTTATAGCATAACAAAAAATCCGCTTTTACTAGGACTAATTGGTCTTGTGGAAGTGGTTCCAGCTGTTTCCTTGGCTTTATTTGCCGGTCATATTGTGGATCAACGGGAGAAACGGGGGTTGCTAGTAAAATGCATCTTGGGCTTTTCTGTGGTCAGTCTCGGACTTTTTCTTCTTACTTGGCCTAAGATTATTGGCGGTTTGGATACGAATACTACATTATATGCAATTTATTTTTTAGTTTTTCTGGGCGGAATCGTGCGTGCTTTTATGGGTCCGACAATTTTTTCTTTATTCTCATTATTAGTTCCAAAACGCGTATATCCAAATGCCGCTACTTGGAGTAGTTCGGTTTGGCAGATGGGTGCAGTAATCGGTCCCGCTACTGCTGGATTTTTTATTCATTGGATTGGTGTGCATTGGTCTATGTGTTTTGTTTTTGCTTTTTCCCTGATTGCGCTGATCCTGCTTTTCAGAATTCCCCGAAAACCTATTCTGAATCCAAAGATTGGAGAGCCGGTAATGCAGAGTTTAAAGGAAGGAGTGAAATATGTCTGGAATACCAAAGTTATTTTAGGTGCTATTACCTTGGATATGTTTGCCGTACTTTTTGGAGGAGCAGTGGCCTTGCTTCCAATCTATGCCCAGGACATTTTGAAAGTTGGTTCTGAAGGTTTCGGAATTTTACGGGCCGCACCGGCGGTTGGTGCTTTGGTAATTATGTTTACCTCAGCATATTTTCCGCTTAATAAAAATGCAGGATTAAAACTTCTGGCCGCGATATTCGGATTTGGGATCTGTATTATCGTTTTTGGTATTTCCACTTGGTTCTGGCTTTCGGTTGTAGCTTTGTTCCTAAGCGGAGCAACAGATGGAATCTCAGTAATTATTCGTCAGACCATTTTACAACTTCGCACACCCGATGCAATGCGTGGGCGGGTGGCTTCGGTCAATTCCATGTTCGTAGGATCTTCAAATGAACTAGGAGCTTTTGAAAGTGGCCTTACCGCAAAATTGATGGGAACAGTTACAGCCGTGGTTTTCGGTGGCGTAATGACCCTGATTACAGTGGTGGGTACAGGTGCCGCACTTCCAAAGCTTCGCAGATTGGATTTGCGAAAGGATTTGGAGGAGAACGAAAGGGCTTAACCTTTAATTCTTCAGATTTCTTTTCATTTGACGATAATATAGGCTCGGCTGGATATGCTGTTTATGCCTTTCCACGTATATTCGCAATTCTGAAATATGAAAATGCAAAAGTTTTATAGCAAAACCACTATGGATTGAAAAATCGAAGGGTTTAAAACGCAATGAAATTACAAACCATTATTAGGTTATTAAGTTACTCAGTTACTCAGTTACCTAGTTACCCAGTTATTCAGTTACTCAGTTACTCAGTTACTCAGTTACTCAGTTTTTCAGTTGTTTAGAGTGAACGTCTTAATAACTTAATAATCAATAACTTAATAGCTCACGTCTTAATAACTTAATAATCTATAACTTAATAACTCACGTCTTAATAACTTAATAATCTATAACTTAATAACTCTTATGGCGAGATTATTTTTCCAACCTGAAAGTTTTGCACCTAAGTGCATAGTTTCACCTAACGACTGTCATCTATGAAGCGCTTATTTTCCAATCTACTTTTCAGGGTTTTTCTAGCAATTGTCTTCGGAATAATCTTCGGACTTTATCTCCCCGAATCCGTCAATAGAATTTTTACAACTTTCAATGCTTTCTTTGGTCAATTCCTGAATTTTGCAATTCCACTGATTATTATGGGATTGATTATGCCAGCCATTTCGGATCTTGGGAAGGGGGCAGGAAAGTTACTTTTAATAACTGCTGCCATAGCTTATGGATCTACACTTTTTTCAGGTTTTATGACTTATTTTGCTGCTTCAAGCATATTTCCATCCCTATTGGCTTCTCAAGTAGATGCTACTGCCCAAATTGCCGAAACTGGGAAGGAACTAACGCCTTACTTCAGTATAATAATTCCGCCAGTTTTAGATGTAATGTCGGCTTTGGCTTTGGCATTTGTAATTGGTTTAGGGTTATCCTATCAGGAAAAATCAAGTTTGAAATCCGTGGTCAAGGATTTTCAAGTCATCATAATGCAATTGATAGAAAATGTGATTGTTCCGCTTTTGCCACTCTTTATTTTGGGAATTTTTGCAAGCATGGCCTATAGCGGAAAAGTATATTCCATTCTCTCTGTTTTTCTCAATATAATCGGGGTTATTTTCGCTCTTCATATCGGCTTGTTGCTAATACAATACTTAATAGCCGGCTCAATTGTGGGGAAAAATCCCATCCGCTTGTTGGCGAATATGATGCCTGCCTATTTTACTGCCCTAGGAACCCAATCTTCGGCAGCAACGATTCCCGTGACCTTGGAACAGACCAAAAAGAATGGCGTCTCCGATAAAATCGCAGGTTTTGTAATTCCCTTATGTGCCACCATACACTTGTCTGGAAGTACCATGAAAATAACCGCCTGCGCAATGGCATTAATGATTTTGGAAGGCATGCCATTTACCTTCACGCTATTTGCCGGATTTATAGCTATGTTAGGAATTGCGATGATCGCAGCTCCAGGAGTTCCCGGAGGTGCGATTATGGCGGCGATAGCTTTGTTGCAGTCTATGTTAGGTTTTAACGAAGAAATGATTGGGCTTATGATCGCCCTGTACATCGCTATGGACAGTTTTGGTACCGCTTGCAATGTCACCGGAGATGGTGCCATCGCTCTGGTAATAAACAAAATAACAAAACAAGGTATCGCTTATTCGACTTGAGCCACCAAATTTCAAGAAATGTTATTTGGAAAAATCCCATTTGGAAATTTTCATCAGAAATTCCTTGTTCACTTTGTGAATTCCTTCAAACACTTCTATTTTTAATCGGTCTTTAAAAAGTTTACTTCCTTTTAATTGTTCCTCGGTTTTTCGTGCTTCGGTAACGTATTGGTCTTTGTCGCCATAAAGATAAATAACCTTAGCAGTAGGATCTAGAAATTCAAAATCCTCTGGTTTCAGCTCCACTGGAATACCTCCTGAATGGAGAATCAGCATATTGCATTGAATTTTTCGTTTCGCAATCCACCGTGCAGCGATTGAAACTCCCTGAGAATATCCCAATACGATTAGATTGGGAATTTCATCTGTAATTTCGTTTTCAAATACTGCATCCACATAATTAAGTACGTTTTCAGTTTCCATTATGGTGTTTTCCTTAGTCAACCAAGAAGCACCAACATGTTTAAAGCGTTTGTCCTGATAGTATTTGGAGGGTGCTTGAGGCGCAATTATGTAATTTTCTTCAGAATTGAGTTCAGAGAAATAATTAATGAAGTATTTGCTTAAATAGCCCAAGCCGTGAAAAACCATCCAGACGTTTTTCGTCTTTTCGGTGAAGGAATTTAGGGTGGAATAGCTATTTGAAGTGGTGTAGGAGACCTGTTTTTCGATGCTCATTTTGTGGGGTTCAATTTTGTATGTTTACAAAAGTAAGGGATTAAAAAGACTATGGAACCTTCAATAATTGATATAGAAGTTTATTTGTACAGAAAAGAGACGGTCGCAGAATAATTCAACACGGGTTTTGAAGAAGGTGATGATGCAGAATGTTATTATCAAAAGTCCTCAGATTTTAAAACCCAAATAACCTTCAGTATCTGCATGAAGAGAAAACCTATTATTTTTTTAAAACTTCTTTCAAAACTCCTTATGTTTAATTCCAAACCTCAATAGAAATCATAAACAATGCTTACCGTTATAGAATTTGAGAAATTATTATCGAAATCTGAAAGTTCGGTTTTGGATTTCAAAAAGGAACTTTACGATTTTCAGAATCATCAGGATGGAACTTCAAAATTTATTAAAGACATACTTTCCTTTTGCAATACAGTAAGAAATGAAACATCATATATAATTTTTGGTATAAAAGAAATGGGGGATAGCTCTCTAGATTTATTAGGAATTTCGGAAAATATTGATGATTCAATTCTTCAAGAAAAGGCTAGAACAAAAATATTTCCATCACCAGGCTTTAAATATTATACACTTTCTTATAAAAGCAAACTATTTGGAATTTTAGAATTTCCAGTGACCAAGTATGAAGTTCCACTATCGCCAACAACGAAAATGAAAGGTTTAGAACCTGGAAAGTTTTATTTCAGAAATGGAACTTCTAATACCGAAGCTTCTGGACTAGAGTCCATTCATATTGGCAAATGGCTAGATAGCCTTCCAAATTTCAAAGTTAATTCAGAACAAAAGATAAAAACCTCAGATTTTATAATTAGGTTATCGAACGAAGATGAAAAGCTTTCAAAAGTTTTACCGGAATTGTTAGCATTCGCTACTGAAAATAATTGGGTAAATCTTGTTGAATTTTGTTCAATTCAGATTATTGGGATCCGAAGTCAAACCGATGAGGAGTATCCATATAGAATGCAAAAAGTATGGGGATCCATTTACCAAGCAGAATTTAATTCTAATCCATATTTGGTATTAACTCAAAATAAATTGCAAAAGGAATTAAATGAAGACAAAAATTTCTTTTCTTTAAAATTAACCTTCACTCAAAGTTTACTTGAATTAGAAAATATAATCAAGAAATTTGATGAGGATTCTGGATTTAGTATTACAATTCAAAAGAGGAATATGAAGGAAATATCAAAGGATGGCCCAGATAGGCCATTCTTTATTTATTGTCTTGAAGATGATTATAAATCGGTTTATAGCAATATTAGACAAAAAGCAATCGATTATTTAATGCTAAAATAATGGAATCTTCCAATACCTTTTCTCGTCTGCTTTTGAATGCGATTATCTAAACTTATACTTTGTTAAACCGGTTACTTATTTTCCATAATTAATTTTAACATATAAAATGAAATTGCTTACTCCGAAAAGTCGCTCATTTAATAACACTCCCTATTCTAAATCCCAATTCGTATTTTTACCACCCAATCCCAAACCCCAAAAAATGACCAAATCAGAAATCCTTACTGCCTGCAACAATATGTGCAAAAACACCCTTATGGAAACTCTAGATATCGAGTTTACCGATGTGGGTGATGATTTTTTGGTAGCCCGAATGCCCGTAACCCCAAGAATCCACCAACCCGATGGAGTTTTACACGGAGGTGCTTCCGTAGCTTTGGCAGAGAGTGTAGGCAGCGCGGGAGCATTTATCTTTTTAAATTCTGATGAAGTCGTTATCCGTGGTTTGGAAATTTCTGCCAATCACGTAAAAAGTGTACGCGATGGCTATGTATATGCGCACGCCAGTATTCTTCATAAAGGTCGCACCACCCAACTTTGGCAGATAAAGATCACCAATGAAGAAGGTGACTTGGTTTCCCTAGTAAAACTCACCACCATTACTCTCCCAAAACGCAATTGATGGATTTCAAGACCCTGATTGAAAAAGTTTCTCTGCAATACGAGAAAAAACTGCCCTTTGTGATTTTTTCTAAAACAAGCAGTGAAACTGTTCGCTGTTATTGTCAGCAAAACGACAACTTATATATCGACGATTCTCTGAGCAATAACGGTTTTGTGTTATCTCCATTTGATAGTCGTTTGGAAAGTTATCTTATTCCTAAAAACGAATCAGAAAGCTTTGAAACATATTTTAAAATTTCTGAAATAGAGAAGGAGCGGGTTGAAGTTTCAGAATTGGAAAGCGATCGAATTGCTTATGAAGAATTTATCTCTGAAACAATAGACACCATCCAAAAAGGGGATGCAGCAAAGATTGTCGTATCACGAAAGAAGGATTTTCAACTTTCCGATTTTTCGATAGCAAGTTTGGTAGAACGTCTTTTCTCTGCTTATCCAACCGCATTTAGATATGTTTGGTTTCATCCCAAAACGGGAATTTGGTGTGGAGCAACGCCTGAGATCCTTGTCAATATTGAACAGAACAAATTTAGAACCATGGCATTGGCAGGAACCCAGCCATACACTTCGGGAGAGATTACTTGGCGTAAAAAGGAAATGGAGGAACAGCATTTCGTGACTGAAGCAATTTTAGAAAATCTAAACGGAATTGTAAATGACATTGAAGTCTCTGAAACCCGAAATCATCGCGCTGGTTCGCTTTTACATCTTTGTACAGATATTTCGGGAAAATTGGGTGAAGAGGAGGGAGCTCTAGCCAAGATTGCCTGGGCATTGCATCCTACACCTGCTATTTGCGGTACGCCTCAAAAATATGCCAGGGATTATATTATTGAAAACGAAGGATATCCACGCGAATTTTATACTGGTTTTCTCGGTCCCATTGAAGAAGATAACGCTTCTGCCACGTTAATGGTCAATTTAAGATGTATGAAAATTGAAAATGAAACGGCATCTATTTTTGTAGGTGGAGGAATCACGGCAGATTCTCATCCAGAAGAGGAGTGGAAGGAAACCCAAAATAAAATGCAGACTATGCTACAAGTATTGCAGCCAATGCTTTAAAATTTTGCGCGTCTTCGTACCTTTGCTTTAATGAAATTCTCCACAAAATTACTCTCGCAGACCCTTGTACAATTATGCTTGGAAAAGGGCATCAATCATATCGTTATTTCTCCTGGATCCCGTAATGCTCCGTTAACCATCGGATTCGGCGAACATCCCAAATTTAAATGTTTTAGCGTTGTCGATGAACGCAGTGCGGCTTTCTTCGCCTTGGGAATGGCGCAGCAACTTAAAAAACCCGTTGCGGTTGTTTGTACTTCTGGCTCGGCGTTGCTGAATTATTATCCAGCTATTGCAGAAGCCTTTTATAGCGATATTCCGCTAGTGGTCCTTTCCGCAGACAGACCTGCCGAATTTATAGACATAGGAGATGGGCAAACCATCCGCCAGGAAAATGTATTTGAAAACCTTATTCTATACAGTGCCAATTGTAAAGAAGGAGAGGAATTTCAGGTGCATAATGAAACAGAAATAAACATTGCCCTGAATACTGCTTATGAGCTTAATGGTCCTGTGCATATAAATATTCCGTTTTCTGAACCTCTTTATAAAACCACCGAGCATCAATTGGTATGGCCGCAGAATGTACCACCAAGATTGCCGATAATTTCTTCCGGAGAAAATATTTCTCAAGAAGTGTTTACGGATTTTGTGGAGCAATGGAACAGCAGTAAACGAAAAATGATCCTTGTAGGAGTTTTAGCTCCCGATAGTTTGGAGCAAAGGTTTGTAGAACAACTTGCAAATGACGAAAGTGTTTTGGTTTTGACCGAAACCACGTCTAACCTCCATAATCCGAATTTTATTTCGGCTATTGATCAACTGATTGCTCCGCTCACCGAAGATGATTTTAAATTGTTACAGCCTGAGGTTTTGCTCACTTTCGGAGGAATGATAGTTTCCAAAAAGATAAAGTCATTTTTACGGACCTTTCCCCCCAAAACCCATTGGCACATAGATTCCAAAAGAGCATACGATACTTTTTTTGCATTGGATCAGCATTTTAAAGGAAGCATAAATGAGTTTTGTGCTGAATTCCTTCCGAAGACAGTAGAAGTAGCGTCTGAATATAAAAAGCACTGGCTTCAAATTAAAAATTATCGATTAGCCCGGCACGAAATTTATGAAACTCAGATTCCCTATTCTGATTTTATGGTTTTTTGTACGGTGCTAAGTGAACTTCCCCAAAATATTCAACTTCAATTGAGCAATAGCGCTACAATCCGTTATGCACAGCTTTTCGATATTCCCAGTTCGGTTGAGGTTTTCTGCAATCGGGGGACTAGTGGGATTGACGGTAGCACAAGCACGGCAGTAGGAGCAGCCTATGCTTCAAAATTGCCTACCGTTTTTTTAACTGGCGATCTCAGTTTCTTTTATGACAGCAACGGTTTATGGAATGATTGTATTCCAAGTAATTTCAAAATTGTGGTTGTCAATAATGGAGGAGGGGGTATTTTCAGAATTCTCCCAGGAGATAAAGATTCAGAATTGTTCGACACTTATTTTGAAACCAAACATAGCCTAAGCGCAAAGCAACTTTCGGAAATGTTTGGTTTTAATTATGCAGTCATCAATGACAAAGAGGATTTAAGAGAAAAAGTGAAGGATTTTTTCGGCTCAGAAAACGGTCCGTCTTTGTTGGAGATATTTACACCTTCAACGGTCAATGACGCTGTGTTGTTGGAATATTTTAGGTTTGTTGGTATTTAATCTTTTCCGTAAAACTCGGAACTTGAAACCTGAACCCCTTCCTATTCCACCGTCTTCAAATTATCATCCGAATTTCTGTCAATCAACTTATTATAAGGATCAATCCCGGCTTTTAATGGTTTTTTATCGGTGACTATCGTAAAAGTATTATCTCCCGGCTTTAACCATTTCAATTCAAAATACAAAGGATTTTTTATGGTGACACCCTCGTTATTCACGATATCTTCGCCGAATAAACCTATATCGACAAGGTTTTTCTTATTGTCAATTTTCTCTTCTCGTCCCGTATTATCATAATAGATTTTTTGACTATTTACGGTAAAAGTGGTTTCCCATTTTCCATTTGCCAATTCTTTTGTTTTGGCATCCATAACCCTGTTTTCATAAAGTACAATTTCCTTAAAACCGTCATCAATTTTATATTTAAGGGAATCGGGCGTTACGGCGTGAATCGCTTTATATAAATCTTCCGAAGTGGGATAAAAGCCTTTTTCATTGTATTTATATTCATTCATAAAGTTTTTTAATCCTTTATTGAGTACATCCTCGCCCATGGCATCTTGAAGATCGTACATAATCATAGAACCTTTTTCATACCAAATATGTCCACCGGTTTCTACATCTATCAAGGCTCTTTCAGGTTTAAAACTGAACTTTCTGCCTGCCAGATATTTATCCAATGAACTTTTTAGGAAAGTTTTGATTGCGTTCTCCCCGTATTCATGCTTCATCGTCATTAAGGAAGTATATTCCGCAAGGGTTTCTGAAATAATATTTCCCCCGGAAGTTTTGCTGGGAGTTACGATATGGCCCCACCATTGGTGTGCTACTTCGTGAGAAGTAATTCTAAAAGCATAATTATAGCTATCTGCTTTTGAAAAATCGGCCGCAAAACCAAAGTCCTCAGAGTACGGAATTGTGGTCGCAAAAGATTGTGCAAAAGTTGCATAGGCTGGAAATTCTATCACACGAATCACCGAATATGGATATTCCAAAAAGTTTTTCGAATTGTAATCCAACGCCACTTTTATCCCTTTGATAAAATATTCCAAGTTTTTATTGTGTTTTGGAGAATGGTAGATTTCTATATCTACCTTTTTCCCACTCGGAGCTATCCAACTATCTTTTTCAATTTCATAGGCCGCAGAAACAAAACTGAAGAAATAATCGGTTTTATTTTCCAGTTTATACTGAAAATAACTTCTGTCATCCTCATCCCAATGTTTTGTCAGCTTTCCGGGAGCCACGGCAACTTGTCCTTTTTTGGTACTTACAACCGCTTCAAAATGGAGATAGTCGCCATCTTCATTAAATAAGTTTTTACGAAGTGCCGTACTATCTGTTCTTGATGAAAGAATATAATCTAGTTCTTCCAAGCCATATTTTTTCCGTGCTCCATTTTCCAACAAAACCCGTTCGTAATGAAAGGAAGGAAAAATATCATCCCTAAAAAATGTACCATTCCCCAAGATTGCAGTTTCGCTATCTGAGGAAAAGCCGTGGGTCGTAGCTTTTGTTTCAATTACCAAGGAAGCAGTTTCTTCAGGTTGCAAACTTTCTGGCAGTTTATAAATAAAAGCCCGATAGTCTTCATCTCTTTCAAAAGGTTCCAGCTCTTGACCATTATAAACCACTTTTGTGATTTTAGTGTCGGCAATAGGAAATTTAATCTCCATAAATAAGGTGTCAATAGGCGTGTCAAAGTTGTTGATCACCTTAAATTCACCCTTTGCCACAACATCTCTTTCTTCTGGGAAAATATCGATAAACGCTTTTAGATCGATGACTTGAATATGGGGCTTGTCAATGTATTTAGCGTACTTCTTCTCAGCTTCCGCACTGATTCTGTTGCTATAATCACCATTTTCCAACTGGTTCAAAACCTTTAAATTGTAATAACTATAAGCTCCTACCGAAACAAAAGCCAAGATAAAAAACAGCATTATTCCCAATGTTTTTCCGCTAAAGCGTTTTTTTGCGATCTGTAGTCGTTCTTTTGCCGAGGAAAGAAAACCTCGATTCCAAAATAAGATGCCAATCGTTGCCAGAATTCCTGTAAATAGGATCCAATATAGATTTAACCAAAAACTACCGAATAGGTAATGACCAAATCCATTTAAATCGCTTAAAAATCCGCTGGGAGTACCACCAAAAATAACTAGGGGATTTGTTGTTTTAAATGCTAGGGTGAAGAGAAGTGGAAGACCTATATAAATTATAATAACCAGAAAATGTCCAAGGAATTTATTGTTCACCAAAACGTGGATAAAAAATGCCAAAAGCACGGTCATTACATATGAGGGAAAAATTGTAGTGAAATTAAAAATTAAATAAACATCCACTTCGTAATGAAAATAGCCGTTAAAAGTTTGGTATAAAATTCCTACAACTACATTCAATAATGTCAAAACCACGGCGACACCCATTAATGCAATTATTTTTGAGAGATATAGGGTAAAATTGCTAACCGGCAAGGCATCATAGAATTCAAATGTTTTGTTCTGTCTGGTTCTGTGCACTGCTTCGCCAGCATAAATCACCAAAATAATTACCGAAAACAAAGAAAGCCCACCTGAAATCTGCGACACCATATAACGGGTTAAGGGTAGGGAAGGAGTGCCGTAAATTTGATTGGATTGAAAGGTGATAAATCCTGCAACGATAATTCCTATTACAATCAAGATGATAAACACGGTTTCCTTTACGATAGAAAGGAATTCGATTTTACTTAAAGAAAGAAGATTTTCCCGTCGTGCTTCGGCATTAAAGACCTGGGTGATATTGGGGATAAAGGAAGACGGAACATATTCTTCTTTTCCTTCTTTAACCGATTTCTTTTTTGAAGTGGTCAAAAATCCCTTATAAGAGAATTTAAATAAGGTGAAAAAGAAAATCAAAAATGAAATTCCCAACCATAATAATCTATTTAAAGCAAATTTCCCTGAGAGTGATAGCTGGCTATTGTTAAGCTCATCTACCGTCCAATATTTAGTGATATAGGAGTATGCTTTTTCACCAAAAGGATCAAAATATATACTCATCCATTCGGTGTCCAAGCTTGATAATAATTGCCCGGATGCGATGGTTAGGATCAGGATTACAATTCCTCCCAAGTATAAAATCGACATCCGTTTGAAAAACGTCATTAAACAGAAAAACAAACTTCCTATAAAAAAGGCGTTGAAAGTCAATAAGTATATAAAGGGCTGAAAATAGGCGGTAAAATCGAAGGAAGTATAGGTGCCGTAATCTGGACGTTCTAAAAATGCGCCCATACCGAAACCGATAATTGCACCTAAAACAGCCGCAATGTTCATAATGGTTACAATGGTAAAACTTCCGAAGAACCTTCCCAGGATATAATTTTTTTCTGAAATGGGAAATGTAAAATAAGTCTGTGCCGTTCTATGTTCCTCATCACGATACACGGCTACACCCATAATAGCTGCATAAAAGAATAAGCTAATAATGCTCATTCCCCCCAAGATACCAACAATGGCATTGGGGCTGTTGGTATATTGTGCCGTAACCGAATCAGTAAAAACGCTCAATAAAAGTGGAATAAGAAACATCAACGCAATGTAGATGTAGGTCGCAGGTCGCCGAAACCGATATTTCAGTTCGAATAAAAAGATCTCTAACATGATTATACGGTTTGTGGTTGGTTAATACTGTAGAAATAAAAATCTTCCAAATTATTGCTGACTGCCTCGAAACCTTCTCCAGGATGGGTTTCACTGAAAACATTCACATTCATATTTCCACTTCGCAAATAAGTTGATAGCACCGTATATTCTGATTGATATCTTTCGATTTCGTCTTTTTCAATTCGTTTACGGTAAATTTTATTGTTCAACGATTGGGTCAATTCCTGTGGATGTCCTTGAACCACCACACGTCCGTCATTAAATACAGCCATATTCGTACATAGATTAACCACATCATCCACAATGTGGGTAGATAGAATAACCACTGCATTTTCGCCCAATTCGCTCAATAAGTTGTGGAACCGATTGCGTTCCAAAGGATCCAGTCCTGCGGTTGGTTCGTCCACGATAATTAATTTGGGATTTCCTATCAACGCTTGTGCGATTCCGAATCGCTGCCGCATTCCGCCAGAATAATCACCCAGATTTCTTTTTCTGAATTTATAGAGATTCACCTTATTTAATAAATCTGCTACATAAGCTTTGCGATCAGCGGTGCTGTGGATTCCCTTAATTTTGGCAATATGATCCAGCATCATTTCTGCGGTAACTTTGGGATATACCCCAAAATCCTGTGGCAAATACCCCAATACCTTTCTCAATTCCTCCGGTTGGCTAAAAACGTCTATTCCATCAAATTCAATGGAGCCACTATCTGCAACTTGTAGAGTGGCAATGGTTCTCATTAAAGTGGATTTTCCTGCACCGTTAGGTCCTAATAGTCCGAACATTCCGTTGTGGATTTCAAGGTTTACGTCGTTTAACGCTTGTGTCCCATTTGGATAGGTTTTATTAAGGTTTTTAATAGAAAGCATATTGTGATGGTTTATAGTTGATGTTTGAATTGTGTTAGTAGGCAACCGGGGGAAATTGTTACGCCTTTATTTATCTTACGAAGAAATATTGTTCTTATATTAAAGTATTATTTATGAAGTACTTTAAAAACTTTCTTTTCAAAATTGGTTGAATGTGCCAAGATGAAATACGTTCCTGTGGGAAATTTTGAAAAATCTACCGTTATTTCTTCTTGATTCGCGGATTTTAAAGCGATCAATTTCCTTCCGTTAAGATCAAAAACTTCTAGGGAACTAATTTTTTCGGCATTATAAATTCTACAATTTCCATCCTTGAAGTTGGTAGTAACAATTACATCATTTAGAGCATTTTGCGGTGTACCTAAAATCATAGATTCACAATCTTCTCTTTTTGAAAAGAAAAGTTCTCCATTTTTAAAGAAACAGGTAAGGATTCCCACGCCATTTATATTCGGAAAACCTCCGGGAGCATTTATGAGGGATAGCGAGCCCACTCCTTCTATCCAAACAGCCGGGGTTGAACTTATGGGATTGCTTGGAGTTGGGGAAAGATAAAAATGGCGGTATTCGTTTCCATCTACCAAAGGTCTTGGAACGATTGAATCAACTTTATAAAATCCACCATCAGCAGGAAAAGGAGTGATCGGATTTTTAATGTCGATAGAATCTCCAACATTCAAGGAAAAATCATATAAAAGATATTCTGTGTTTCCGCTTGCAGCCGCCAAGTTCAAATACACCTTTCGTGATTCCACTTCTTCCCGAAGTAGGAATGTTCGGGAGATATAATGGTAACCATCCAGAATTTTATATGCTTTTCCATCCACTAAGGTATCTCCATCTGTACGGTACATATCGGTTAGGCATCCCGTATAGCAATAAGTAAATTGCCATTCGTTAAAATTGTCCAACAACGGTTTATAATCTTGGGAAAAGCAAGAAAAGGTGAAGAAAATACTTAAAAAAAATAGGAGGTTTTGCATGGAATTAAGTTTGGGTTCGAAATTACTGAAATATTTTTTGCGTCCGATTTTTATTCTGAAATTATTCTTTAAAGCATAGAAGGTCGAGGTTTTTTAGAATGGAGTTATCTTTGATGGAAATTACTTTAATGGTTTAGATGAATAATGAACAAACCGCCATACGGACAGTTTATTTCAGTATTATAGCCAATACCTGCTTGGCTATAATAAAGGGTCTCGCGGGATTCTTTGGGAATTCGTATGCCCTTATTGCAGATGCTATAGAATCTACAACGGATATTGTCTCTTCATTTTTGGTTTTGGTAGGATTTAAATATGCCAAGCGACCTGCAGACGATAACCATCCTTATGGTCACGGAAAAATCGAACCTTTAATAACCTTTGGAGTGGTGGCATTTTTGGTTATTTCGGCTACGTTAATTGCTTACACGAGTATTCAAAACATCCAAACCCAGCATGCGGCTCCTAAAGCATGGACGCTAATAGTTCTGGCGGTTATTATTATTTGGAAGGAAGTTTCTTTTCAAATAGTAATAAGAAAAAGCAGACAGACAAATAGCACCTCGCTTAGAGCAGATGCCTGGCACCACAGAAGTGACGCGATTACCTCTATAATGGCTTTCATCGGAATCTCCGTTGCGGTAATAATGGGAGAGGGTTACGAAAATGCCGATGATTGGGCAGCATTGTTCGCCTCCGCATTTATTCTATATAACAGTTATTTAATCTTAAGGCCAGCGTTGGGCGAGATAATGGACGAGCAACTTTATGATGATTTAATAGAAGAAATCAGAGAAAGATCAATGGAAGTGCCAGGAGTTTTGGGAACGGAAAAATGTATGATTAGAAAGTCTGGAATGAAATTCCACGTAGATCTGCACGCCATGGTCGATAGTGAAGTCACAGTTAGGGTAGGTCATGATATTTCGCATCAGCTAAAGGATTATTTAAAAAAGAAAATCCCCAATTTGGGTCAGGTTTTAATCCATATTGAGCCGAATGATTATCATTAATTTGAATATTCTGACCCTTAAGGATTTGGGCTATCGCCTTATTTTTCATTGTTGTCCTATTAAAATTGGATGATCCCGTAGAAGTCAGACCAATAAAGACTTTCGGGAGATTCCGTAATATGACACTCTTTTTCAATTTGTTTAGGAACAAAACCGAAATATCATAATTTCGACTTTCTTTAACTTTTAAGAGTCATATCTCCAATGTTTGTACGCTTTAGTTGTGGTTCATGGTTCCTTTAGCGAAGCGACTTGCCCGAAAGTGCCTTTTGGGTACGGGCGGGTCCTGTATCTTTTCCCGGACAAAACTGAATTAGTTTAAATGCCTTCTTCAAAGTATTTCTAATTTATTCATAAAAATACCGTACTTTCGCGCCCTCGAAAAATGGAACATACCGAATTATAAATCAATGCATAAATCGGATTCATTTTTCTCTTTATAAAATAGAAATTAATAGATGAGACGTATCAACGAATACAAAAAACTCTTTGGGGTTGAAAAGCAAATAGATTTAAAAACCCTTAAAACCAGCTATCGGAATTTAGTAAAAGAATGGCACCCAGATAAATTTCAAGATGGAGATGCCCTTCAAGAAGAAGCAGAAGTTAACAGCCGTAAAATAATAGATGGATATCATTTTTTGGTAAGTATTGCTCCCGAAACCAAAGCTGCCAATTTGGAGGAATATAAAGAAACCATCAACAATTCAGGTATTGCCGATTTCCAGCACAAGGGTATGGTCTTGGAAATTAATTATTTGGATGGGTCAACCTACGAGTATTTTGGAGTTACCAGATTACTTTATATTAAGATGGTAAACAGCGATAAACTCAATCGTTTCGCAAAACGTAATATTTATCCAAATTATATCTACAGAAAATCAAAACGTGCCTTGGAAGAGGTTGAGGACTAAGGGCTGGAGGATTGTTTTGGGTTTTAAGTTGCGAGTTCCAGGTTCGAAGTTCTAAGTTCCAAGTTTGTGTTCTTTACTTTGAATACTTGATTTTTTTTTAAAAGTTTTTCATTTAAAAGACCAAATGAAGTAAAAGTTCTGTTTGGTCTTTTTTATTTGTGTTTAAGTATAATTCAATTCCCCAACTTATAAAACCTCGTCGGTCTATATTTATTAGCTATCTGCATTTCCTTCATAATAGTTCCACTTCGGTCAATTGAATACACGCCATTAAAGTTCGGGGAAATTGCATTGGGAACTGCCATAAACAACTTGTCGTCAACAATGTTGAATACATTCATACGTGAAGATGGATTGGATGAAGGAATATCTAGTTTCGTATAACTGTTTGGCGAATTGGTGTCAAACTCGTAGTAGGACAGTTTTAAGCCATTTCTGGTTTCTACTTCCTCACTGGATTCGAAAAGATAAGGCTCTTGGGAAATATGTAAATACAATTTGTTATTGTACGAAGCAATAGACTGTGCAATCCTACCTTCACCAAACAAGGATTCAATATCGATTTCCCAATTTGGATCAAATTCCGTTTCGCCCGCTTTAATCCTAAAAACTTTTGAAGGGTTATGTTTGTTGAACTGGTTCCAGCCCCAAGAACAGAAATAAAGATTTCCAGCTTCGTCCTTGACTGTGGAATTGTTTTCTGAAACAAAAAATCCAACAGTTTTTGCACCGTGATATTGGATTATTTTCTCAAAACTAAAACTGGGAATGTCTATTACGGCCAAATAGAAATTCTCTTCCGATTCTGCAATTAGATTAAAACTGGGATCTTCCAGAAAAACGACACTTACATAAAGTTTGTCCTCTTTATAATCCATAACCAAAGAACCTGTTCTAACTAAATTGTTCCCGAATTCATCTTCAAATGCGGCATCGGGACGAAAGGATTTAATGAAAGGGCGGAGGTCCAATTCCTCTTTTAATGTCATTGTCAACGGATCGAAGGATTGAATGGTCTGTCCGCCACTGTCTTCATTATAATAAAAACCAAGATGGTCGTTAACCAATGCCAATTTACGCGAAGGGAACAGATTTTCCTTTCCAATATATATTTCGCTATCAATAAAAATTTGATTTGAAGTATTCAGGGTAAGTCTAAAAAGGCCTGGAGTGGAGGAGTAGCCATTTTTATCTTTGGCCATACTAAAAATGAAATTTTTGAACGAATGATGTCCCGAAGAGGTAGATGGATCAGAATTGATAAATATGCCGTTATCCTGAATTAGGTCGTATGTTTTATTTCTGTCAATACCAGCAAGGTTAAAACTAAAAAAACGGGTGATATCGGCCGTGGAGGCATCTTCAGTTGCTAAAACGTAATTAAAGGATGAATAATCGGTTTTCGGGTTTTTGTTCTGATCATCCAGGTTGTCCACGTGACAAGAACTCAATATCAAAAAGAGCAATGCACAAAAAACCTTATTTACTATTGAAAACCTCATAAACTCAGAAACTAAAAGTTATTTTAACTCTAAAATGTCTGCCTGGACTCTGCATTTTGAATTCGTTATAAATGTCGGCATCAAAAATATTTTTAAGCTCTGCACTAAAAGATACACTCTGTTTGGTAAAGTCACGAACATAGATAAAACCAGCATTATGGGTATGTTGATTAGGGATTATCCTACTGGTATTGATTTTTGACGTGCCAAACAGGCCTAGAAATCCATCCGGTTCAAACTGCTTTTCTATATAATCGAGATAATATTGGTGTACGTATGAATAATCCCAGAAAAAAGAAAAATCACTCGTAAGCTTTAATATTTCCTTCAGGTTATAAGAAGCGCTTAGGTTTCCATAATAGAATGGCATATTGGCCACGCGTGCATCTTTAAAATGCTGGTTGTTTAAATATTTATCTCTTGATGATTGAAGACGGAAATCATTCCAAGTTAAATTTCCAGATAATAATAAATTATCGACTGGTTCATAATTAGCCTGTAACTCGACGCCTAACCCCTTAACGTTGTCAAGATTAAGATATTTCGCCTGATATTGGTTTAGATCTTTTAGACGGATTAAATTCTGGGTATTCCGGTAGTAGGTATTTATTTCAAATCCATATTTTATTGTGGCATACGTATATCCCAAGTTTATATTCCTGCTTTCCTCTGGAGTCAATTCATAATTTGCTATTATAAAATTGTTGTCGCCAAACAATTCCTGTTGTTCTGGCAGGCGGAAAGTGTTTTCGTACGAAGCCCGAATATAGCTGTTGGGATTTATGTTGTATTTCAATGCTTGTGAAAAACTAACTCCACTGTTTGTCACTTCTCTGTCCACAATATCGTTTTCCAATGGATTATCAGAGGCATTATATTGTCCTGCAAAGTGACCGGATAAATATTTTAGCTGTGTATTCGATTCCAACTTTTGATCGAAAAACTGTGAATTCAAAGCAAGATTGGTTATAACTTTGTCATAATCTGTTCCTTCTGGATTTAAATCCCCGGTATTAGATTTTCGGTTATAGAGACTTAAAACGGTATTCGATTCTATCTGGAAATAATTGTTTATCAAGTAATTGAGATTGGTCCGGGAAGTAAACTGTTCAAAGCTGTTATGAAGGTAGCCATTTTTAAGGAGAATATTTCCCATTTCAGACCCTGAATTTGTTTTATGTGAAATCCCTTTCCAATCGTAATAAACATTCTTTGCCTGATCGAAAATCTCAAAATCAAGATTGCTATAGACCAAAAACTGGTTTAAACTCAGTTTGTTTTCAAAAAAATGTTTTTTGTATTTAAGCGACGGAATAAAATTGCCATGTTCCTTTCTATAAACCTCACCGAAAGGCCGCGCTCTTGAAAATTGATCGTTTTGAATATCTTTTTCCAATCCATAAGAATTCACTTTAAGCTCAATTAAATCCGCCCAGGTCAATTCCCGTGCTTGTAGCGAGAATTCTAGTGAGTGTTGGTTAAATCCATTATGAAACAACCGTTCACGGATATAAGTAACCTGACCGGTACCTGGATCTTTATAAGGAAGGTTATCAACCTTATAATCATTTTTTGAATAGTTATAGAAGCTGTTGATCCCTAGGAATAAGTTTTTATTCAACTTGATATTTGCATTCGCAGTGGCGATATGCGTGTTGTAAGACCCAGTTTCATACGAAACCGTTCCTGATGTTTTTGTACTGGTTTTTGGAACAATATTAATTGCACTTCCCAATGCATCTACTCCAATTTTTGTAGGTAGAACCCCTTTATAAACTTCTACTCGGCTGATGGCGTTAGTGGGAATTTTGGTCAATCCAAAGTTGGAACCCATATAGTCTATTGGAATATCATCATATAAAAACTTTACGGCATTCCCGGAAAATCCTCCCACGATAATATTGCTCGCAGATCCAAGACCGCCAACATTTCTAATTTTCACCCCCGGACTTTTGTTGACTAAATCCTCAACAGAGTTGGCTCGTCTCGTATTTGCTTCCACCGGAATAACATCTGCTTTAATGGCGCTGTTTTTTAATTTTTCGCTGACGGTGAGTGTTTGCAACATCACTTCTTCTAAGCTATAATTCATCGTACCTAAATGAAGAATTACCTCCGAAACAGAACCGGAAACAACTACCACTGTTTCTACTGGAAAATTGAATCCATCATAAACAGCAAACAAATTGTAAATTCCAGGTGCGAGGTTTTTAAAAATAAATTTTCCTTCACTATCCGTCTGCACTACGGTATTGGTTTCTACAAGATGAATGGTTATGTTTTCCAATTGTTCATCTAGAGAATTTATTATTTTTCCCCGGATTATCTCGGTATTCTGGGCCAAGGTAATCTGGACAAAAAGAAGTAAGAAAAGTGCCGAAAAATTCCTTAGCATAGAAAGGGGAGATAATTAAAGCGCTTGTTATATATTTAATCGAGCGCAACTTTTCCGATCATATTAGATAGGAGATTGAGATGCGCCCGATTGAATATTGAAGGTTCTGGAAAAGAACCTTATTCTAATTGTATTTTACTTATTTAATCAAAAAAACCGCACTGGTACGTATTTCCATCAGGGTCTGTAACTGCTGGGAATTTAGTTTTGTCGATTGCTTCTTTTACCAATCTGAAAGACGCATAGGAACCATTTGATAATTCGGCCTCAAAAGTTAATACTGGTTTATCTCCAGTATTGTCGATCCCAATCTGTACGGGAGTTAGAGCGAAGCTATACGGTGGGTTTCTTGGATTGGTTTGGTTGATGGTAAATCCATCTGTATCACCAGACCAAGTCCAATAATCTTGAGCGTATGGGTCGAATAGTGGCCTGTCAAGATCACCTAAAATATAATAAAAAGATTTATCGGCATGGAATTCAAAACCAGTTACCAGTTCCCAGATACATGCATCGCTGGCAGGAAACCCACCTTCGGTCATAACTGAAAAATCGATATTGGTTACCCTCCAATCGCCTTCAAGAGTTACCTCCTCCTTAATAACATCATCATTATCATCATTGGAACATGAGGTTAGTATTAATCCAAAAACAATAACACTTAATAAAACTAATTTTTTCATAGATTTTGATTTTTTTTATTTGAGTGCAAATTTACTGCTTATTTAGATTAAGGATAAATAGAATTGAATGTTTTTTACCACTATTTCATAAAACTGATATTTATCAGTTTGCCCTATCATCACTCAAATCAAACAGTTTCAAAAAAGATGGCTTCTTTCGTAAACATTTTGAAAATTGTTTACAAAAGAAGCCAAGATTAATTCAGGTAAGATTTCCTTTTTTAAAATACCACCTCAGGGTGCACTCCCCATCGGGTCATATCTGAAAAGGCAAAATCCAGTTTATATTTTTCTGGAATCTCACCGTTTAACATGCAGCCTGGTTTAATGGAAGGAAACAGTTCCTCATAAGTTATCATATCATTAAAAGAAATACGACGATAAATATGAGAACGGGTCAGATTTTTGGTTTCGTCCAGTCCAGAAGCACCCAAAAGTTCTACGAAATTCTTAATGGTTTTTTCGTGATAATTGGCCACTCGTACTTTTTTATCCTCGGGCACCAATCCTTTTGTCAATTTTGGATCTTGAGTGGTTATTCCCGTAGGGCACTTGTTGGTGTTACATAATAAGGCCTGGATGCATCCCAATGCCAACATCATGGCGCGGGCCTGATAACAGGAATCTGCACCTAAAGCAATAGCACGTGCCACGTGAAAGGCAGATGTAATTTTACCCGAAGCAATTATTTTAATATGCTGACGGATACCCATCCCTCTTAGGATGTTATGGACAAAATCAAGTCCATCTATTAATGGAGCACCTACATAATTACTGAATTCTGGAGGAGCGGCTCCAGTTCCACCTTCACCACCGTCAACCGCAATAAAGTCTGGATAAATATCCAGTTCAACCATAGCTTGGCAGATGCCAATAAATTCACTCTTATAACCAATACACAATTTAAACCCAACAGGCTTGCCTCCAGATAAGTCACGCAGCTCTTTAATGAATTTGACCATTTCCAATGGATTGTTGAAAGCAGAGTGAAATGGTGGCGAATTAACTCTAGTATGTGGTTTGATGTGTCGGATCTTGGCGATTTCAGCTGAGTTTTTCTCAGCCGGCAGGATACCACCGTGTCCAGGTTTAGCACCTTGTGAAATCTTAAGCTCGATCATTTTCACATTTGGCAGCTTTGCTTTCTCGGCAAAAAGTTCGGGATTGAAATTTCCGTGTTCATCTCGGCAACCAAAATAAGCCGTGCCAATTTGCCAGATTAAATCTCCCCCGTGTTTTAAGTGGTAATCACTTAAACCACCTTCACCTGTGTTATGTGCAAAATTTCCAATTTTGGCACCGGCGTTCAAAGACTCAACAGCGGCGGCACTAAGGGCACCAAAACTCATTGCAGAAATATTTAGGATACTTGCAGAATAAGGTTGCTTACAATCCTTATTTCCAATCATCACCCGCGGGTCATGATCTAGAGTATCAAAAGCCTTTGGGGCAATGGAGTGACAGATCCATTCGTATCCTTCGGCATAAACGTCCAGTTGCGTACCGAAAGGGATGGTATCACGAACCGCCTTTGCTCTTTGATAAACAGTAGAACGATCCACTCGGTTAAAGGGACGTCCGTCGATATCAGATTCGATAAAATACTGGTACATTTTTGGTCGTAATTCCTCCAGCACGTAACGCAATCTTCCCAATACGGGATAATTACGCATAACAGTATGATGTGTCTGGGAAATGTCATAATATCCCAGAATAGTAAATGCCAAAACAATTGCAGAAACTACATACCAATTTGAACTCAGAAAAAATCCAAGGGCAAGGGATATCAATAGGGAAATAGTCGAAATAATATAAAACTGGGTGCGCATAATCGAATTTTATTGAATAAAAAGCTCTATTTCAGGAGTTGAAATCGTTTTTTGGAAAAATAGATGATTGACAATCAATGGTTTGCGGAAAGTGATTATTAGGTGCAAATTACAATTAAATTCTGAAATAAAAATGAAAAACCTATTAAAGAGAAGTTAAGGCTAATATTTAAAATCGGTCTAATTTTAGTAGGGGTTAAAACGAAATTTCATCCTATGTAAGTGAAGACATTATTATGGCGAAATTCGATTTATTTTTGGTTTTATTTGCGTACGGGGCGTCCTTATTCTATCATCCTTGTCGTCTTAGTCTTTCTTTAGAAGCAAGAATGCCGAAAGGATTAAATTTATCGATTGCATTTAATAGATGTTTTTCGCCTATTTCAAATAAACATCTGGGTAGTTAAAATCTGATAATACCGGATAATATTTTTTTGAGAAAACTATTAGAGCCAACCATTTCAAAATTATTTAAGGATGCAACTAAAATAGAATTTTCAACTGAAGTTTATAAATGAAATTCAAACCAATGGTTTAGATATTTGTACCTAATATGATTGCTAATTATAATGCAGATTTCCACACTTCAGAATATTGCTAAAGTTGCAGTCTTATACCGAAATTGTTTTTTTCCAAATCCCTTTTTCCAAATTCTTTCAATCTAATAAAATTGATTCTGTAAAACTTATATAAATCTTCTCGATTAAAAGATTAGTAATTTGGGCTTATTAAATTTGTGTATCTTAAGTCTCAATTTTAAAAAATGATATTATGAAGAAATTTATGGTTATAGCTGTAATTTTTGTTGGCCTGACAGCCTTTTCCCAATCAAAAATCCTTCCAGCAGAAGTACAGATAAAAATGGCACTTTTAGCTGCTCCTGAAATGTATCGTGATGATGCGACAGTTTTAGGGTATGATAAGGATGGTAGACTTATCACCCTTCGCCAAGGAAATAATGGAATGATCTGTCTGGCGGATGATCCCAATAAAGAGGGAATAAGTATTGCGTGTTATAGTAAGGAGTTGGAACCTTTTATGGCACGAGGCCGTGCGTTAATTGCGGAAGGAAAAACTGAGGCCGAAAAGCGCGAGGTTCGTAAAAAGGAAATAGATGCCGGAACATTGAAAATGCCGGATGAGCCTGCCATGGTATATGTTTTAAGCGCTGAAGATAAGGATTTGGATCCTGAAACCGGTGAACTTACAACCAGTTGGACCCGATATGTTTTGTACAAACCATACATGACAGGGGAAAGCACGGGATTGCCCACGAAACCGCAAGCGCCCGGAATGCCATGGTTAATGGACGCTAACACTCACCGGTCGCATATTATGATCAGCCCCGCTAAGCCTCAGAAATAATTGATAGAATCGGGTTTTTGGGATGGATACTTTCAGAGGAGTATGTTTTGAAAATCAACTAAGATCAAATAAAAAAGGCATAATATCAGAAACTCCGGTATTATGCCTTAAATGTTTATTGAGATTGATTTATTATAATGTCAAACTGAGAAAGCCCTTTTTCTGAAGCATTAAATTGTATGAAAATGCATTATCTACTGTTTTTATATAGTTTGATAATTTTCCAGAATTATTGGAATATTTTTTTAGAGAAAGCTCGCAAACCATAAGACGTATTTCCATTTCATCAAACATCTTTGCATATTTTTCTGCTATATTTTCATCAGTCAATGTTGCAACTTCCTTTCCGTAAAGGACAATTTGAAAATCTCCGAAGGCTTTTTCATCTTCCTTCATTAGTTGTGTAGCCGCCATTAAAATGGGTTCCAATTGTTCTACGCTCTGGGTTAATACAATATAATTAGACAATTCTTGCTTTTGTTCCTGGGCCTGTCTGCTCGTCATTTTTTGCGCGTTCGCACCAACTAGGATAAATGATAGAATAATTGTGGAAATGATTGTTTTCATATTTGATGATTTAGAGTTATTAGTCCCCGAATATAAAGAAATAACAATTACAAACAACTTCGGACTTTTACTTTAAACCTTGGGTAAAAAGAACTTGTAAGCTACCTTCAGTTTTAAGAGTGTAAATATTTATGCTGTGTAATAAATGTTACAGAACACGGTTTTCGGAAGGCCTATGTTTGTGCCATATAAAGAAATTTAATAATGAGTTACTACATCAATACTACTTTAGAAAACACCACTTTTCAAAAGGCCCGGGAAAAAACAATTTCCGCTCTGAAAAAGGAAGGTTTCGGTGTTTTGACTGAGATAGACATAAAAGCGACTTTAAAAAAGAAATTGGATGCCGATTTCTATAATTATACAATTTTGGGAGCTTGTAATCCTGGATTGGCCTATCAGGCCTTACAAGCAGAAAATAAAATAGGCACTATGCTGCCCTGCAATGTAATTGTACAAGAACGGGAACAAGGTACTATAGAAATATCTGCAGTAGATCCAGCGGCTTCAATGATGGCCGTAGATAATGAATCTTTGGCTGGAATAGCTACAGATGTTCGGGAAAAATTGACGAAAGTTATTAAAAGCATTTAGAAACGTTTTTTGGTTGGTTCGTTTCTAGATAGATAGTTGATTTGGTTTTTAAAAAGCACCCTACTCCTCAGGGTGCTTTTTAATTTAATTTTTCGACATCCAACTTCACTTGCCCGCAACTAGCATCTGTCATCCAACCTTATATTTTTTGGTAACATTAGTTACTGAGGGAACCTATTTTGTGACTTATGTTTGCATCAAAATAATTTCAAAAAATGAAAATCAACAATATAATAGGTGCTTTTTGCTTCTTACCGGCATTTGCTATTGCCCAGCAGACCGTGCCGATTTCCAAGGCTGAGGTTTTGGAGAAAGTAGTTCAACAAAATAGAAAACTTAAAATAGGGGAGCAGGAAGTACTTTCAGCCAAAGGAGATTTTAATCAGACCAATGCGGTATTTTTACCCAATATCAGCGCTTCCCATTCTGCTATGGCAACCACAAATCCATTAATGGCTTTTGGGTTTAAATTGAATCAGGAAATAGTCACCCAAGCTGATTTCGATCCCAATAAACTGAACAATCCCTCTCAGATAAATATGTATGCTACAAAGTTTGAAGTGCAGCAACCTATCATCAACGTTGACGGAATTTTCCAAAGGAAAGCTGCCCGAGCCAAATGGGAAGCTACCAGAATGCAATTGGCTCGCACCGGAGATTATCTTTTCCTTGAAACTGAAAAAGCCTATATGCAATTACAGCTCGCGTATAAAAATGTTACCGTTTTAGAATCCGCTTTAAAGGCCGGCGAAGAAAACCTTCGTTTGGCGAATAATAGTTTTAAGCAAGGTTACCTACAACAAAGTGATGTTTTGTCCGTGCAAGTTCGGGTGACCGAAATAGAAAATCAACTTCAATACGCGAAGAGCAATATTATAAATGCCTCCGAATATCTTGCAGTTTTAATGAATGAAGATTTAGAAGGGATTTTGAAACCAACAGATTCCTTAACGGTTACTTCGGAATTGATTTCACTTGAAAATTCTTTGGATTCCCGATCCGATGTAAAAGCGATGGAATTTGCAACCGAAGCATACAAGCAAAATCACAAAGCTGATAAAATGGCTTTTCTGCCACGTTTAAATGCCTTTGGAAGCTACGAACTTTATGATGATGAAATTTTTCAAGGAGATGCCAACGGATATTTGTTCGGTGCCGCTTTAACCTGGAACATTTTTGAAGGCTCCAAACGCTTCGGTAAATCTCAGTCCAGCAAAGCTGAATTTAACAAGGCAAATCTGGAACTGGAGCAATACAAATCTGAAAGTCAGTTAGAAGTAAACAAAGCAAAGCGGATGTTAGAGGATGCCAAAAACAATCTAAGATTAACCGCACTGGCACTTCAACAATCTGAAGAAGCTTTAAGAATCCGTACCAACAGATTTAAGGAAGGACTTGAACGAACTACGGATTTATTAACTGCCGAAACGCAATTCTCACAAAAGCAATTAGAATATTTCAACACGGTTTTCCAGCATAATTACGCCTTGGCGTACCTAAAGTTTCTGACGAAATAAAGATTAAGAAAAATTAAATAGAAACTTTTTTTTCCACCGAAAACAAAACTAAAATGTCAAGGTGAGCGCAGTGGAAATCCTTTTGAAATCGAAATCGAAATCGAAATCGAAATTGAAATCGAAATCGAAATTGAAATCGAAAACAAGCAATAATGTCAGGGTGAGCGCAGTCGAACCCCATTTGAAAACGAAATCGAAATCGAAAACGAAATTGAAAACGAGAACGAAATCGAAAACAAAACTAAAATGTCAGGGTGAGCGCAGTCGAAACCCTTTTGAAATCGAAATCGAAATCGAAATCGAAATCGAAATTGAAATCGAAATTGAAATCGAAATCGAAATCGAAATCGAAATCGAAATCGAAATTGAAATCGAAAACAAAACTAAAATGTCAGGTTGAGCGCAGTCGAAACCCTTTTACAATCGAAATCGAAATTGAAATCAAAATCGAAATCGAAAACAAAACTAAAATGTCAGGGTGAGCGCAGTCGAAACCCTTTTGAAATCGAAATCGAAATCGAAATCGAAATCGAAATTGAAATCGAAAACAAAACTAAAATGTCAGGATGAGCGCAGTCGAACCCCTTTAGAAATCGAAATCGAAATCGAAATCGAAATTGAAATCGAAATTGAAATCGAAAACAAGCAATAATGTCAGGGTGAGCGCAGTCGAACCCCTTTTGAAATAGAAACCACTCGATGTATAGAATTCGATTAGTAAATTAAAAAAAAATGAAAATTTATAAGTAAACACGAATTCTTTTCTCCCTTCGGGGGACAGGGGGACCGATAAAACTAAACCCATTTTAAATAAAGCTATTAATATGAAACCATTATATACAACTCTGCTTATTTCAACCTTCTTCTTACTTGGAAGCTGCGGTGATTCCCAAAAGGAAACTGCCATCGACCAAACTCCTGCAGTGCCAGTCACTGTTAGTTCGGTTGGGGCAGAAAACAATACTCCATTTTTAACTGCAAGTGGAAAAATTGAAGCAGCAAACAGTTCTACTCTCAGTACAAGGATGATGGGTTTTGTGAATAAAATCCACGTAAATGTTGGTCAAAAAGTTAGCAGGGGACAATTGTTGGTAAGCATTAACAATTCCGATTTATCTGCAAAACAGGCGCAAACAAATGCTGGAATCACTGAGGCTCAGGCAGCCTTTAACAATGCCGAAAAGGATTATCAACGCTTTCAAAACCTTTTTGCTGAAAATAGTGCAAGCCAAAAAGAACTTGACGACCAACGCGCTCGTTACGAAATGGCAAAAGCCAGATTGGAAGGAGCCAAACAGATGCGGAACGAAGTGCAGTCGCAGTTTGCCTATGTGGATCTCCGTGCTCCTTTCGACGGTGTAATTACCAATAAATACATTGACGAAGGAGATATGGCAAATCCAGGAATGCCACTTATTTCTGTTGAAGGTCAAGGTGGATTTGAAGTTACCGCTTCGGTACCAGAAAGTGAAATCTCAAAGATCAATTCTGGAACAGAGGTAAAGGTATTGGTAAAATCACTCGGGACCGAACTATCAGGGAATGTTACCGAGGTAAGTTCTTCCGCTAGAAATACGGGAGGTCAATATCTTGTAAAAGTGGCTTTAGATAAAACTGATTCCAACATTCTTTCGGGAATGTATGCTACTGTTCAATTTCCTGTGGAAAAGAGTACTGATAGCTCAATGATTTTGATTCCGATAGAAGCGCTTGTAACCCGCGGAGAATTGACAGGAATTTATACTGTAAGCCAGAGCAACACGGCTATTCTTCGCTGGTTGCGTTTGGGCCGTACTTATGGTGATAAAGTGGAAGTACTTTCTGGACTTGCCCCAGATGAGCAATTTATTGTTTCAGCCGAAGGAAAACTTTACAACGGTGCAAAATTAACCATTAAAGGATAGTGATGAAATGCGCACCCGCAATTATTAAATCAACTAAAGATGGATTGTTGGCGCATTCCATCTCACCTATAAAATCAAATATTCAATAGAGATGAAGGACGGTATAGCAGGCAGGATTGCCAAACTTTTTATAGGCTCAAAGCTTACGGTTTTACTGATGATCGTGTTTATGGTCATTGGAGTTTACAGTTCGTTTTTGATTCCTCGCGAGGAAGAACCTCAGATTGACGTGCCAATGGCAGACATTTTTGTGGGCTATCCAGGAGCGAGTCCAACGGAAGTGGAATCCAGGGTAGTAAAACCCTTGGAAAAATTGGTTTCCAATATTCCCGGAGTTGAATATGTGTATTCTACATCATCCAAAGAAGGAGCGATGGTAATAGTGCAATTCTTTGTGGGAGAAGATATAGAACGTTCCTTCGTAAAACTCTATAACGAAATGAACAAGCATATGGACAAAATGCCTCCGGGCGTAACCATGCCGCTTGTGAAAACCCGTGCGATTGATGACGTTCCAATGTTGGGACTCACATTATGGAGCGAAAATTATGACGATTTCCAATTAAAGCAGATTGCCGATGTACTGACGCAAGAAATTGAAAAGGTGGAAAAAGTTTCTGCCACTCAAAAAATAGGAGGTAGAAACAGGCAAGTGAGAGTTGTACTTGACAAAGATAAATTGGCCGCCAGTGGACTGGATTTCTTGGGAGTGTCTGAAATAATTAAAGCAAACAACCAGCAAATGAGCTCGGGTAGTTTTGATAAGATTGATACCGAGTTTTTAGTCACTACCGGAAATTTCCTAAAAACAGCTTCGGATGTTGAAAATATAGTGGTTGGAGTTCAACAAAATCAGCCGGTTTATTTAAAGCAGGTTGCCACTATAAATGATGGTCCTGAAATACCCAGTAAATATGTTTCATTTGGTTATGGCGCAGGAAGTGAACTCGCTAACGATTTCAGATCAGAATATCCAGCGGTAACAATTTCCGTGGCAAAACGAAAGGGAGCGGACGCCATGAAAATTGCTGATGTTATTCTTGATAAGGTAGATCATTTGCGAAGCAACCTGATTCCTGATGATGTTCACGTAGAGGTTACCCGAAATTATGGTGAAACAGCATCCCAAAAAGTTTCCGAATTGCTGATGCACCTTATGGGAGCAATCTTGGCAGTGACCATGGTCGTTATGTTAGCAATGGGATGGCGTGGTGGATTGGTAGTATTTCTTTCAGTGCCAATTACCTTCGCATTAACATTATTGAGTTATTACTTGCTCGATTATACGTTGAACAGAATTACACTTTTCGCCCTGGTATTTGTTACGGGTATTGTGGTTGACGACTCCATAATTATTGCGGAAAATATGCACCGCCACTTTAAGATGAAACGCTTGCCGTTTAAACAAGCCGCCATTTATGCCATTAACGAAGTAGGAAACCCAACAATACTAGCTACGCTGACAGTTATTGCCTCAGTTTTACCAATGGCCTTTGTCTCGGGATTAATGGGTCCATATATGTCACCTATGCCAATTGGAGCGTCTATCGCGATGATTCTATCATTGTTTGTCGCCTTGACGATTACTCCATATTTGGGTTATATATTTCTCCGTGAGAAAGAGAGACCTGCCCGCCGAGGTGGGAAGGGAAAGAAACCGAAAGTGGAGAAAACTTTGGAAGAAACTTTTATTTACAGAATCTATTCAAAATATGAAACACCGCTTCTAGAAAACAAAAAAACACGGATTCTGTTTTTGGGAATTACGGTTGTTATGCTTTTCGGCTCTGTGATGTTATTTTTCACCAAATCTGTTGCAGTAAAAATGCTGCCTTTCGATAACAAGAATGAAATGCAAGTGGTAATCGATATGCCCGAAGGAACCACGTTGGAAAGAACAGCTGTGGTAGCTAAGGAAATTGGGCAGTATCTTTCCACTCAGCCTTTAGTAGTGAATTATCAAAATTATGTTGGTACGTCTGCACCTATAACCTTTAATGGATTGGTGCGGCACTACGACCTTCGAGGAGGAAGCAATATGGCGGATATTCAGGTAAATCTTATTGACAAGGGTGAAAGAAGTATTCAAAGCCACGGTATTGCCAAGCAATTACGACCTGGAATTCAGGAAATTGGTAAAAAATTTGGAGCCAATGTGAAAATTGTAGAAGTCCCACCTGGACCACCTGTTCTTTCCACCATCGTTGCTGAAATCTATGGTCCAGATTACGATCAACAAATTGCGGTTGCAAAGCATGTCGAAAACATTTTGAACGATACAGAAGATGTGGTAGATGTGGACTGGATGGTAGAGGCAGACCAGAAAGAGTACGAATTTGTAATTGATAAAGAAAAGGCGATGCGCTACGGTGTGGCTCCGCAACAGATTGTGCATACTATGAACTTAGCGCTTTCTGAAAGACCACTAACTCAACTATATGACGAAAAAGTTACCGAGCAAGTGGGAATATTGCTCTCTTTAGCCGAAAAGGAAAAGTCCACCTTACAGGATATCGCACAGTTAAAAATTGCTTCCAAACAAGGAAATATGGTTTCTGTGGGAGATTTGGTAGATATTCAGGAGACTATTAGAGCCAAGAGCATTTACCGCAAAAACCAAAAACGTGTAGTTTACGTTTTAGCTGATATGGCTGGGGAACTTGAAAGTCCTGTTTATGCTATTTTGGGAATGACCGATAAATTGAATAAAATTGAATTACCCGTAGGTTATAAAATGAATGAACTCTATTTAGGACAACCTGAATATGAAGATGATTTCACTGTAAAATGGGATGGAGAATGGCAGATAACCCTAGAAGTATTCCGCGATTTGGGAATTGCATTTTTGGGGGTAATAATCATTATCTACATTTTAATTGTCGGGTGGTTCCAAAACTTCAAAGCTCCAATTGTAATGATGGTAGCCATTCCATTATCATTAATAGGAATTGTACTCGGCCACTGGGTTTTGGGTGCGTTCTTTACCGCAACTTCCTTTATCGGAATGATTGCCCTCGCTGGGATAATGGTGCGGAATTCGGTGCTCCTAATCGACTTTATAAATCTAAGAACAGCCGATGGTATTCCCCTAAAACAAGCAGTAATTGAAGCAGGCGCAGTACGAACTACTCCTATTCTTTTAACAGCGGGAACAGTAGTAATTGGAGCATTTGTAATTCTATTCGATCCGATATTCCAAGGTCTTGCAATATCGCTTATGGGTGGGACTATTGTATCTACGGTGTTGACATTGTTGGTCGTGCCATTGGTTTACTATATGATTGAAAGAAAAAATCATCCGGAACCCGAGATCGTTGTTCAAAATGAATTGGAAAATACTGATCCGAAAGATGAACCTTTTCTTGGATAATGACTCCTTTATAGAGCACAAACAAAAATCAGAAACCAGAAACATTTTTATTATGAAACTATTAATTGTAACCGTCGTGGACCAATTTGAGAAAGAAGTGCTGCGGCTTTTCAAAGAATCGAGTATAGAGAGCTATAGCGGCTCTGATATTGAAGGATATAAGAATGGTTCTTCTTTTATGATGAATGCCAGTTGGTTTCCATCAGAAAAAAGCGGAGCAGATAGTTTGCTTTTTTTCTCCTTTACAGAGGATAAAAAAATAGATATATTCTTTAGCCTAGTAGCACAATTCAACGAAAAATTGGAAACCAATAATCCCATTCACGCGGTTGTGGTTCCCATTGAAAGGAGTATATAAACCTAAACAGAAATTGAAATCGAAATCGATGCTTCGGCTCCGCTCAGCAACCGGAAGAAATTGAAATTGAAGATGAAGTCGAAGTCGAATTTGAGCGGGAATGCAATTTTCAGCATCCGAATGGCTCCCTTTAGGGTTGGGGTAGCAACTTCAAATTTATAGCGGACCATTATTCCCCCTTCGGGGGGCAGGGGGACCAACCTATGCTTCGGCTCCGCTCAGCCACCGGTAGATTTCGAAATCGAAATCGAAATCGAAATCCAAATCGAAGTTGAAGTCGAAGTCTAATTTGAACGGGAATACAATTTTCAGCATCAGAATGGCTCCTTTTGGGGTCGGGGTTGCTATTCCGAATTGAAATCGAATTTGAAGAAATTTGAACGAATCATTGTTTCCCCTTCGGGGGGCAGGGGGACCAATCGATGCTTCGGCTCCGCTCAGCAACCGGGAAGAAATTAGAAATTTAAAACGGACTATTATTCCCCCTTCGGGAGTAGGGGGGACCAACCCAAATCAACAACTGAATCCATTTTTTAACCTTTAAAATTCCATATTATGATTAACAGATATATCCGTGTTATTGCTGGTGTCTTTATTTTGATCAGTCTTTTATTAGCTATTTATGTCAATATCAATTGGCTATGGTTCACTGCTTTTGTTGGCTTCAATTTACTTCAATCTTCTTTTACGAACTGGTGCCTTATGGAAAAAATCCTGAAGAGAATTGGCGTGAGGGAAGAGGGCGGTAGTTGTTCTATCTAGTTTTTTGTTTCAAATGATTTCTAATGATTTGGCCCCTTTTTCTAAGGAAAGCATATTTTTTGAAACAATTTGGTTAAAAGACCAATCATTCCAAGGGCTATATTTTATTTACCTTTAATATGATTTTGGTCATTTCCATTATTTAAATTTAAGGGTATCTTTGAGGAAGTAATTATAAAATAGGAATTATATGACCATCCACATTCAGTATGTAAAAATGCCCACGAGTGAGTCGATGAGTGAATATGTAGAGAAGAGACTTCAAAAAATTGCCGATAAGTACGATTGGATTATCCGTGCTGAGGTAAGCTTCAAAATGGAAAACAACGTTTACGGAAAAGGCAACATCTGTGAGATAGAACTCAGCCTTCCCGGTCCAAAGATATTTGCTTCTTCGAAAGATGCATCCTTTGAAGCTGCCGCAAAAGAGACTATTCTCGATTTGGAACGACAGTTGAAAAAGAAGAAAGCCAAGATGACAACCCACTAAAAATAAGAGTAACAATGAAAAAAATATTAGTTCCCGTAGATTTCTCAAAACATTCTGAAAATGCCCTAGAAGTTGCCGCAGCAATTGCTAAAAAGCAAGATTCCGAGATTGTGGCGCTTCATATGATGGGTCTCAATGACGCTGTGGTAACCCGAAATCAATCAAAAGAAGTCTTTGAAGCCATGTATTATATGAGACTGGCCGAAACAAGGTTTGCCGAATTATTGGATAAGGATTATTTAAAGGGTGTAAAAATTACCGATGCCGTACACAACTATACAAATTTCAGCGAAATCAATGATATCGCAAAGGAAATGAATATAGATCTAATTGTTATGGGCTCACACGGAACCACTGGAATGATGGAAGTTTTTGTAGGAAGTAATACTGAAAAAGTGGTCCGTACTTCTGAAATTCCCGTTCTGGTAATTAAACATCGTTCGGAAAATTTTAATCCGAAATCCGGAATTTTTGCCTGTGATTTTCTTGCCAATGCTATAGGACCGTATAAGCGTGCAAGACGAATTTTTGATATGTTTGGCATCGATATGCAATTGTTGTACATCAATTTGGCCGGGGACTTTAGAAGCACACGCGAAATTGAAAAACGTATCCTGAAATTTTTGACCGATGCAAACGATCCAAATCCATTAAGGACTTTGAACAATGTGGTTCAGTATAACGACTATTCGGTAGAGGCAGGAATTTTTGCATACAGCCAAGTGGCCAATGCAGATATTATTGCCTTACCTACGCAAGGGAGACAGGGCTTGGCCCACTTTTTTTCCGGAAGTATTGGAGAGGATGTGGTAAACCATTCCGATTTGCCGGTAATGACATTTAGAGTTTAGTTAATTGGCTATCGACTTCAATTAACGTAAAAGCAGGAATCCTCTTTTGGTTCCTGCTTTTTTCATTGTTTGTTCCGAAGTAAAAGACGTCCCTTAATTCCAAGTATTCCTGAACTATTCTTACGGAACCGTGTTTAGGGCAATCTCTATCATTTGTGAAAAACTGCCTTCCCGTTCTTCCGCCGTCGTTTGCTCGCCGCTTACCAGTGAATCGGAAATGGTTAAAATAGCTAAGGCTTTTACTTTATGCTTTGCGGCGATGGTATATATTCCTGCAGCTTCCATCTCGACGCACATTACCCCAAAATCTGCCCATTTTTTGTAGTTATCAAAATTATCTTCGTAAAACTGGTCGCTTGATAGAACATTTCCTGCTTTTATTGGAATATTTTTTTCCCTTGCATATAGAGCTGCTTTCATAAACAGTTCATAGTCGGCAGTAGGAGAGAAGTCGCAGTTTACAAATCGCGTATTGTTAATTCCCGAAGTTGAAGAAGCAGCCATGGCAATTACTATATCACGAAGATTAATATCCTTTTGGTAGCTTCCTGCAGAACCAACCCGAATCAAATTTTTTACTCCATATTCATTGATAAGTTCATGACAGTAAATAAGAGCAGAGGGAATTCCCATTCCCGTACCTTGAACTGAAACCCGTTTCCCTTTATAGGTTCCTGTATAACCCAACATCCCTCGAACTTGGTTATAACATTTTGCATTCTCCAGAAAGGTTTCCGCAATCCATTTGGCACGCAATGGATCGCCAGGAAGTAATACGGAATCAGCAATTTCGCCCGGCTTGGCCTCAATATGTACGCTCATTATCTTCTTTTTTCGATCCTCCAGATACAATTTCAACTCCGGAAGAAGTTCCCAGACGGCTCACGCCCATTTTTACATATTTTTCGGCCGTGGCTGCATCTTTTATACCGCCTGATGCTTTTACTTTTAAGTTTTTACCTACAGCATCAAGCATTATTTTAACGTCGTGTTCCGTTGCACCGCTTGAACCAAAACCCGTAGACGTTTTAACATAATCTGCGCCACCTTTTATAACCAACGTACAAGCAGTTTTTATTTCATCGTCAGATAGATAGCAAGTTTCAATGATAACCTTTAAAACCTTATCTCCAATAGCTTTTTTAACCTCTTCGATTTCCTTGGTTACTGCCTCTGTCCATTGACTCTTAAAAAACCCAATGTTCATTACCATATCAATTTCATCGGCTCCGTAATCGATAGCAATCAGTGCCTCACGAATTTTTGATTCGGGAGAGGAAGCCCCTAATGGAAAGCCTACTACAGTGGCGATTTTGACATTGGAGTTTTTTAATTTTTCTTTCGCCAAGGGGACATAGCTACTGTGGATGCAAATGGCATAAAATCCATATTTTATAGCCTCCTCACACAGTTTGTCTATATCTTCCGTAGTTGCGGTAGGTTTTAGAAGCGTATGGTCTATATTTTGATTAAGAGCCATTACTTTTGATGGTTTTTAATAATGGAAACCAAGTCATTTTTTTGCAAAACCCCGCTTTGTCTCCAAAGTTGTTTTCCGTTTTTAAACAAAATCATTGTGGGTACGCCGCGAACCTGAAACTGGGAAGCCAAGTTCTGATTTTTGTCAACATCTATTTTCACTATTTTTACGCTATCTCCTAAATCAGATTTTACGTCTTTAAGAATGGGCGCCAACATTTTGCAAGGTCCGCACCAATCGGCAAAAAAATCCACTAGGACTGGAATTTCAGAATTGATTATGTCTTTGAAATTACTTTTCATAACGTTCTCATTTTAGGTAAATCAAATTTTCTGATTGACTCAAATTAACAAAAATAGTTATTAAAACTTTTAGCCGTCTAAATCCTCTCTTTTCTCTGTTTACTTACCCACTGAAAACCACCTAAAGAATCAAGGGATTTCTCTTATGTTTCCTCAAAACGGGCATCAACATTTCTAACGGAATTTTAATAGAATAAGTTCCTGTGTACGAGGGGCAAATAACACAATCGTCGAAGTAGAATTCGGCTGCGTCGTCAGTAACTACAAAATTATTCTTGGCATCGAAGAAATTATCCGCTGAAATAGCCCAACAATCGTAATACATCTCGCCAGAATTTATTTTTTCGGCCAGCAATCCATTAAGGATTTCACGCAACTCTTCCTCAGATCCTGAATTGAAAAAATCCTCGTAATTCATAAAAGTCGACCGTTCCAGATCGAAATTCATAGTTTCAAAAGTATAGCTTGCGTGTGCAGCACCGGCATAGTGGTTTTCCTTATAAAATAGAATACTCAATAGACGATCGTTCAGGTTGTACACCTTATATTCCACAACCCATTTCTCATCACCGTGAGGGATACCCAAGGAATCACAGAGCCGTTTTTCTTCTCTTATTTGTTTCTCGATTCCCTTTATATTAAGGTAGTGGTTGTCGATATATTCGTTAAAGTTGGCGTAGGATGGTTTTATCTTTTCATTCAAATATGGATATTGAAAATCGATGGTAAGATTGTCATCCTTCTTTAAAAAAGATTTAGATATCAACAAACTTTCCAGTTCTTCCTTCTGATCTTTTTTATCAAGTAGTTCACGGCGCTTGAGATCTAGGAACCTAACTTGCAACAAATCCTTATCGGAAAGTCTAAGAGAATCGGCTTTCTGAAAAATGCTGTCTTCAACATCATTGTCAATCGGTTCTTTTCTTGAATCGTTTTTACAACTTACAAGAAGGAGGAGAATAAAAATGGGCAGTATAGATTTCAATATTATTTAATTTAGATCGTAAAAATAGCAAAACAATCTAAGTGCATAAAAGTATTAGCATTTCTTTGCAGGGGCTAGTCTTTAAGTATCTTCTTAAGTTTGGCCAACATTATCAATTCGCTCTTATTTTTTCCAGCAAAAGCATCTGCTATTACGTTGGCGGTTTCCCAAATTAATTGCTTTCTTTTTATGGTAAAAAGGTTTTCGTGGTCCTTTTTATAGTCGGCAAAGCTGTCAAAACAATCATTGGCATCCAACTCCTCATAATCAAACCAATCAAATACTATTTCAATTTGATAGACGGCATCGGTATGAAAAGGATCTTTATAGTTGTCCATGTTTTTCCATTGTTGCGATACAATATTTTTCAGTGCCGTATATTCTGCTTCCCTTACCACCTTGTCCGCGGCTGCAATGGCATAAAACAGTTCACCCATTTTCTGGTAAAAAAGAAGGGGAGGTTTTTGTGGTGTATCCATATTATTTAATGTTGGGGCGGTTTTAAAAGATGGTAAAACTATCAAGTTATTCCCTAGTATATTATGACATTAATCATTTCGATTAAAATGTTTAAAATACTTATTTTTGGCTTGTGAAAGTTTTGGAAGAAAAAAAGGACAGTATATTCAGAATTCTTTCTGAAGCTATATCCGAAGGTATAATAATCGTTAATGAATCCCAGGTAATTGTCACTTCCAATGAGGCGGCGGACAGGATGTTCGGTTATAAGCAAGGTGAACTATTGGGTGAGAATCTGAATGTTTTAATTCCTATGGGTTATCATTCTGAACACACTGAAAGAGCCAATGAATATCTAAAAAAGAATGATCCGCGTCAAATGGGCCACGGACGCGATCTTTACGCCCGTAAAAAGGATGGTAGCATTTTTCCTGTTGAAGCAGGGCTCAACCCATTTCTTATTAATGAAATGCGTTATGTAATGGCACTCGTAACAGATATTTCGGTTCGCAAAAGCCATGAAATTCAGATTGTGGAGCTTAACAATCAGCTAGAGCAAAAAATCCAGAGACGTACGGCTGCTCTTCAAAAGAGCGTGAGCGAACTGGAAGCTGAAGTAGGTCGTCGTGTAGAGGCGGAACATAAAATATCTGAATCCCTGAGGAAGGAACGCGAACTTGGAGAATTGAAAACTAAATTTTTATCCCTCGTTTCACACGAATTTAAAACTCCCTTAAGCGGTATTCTTACTTCGGCTGTACTTGTATCAAAATATACCGAGTCCGAACAACAGGACAAAAGAGATAAACATATTAAGACGATAAAGAGCAAGGTAAATTATCTCAACAATATTTTAAACGACTTTTTATCTATTGAAAGGTTGGAATCGGGCAGGGTTACCTTTAAGCTTGAGACCTTTCCGCTTAGTAAGGTTATAAATGAAGTTATTTATAATGCCAATATGCTTCTCAAGGATGGGCAAAGGATTACTTATCCCAAAAACATCGATGATATATTTTTAAATTTTGATGAGAAAATCTTAGAACTTTCCTTGACCAATTTAATCAACAATGCCGTAAAGTATTCTTCTGAATTTTCTGTTATTGATGTGGAAGTAGAGCAGTTCGAAAATGAACTTGCTATTAAAATTAGTGACCAGGGAATTGGTATTCCGGAAAAAGATCAAAAGTTTATATTCAACAGATATTTTAGAGCTGAAAATGCATTATTAAATCAGGGAACTGGAATTGGTCTGAACATTGTAAAAAGTTATTTAAAGAGTCTAGGCGGAAAAATCACTTTTAAAAGTGAAGAGAATAAGGGGAGTGTTTTTACCATTTTTATACCTAAGGAAAATAAAGATATTTAGATGAAAACAATATTGTTAATTGAAGATGACACCGCACTACGCGAAAACACCGCCGAACTTTTGGAGCTTTCAGGATATAAGGTTGAAACAGCCCCAAATGGAAGGATAGGTATAGAGAAGGTAAAACAAACCAGTCCGGATATTATTATATGTGATATCATGATGCCGGAAATTGACGGCTACGGGGTTTTGGAAGCGGTTACTTCTCATGAGAGCTCGGCCCATATTCCCTTTATCTTTTTGTCGGCAAAAACGGAACATAAAGAAATTAGGAAAGGAATGGATATGGGTGCAGATGATTATCTGACCAAACCATTTGACGAAGAAGAATTGATAAGTGCGGTGGAAAGTCGATTGGCAAAGGCGCAGATTATTGCGAGCAGAGAAAAAGCAGTGGCTCCAGAAAACGAAGAGTCTTTAAGAAATCTCAACCAATTGAAAAACTATTTTTGCGATGAGGGGGAGGAGATCAGCTTTAAAAAAGGAGAGGAAATCTATCGTGAAGGGGATCACTCCAATAGACTTTATCTTATTTTAAAAGGGGTTGTGAAAACCCATACAATGGATCATAATGCCAAAGAGCTCATTACTGGTCTTTATAAAGCCGATGATTTCCTCGGATTTACCACTTTTGATGAAATTATTCCCTATTACGAAACTGCTACTGCGGTAGAAAATTCGGATTTGGTGGGAATTCCGAAAAAGCAATTGGTGGAAATTCTGAAGAATAGTCAGGAAATATCCTTGGAGCTTATGAATTTACTTTCAGACAATCTTTCTGAGATTAAAAAGCAATTGCTACGTATGGCCTATAGCTCAGTTAGAAAAAAAACTGCGGCTACAATTCTTCAATTTGTAGAAGTAATGGATGTGGCCCCAGAAGTTCCAATCCGTATTTCTAGGAGTGATCTGGCAACCACTGCGGGTATTGCTACAGAAAGTTTGATCCGAACTCTTTCCGATTTTAAGAGAGACGGATTGATAGATATTGAAGGTCGTAATATTCACATTGTCAATCCTGAAGGATTGCGACAAATGGAATAGCAAGGAGCTCAAGTCTTTTTAAAACACTATATCAAGTATTCTTTTATTCGTTTTACTTCAAATCTGATTTTTGTCATTTCCTACATGGGTTTATACCGATAGTTTTGTCGTAAACTAGGTGAGGTAAGATTTTCCATTCCAGTTTTACAATATTGGGAAGTCTTCTTAATAGAAAATGCCGACAATGAACGGGATATTGACTCAGGGGAAGAAACCGAGGTTTCGGTTGGTTATAACGAATAAGATATAGAGATGAAAAATATATTAATGCCGACGGACTTTTCGGAAAATTCACTTAATGCCATTCGATATGCAATGGATTATTTCGCTGATATTCCTGTGAATTTTTACATTCTTCATATTTTACAAAAAGATGAGTCGGTTAAGAATGAAATGTCCGCTTCTTATGTGGATTCTACGAACGACAACCAAATAGTCCATAATCCTGCTTCACTTTTAAAAGAAGAAATCCAAAATCTTCAGACCCTCGCAAAAAATCCTTACCATAAATTCGTTCCATTATTAGAGCAAGCAATTTTAGTGGAAGCCATCAGAAAACAAATTTCAGAAAATGAAATTGATGTTGTTATTATGGGAACAAAAGGTGACTTGCAATCCAATTATGGGGAAATGGGAAGTCACACGTATGAAGTTATCACAAAGGTAAAATGTCCTATAATGGTAATTCCTGAAAACGCAACATTTGATGGAATTAAGAATATTGCGTTCGTGACCGATTATAACTGTATTTATAGGAACCGTGTAATTTCAACACTTTCTGAAGCGCTTCATCTACACCGTTCTCCACTTCGAGTGCTGAATATTAGATCCCGAAACACTGCTCTAAATACGGCCCAAACAGATAATAAGGGATTTCTGCATTACTTTTTTAAAGAGATAAAACACAGTTTCCATTTTTTGGAAAACCATAATGTTGAAAATGGAATCCAAGATTTTGTGGACACGTGGGAAATAAGTATGGTGGCCATTGTAGCAAAAAACCTAAATTTTATTCAAAGATTAATGCTACGTCCCACTTCAGGAGGGTGTAACTATCATACAGAAATTCCTTTTCTTGTTCTTCATGAATAAGCCGGTTTCTATAAGCCAGGGTTTAGGATATAGAGTACCTTGTTTTCCCGAAACAAAATTTACCTAAATTTCGCTCAATTATTCTCTTTCTTTTTAAGAGCTCTTCTGCTCATTAACACCGACAGGATTATCGCAACGTTGCCAATGATTCCATTATATGGTCCATGAGGAGGAGTGTAATTAAAGTTTTATTGAGAAATATTATAGATCATAAGACCGATGCTTTCAATTATTACAATATAGGCTAAAATATATTTTACCCTGTTCATTTAAATATTTCAAAAGGAAAGGCTCTGCTTTTATAGAGCCCATATGAGTCCTTAATCGGTATTTTCAAAATATCCCTCTTCTCTTCCAATAGGATGGTCTTCATAGAAATCCTTAAAAGTTTTTTTGGTTGTATAGTTATCAGTCAAAATTTTGTAAACCGAAATTACCAGAAAAATTTGACCCAATACCGTAATATAAAATATCCAGCTAAAGGGAATATCTAGGTAAATGAAAATGGTTAACATTAAGAGAATTAAAGAAGTTATTATGAGATAAGTAATGCCTGAAAGTTTCATGGTATTAATATTTTTAATCTTTCCTGAAAACACTCTTTTGGTTCACGAATAAATATTCATCATAGTATACCGCAGGTATCCAGAATATTGTATTAACCATTAAATTTACGAAAACGATCTAAAGACATCTCTTAAGACTTCCATAAAACCCTATAGGTTGTTGATAATTATCATATATTTCACATCTACGAATTGTTACCTTTACATAGAAATTTAAAAAAAAAGACCGCAATGCGAAAAATACTTATCCCAACTGATTTTTCGGAAAATTCCTTAAATGCTATTAAATACGCCACTGAGCTTTTTAAGCATGGACCTTGTGAAATCTATTTACTTCATGCGTTTTCCGATGCGGTATATGAGGCCAAGATTCAGTATGATGAATTGGATTTTGAAGACTTGCGGATTCGTACGCTAAAAGCCACAGAAGAATCACTTGAGGTCTTACAAATACAGGTTTTGGAACATTCTCCAAACCCCAAGCATTGCCTTCATTGTATAGCTGAATTTGGGATGCTCGTAGATGCGGTCAATGATGTGGTAGAAAAGGAGAATATAGACGTAGTGGTTATGGGCACTAAAGGGGAGACCGGCGACAAAAAGATTACCTTTGGTAGCAATACTCTTCAGGTTATAAAGTATGTAAAATGTCCCGTTTTGGCGGTGCCCGATGTTTATGAGGATGTCCATCCGCGACATATTTTGTTTCCCACGGATTTCCTGTTGCCCTATAAACGGAGGGAATTAAAAATGTTGGCAACCATTTCTAAAAATTTCGCTTCAAAAATCGAGTTTTTGTACGTTTCGAAATTCCCTGGTCTTTCATTGAGACAAAAGGATAATAAAAGCTTTTTGGAAGCTTCTCTTGCCGAAAACCAATTTCATTTTACCCAAACCAGCGATATGGATATTACCAGCGCCATAAACAAGTATATCGACGAAAATCCAGTAGATATGTTGGTTATGGTAAATACTCGGCATTCGTATTTAGAAAATATTCTTTACCAATCGACTATTGAAAAAATAGGATTGCAAATAGATATTCCATTTTTGGTAATGCAGAATTTGCCTCGTTAAAATCTTTACTATATTTTTAAATGCCCGAGGACTATTTTTTATGAAATTGGAAAATTGAGCGGGTAAAAATCAACAAATAAAACGCACAATGAAAAACATACTTGTCCCAACTGATTTTTCCAACAACGCCTATGCTGGTTTGTTTTATGTTTCCAAATTATTTGCAGAAGAAACTACTCGCATTACCATCCTTCATTCTTTTGAAGATGAATTGAGCAAACTTACCAGCCGAGTGGATGTAGGTAGATCTGAAGCAGTAATTAAAAGTCTATTCGAGCATTCCGATGAGGATGGTAATAAATTACTTAAAAAAATAAAACATGATACGGATAATGAGGATCATACCTACGAGGTTATCTCCACTCCGGCATCATTGACCCGTACCATCAATAAATTGGTTTCAACCGAGGGGATGGACTTGGTGGTTGTAGGGAGCAAGGGACGGACCGCTGCCGCAGATGTATTAATGGGGAGTAACACCACAAAAATTATTCAAAATCTAAAAGGATGCCCTCTTCTGGTCGTTCCACAGCAGGTGGAATTCGTAATTCCCTTGAATATCGCCTTTTCCACGGATTTTCTAGAGTTTTATCAACTTTCAAAACTAAAGCCAATCACCCGTTTGGTTAGGCACTTCCGGTCCCAAATTCATATCGTCCACGTTGGAAGAGAGGAGGAAATGACCGTCCTTCAAAAGCAAAACCTAGAGCATTTTAGAAATGATCTTTCGGAATATGATACTGAATTTCATTTTGTACCCAAAATGGGCAATGTTTCAAAAACGCTACATGAATTTATTGATGCCAAATCAATTGACCTGTTGTCCTTGGTATATCACAAACACGCTTTTATCAAAGCACTTTTCCGCGAGCCTGTAGTGAGTAATGTAGGTCGCCATACACACGTTCCTACATTGGTAATTCCAATTTCTATTTAATCCCAAAACTATTAAATTATGAAAAAACGAATATTGATTCCCACAGACTATTCCACAAATGCTTTTAATGCCATTAAATATGCATTGGAGCTTTATAAGGAAGAGAGTTGCGAATTTTTCATATTTCATAGTTATTACCTTTCAGGATTTTCAAAAGACAACCTTTTGACCCCGGAACCTACTGATGCGGAGCTGGAAAGAGTTCGTATTAAATCAGAACGGAATATGTCGAAACTAAAGGTGCAAATGAAAAGTTTTGAAGAAAACCCCCATCACTCGTTCCAATATATGGATGTGTTCGGTTCTTTTTATGATGTAATGGAAGAGACCGTAAAAAAAGAAAGTATCGAATTCGTCATTATGGGAACCCAAGGTGAATCTGATAAGAAAACCGTGGTTTTGGGAAGTAATGCCGTTAATGTTATGGAAAGGATAAGAACCTGTCCGGTAATGGCAATTCCTGCTACTGTTGCCTTTTCAAAACCGAATGAAATAGTTTTCCCAACTAGTTTTTTAACCGATTATAAAGAAACAGAATTGGATGTATTAAGAGAGATTTCACGTCTTACCGATGCTCCAATTCGAATTTTGCACGTTCAGAAGGACAAAAAATTGTCTAAGACGCAAATGAAGAATAAAGCTCTATTGGAATCTATTTTGGGTTCTGTGCCTCATACCTACCATACTCTTTACGATCTTGAGATAAAGGATGGCGTGCGCTCCTTTGTACAGAGCAGAGAAAGTGATATGATTGCTTTTATCAACAGAAAACACAATTTCTTTGGAAGTATTTTTTCCAATCCAATGGTCAAGGAACTTGGAAAATATTCCAATGTGCCATTATTGGCAGTACATGATGTGAAAAAATAAACTAATCTTTATTCCATAGAGATTTTTATTCTTGGGGAATAAAGAAAAATAAGCTCAGGTTTTGATTATGCCGAAAAACATTTTAATTCCATCCGATTTTTCATCTACTTCATTCAATGCTATTGAATATGCATTTGATCTTTTTAAAGAGTGTGAGTGCACTTTTTTCATTTATCATGCCTACTATATCATAGCTTCTTCACGAACCAATCCTATGTTTCCCGTGCCCGATGAGTATGAGTACAACCAAGCACATATAGAAATTGATACGAAAATGGAGGCCTTCCGCAAGAAAGTTTTATCTCTTTCACAAAATGAAAAGCATACGATTCATTTTGAATTTGAATATGGGTTTCTAGTAGAAAAGGTGAGCAAGAAAGTAAAAAAGGAAAAAATTGACCTAATAATAATGGGCACCCGTGGTACAACCCAGGATCGTGATATCGCCTATGGAAGGAACGCTATTGATGTAATGGAGAAAGTAAGGGATTGTCCCGTGCTGGCAATTCCTAAAAAGGTAAAATTTAAGTTCCCCGGAAAAATCGTTTATCCTACAGATTTTAAAAGTAACGTGGATATTAATGAAATAGAATCTTTTAAAACCATTGCTCGGATATCCAATGCATCTATCCAAATCTTTCATATTGGAAAAGAAGAAAATTTAAATCAAAAGCAAAAAGAAGGAAAAAAACAATTGGAAAATCATTTGGCCTCCTTTGAGTATTCTTTTCATTGGATTGAAAATACCAAACTGTTGGAAGGTCTTCTGGTGTTCGTAAAAGAACAGGAGGGTACAATGATCTGTTTTGTGAACAGAAAACATTGGTTCTTTTCGAACATTTTCTCAAACCCATTAATAAAGAATCTGGGTGTGGATACTACCGTACCTCTTATGGCTCTGCACGGTTCTTCCAGCTAATAAAATGGCAAATAAAGATAGTCCTATTGAGATAGTAAAACATTCTGGAGAACGGGTCGATTTTTCCATTGATATTTTAAAGGCTTCCCTTCGTAGAAGTGGGGCAAGCGAGGACTTGATAACTGAGATCGCTGCACGCGTTCAAGGTGAATTGTATCCTGGAATTTCTACTAAGGAAATTTATAACCGCGCCTTTGCTCTGCTCAAGAAACAGAAAACCGCCGTCGCTTCTAAATACAAACTGAAAAAAGCAATTTACCAACTAGGTCCAACTGGTTTTCCCTTTGAAAAATTTGTTTCGGCAATATTCAGTTATGAGGGCTACCAAGTAAAAACCGGACAAATTATGCAGGGAAAATGTGTAACCCATGAAGTAGATGTAGTTGCTAAAAAGGATGATGAATTTATCGTTGCGGAATGTAAATTCCACATGGATCAGGGTATTAATTGCAATGTGAAGGTTCCGCTTTATATCAATTCCCGCTATCGCGATATCCAGGATTTTTTCCGTGATTCAAATCCCGACAACATTCCTAACCAAGGTTTGGTTATAACAAATACCCGGTTCACAAACGATGCTTTGGATTATGGCAAATGTGCTGGTCTTCATCTCCTTAGTTGGGATTATCCTTTTGGAAATGGTCTAAGAGATAGAATCGATCGATTGGGTCTATATCCTGTGACGGTATCCACTATTTTGACCAATCGGGAAAAACAGTTTCTGCTCAGTCGCGATGTTGTCCTGTGCAGACAGTTAATAAATGATGATTTTTATTTGGATCATCTCGGTATTTCGGAGAATCGTAAAAAACGTATCCTAAAAGAAATCCATCTATTGTGCAATGGCCAAAACAATTAAATCTATTTTGAACTTGCGAGATGTTAATTCTCACTCAGGTTTATTATAGTTTTGCGGTCTTTTATTAATATCATAATAAATAAACCCAGAGAGCGAGAGCGTAATTAAAATTCTAAAAATCATCGCTCCTATAGTTCGATTTTCATAAGTTCCTCCTGACTGTATATGAATAAAGAACAATGCAAAAGTGTATATTAATAACAGCGCTACGGATAGCATGGCCCAGAACGCCCATATTCTGGACTTTATAAATCCGTAAGCGGCTATCAGATATATAAATCCAGCTGTAAGATTTGTCTTCACAATAAAGGATACGTAATTCCCCTGCTTTGCCCGAATCCCGAACCAATCGAACAGAACGGAACTGCTCATAAATATTGTTATTAAGGCAAGGGCCATTAATACAAATGTGACAATGATTTTAAAAATTTTGTCTTTCTTCATCTTTCCGGAGTGTTAATTTCAATATGAAGGGTTTTGGTATTTGGACATAATTATAGGTAACAAAATTTGTATTAATCAGAGTTCTATGAATGGGTGATTTCTCTGCTATTACAAAACAATAAAATTCACTAGGTCACTTCACTAATCGTGGAAAACTATTTCTCAAGCCTTAAAGCGTTTTTTAGAATCACTGATAGGTTCAGGGAAAACACCTATTTTAGGAATCATCAAATAACGATTACCCTCTTGATTATTTTTTACTTATCCCGGTCCAAAACATTTAGACGAACTGGCTTTATGGGGATAAGTCGAATATCTGTCTACCAAGGCTTTTCAGATTGATAATCTTCTTCCTTCATACATCTACAAATGGAGGTAAACCATTTCAATGTAAACTAATTATTGTTTTAAAAATTACATCTTGTGTGTTTTATTGATATGTCTTTCCGGAAATCTTTTGGGATTTGTTATAACCGCGTCCGCGTGCCGCCATTACCGTGGCGGAGCGCACGCGGTCTTATTTTCAAAAACCATATTTTTTGATTAGTTGAAAAACTTGAAATAGTTATCAAGGTTTTCTTTTATACTTTCAGTTATTTCCGAACCTCTCTCAGTGGTAGAAACTTTACCTAATTCATTTATTTTCTCGATTAATGGATGTAAAAAAATGTGGAGATTATCATGGGAAGGACCTTGCATCGTACATTTTTTTACCACATAGTTTTTCATCTCATTTAAATCCGAAGCCAGCTTATGATAGTCTTCGACGGTCTCTTTCTCATTACTTTTTATAAGATCGATCATTTTTTCTACTCCTTCGGTGGTCTCTGGATTCGCCTCCCATTTATTGCCCTTGTCGAGTTGAATTTCGTTTATCCACTCATTGCCCAATAAGTCGCCGTCTGTTTCGTGTGAATGTTCGTGGACCATTTCGGTAGCTTCAAGAGAATCCTTGGTTTCTTTATTCTTGTTTTCGTTACAGCTTATTAAAAGAGCTGAAAAGATTGCTACGGTTAAGATTGTTTTTTTCATAATTGGTATTTTAAAAGTTTAAGAGTTTGAATTTTTGAGTGCTTGCCTGAATATGATAATTCATTTCTTTTTTGATTCATTAAATATTTACTCCAAAGAGATATCCTACAAATGCGGTAATTCCCATTGCCATGGTTCCCCAAAAGGTTATTCTTAATATTGCAATCCCGATAGGGGATCCTCCCGTCCTGGCGGATACGGTACCCAAAATTATGAGGAAAAAAATTGCGGAGCCATAAAGTGTATATTCCATACTTTCCAAAGGTAGGAACAGGGTGACAATAAGTGGAAGAATTCCTCCGGCAATAAATGAGGCACCCGATGCGAGGGCGGCCTGCATAGGTTTTGCCTGACTTATTTCATTGATTCCCAATTCATCTCTAACGTGGGCTGCCAGCGCATCCTTGGCAGTAAATTCCTTCGCCACTAGAAGTGCAGTTTCCTTTTTCAGACCTCTTTGCTCGTAAATTTCTGCTAATCTAAGTAATTCCAATTCTGGCATTTCTTCCAATTCGATTCTTTCGCGCTCGATATCGGCTTTTTCTATATCTGTTTGCGAACTTACAGAAACATATTCACCTGCAGCCATGGATAAAGCTCCTGCAACCAAACCCGCCACTGTGGCCAAAACAATAGGATCTCTTGACACCCCAGCCGCGGAAACTCCAATTGCAATACTGGCTACGGACAAAATCCCGTCATTAGCTCCTAGTACCGCCGCCCGCAACCAATTACTCCTATGGATGAAATGATTGTCTAAATAATTATCTAGATTCTCCGTATTCGTTCCCATATTATTTATTTTTTTTTCTATAATTCACATTTTAAAGTCTAAAGTTTTTCGACCATCTTCCACGTTCCGTCTTTATGCGCCTCATTTTACTTTTTTATTGAATTTATGATAAACTCTGAAACGGCTATTTTCCGGCGATGCAATAGATCTTTAAATCCCTCGTCATCTAGACCCAAAATTCCTTTAATCAATGGACTGGCCAAAAACGGAAAAATATTTAAAGAGAGAATATTTATAAAAAGCTGCTCCCCATCAATAGGTTTTAAAATGCCTGCTTCCACTTCCAAAGAAACTTTTCTATTAAATTTTTCCAAGGATGGAAATCCATCACTTTGTTGAATTTTGTCAAAAAATTTTGGATTGCGATTTAATTCTTGAACAATAAAATTGGGTAAATAGGGATGCTCAGATATGAATGTGATATAATTGCTAGTGAACTTTTTAACCTTATCCTCAATCGATGAATCGTCGTTTAATACTTTATTTAGTTGGGGCGCAAGAAGGGCAAAGGCATTCTTAAATACCGCTTCAAATAGCAATTGTTTACTTCTATAATAATAGTGTAGCATTGCCTTGTTTATCCCTGCTTCATCGGCAATCTGCTGCATACGGGCGCCTTCCATTCCTTTTCTTTCAAATACCTCCTTAGCAGCTTCTAATATTTGCCCTTCTGTATCTTGATTTTTCTTTGTCTTGGCCATTTGTCCAATCTAATGGTTAAACCATTTGGTTAACAAATATAGAATTTTTAGTTTCACATAAGAATAATTGCAGAAATCTTTTTGGCACCTCAATTCTTTTAAAGAGCTCTATTCTTTAATGATACTCAATTGGAAATTGAAAAGATTATATTTACACGGAACATAGGGAAAAGTCACTGTATGCCACAGAAATAACATTCCCGCAGAAGAAATCAAAAAAAATATGAAATTATTCTTTAGCCTTACTGTTGTAGGTATTCTGTTGGCAAGTTGCGCTAGTAGCCGATTAATTGAGCAATATGCCAACCCTGAAACCACTGAATTTAGACCTCAAAAAATATTGGTTGTCGGTCTGACTCCCGATGGTGGATTGCAACGGGAATTTGAATACAGTATGGTGTTGGCACTTGAAAATCAAAATATTAAAGCTGAAAAAAGCGTGGATCTTTATGGAGAGCCATTCACTATTAATGAAGATGCATCGGGAAAATTGGAGATTTCAGTATCGGAATTGCGAAAGGCCGGTTTTGACGCCGTTATTTTTTCAAAAATAACCGGTCGTGAAAGACGGGTTTCCTTAGCACAATCTTATAGAAACCTGGCTAGCACCCTTGAAACTTTTGATGACTATTATAATGAGAATCGAAGTATCCACAAGAGTGAAGATCTGGAGGGTTATCCTGTTCTTATTACTGAAACATCCTTATACTGTCTTTGTCCCGATAAAAACAATGATTTGGTCTGGCGTGGCAGTATTGAGGTTAAAAACACACAAAATTCCCGTGAATTGATTCGGGATTATGTAAATACACTTCAGAAGACTTTGAGAAAAAAAGGGTTCTTCGGCCGTTCCTGATGGAAGATTAACTTTCCATACCAGAATAAATTTAAGAATCTGCGCTAAAATATTATTTTCTAATTCTGCTATTAATTTTATAGTAGGGTTCGGAAATTTTTATCCTATTGGTGGATAGATAAACGCTACCTAAAGGAAATAGAATTAGGTATAACTTCAATAGACTAATTCCGACCTAATTTTTTCCTAAGAGGACATTTTTTTCGGTATTATTCAAAATCTACCTTCTTTACTTTTTCCATCTCGTACACTTTAAACTCCTAAACTCCTAAACCTTAAATATTATGTCTTTCCCAATCTTTTTTAGTTTTAATTGAAATTATTCAAAAAAGATTATGGATATGACCTTTATCATATCACGAATCATAAAAGGTTTTCACCTTTGTTCCTTCCAAAAAGGTTGTAAAAGATGATTTCAGTTGACAAAATTTATCGGACTAAATTATCTTCTTATATGACGAAAATCATTTCCTATCAATCTTTGGCTAACTAAGTTTGTACCATAAATTAATAACAACAACTATGAAACATTTAATCAAATCAATGGCCGCAATTGCAATCTTAACTCTGGTTAGCTGCGGTGGAAAAGAAGAAAAAAAAGAGGACAGTTCAGTAAAAATTGGACAGAGCCCCGCAACCGAAGTTAAAAAGGAAGAAGCGCCTGTGTCAGATGTGAAACCTTCCCAAACTATCGACTTGACGAATAAAGGTGTAGGCCCAATTAAAAGTGTAGAACTGGGTGCAACCATTGATGATGCTTTGGCTGCAAAAGGTGCTGAACTTTTCAAAACAAACTGTACTGCTTGTCATAAAGCGGACAAAAAATTCATCGGTCCAGCTCCTAAAGGAATTTTGGAAAGAAGAACTCCAGAATGGGTAATGAATATGATTATGGATCCGGAAGGAATGACCAAAAACGATCCACTTGCACACGCCCTTTTGTTGGAATTTAATGGATCTCCAATGGCTAACCAGCACATGACCGAAGATCAAACCAGAGCAATCCTAGAATATTTTAGAACCCTATAATATATATTCAAACAACCAAACCCCTTCGCAGGATTTATCCTGCGAAGGTTAAAAACCAAGTCGTAAGATGAAAACAACACTTAAATTGCTCTTCGTTTCAATTACCTTACTTGTCTTTTCTGCTTGTAAAAATGAAGCGAACACTGAAGGGAACGGAACCCTAGTGGAGAATTCCGCAAAAACTGATGCTCCCCAAAAACAAGGACAGGCTTTTATTAAAGATGATGAATCAGCACCAAACGTTCTTCAAATTGCAATCGGGTCTCCCGATCACACAACACTTGTAGCTGCGGTACAAACTGCACATCTTGAAAATGCTTTGGTAAATGCAGGACCTTTAATGGTTTTCGCACCAACCAATGCTGCTTTTGATGAATTGCCAGCAGGAACGGTTGACGATCTTTTAAAGCCTGAAAATCATGATAAATTAGCGTCTATCCTAAAGCATCACGTAACTCCCGGCAATTACTCCAAGGAATTTTTAAAGAAATTCAAGAAAGTTGGACAAGCAGACGGTACCGATGCTACAGTTGAGGTTAAAGGAGATGATGTATATGTGGGCGGCGCTAAAATTATTGCCAGTATTCCTGCCGGAAACGGAATTGTGCACGTAGTGGATAAAGTAATCTTACCTGCAAACTAAACAATTAAATAATTCAATCTAAATAATTCGTAAAAATGAAAAGAACAATTAATATTTTACTTGCCCTTGTTATGGTTGCCGGTTTGGTTAGCTGTAATGACGGTGGAAACAAAAAGAGCAAAAGAGGTAACCAAGGTGGGTTGTCCTCCAATGCTGCAGAAAGAGTCTATGTTGCTCCTGGAGAACACGACGAATTCTACGCCTTTATGTCTGGTGGATTCAGTGGTCAACTTGGTGTATATGGATTGCCTTCTGGTCGTTTGCTAAAAGTTCTTCCGGTATTCTCACAAAATCCCGAGAATGGATGGGGATATACCGAAGAGACCAAGCCTATGTTAAATACATCTTTCGGTTTTGTGCCTTGGGATGACTCTCACCACCCTGATATCTCTCAAACAAACGGAGTATTGGATGGTCGTTGGGTATTTATCAATGGAAACAACACTCCTAGAATTGCCCGTATCGACCTGAAAAACTTCAAAACTGAAGAAATCATCGAGATCCCTCACAGTGCTGGTAACCACTCTTCATCTTTCATTACTGAAAACACTGAGTATGTAGTTGCAGGTACTCGTTTCTCTGTGCCAATTCCACAGAAAGACATGTCTATTAAAGACTACAAAGGAAACTTTAAAGGTTCTTTGACTTTTATAAAAGTTGATCAAGAGACAGGACACATGGATATTAAATTCCAATTGATGATGCCTGGATTTAACTATGACCTTTCACACCCTGGTCGTGATAAGAGCCACGGATGGTTCTTCTTTACCACTTATAACACTGAGGAAGCACACACCTTGTTAGAAGTGAACGCTTCTCAGAATGATAAGGACTTTATCGCTGCGATAAACTGGAAGAAAATTGAAGAGTATGTGAACAATGGTGGTGGACAGAAAGTTCCTGCAAAATATGCCCACAACATTATGGATGAGAATACGCACACGGCAACTTCTACTATGAAAACTGAAGTTCTTCAAGTAAATCCAATGGATGTTCCTGGAGCAGTTTATTTCTTGCCAACTCCAAAATCTCCGCACGGTTGTGACGTTGATCCAACAGGTGAGTACATTATTGGAAACGGAAAACTTTCTGCTGACCTAACAGTACACAGTTTCACAAAAATGATTGATGCTATCGAAAACAAGAAGTTCGATGGTGAAGCTTATGGTATTCCAATCTTAAACTTTGAGGATATCCTTGCCGGTGTTGTAAAACAACCAGGTCTTGGACCACTCCACACTGAATTTGATGACAAAGGAAATGCTTATACTACTTTCTTTATCTCTTCTGAAGTTGTAAAATGGAAAGTTGGAACTTGGGAAGTTATAGACAGACAACCCGTATTCTATTCTGTAGGTCACGGTATGATTCCTGGAGGAAACTCTCGTAAGCCATTTGGTAAATACTTTGTAGCCTTGAACAAGATTACAAAAGACAGGTACCTGCCAACAGGACCAGAGCTTACTCAATCTGCTCAGTTATTTGACATTACAGGCGAAAAGATGGAATTGTTATTGGATTTCCCAACAATTGGAGAGCCTCACTATGCAGCAGCTATTCCTGGAGATATGGTTGCACCAAATTCCAGAAAGATCTATAAACTTGCTGAGAACAAACACCCATATGCTTCTTTATCAGATTCTGATACAAAAGTTGTTCGTGAAGGAAAAGAAGTTCATATCTATATGAATATGATCCGTAGCCACTTTAACCCGGATAACATTGAAGGTGTAAAGGTTGGAGACAAAGTTTACTTCCACGTAACAAACCACGAACAAGACTTTGACGTACCACACGGTTTCGCAGTAATTGGAGCAAACAACGCTGAAATGCTTATTGTTCCTGGAGCTACTGAAACCTTGGTATGGGAGCCTAAAGAAGTAGGTGTATGGCCATTCTATTGTACTGACTTCTGTTCTGCACTTCACCAAGAAATGCAAGGATATATTCGCGTAAGTCCAGCCGACTCAAACATTGGGTTGTCTTGGAGCCTAGGTGAAGACTAAGATGTTTTTAGTTGTGAAAATACTAAGTTAGTGATTAACTGTATTTTCAATAAAGACGGGGGTTGTTGATTTCCCCCGTCTTTTAAAAAATTAAAGGAGAGTTTTCAGTATTCAGAAAAGCAATCAAAACCTCTCTAGATCAACGCACTAATTCTACTATTAGACTTCTAAAACCAACCGCACACTGACGTCTAAACCTATCCGCCACTTTGCGGATGCAAAACAAAAACAAAATGAAAAAAGCAGGAATAATAATGATCATTGGCTCCTTGCTATTATTGGGACTTTTTAAATTCCCATTGTGGAACATTGTATTGGGCGCTCCCCAATATCCGGATCCTCTTGGAATGGATATTTATATTCAAGGGATACAAGGTGTTGAAGAATTTGATATTCAAAATATTGACGGACTAAACCACTACATTGGGATGAAAACCATTCCTAAGGTTGAAGATATGTGGGAGTTTAGTGTTTTCCCAAAAGTAATTGGTCTTATGGTTGCTCTTGGTGTAATAATAGGATTGTTAGGTTTCTTAGGAAAAGTAAGCTATAAATGGTTTCTTGGATGGTTTATAGTTATGTCTATACTCGGATTGTTAGGTATGTACGATTTTAATCTTTGGTTAATTGAATATGGCACCGACCTGGATCCAAAAGCTATTATGAAACTTCTAAATCCTGATGGTACTCCAATGACCTATAAGCCACCGCTCTTGGGATATCAGAAAATGCTTAATTTTGATGTGGATTCTTGGCCAGCTACCGGAGCATATATGATCTTTGCTGGAATGATGTTGACTGTAGTAGCTTTCTTCGTGGGAAGATATGAATATAAAAAAAAAGTTAAAACTGAACCGATTCTAAAACCTGCCTTAGCATAATGATACGTTTCTTTCTTTTAAGTATAATTTCCATTTTATTTATTTCTTGTGAAATAAGTCCGCAAAAAATTGAATATGGCTCAGATGCTTGTAACTACTGCGATATGACTATCGTGGATAGACAGCACTCTGCCCAAATGGTGAGCACAAAGGGCAAGGCTTTTAAATATGATGCGATTGAATGTATGGTCCATTCGCTACAAGAGGATATGGCAGATACTGAAATGGCTCTTTATTTAGTTGCAAACTTTGATCAACCAGGTGAATTGATGGATGCAACCTCATCTTCTTATTTAGTGAGCGAACAGATTCAAAGTCCAATGGGCGCCAATCTTTCGGCTTTTCAGGATGAGAGCGCGGCTGAAAACACTCAGAAAAAATTTACTGGTAAGATTTATACTTGGCAAGAAATTCAGAAACACTTAAAGCACTGATTTTTTTGAAATAAATGGGTTTCGGTAATTTTTAAGATCTAGTACTTGAAAATCGCTGAAACCTTTTTTATTTAAGCAAAGTTGTAAGTTACCCAAGAATAAGAGGGTTTTATCTGACATTCTCAGCTTATACCTTTTATTCTTTATCTTCGATTTTTTAAAAAAAAACTCTTTGCACAACGGAATATAGATAAATATTAACTCTATTTTGAAACACACTTTCTACATAATTGCTTTATTATTAATGGTTTTCAGTTCAATGGCAGTCCAGGCTGAAACTATAACAGTCTGTTCCAGTTGTCCCGTTAAAACAATTAAGCAAGCACTCGCACAAGCGGTCAATGGAGATACGATTCTTGTAAAACCAGGTATATATAAAGAATCCAACATAAAAATCGATAAAGAAATTACCCTCATAGGTGAAAACCTGCCCACCATAGATGGCGAAACAAAAGGAGAAATAATTACCATTGGGGCAGATAATGTTACTGTAGATGGATTTGAGATTATTAATGTAGGTTTAAGCTATACCACCGATTATGCTTCCGTTCGGGTAGTGAAAAGTTCAAATTTTGTAATTCAAAATCTGGAGCTTGAGAAGTTGTTTTTTGGAATTTATCTACAAAAATCAAATAACGGTAAAGTTCTGAACAACAAGGTAAGGGGAGAAGCCGTTACCGAATTTAACTCTGGCAACGCCATCCATCTTTGGTATTGCAATAATGTAGAAATAAGAGGGAACGATGTAAGGAACGTACGAGACGGAATCTATTTGGAATTCTCCAGTCACATCCAAATTTATGATAATGTAAGCAAATTCAATGTTAGGTATGGATTGCACTTTATGTTCAGCAATAACAATGAAGCGCACCATAATATCTTTGAGACAAATGGTGCCGGAATTGCTCTTATGTTTTCAAAAGACATGATATTGACCAATAATACTGTTAGAAAAAATTGGGGAACAGCGGCTTATGGTGTTCTTTTAAAAGAAATAAGTAATGCAACGATTGCTCACAACACATTTGAGCTCAACACTGTTGCCATTACAGTGGACGTAAGTAGCAACATAGACTACTTCCACAACGATTTTATCAGTAACGGTTATGGATTGCGGATTAGAGGAGCGAGCTACAATTCGAAAATCAATAATAATAATTTCCTTTATAATTCTTTCGATTTATCCTATAATGGAAAACTAAATGAGAATAATTTCAATGGAAATTATTGGAGTGATTACACGGGTTATGATCTTGATAAGGATGGAATGGGAGATGTTCCTTATCGCCCTGTGAAACTCTTTTCGTATATAGTTAACCGAACTCCGGAAACCATAATTCTTTTGAGAAGTCTATTTATCGATATAATAGACTTTTCAGAAAAAGTTTCTCCCGTGTTTACCCCTGATAATTTGATGGATAACAATCCTAGAATGAAACCAATAAAACATGATAGAAGTTAAGGATTTACATAAAAAATTTGGAAAGAACGAAGTGCTCAAGGGCATTGATCTATCTATTCGCGAAGGCGGAATATTCTCTATTCTTGGACCCAACGGCTCGGGAAAAACTACTCTTATCAAAAGTATCTTAGGGATGGTTATTCCGGATTCCGGAGAAATCTCTATAAAAGGAGATACTTTAAAGAACAATTATAAGTATCGAGAGAAAATAGATTATTTACCACAAATCGCCAACTTCCCAGGAAACCTTAAGGTAAATGAACTGATTGCCATGATCAAGGATTTGAGGGATTATAAGGATACCAAGGATCAAGAATTAATAGAATTATTCAAGCTGCAACCCTTCCTTAATAAACGCTTGGTTAATCTTTCAGGAGGTACAAAACAAAAAGTAAACCTGGTACTTACTTTTATGTTCGACAGCCCTTTAATAATTCTCGACGAGCCAACCAGCGGTCTAGATCCCATTTCACATTTACGGCTGAAGAATTTGATTTTTAAAGAAAAAGAAAAGGGAAAAACCATTTTAGTTACTTCCCATATTCTAAGTTTCGTTGAAGATATAGCCGATGAGATTGTATTTCTCTTGGAAGGGAAAATCTATTTTAAAGGCAGTATTCCCGAATTAAAAGCCAAGACCGAAACCCACGATTTTGAACACGCAATAGCTTCTATTTTATCCTCTACCTATGCTTAAGATATTAAAATACAGTTTTTACGATTTAATGCGAAGCCGTTGGAGCTACGTATATTTTTTGTTTTATCTTCTATTGGGAATCGTGTTATTGTTTTTGAATAACGATCTTTCAAAAGCAGTTATCACTTTGATGAACGTAATCATAATCTTAGTGCCACTGATAGGAACAATTTTCGGGGTAATGTATTATTACAACTCCCGTGAATTTACTGAACTGCTCCTTGCCCAACCGGTCAAACGAAGCTCTATATTTTTAGGACAGTATTTTGGGGTTGCCACCTCATTAGCAATGAGCTTGATTGTTGGATTGGGATTGCCCTTTATTTTCTACGGAATTTTTAATAGCAATGCCATTTGGGATTTCTCTCTTCTATTGATAACGGGAGGATTTCTCACATTTATTTTTACAGCTCTAGCATTTGTAATCGCTCTTTCCAATGAAAACAGAATAAAGGGATTTGGTTATGCCATCTTACTTTGGTTATTTATGGCAGTAATTTATGACGGACTTTTCCTAATGTCACTTCTCTATTTTCAGGATTACCCATTAGACAAATTTTCCTTGGTAGCAACAATGCTTAATCCCGTAGATCTATCACGTGTTTTGATTCTGCTCAAACTAGATATCTCTGCCTTATTAGGTTATACCGGAGCCGTTTTTCAAAAATTCTTCGGAACAAATTTTGGTGTTATCCTCTCATCCATAATGTTGGTTCTCTGGGTTGTAATCCCTACTTTTTTTATCTGGAGAATTGCCAAGAAAAAGGATTTTTAAAAATAAAATACTTAGAAATTTAAAGCCATTTCAAATTTGAGATGGCTTTTTTTTGGTTGCACCCCCAGCCCCTATAGGGGGGGGGAATTACAACGATTGTTAATTATATTTTTTCCGAAGCTAGGCTCCTTTGCTACTCCGATAAAGCAATGGCGGCGCGGAAGGGCGGGGGCATTTATTTTTCGAAAATTTCAATCATAATATCCGCCCCAAAATTCCCCAATTTAAATTTATCTTTACTCCATGAGCATATTGGTGCAAATTGCAATCTTACCTCGGCAGCAGGAAGATTCGGAGTATATATTGGAGCTTGCTTTGGAGAGGGAAAATCTCCGCAAAGAGAATATTGTGGATTGGCGCATTCGAAAAAGATCCATTGATGCCAGAAGAAGACCTATTAAGATAAATCTTCAGATAGAACTGTGGTTAAAAGGGGAGAAACGTGAAATAATTCCGCCGTTTATTCCACAAAATGTTGAGGATTCAAAGAGGATTGCCATAATCGGTGCCGGTCCCGCGGGACTTTATGCCGCATTAAGGGCAGTGGAGGCAGGGCTAAAACCTATTGTTTTTGAACGTGGGAAGGATGTTCGGGAAAGAAGAAGAGATCTCGCTGCCATTAATAAACTTCAGATTGTAAATCCAGAAAGTAATTATTGTTTTGGGGAAGGAGGCGCAGGAACTTATTCCGATGGGAAGCTCTACACCCGTAGCAAAAAGCGTGGAAATGTTTTAAAGGCCTTGGAATGGTTCGTCCACTTTGGGGCTGATGAAGACATACTTATTGATGCACATCCACATATTGGAACCAACAAGCTGCCAAAGATTATTGCAGCCATGCGCGAAGCAATTATAGAAAATGGGGGAGAAGTGCACTTCAATTCTAAAATGACGGATATAAAAATTGAAAAGAGTGAAATCCGGGCCATTCAGATAAATGATAGGGATTGGTTTGAATTTGAGAATGTAATCTTGGCAACAGGACATTCGGCAAGGGATATCTATTATCTCCTTCACGACAAAAATATTAAGATGGAAGCCAAAGGTTTTGCTATTGGCGTGCGGGCCGAGCATCCTCAGGAACTTATTGATCACATCCAATATCACGGCGAAGATGATAATCCATATCTTCCGCCAGCGAGTTATAGTCTGGTGGAGCAGGTTGATGGTTTTGGTGTGTATTCCTTTTGTATGTGCCCAGGTGGAATTATCGCCCCCTGCGCCACCGAACAGGAAGAAGTGGTAACCAATGGCTGGAGTCCCAGCAAGCGCAATAATCCGTACGCAAACTCGGGTATTGTTGTGAGTGTAGCACCGGAAGATTTGCCAAATTACAAAAAAGACGATCCTTTCGTGTGCCTAGATTATCAAAAATATGTGGAAAAACGATGTTGGGAAGCAGGAGGAAAATCACAAATGGTTCCCGCCCAACGGATGATCGACTTTGTTGAAGGAAAGATTTCAAGCGATTTTCCGAAAACTTCCTATCAACCGGGAATTGTTTCCGCAGATTTGAATGAGGTATTACCTCCTTTACTTTCAAAAAAACTAAAAAAGGCATTTGTGCTTTTCGGCAAGAAGATGAAAGGGTATTATACCAATGAAGCCGTTTTGCACGCGCCCGAAAGTAGAACTTCCTCTCCCATAAGTATCCCTCGAGACCCTCTTACTCTCGAACATGTGGAAATTAAGGGCTTATATCCCTGTGGTGAGGGAGCCGGTTATGCCGGGGGAATTATTTCCGCAGCAATAGATGGGATTAATTGTGTTGATGCAATAGCCAAAAAAGAAAGTCTTCTCGCCTAATCGAAATTATAGAAAACTCCAAAACTGAATATTCCTCGGTAACCAAAACCAAGTTCAGCAAATCCGCCCCATTGTTTTCCGTAGCTTACGCCTATTGGTGTAACTTGAAAGTTAAAAAAGGTATCGTGATAATCCCCGTCAACGTCATAATCAGAATGTTGGATTTGTTTTTTTGAAGTTCCAAAAGTAGCTCCAGCACCCACTAAGGCATACATATTTACCTTTTCCTTTTTTAAATAAGAATAACTCGTCTCGGCTGCCAAAGTATAATAAGTGTTGACTTGTTCCCCAATCTTTTCCTGGTCAAAATTCACATCGAAATTTGTTGAGGAATAGGATACCGTTGCGCCATAATGCCATCTTTCTAGCGGGGTGTAAGCATAGGATAGCCGAAATTCCCCAATCTCGCTAGTTTGATTCAGCGTAGAAGAAGAAAAAAAGATAGGGGAAAATGCTGATTCCATAACATCTAAAATCTGATTGGAACTTCCAATCCCCATTCCGGCTGAGATTTGGTGTTTTTGGGAATAAGAATGTGAACATAAAAATAAAAATGCTCCAACAAACAATATTTTTCTCATCATATTTTCTAATTTTTTAGTAAGTAAACATAATTTGATTTTTTGATTTAAAAAGGGTTTTTTATTTAGAATCAATCCGTTTTACACCTTAAATCTATTCGATTTTTACATTTTTGATAATAAATATTTCTAGGTTCTGCTGAAATTTTGCCTCAATAGAAGGATTTGATAATTAGTTTTTTAGGATTAAGGAGTAATCAATCCTTTTTATGACATAGGTCATATTTTCAGTGGTTTAGATTTTTAATCTTTACGCCTTTTCAATCCAAACTTTTTTTGATGCAAACCTTAAGCCCGCATACCTTCCATATTCCCGTAATGGGAATTGCCTTTACCATTGATTCTCCTATTAAAGTCGCCCATTATGGAATAAATTCGGTGCTTTCTATCATAGAGGATAATTTGATCGAGGTGATGCGGAAATACTATTACGAACAGAATGAGGAGGAATATATCCCCATTGCTGCTAAAGAGGAGAATTCGCGCGCACGTAGGGTTACCGACTATCTAAACCTGATGCAACGGATTGTGGATTCAAAAGTTGAAAAACTTAAAACATCCGCATTTGAAACAGGTTCTGATATTGTAAAGTATTTTGAAATGCTTCCGGATACCAATTATTTGAAAGAGAAATATAATGAATGGTTTGCCCTTTCTAATACCGAAGAAAAAGTCATAGCCGAAAAATTTCTAAGAAAAAATATACTTCCCGGATCCATAGAAGTCAATATTATGACAAAAGTGGATAAGGATCAATTGGATAAAAACAAAGAACCTATTGAAAACGGTTCCGATGCGGTGACCGCTCTAAAGGGTTATGCGGATTGCGAATTGACCAATTCCTCCATAGTTCTATCTGCAGGAATGAATCCTCGTTTGTACAATTATATGGAGGGATTTTCAGCCTTTGATGCTTATGCTTGGGGAAAATTCCATAAGAAGGTTATTATTAAAGTTAGTGATTATCGTTCTGCATTGATTCAAGGGAAATATTTGGCCAAAAAAGGAATTTGGGTCAGTGAGTTCCGAATTGAATCTGGACTAAATTGTGGCGGCCACGTTTTTGCAACCCAAGGGATATTGATGGGCCCGATTCTTCAGGAATTTAAAGAGAAAAAAGAAGAACTTTTACAAAGCCAATTTGAACTTTATAATCCTGCCATAATCTCCAAAGGAAAAGAAGGTTTTAAAAAGCCACATCCCATCAAAATAACCGTCCAAGGTGGAATCGGAACTTTTGAAGAGGATCAACTTTTGCAGAAATATTATGAAGTGGATGGAACGGGATGGGGTACCCCATTTTTGTTATGCCCAGAAGCCACAACGGTTGATGACAATACGCTGGAATTATTGACAAATTCCAAAGAAAATGATGTGGTGCGAAGTAAAGCTTCCCCACTTGGTGTTGAATTCAATTACTTAAAGGGAACAACGGCCGAGTCAGAGCGATTGGACAGAATAAATAGAAATAAACCTGGCAGTCCCTGTACCGAAAAATTATTAGAGTCCAATACCGAATTTACCGACACTCCCATTTGTACGGCTTCCACTAAATATCAAAAACTAAAACTGGAACAACTAGAAACATTAGGCCTTCCAGAAGTGGAATATAATAAGCAAGTAGAAGATGTTCTTGCCAAGGAATGTCTTTGCATTGGCTTGAGTAATGCGGCACCAATAGCCTACGAAGAACCTTTTCTCAAGAAATTAAAAGCGGTAACTATTTGTCCAGGACCGAATATTGTAAATTTCTCAAAGGTCGTTTCACTTCAGGATATGACCGATCATATTTATGGTCGCAAAGATATTATGCAAAGACCCAATCGCGCTTCAATGTTCGTTGCGGAGCTCAAGCTCTATATAGACTTCCTAAGGAAAGAAATTGAACGTACTACTTCACCAACAACACGTGATTTTAAATCTTGGGAAAAATTCAGCAATAACCTTTTAGACGGTATTGAGCATTACGGCACGTTGATCTCTAATTACGTAATAGGAAATAGATTTCAATTTGGAATGGATCTGGAGGAAGCTAAAATGGAGATTATGGAGATACGTGAGTCTCAATTACAGATGATGTAAAAGTTTAGCAGTTTAGGAGTTGAGGAGTTGAGAATTCAATTTTGTATTTTCAAAATTTCGATTTCACTTAAACTCATGGACTTAATATAAGTTGAGAAGTTGAGGAGTTGAGGAGTGGAGGAGTCGAAAGGTTATTTTCAGGACACTATCCCGTTAAGTGTGTAAGTTTAAAATAACAGGGGTTGGACTTTTTTAGAGTCTGACCCTTTTTTCATAGATCGTTAGGAACTGGTTTAATATAATGCCCCAGTTCCTGACGGGCATTGTCCATTTTTTGGTGGCTTCCCTTACTGCCAAATATACGGATTTCATCACGGCATCGTCCGTTGGGAAGGAAAGTTTGTTCTTGGTGTACTTTCTTATCTTCCCGTTCAGGTTCTCTATAAGGTTCGTGGTATAGATGATCTTGCGTATCTCCAACGGGAACTCATAGAACACTGTGAGCTCTTCCCAGTTGTCGCGCCAGCTCTTGATGGCATAGGAATATTTATCGTTCCATTTTTGGGCAAAATCCTCTAGGGCCATCTTGGCGGCCTCCTGGTTTGGGGCGTTATAGATATGCTTCATATCTGCGGTAAAGGCTTTTTTATCCTTCCATACGACGTACCTGCAGGCATTGCGTATCTGGTGTACCACGCATATCTGGGTCTTGGACTCGGGGAACACGTTCTTGATCGTATCCGTAAAACCATTGAGGTTATCGGTGGCCGTGATAAGGATGTCTTCTGTGCCGCGCGCCCTTATATCGGTCAATACGCTCATCCAGAAAGCTGCTGATTCGTTCTTGCCAAGCCATAGCCCCAAGACCTCTTTTTTACCGTCCCTGCGCAGGCCAACGGCTATGTAGATGGTCTTGTTAATAACCTTGGAGTTCTCGCGGACCTTGAATACGATGCCATCCATCCAGACAATCAAGTAGACCGGCTCCAAGGGACGGTTCTGCCAGGCAACTATATCGCCCGATATTTTTTCCGTGATCCTGGATATGGTCGAGGTGGACACATCAAAATCATAGACCTCACGTATCTGCTCCTCAATATCGCTGTTGCTCATTCCCTTGGCATAGAGTGACACGATGACGTTCTCAAGGCCATCGACCATATTGCCCCGCTTGGGTACGATCATGGGATTGAACGAGGCCTCACGGTCTCTGGGGACGGCAATCTCGGATTCGCCAAAGGAGGTTTTTATTTTCTTCCGGGAGTGCCCGTTGCGCGAGTTGCCTCCATTGGACCTCTGGTGTTTGTCGTAATCTAGGTGGCCGTCGAGCTCACCTTCGAGCATCTTTTCGATCCCACGTTTCTGGATCTGCTTTAAAAAATCGCTGAGCTCCTCGTGGGTCTTGAACTGCTTCAGAAAATCATCTGAAATTAAATCGTCTTTCTTCATAATGTGTAAAAGTTAAAGATTAAAAACTAAATAATAAAATAGCGGGGGCCGGCCCCCGCTATTTTATTATTTACACACTTTATGAGATAGTCCCGAATTTTTCATGTTTAGTAAATATATTATTAATCAAGTTGAACACTTGTTCCGGACATAAGACTAAAGAATTTAATAATTAGAAATTTATACCCTACCAACCCAGGATCCATTTGTCCTTTCATCCTTTGTCCTTTCATCCTTTGTCCTTTCATCCTTTGTCCTTTCCTCCTTTGTCCTTTTATCCTTTCGTCCTTTTATCCTTTGTCCTTTAATCCTTTCATCGTTTCATCCTTTGTCCTTTCATCCTTTGTCCTTTAATCCTTTCGTCCTATATATCCTACGACCTCTTTTCACTCACTCAATAATTTCGTAATCAATGGACAATTTCCGCAAAGCTCTTAAGGCAGAAGCGCTATCCTTGTCATTCACCTCAATATCCACGGCATCACCTTCCAAAAGTATATCTGTAAGTTCATTCGCCAGCGATTCATTTATTCCAGGGGAAATCTCCATAATACATTGCGCAATGGCTCTTCTATCCGGGCGTATTGCATCGCAAGACAATAAGTTAATTTTCATTAGACAAGTTTTTTTAATTATCATTTAGGAAATGAGGGATTCTTGAATTTCACACTCACCACTCACCACTCATTCCTCAAAAGTATATCGCTGTTCCGCGGTGGAAGAAGCATTCAGTAATTGGTTAAAAATCCGAATTGTATTAAAATCACGCGTTATTTCCCCAGATACCGCCACTCCAGAAATACCAATTTCCAAAAGCTCAGAAACATCGGCAGGGGTTATTCCTCCAACAGCTAATATGGGAGTTTCGGTTTTTAAAACATCCAGTATCGCGACATATCCAGCTATTCCTAAAACTGGTGGTAAATTTTCTTTGGTGGTTGTAAATCTAAACGGACCCAAACTGATATAATCTACATCCTTCTGGATTAACACTTCGCAATCCTGCAAAGTGTTTGCTGTGCCACCAATAATCTGCCAAGTATATAAATGCTTTCTGGCAACAGTAGGACAGGAGTCGGTTTTTCCCAAATGCACGCCATCTGCTTTAACTTCCTTGGCTATCTTATAATCGTCATTAATAATTAATCTCGTTTGAAAATGAGCGGTAATCTCTCGAGCCTCACGGGCAAGTTTCAACAATTTCTTGTCAGATACATTCTTTACACGCAATTGCACCAGCTCCGCACCAGAATTACAAGCTTTTTGAATATTCTCTAGGTGTTCCTTTGGTGAATTACCCTGAGTTATATAATGTAGTTTAGGTATCATAGTGGGTCTATCTTTAATTTTCGTTCTCTTCACCTTCAACTCTCTCCTTGACCACAACCGTTTTTGCAAACTCCATAAAATAATCCTTAAACCTTTTTAACATGGGTTCCATTTTTTCCATATACAGAACATACTGACATTTTTTTATACTTCGTGTGAGTAGCATTATGGCCGAGTAGTGTGATTTTTGGATCAAGAATTCAGCATCATCAACACTCAGTATTTTCACCTCGGAGGTGTTGATGCCATTGGACAAAAACAATTTGTTCATGGAGATGGGAGTCGAGATCAAAATATCGATTCCCATTGCAATTTCCGATTTTTGTATATCGACATGAATTTCCTCGGTAGCCAAATAGATTCGAAGGTCGCTCGTTTTCAAATACTCCAGAAATAAATTATAAAGCTCCGAAGCTTCCTCCTTACTTTCTACCAGAGCTACGGCACGCGGAACATTTCCAATCGCTCTATATTTTAACTTCTGTAAAGTTGTAATAATAAGTGTGGAAGTTTTTCCGCTATCCTTTGGTGCGACGCAATACACATTGGCACCACTTTTTATCACCGGTATGCTCTTACTTTCAAATAGAGTAGGGGTGGTCATCTCTAGACTTGTAAGTGTCTTTTGTAATTCAGGATTTAATTTTTTAAAAGGCATATTCTATAAATGAAGTCGGCGTATTTTCTTATAAGTAGAGCAAATTAGTAATTGCGTGGGACATTCGCTCTTTGAACTTATTTTTAATTCTTTAAAAGTATATAAGCATTTAAAGAAGTGGCAATCAACAACCAAATAAAATATGGAGCCACCAAAAGAGATTTAAATTTTATTTCTGGCCAATAAAAAAATATAAAGGATCCAATAACTATGGTAAGTGCAGTGATTATAAAGAGTCCAATCAACACTTGATGATAATAAAAGAAAGTAGGATTATACACAAGTGTCAAAATATAATGAAGCACCAAAAGCGCGAGAAGTAAATTTTTATTTTTCACAAGGGGCCATAAATATGCGAGATAAATGCTAAAACATACCAGTACTACCATCCAGCATAGTGCGACAAAAATGCCCGACGGACTCCAAGGCGCTGTCTCAAGTCCCAAATACCAGTCGGATTTTGGACCTGCGCCTCCCAAATAACGGCTAAGACCAATAAAACCAAAGTTTAGTACGAGAAAGAGGATAAATCTGTAAACCATTGCTATCTTTTTAAAGAGTGGTAAGGATTATCAGCTAGGAGGTGATGATCATTTTTAAAGAGAACAAAGATACTATCTGTTGGATATTTATGGGGGAGGATTTATTATTGAATTTTATAAAAACCTTCTTCTGGAAATCCCTGGAGATGCGGACACAATGCGAAAAATAAAAATAGATATTTCATTTTGTGGACGCCTGAGCGTAAACTGTTCTAGAAAAATAATATACCACAGGAACCATTAATAATAAGCAAATTGCAAAAAGATAATTGGGAGAAAGAATTCCTGGGATTGTATTGGTCTGGATAACATTATGCGTAACAAAGAAAAAAACATTACCAGCCCAATGCATAGCTCCCGTAAACCACAGGGTTTTAGTTGTTATTACAGGAATTATAAAAACAATTCCGAGCATGAAAATGTAAAACCAGGATTCGGGACCATCCGTGAGGCGATATATGTGGTTAAGTAAGTAAATTAGGGCTGAAAATATAATCAGCCAATAGTGTTTTATTTTGGCGTGGAATTGTTGGTATATAATTCCCCTTGTAAGAATATCCTCTGAAAATGAGGACAACAAAACCCCAAGAGTAAAGGGAATGCCTAGTATTACGGCAGTGCCAAAATTCGGAATTTCAATCACCTTTTCGAAATTGGCAGAAAGACTGATTATATAAGGAATAGCATAGAGAAATATTCCCATGGGTATGCCCAAAGCGAAGAATCTAAATGCTTTTATCTTAAATGGAAGTCCCCACGTGGCCAGACCTTTCCCCGAATACCAATTGCCAAATATCCAAGCCAGCAGAAAGAAGAGAATTTGAAAACCCAAAAAGCCAACAGTGCTGTTCTTAAACACGATCATAAATTCCGCGCAGTGATATACCACAAAGAGCGTGGCAAAAGTGATCGCAGCTTTTAAACCATTTTTCACTTTACGGACTTGGAGTTTTGCTGTATTGAAATTAAATTAAATTTCACAAAGATAAAGAGCCTTTTGAGAAAATATTTTTGTTCCAGCCGGACTATATATTTGTTTTCTAAATTCAATTTAATCCTGAGAACAATAATTTAATTTCCGGACAAATAGGTTCGTACAGAAATTTCTCAATCAATTATTCGTCAATCACGGATAAGAATAGGTATTTAAAGGAAAATACATTTGGTAAGAACGTGATTTCTATATTTAACGGCGAAATTATGGTAGGAAATGGTCCATTTAATATCCGAAGCTGGAGAAGTTTCAATGTTCTTTTGAAAAAGTCAGATATATTCCTATGAGACGCTTCCCAACAATTTCTACGTTAAGAGAACTGAGTTCGATATTGACAACAATATTGAGAAAACATAACTCGAGAATATATTTTTCAATAAATAAAAAAAATGACTTTTCCCGTTTTAATTTAAGTTTCAAATCCATACCTAACAGGATTTTGAAACCTGTTAGGTCTTGTGTTAACTTTCAGATCACTCGATGGACACTTTTTTAATCGTGTTATTAGCGTTGAACGTAGGAAAATACATCAGTTCAATCTTTGCAGGATTTAGCGTGTAATGTCCGGAATACCTCGGGACTAACTTAACTTCAAATTCGTGTTCTCCTATTGGCAGTTTATCACAAAAAATCGTGGCTTCATTTTTAAAGTTTTCTCTGTGGCTTTCATACCTATTTTTGGATTGCGTACTTGCGTAGGAACAGCCACCTGGAATTGGAACGTTGATCAAAACATATTCCGCGTCCTTTTTTACTTTCACTTTTACTAAAAGGCTTACTTCCTGGCCCCCTTTTAGTATTCTAGTATTGGGTTCTCCAAATTGGGTGCTAATCTCAAAATCTCCTGCTTTTTCTTGTGGATTACTTTCCCAATGCGATTGGTGACTTGAAAAATAGACAGGATAGTCACCAATTCTGGTAACCGAAATTTCTTGATTGGGAACTACACTGAATTCATAAGGAAAAGTTTCAATAACCTTATTTATATCGCCTTTAATGAGAAGTTTAGGGGAAATAGGTTTTCCACCAGCGTGAATGAAATCATCAAAAATAGTTTCTACGATTTGAGCGGATTCAAAGGTGTTTCGCCAATAGCCGTTCTGACGTTTTTCAAAAAAATAGTTTCTCATTTTCGAGAGTAACCCCGAATGACCTAAGGTATCGGCTTTTAGGATTTTATATGCCAACAAAGTATTATGGATGTTGTTGTTTAATATGTTTGAAATGTTCTTTTCATCCGAAAAATAAACATTCCCAAAAAGTGTTGTCTTTTTGTTTTTAAGGATTGAATCCAGATGGTATCCCATTCCATGTACTTGCTGAAGTTCGGTGAGCATTAGCCGCTCACTAAACTCAATTTTATCTTTTCCTTCTAGTTTTTTGATGTAGTAAGAATAGTCCAATTTCGCGTCAAGCAGATTTAACGTTCTTAAAATGCGATAGGTTTCATCAAAATTTGATGAGGTCTCCAATCTCCAAATCATTTCTTGAACAGTTTTTGTTGGATCTAATTTTACTGTATAGCCATCATTCTTTGCCCACGCCAATGCTTCCAGTATCTGCAAACTCATCCAATAACTATCCTCTGAATCTTTCCACCATCCCCATAAACCGGATTTTTTTTGATTTTTCAGCAAGAGGGAAATGTGCTTCTTGATACGCCTTTCGTTTTTAAAAGGTACATCTTTAAATGTTGCTAATTCCTTCTGCATCAACAACATCTTCAGCTTTGAAGCTACTTGCTCGTTGCATAGATACCTATATCTGATTACGTGATCCATTTCCTCATTGAGTACCTCCAAGACATCGGCGCGAGCATATAAACTTATCGGTCCATAATCTTGATGGAAGTTTAAATCAATTTTTGTATTGTCTTCCAATACATAAAACTGCCCTTCTGTTTTAACCAAACCTTGAGGATAAACAGGAATCTCACGCAATTCCCCATCAAAATAACCATCGGATTTTTCTAAAACATATTTCACCGAAATAGAATCTTTAGCTGTAACCATCAGAGTGTCAATTATTGCGTTTTTAAAACGTTCTGTTTTAGAGAATTGAACAACGTTGTTAACCTCATAAGTTATGGTCGCTTCCTGCTCAGATTCTGTATAATTGAGTGCTTTTCCTATAGCGTACGCGGTGTCCTGCACTATCAAAAATCTTGGAAGTGTGACTTGTGCCATCAATGGCTTGTAGGATTTTATGGATTCTTGTGTTTGTCCCGATTGTTTCTTTCCGTTCATCGCCAAATAGAAGGTTTCCCAGTTGGTGATATCGTCTGGAAAAGTGACTTCAAAACTGACTTTGCCATTTATGTCAGTCTTAAGTGTGGGCTGCCAAAAGGCATCATCTGAAAAATTTTGTCTCAAAGAACTACCCTCCAGTGCACTTTCATAAAAAGCATTATCAAAATCCGCTCCCTTGTCCTGCAAATGCAGCGTTGAAAGCAATTCGGAATCATTAAGCTCAATAATAACCACTCCGTTAGCGCCTCTTGCACCGTACAAATTGGTAGCCTCCAGTCCTTTCAAAATTTGAATAGATGTAATTTTATCCTTGTTTATTTTTGCGAAATCTCCAGTATATATCATCCCGTTAATAATATATAAGGGTTGGGAATCACTGGATAAACTGTTTATTCCTCTAATTGTTATTTCATTTTCAGAACCGGCAATCTCCAAACCACTCACTTTACCGGCTAAGGCTTTATCCAGACCTGCGCTAATTACAGCATCCCCAAAATTTCGAGAAAACGCATAACCAGTTACAACAACTTCTTCCAAAGCAGATCCTGCTTCAAGTTGAATATCCACTCTGTTTCCCTTTGGAATAATTTCTTGTGGATCGAATCCTACATAAGAAATTACCAACTCTTCTCCCTCATTGATAAAAATGGTATAGTTACCATCAAAGTCTGTTTGGACGCCTCTCGATGTACCTTTAACAATAATATTCACCCCCGGAAGGGGAAGACCGGAATCATCTACTATTGTTCCATCTACCCGAAAAGTGCCTTCAGTTGAAAAATAATTCTGAAGGGTCGTATTAATTTCTTTTAAACCTGTGGTTCTGGATTTTTCATCAAATTTTCCAGCAGAAATGATGTCTTGAATGATTCCGTCCAGAGTTTCGCTGAAATCATCTTTTTTTAAGGCTGTTAGTTTATGGACTCTTAGAAAATTTAAACCGTTGATATCCACGTGAACATCATCAACAATATGATATTTTTTATCAGGGTAGAAGAAAATCAGTTTATATTTCCCTTTGGTCAGTTGATGGAACAACCGGGAATCGCCTGGATAGACTCTTACAAAATTTGAATCATCTTCCTTGAAAATAAAGATATTCAATAGGGCTTCTTCTGAATCTTCTTCATTTTCAATCTCTAATAACAGTCTGCCAAAGCCATTTGTGGTGTTTCTTGGATTTTGAAAATAGTCCCAAGTTGTCCTGATAGTTTTAATAGAACTTAAGGACATTTCATTAATTTTTTCTGGTGTCAATACGAAGTAGTGAATGCTTTGATGACTTGGGTAACCGAACCTATTGTAAAGGTATTTTGGATATCGCGACCTGTCGAAGTTCCTCATTTTCATCTTATCACCTTGAAACTCATATTCAAAATAAGGTTCGTGAACAAAAACATTTCTGATACTATCGCCCATTCTGAAAGTTACGGTACCTGAAACAGGTCCCGCCAGATTGTTATAAGAATATTTTGAATGAGGCGTCAAGAGTTGGGTATTACTTCCGAACTGTATAAAAGGAAATTCGTTTTGAAAGGTATTTCTGTATGGAAAAATATAACGATAGAGCGATCCTTGTTCTTGATCGTTCAACTTGCTTTTCGCCTTTATCCGTTCTACTTCTGCTAAAGAAATAGATTCATCTAAACTGAATATGAGTTTTTGATTTTCGGGAAAATAAACCTTGTTTATGGTGAAAATATTGTTTCGTGTTCTGAGTTCAACTTGATGATATCCCGGTGTTACATTAAATGAATAAGGACGTTCATTTGTAGACCAACTAAAATAAACAGGTTTATTATCTACGTAGATAATGTGGATCGGAACCTGTTTTCCATCTGAAAACACATAAGGGGCGAACTGTGTAATAGAATCGCTGGGATAAAATGAAGTGCGGTAGATTTCATTTCTTGGATAAATAAATTTGTAGTATTCAATAGAATCCAACCCTATTTTATTTTTCCAATATTCAAAATCAAGTTGACGATCCTCAGCTTTATTCAGATTATTATTGTTCAGGTTGAAAGTGTTGATAATATTCCTATCCTTCCTCCTTTGCCCTAAATAGGGCAGTTGGGGAGGAGTGTACCCAAACTTTTTGGTTAGGGAATAAGCCGTGATATCAACGCCCTCTACTGGATTTCCCTTATAATCGGTAACAGAAAGTTCGATTGTGGAATTTTGACCGGGATATACCAAACTGGGCTGCTCAACTTCAAGGGTCAACGCCTTGTCCTTTATGGGAACTGATATGTTTTCAGTTTTTACTTCTCCACCCCAAATATATTGTATTGATATTTGATAATTTTCAAGCGAGTGCAAGCGTTCGTATTTTTGAAAAGTGTCGCTATATCCCGATGAAAGTTGTTTGTTTTTTAAATAGGTATTGTAGTTGAAAAACAAATTTCTCGGATTGATAACTTCCAATTTAATGGAATCTGCTGTCCGATTTCCGGAGATTTGAAGGAGCGAGGACTGGGCAGAAATATTGTATTTCAACTCTTCATCTCCAGAGTGTAAAACGTAAGTAGAGTAGAAGGGGTTCAACTTTAATTTTATAGGGGTTTCTCCTTCAAAAACCAAGGTTCTATTTCCAAAATTGTCTTCCCCAAATACTTGGGTTTCTCGGTTTGTGGACAATCCATTATGCTTAAAAGCGATGCTGATGGAATCTTTTTCCAGTTTGGCTTCCAAGGCTTCATCTAAATGGAAATAGGTTACTCTTTCATTTTTCAGGAGAAGCTCATTGTCTGAGGTTAAAAGTTTTACTTCGAGATCGTATTCAAAATTGGCAGGCGGGAACAACGAATCGGAAATTTCAATTTTCGTTTCCGAAGATGGTTCCAACTTTCTTTCAACATAGCCCAGAGTGTCGGAAATAAAGAGTTTGTCCTTAAAAAAGGAAATCGGTCTTTTGGTCCGCATAACAATCTGGACTCTTGCATCCTGAAGTACCAATTCGTTTTCATCAGCTGCTTTAATGTAGAGTTCAAGAGGTTCGTTTCTGTATTGATTCCTTTTAGGCAGTCGAAGATGTAACTGATTTTTTGCCAATTCATAATCTTCATAACTAAATGAATTTGAAATCAACGTGTGTTCCTTTTTATCCTTCAGTTGGATGGCATATTGGGTGTCGAGTCTGAGTTTTAGGGAATCGTGAAGGAAGAATTGATATTCATATCCTCCTTTGTCATAAGGTTCCAGATTTGTCAGGGATATGTTCTGCTTATTGCCAAATAATGAAACCGCCACTGTTTTGTCGAGTGGTCGACCTCTTTTATTGACTATAAAGCTTTTAAACTTTACAGTGTCGCTCGGTTTATATTTAGGTTTGTTAAAAACTAAGTAGCCTTTAAAGTCCGCTCCTTTATTTTCGTAACAATGACTATCGTCAAACAGGCATATTACTTTGTGATAGAGTTTTGCAAAAAAGTTTTCAGTCCTTCTAATAGTACCTGAGGACCATCCATCGACAATGGATTTTACAGCGTCTACAGGCAGATCGACAACAAATTTTACCGGGGTCCAAACATATTTTAACGGGGTGCCGTACAATACCTTTCGGGAATTTCTCCTAAAGGCCGAGTTGTTGTAATTTCTGTCTAAGTAGTAAAAGGAGGTTTCCCCTAAGTAGGTGACCTGTAACAATCCTTTTTTATTTGATTTTCTAAGTAAAAAAGCCTGAATCTCGTCGTTGTATTTTATCGACCTATTTTTGATCTTGACCTCAGCATCACGAATCAAAGCCCCATTCAAATCATAAAGCTGAATAACTAGGTCTTGATAGTTGTTCAACAAAAAGACCTCGAGATTCTGAACCGTAGCAATTTCTATCTTTTGGATATCTCTGACCGAATACGTTTTTAGATAATGTCCTGGCCCTAATTTTTTATCATAGCTATCGCCTGTTGCGAAGGAGTCAATCAAGGTGTGGAAATAATCCGTTTCTATATCGACATTCTTTTTTGAATATATCTGTTTGGCCTCGTCATCAGAAATCTTAAAAATATATGTAAATGGACTTGATTGCCTGCTCTTTAATAATTCCTGGGCAGCGAGGGAAGAACAACCACAACCAAAGACAATTATGAAAATAAACTTCAGGAGAATTTTTAAGGTAAGGCAGCTGATAAGGCTATGATGCATTTCTATTAGTCAAGTTTCAATCCGTTTTGTCAAGAAAATATATCCGATAGTTACCGATAAGATGAAAGAGATAGGTGTATATTGGGGACAATTCTCATTGCTATCAAATATACCAAAAAATATCCTTGCCATTAAAACCCCAAAGGTTTCCTCCTACGCTGAAAAAGCTTGTGCCTCCGCTAAAGCTTCTGCGACACGTGGGCGGCGGACAAGTTTCAACCTTTGGGGTTTGAAAACGCTATAACCGCTAAAGCTTCTGCGACACGCGGGCGGCGGACAAGTTTCGACCTTTGGAGTTTGAAAACACTAACTAAACTTGAAGTCTTTCTGTCCTCTAAGCGGCGCCGCTAGCGCGAGCGTCTCGCTCGTGCCGATATAGTTGCTCACGATGTTTAGGCGACGTTCGCAATGACCACGCTAGATAACTTTCTCGCGCCATAACTATATGAAACGGCAATTAAAATTCAATTATCTTTATCTTCCTAACTTGTAAATTTATCGAGCAATGAGCAGGAAATATAAATTTCACAACCCCTCCGCAGCATATTTTGTTTCATTTGCGGTAGTTAATTGGATAGACGTTTTTACTCGAGAAGTTTATTTCAACGTAATTACGGATAGTTTGAACTATTGCCGAAACCATAAAGGAATGGCACTTTTTGCATATTGCATAATGCCAAGCCACTTACATTTGTTGTTTCGAGATGACAAGGAAAATCCGTCGGGATTACTTAGAGATTTTAAAGGTTTTACCTCAAAAAGAATGATTGCTACAATTATGGAAAATTCTCAAGAAAGTCGGAGGGAATGGCTACTATGGATGTTTAAAAGAGCAGGTATAAAAAACAGCAATGTAAAAGAATATCAATTCTGGCAACAGAACAACCATCCTATTGAATTGTGGAGTACCCCGGTGATAAAGGAAAAATTCGAATATATCCATAACAATCCCGTAACGGCAGGATTGGTTATGGAGGCTTGGGAATGGAAACACAGCAGTGCCCGAAATTACGCTGAACTCGATTCTGTAATTCCCATTGATGAAATTGGCTTTTTAGGATAATGAAAAGCCTTAGCAAAGTCGCCCCACAAACGCTAGCGCGAGCGTCTCGCTCGTGCCGGTTGCCCTGCTCACGGTTGTGGAGGACACGGGCGGGACGCCCGCGCCAGCGGTGGGGAAGAACGTCGGCAAAACTCACGTAAACACTAGCGCGAGCGTCTCGCTCGTGCCGATACAGTTGCTCACGCTCACAGGTTGTGGAGGACACGGGCGGGACGCCCGCGCCAGCGGCGTTTGAAAACACTAACTAAACTTGAAGTCTTTCTGTCCTCTAAGCGGCAATTAAGCGTGGAAAGACCTCACAGGTTTTTGAAACCTGTGAGGTCTGATGAGCTTCGATTACCGATATTTGCAACCACATAACCTCCGCAATACACCAAATAAATACGCCCCAACATCAATGAAAAATACAAATGGTTTTTATCCCAATCAGCGCTACACCAGCAAAGGTGAACCCGAACTGGGGATTGGCATTCTAACAGAATCCAACAACCGACAGGTAAAAATATATTTCCCCTTATCCAATGAAACTAGGATGTATGCGATGGAAAGTGCGCCCTTGCGTCGGGTTGTTTTTAAAGCAGGCGATACCATAGAAGATGTAAACAAGCAAGCAATGCTGATTGAGAGGGTAGGGATGGAGAGTGGTTTATATACGTATTATGGGAACGACAAAAAGATCTCGGAAGCAGATCTTGGCGATGTTTCGATAAATTATGGCGTGGACGACAGGTTCTTTATGGGGGATGTGGATACTCCGCAAGCTTTTGCTTTGCGTAGGGAAACCCTGCAACATGAATACGAAAGAAAAATTTCTCCTGTACATGGATTTGTCGGGGGAAGGATAGATCTTATTCCACACCAACTCTATATTGCCCACGAAGTGAGTTCCCGCTATGCGCCGCGTGTTCTGCTTTCAGATCAGGTGGGTCTGGGAAAAACTATTGAAGCCTGCCTTATTATCCAACGTTTATTATTGAGTGGCCGAATTTCGAGAGTGCTTATCCTAGTTCCGGACTCTTTGATACATCAATGGTTTGTGGAGTTATTGCGAAAATTCAATATGTGGTTCCATATTTTTGACGAAGCTCGGAGTGCTTCCCTAGATGACAGTTCTCCGGACGGAAACCCCTTTCTTGCCAATCAATTGATTCTTTGCAGCACAGAGTTTTTGGCAGCTTCCGAAAAACGTAGCAGCCAAGCCCTAACCGCCGGTTGGGATATGTTGGTTGTCGATGAAGCCCATCACCTGGAATGGTCTGGGGACAAAGTGAGTCCGGAGTATGCCGTTGTGGAACTTTTGAGTAAAGTGGCGAAAGGATTACTGCTTCTCACCGCTACGCCGGAACAATTAGGAGAAGAAAGCCATTTTGCGCGTCTGCGGTTATTGGATCCAAACAGATATACGAGCTATGAGGATTTTATAAACGAAACTTCCGACCATAAAACCATTGCCAATATCGTTGAGAAATTGCACTTAGGAAAAAATCTGAATTCCAAAGACATAAAAATCCTAGAGTCGATTTTTATGAAAGAACGGATTCAAGCCGTGATTAAAGGAGCCGAAATGGCAAAGGACAACCTGATTGAAGATCTACTCGATCAACATGGCCCTGGACGTGTTTTATTCCGAAACACCCGATCTGCCATGACCGATTTTCCAAAGCGAAAGGCACATCTCATTCCTTTAAAAGCTAAGAAAGATCCTTCACTTTGGCTTCAGCGATTGACGGATGAGTTTGCCCGGGATATGAATTTAGAGGAAACTTCTGAAGAACAGGAGTTTTGGTTTAAGGAAGACCCTCGCGTTCAATGGCTTTTAGATACGTTGAAGAAAATATATCAGGCGAAAGCATTGCTCATCTGCAAGAGTAAAGAAAAAGTTCTGGCATTGGAAAAAGTATTGACCCAGCGTGCCAATCTAAAAGTAGGCGTTTTTCACGAAGACCTCACCATTGTACAACGGGACAGAAATGCAGCTTGGTTCGCAGAATCGGATGGCGCTCAAATCCTCCTTTGTTCTGAGATCGGAAGTGAGGGTCGCAATTTTCAATTCGCCCATCACCTTATCTTATTCGACTTACCGCTGCATCCCGAATTGTTGGAGCAACGCTTAGGCCGCTTGGACAGGATTGGCCAGACAGAAGATATACACATTCATATTCCATATCTTCTCCAAAGCCCACAGCATAAACTGGTGCGGTGGTTTCACGAAGGCTTGAATGCCTTTGAAAAAAATATTGAGGGCGGCTATAAAGTTTACCAACTATTTGGAGAACGCCTGCAAGATGTTTTCAATTCTCCTTCCGCCACAGATCCTGATCCGCAACTGGAAGCCTTGATTGCCGAAACCTCAATTTTTCAAAAAGAACTTCAAAAAAGCCTTGCTGAAGACCGTGATAGATTACTGGAGATGAATTCCTTTCGACCTGCAATAGCTGAAAAAATAGTCGAACAAATTCAGAAAGAAGATCGGGATGATACCCTTGAAACCTATTTCACCAAAGTCTTTGAATATTTTAATGTGGAAATGGAAGACCTTGCCGCCCGAACCTACTTTTTGCATCCTGCTTCAGAAATCACCGAGATTTTTCCCTCCATTCCGCCTAAAGGTATAAGTGTTACTTTCAGTAGAAATTACGCGCTTAGGAGAGAAGAGGTTAGTTTCCTAACTTGGGATCATCCGCTTACAACGGAGTGCATAGACATGATGCTAAGCTCCGGCACCGGAAGCGCCAGTTTTGGGATCCTACATAACGCCAAAACCCCGGGCCTTTTACTTGAGATTCTTTTTGTTCTTGAAACATCGAGACAACAAGGGGTATATATAGACCGTTTTCTTCCCAATACTCCCTTGCGAATTGTTGTGGATCTCCACGGCAACGAAGTAACAGATAGCTATTCTGTTGAAACATTCGACAAAAATTTGACTCCCGGCCCAATAGAGCCTTTGCTGGATAATGAAACCTTGATAGAAACTATCCTGCCCAAAATGATTGCCGCAGCCACAAAAGTCGCTGCAGAACAGAGTTCAAAAGAAATTGCAAAGGGACTGCAAACCATGAACCTCACCCTGAATCATGAAATAGATAGGCTAAAAACCCTTCAAACAAAAAATAAGAACATCAGGCCCGAAGAAATTGAAAGTGCCCTTGAAGAACAGACAACATTGGCATCACTTATTAAAAATGCCAGAGTACGGATGGATGCCATGCAGGTTATAATAATAGAGTAGGAGGTGGAAAAAATTAAAAAGGACGTAAGACAATAGGACTTAGGACGTAAGATGAATAATAAGTGAAATTTTTAAATTTTTGGTATTTCTACCGAGAATATCTCATTTGATACTAGGCAATTTGCAACCCGACATTTGAGTCCTTTTTCATTGCTTTATTCGAGTGTTGTTCGAGTGTTGTTCGGGTTTTGTTCGAAGAATGGGGGTATTCTTCGAACAACACTCGAACAAGTATGCAATAAGTCCCGAATGGGTCTCGAACAAAGGAGGTTTTAAAACCTATTGATTATAGCAATGTGGCGTTCCCAAAAATTAGTAGTTAATTTTTATACAAGTCTCCATTTCTGAGAATTTGGGGTAAGATATTAAGGTAACAATTTACCCTATTTAGCAGTTTACTTATTGCCTATATTGGCCTTATAAAAAACTTTACTCTTTCGCTTATCCATTCTTGGTTTATTCTAACGGGAATTTCTCATTTCGGCATGTGGTTTGAATGTAGTAATATTCGAAAGGTTTTGACTAGTTTGTCTTTAGAGGTTCTCAGGAAGAGTACTTAATCAGATGCCGTATTTAAAAAAAACAAAAGATAAAGGCTGCCAAAATTCAATTATTCAAGCAAAATATATTTTTTCATTTTATTTTTAGATTCTAGTAGATCCTTAACTATTCTTTCTTTTAATCTTTTTGGGAGTTTTTGAGTCCTAATTTTCAAATCCGAGATCAAATCTAAATACATCGCTTCATTTTCTGAACCACCTTTGGATCTTTTGTATAGATATTCGGTTAATTTGTAAAGCAAGAAATTCTGCACTGGTACTGTATTAGCACTTTTCACTAGATATTTTAAATGGATATTAAAATTATTTCCTTGTATATCAGAGAATAGAGCAATAGAAAGATATTTTTCAATCTCAGATTTCGTGTTAGAAATACCTTTTTTCTCTTGTAATATTTTGTCAAGAATTACTACTTCCAATTTCTGTGTCCCTAAGTGTGAATTTAAAGATTGTTGAATGAGATAAGGAAAATTTTGCAATAGATAATCCAAAGAAATATTTTCAGGAATTGAAGGAGGAAGTTTTCTATGTTCAATTATATACTTGATTAGTAGTTGTGTATAAAGAATTGTGTATGTTATATTATGTTTTATGATTTCATTATAGGCACTTTTCTTCAAATCAAGGTCCTCGATTCCTTCTGAATTTCTGAGAACATTGCACATTATTAACATCATTCTGTCAAAATCAATTTTCTTATTATCCTTATTTTCATTCTTATTGTGGGATATTCTATTTAATTGTTCATCTAGCTGCCTCTCAGAAATTTCATTGGTCGGCCTATTTTCTTTAATTTTAGCAATTTCAATATTTCGAGCTAATGGCTCGGAATATTGAGTATTTTTTTTAATAGGAATATTAAAGTACTCATCAGGATTTATATCTGTTAAAATGAAATTCATTGGGTCAAATACTTCTTTGAACCTTTGAAAAATTAATCTAAAGGTATCAATATCACTTCTAACAAGTCCTGTATAGTAATCTATTTCTTTAGGGTAATTAAAATATCGAGTTTCATCTAAAATAAATTTTTTAAATTCCGTGTTATCTTGCATTCTTTTTGCTACAAAAAAATGAATAAAACATACTTGAGAAAACCTTACTTCGTTTCTATTATTTTTAGTGAATATTTTTCTTTCTAATAAATAATTAATTATAACATCCTCGTCAAAAGTGAATCCAACTTTTTCCTTGAGGTATTCATGAATGATGCTATGAAACTCTGTATATTCTAGAGTATACAAATTATCTTCCTTTCTTATTATTTTTTCAGCTATCATTGATATTAGTTGTATTTTATTTTTAGAATCGAAATTTTTTCTATAAATATTTTCTTTATTCAGTTTCTCTAAAATTAAATCAATGTATATTTCCATTAAAACAGCTTGGTTAATTGGTTTTTCCTGACTGTTCTCATGACACCAAAGATATAAATGAACAGATAACGCGTTCGGTGGCAAATGATATGAAGTAAAAGTTTTTACAAGCTTTTCTAAATTTTCATCATTTTTTGAACTATTATCGTAGGGAAGCCATTGTTTCATTATTTGCTTAATTTCTTTGGTTTTAAGACCTCTAATAAAGTGATATGAAAATGGTATAATAGAATAGTTTATAATTTCAGGAGGAATAATACCAAGGTTATCATGAATGTAAGAACAGATAAATCTATTTTTTGGAAAGTCTCGGTAGAATTTATGAAGGCGATTAATTTGCGCACCATAATTTTTCGATTCGTGATAACTTAAATTATCAATAACAAAAATAAACTTCCCCTTTTTTAATATTTCCCTAACTATATCAGATCCTAATCGGGTATATTCTTTAATTATTGTTGTGAACTCTTTATTTTTAATCTCATTAAAATCAATGAACACCGGAATCTTAAAATAAATATCATAATCATCTATGAATTCAACTATAATTCTAAATAATAAACTTTTCTTGCCAGATTCTTGAGGACCAAGAAATAAGATATTCTCATTTGAGTTAATAATGTCTCCAAAATTTGTCTCAGTAATTTTTTGTTCATAAAAGCTTTTGCCATTATCGATAGGAGGATATATAAAAGCATTTTTGACAGTTATATCCTTATCATTTCTTTTTCCTGTTATGAAATGATTATTCATTTCTAAATAATGATCTTCAATGATATTTTCTATAGCCGTGCGATAATTTTCAATATTAACCTCCGTGTCTGCAACCGGTCTTCCATAAATTTTTTTTCCCTTGTCTACTAGATCGGTGTTATCTACAAATATTTTTTGATTATGATTATATTTCAAATAATAGCAAGTAATATTTTCATTATAATCGATAATAGTAAATCCGTTAACATAATCAATGTTGTTAGTTCTTATTTGATTCAAACCTGATGAAGAAACATTATGAAAAACTGAACCTGTAAAACCCGTTGACATATTTGAAGCACCTTCATGAACATGTCCAGATAAAACCAAATCGTAATTTTTATTTACATGAGATATCATTGTTTTTTTTTCTGCTTTAATTAGCCAATCTAATTGATGATGTATTAATGCAATTTTTATATCACAATCTGAAATAAACTTGAAATTGTTATTCAATTGAGTCTCGCCTATAATTATGTTATTAAAATCATCTTCCCCGTAACATCTCCATGAGGAATTTATTGAACTAATTCCAATGGTCCTATTCCCCAAAGTAAATTTGATTGAAAAGGTGAACAATGATTGAATTTTATCTTCTATAATATTTTCATAAAGTTTACTTTCAAAAATTTTATAATCCCTAATACGTTCAATTCTTTTATAGGAATTTGTTTTTTCAGCGTTGCCAATAAAATCTATAATTTTTTCACTAGAAGTTAACGTAGATTTTAATCCGTTCTCATCAATTTCGTCGTCAGCCGACCTATTTATATCGTGATTTCCAGGACATATTATAAACTTTGAAATGTCTAGCTTTAAAAAATGAATTATGGGTTTAATAATGTTTTCATTAAATTCTTCAAATGCTAGATTAGCCTTTGAAAAATCTTTTCCACCCTTATCTATTAAATCACCGGTGAAAACAACCAAATCAATTGGACGATCGTTTTGAAATTGATCTAATTTTTCAAAAAATGAATCTTTATAAAAGTCATTCCAGTCGCGTAATGTTCTTCTATTTAGATGAAAATCTGTCAAATGTAAAATTCTAATCATATTTTAATTATTAATGATATAAGACAATTATATAGAAAAAGAAACTCTAAAAATTATTTCTTGATGATAAGTCATTCAAGGAATCTATTTTATTAAAATCATCAAAGTTTGGAAATAATAAACGTTTTCGTCAAAAAACATCCTGAAATCAAATATATTAAAATTTTATGTTCATTTTAACAGTTTCATACATGAATTGTTATTTTCATTAATCTTAATTGGTTGCTAGCATTGCCACGCTCTTCCGCGCGATTGCATCGCGTGGTTTCCCAAACTTTAATACAGTAACCACATTCCTGGAATGGAACGCGATAAAATCGCGCACCAGCGGGGGATTTCCGCCGCCACAAAAATTGCCAAAGAACAGAGTTCAAAAGAAATTGCAAAGGGACTGCAAACAATGAAGCTCACCCTGAATCATGAAATAGATAGACTAAAAACCCTTCAAACGAAGAATAAAAACATCAGACCCGAAGAAATTCAAAGTGCGCTTGAAGAACGGGCAACATTGGAATCGCTGATTAAATATGCGAGAGTGCGGATGGATGCCATGCAGGTTATAATAATAGAGTAGGAGTTGGAGACAAGACAGGAAACAGGAAACAGGAAACAGGACACAGGACACAGGACACAGGACACAGGACACAGGACACAGGACACAGGACGTAAGACGTAGGACAGCTTAAAACCCCAAAGGTTTTGAAAACCTTTGGGGTTTGAAAACGCCCGATCCAGGATGCCATGCAGCTTATAATAAACGAATAGCAGCTTAAGGGAACCAAACAACTAGAACCAAAGTGCTATAGGTTTTTCCAACAGACTGAAATCCTGCCTGCCAAGGCACGACAGGCAGGCACGACAGGCAGGTCTGTTGCACCCGCCTGACGGCAGTCAGGTTCGTGAAATATCTAGGGCATCATTTGCAGCCACATTTATAGAGAACGAGTAAATTTGTGAAAATTTGTGCAATTCGTGGCAAACCTTTTTAGAAGCTGATCCAAGATGCCCAAAAGCACCTAATTTAAACTCTATTTGATACCAATAAAAAATGGAAGCCAACATAGAAAACTTATATAGACATGTAGCCTTCTTGACCTCCATATACCCTTATCGAAACTATAAAAATATTGAAAGCCTTCAAAAAGCAGCAGCTTATATCGAGGTGGAAATGAAGGAAATTGGTTTGCCGACAACCAGACAACAATGGGAAGCTAAAGGGAATACATACGAAAACATTTTCGCCCAATATCAGCCCAAAAAAACAAAGCGCTTTATTATTGGCGCGCATTACGACGTTTATAAAGAAAGTGCGGGGGCAGACGACAATGCCAGTAGTGTGGCGGGCTTGATGGAAATCGCGCGAATGCTAACTGAAATCTCATTGAATTTAGATTACGGAATTGATTTCGTCTTTTTCTGTTTGGAGGAGCCTCCCTTTTTTAAAACCGATAAAATGGGAAGTTATATCCACGCAAATTCCATTGCAGATACCGACAAGGATTATATAGGGATGATCGCTCTTGAAATGATAGGTTATTATCGCGAAGAAAAGCAGATTTCCAAAGATGATTCTCTCTATAAAAACCAATTGATCGTTTCCTGGATTAAAAGGTACGACGCCTTTAACAAGAAAATCTCCCAGCTGCTGAAAGCCAATGGAAAAATGGACTCCCGGCGTTTATCCTATGCAAATGATTACCTAAACAACTGCCCTTCAGACCATCGCAATTATTGGCCCTTCCATATTCCCGCAGTAATGGTTATTGGCACCGGCGGCCATGGAAACCCACATTACCACACAAATACAGATACCATTGAAACTTTGGATTTCGAGATTATGAGGGAGGCGGTGGGGAGTATTGGTTATACGTTATTTAATTTTTCGGAATAAAAGTGGCGTAAGACGTTAGGACGGTAGATGTAGGACAATTAGGAGGTAAGATTTTTTAAATTGCAACGCTAGCGCGAGCGTCTCGCTCGTGCCGATTGCTTGCTCAGATAGTGTGGGACACGGGCGCGACGCCCGCGCCAGCGGGGAGTATTGGGGTTGCTTTGTTTAATTTTTTGGAAAAAAAATGACATAGGACGGTAGAAGGTAAGACGTAGGACGATTAGGAGGTAACATTTTTAACTTTCAAACGCTAGCGCGAGCGTCTCGCTCGTGCCGGTTGCTTGCTCACGGTCGTGGGGACACGGGCGGGACGCCCGCACCAGAGGAGGTTATTTAACTTTTCTCTATAAAACACCTTACAAGAGAAATAGCTTTGTTGGGAGTATTCTTTGCCTTGGGTAGAGGGTAGGGTGGATGATCCTTGGCCAGTTAATTTTGGAATGAACTTATCATTTACAATTGTTAAAATACTCTTAATATAAATAGTATATTTGGAATGCTATATTTCATACAACTGAGGAATCCCGTAAGGATGGGAGGTTGCGATGGATTATATTTGAAGAATAACCAAATTTTCTATGAAGAAAAAAGACTTATCAGAATCTGACATAAAGGCGAAATTTATCACTCCTGCCATCTTGAAGGCCGGATGGGATGAGCATACGCAGTTGGGTCGCGAGATTTTCTTCACTGACGGTAGGATTTATGTGAAAGGGAAACTGACAGCAAGAGGAAAGCGCAAGTTTGCGGATTACATTTTATTTTATAAACCCAATGTTCCAATTGCGATAATTGAGGCAAAGGACAATAAACATTCCGTCAGAGGTGGCATTCAACAAGCACTTGGATATGGAAATACTTTAGATATTCCATTTGTCTTCAGCAGTAATGGAGATGGGTTTTATTTCCACGACAAAACAGCCGCCGATGGCGAAATAGAAAGAGAGATTACTTTAGATGAATTTCCAAGTCCTGAAGAGTTATGGGCCAAGTACAAAAGATATAGAGGAATAGAAGCTGAAGAAGTCCAAGAAATAATTTCCCAAGATTATTTTCAAGATGGTTCGGGCCGTTCGCCAAGATACTATCAACAAAATGCAGTAAACAGAACTATTGAAGCAGTTGCGAAAAAACAGCAACGAATTATCCTAGTGATGGCTACGGGAACAGGAAAAACATATACTGCGTTTCAGATAATATATAGACTTTGGAAAAGTGGTGCGAAAAAAAGGATTTTGTTTTTAGCAGATCGTACAGCATTAATTGACCAAACTGCAAGAGGAGATTTTAGACATTTCAGGGATGCTATGACTATTATAAAGCACAAGCAGATTGACACGGCATACAATGTTTATTTGGCACTGTATCAGGGGCTTTCAGATAGTTATGGAACAGATGCTTATAAACAATTTAGTCGTGAGTTTTTCGACTTGGTAATTATCGACGAGTGTCACAGAGGAAGTGCAAAGGAAGATAGCAAATGGAGGGAGATATTAGAATATTTTCATACCGCTACACATATTGGATTAACTGCTACCCCGAAGGAAACAACAGAAGTTTCTAGTACAGAATATTTTGGAGAGCCCATTTATACCTATTCCTTGAAACAGGGAATTGATGACGGGTTTTTAGCGCCTTACAAAGTAGTTAAAGTAACTTTGGACATTGATGCAGAAGGATGGCGACCGCCAAGAGGATTTTTAGATAAAGATGGCAATCCTGTGGAAGATAGGATTTACAATAGAACTGATTTTGATAAAAATATTGTTGTAGAAGAACGACGAAAAATAGTCGCTGCAAAAATCACGGAATTTCTAAAAGGATATGATCGATATGCAAAAAGCATTGTTTTCTGTATAGACATAGAACATGCCGAAGGAATGCGCACAGCCTTGGTTAATGCCAATGCAGATTTATTTGCTGAAAACAACAAATACATAATGCAAATTACAGGCGACAATCAAGACGGAAAACGAGAGTTGGACAACTTTATCAATCCCAGTGAAACGTATCCTGTTATTGCCACAACTTCTAAATTAATGACCACTGGTATTGATGCCCAAACTTGCAAATTAATTGTTTTGGATAGCAATATTGGCTCAATGACTGAATTCAAACAGATTATTGGCCGAGGTACAAGAATCAATGAAGAATATGGCAAGACTTACTTTACGATAATGGATTTTAGGAATGTCACCAATCTTTTTGCCGATCCTGATTTTGATGGAGATCCGGTAATGATAAAAATCGTTAGTGAAGATGATGACTTATCAGGAACAGAAGATGAAACAGATGATGCTCCAATTATTGACATAGATGGAGAAGAGGTTGAATTTCCTGAAACACCTGATTATCCTGAAATTGAAGGGGGTGGTGATATTGTAGAAGAACCAAGATCTAAAATACGTGTTGATGGAGTACAGGTTAAAATTGTAAATGAAAGAGTTCAGTATTTGGGTTCGGACGGAAAAATCATTACAGAATCATTAAAAGATTACACCAAAAACAGCATTACCAAACAATACAAAACCTTAGAATCTTTCTTAAACACTTGGAACAATGCGGATAAGAAAAAGGTCATTGTAAGAGAATTGGAAGATCAAGGAATCTTTTTTGAAGCGCTACAAGAAGAGGTAGGGAAGGAGTTTGATCCTTTTGATTTGATATGTCATGTAGCTTTTGAATCAAAACCATTGACAAGAAAGGAAAGAGCTGAAAATGTAAAGAAACGCAACTATTTCACCAAATATGGGGAGCAAGCCCAACTAGTATTAAACAGCCTATTGGATAAATATGCTCAAGATGGCTTAATGACCATAGGGAGCACAGAAGTATTAAAACTTGATCCATTAAATAAATTAGGCACTGCAATGGAGTTAGTAAAAGCCTTCGGTGGTAAACCGCAATATTTGCAAGCTTTAAAAGAATTAGAAGCACAATTATATAAAACAGGGGCGTAAATGGGGGGCAAAACATTATTATATACAACACTTCCGATGGGAAATCTGCGGTAAGTCTTCTTGCTAAAGATGGTAATATTTGGATGAATCAAAATGAGCTTGCAGAACTTTTTGACACCTCAAAGCAAAACATAGGGCAACACATATCTAATGTGCTAGAAGATAGTGAGTTGGTGGAAGGTTCAGTTGTAGAGTATTTCTTTACTACTGCCGCAGATGGCCAAGACTTCAAGGTTATATTTTATAGTTTAGATTACACCAAAAATTTTAGTAATTGTTATGGCGAAAAATAAAAAGATCAACGTTAAGGGAACTGAGATTAGCATCTTCGCTCAGAACGAAATGGATTTTATTAGCCTTACCGATATGACTGGAGGCTTTAAAGAGGGTAGTGGTTTGATAGGGAAATGGATTACCAATAAAAACACGTTGGAATATTTAGGAATTTGGGAGAAAATAAACAATCCCAATTTCAATTACCCCGAATTCGGGGTAATTGAGCAGGATGCAGGAGTCAACAGATTTATTATGTCTGTGGGTCAATGGGTTGAAAGAACTCAGGCAAAAGGAATGATAGTAAAAGCGGGTAGATATGGAGGCACGTATGCACATAAAGATATTGCATTCCATTTCGCAATGTGGCTCAGTCCGGAATTTCAGATTTATCTAATTAATGAATTCCAGCGTTTGAAAGAAGACGAAAATAATCGTCTCAAACTCGAATGGAATTTTCAACGAACATTAACCAAAGTAAACTATCGCATTCATACCGATGCAATTAAAGAAAATCTGATTCCAGAAACACTTAGTAAGGCCCAAATTTCAATGGTGTATGCCATTGAAGCCGATGTTTTGAATATGGCTCTTTTTGGAAAGACCGCCAAGCAATGGCGTGATGAAAATCCTGACAAAAAAGGAAATATTCGCGATGAAGCAACTATAGAACAGTTGGTGGTATTATCTAATATGGAAAGTACCAATGCCTTATTAATTCATCAGGGAATGGAACAGAGCGAAAGACTCATTCAATTGAACCAAATGGCCATTACTCAAATGAAGTCATTGTTAACTCATAACACTTCAATAAGGAAATTGAAATAAAAGAATGGAGAATAGAGAATAAAGAAGCTATTTCTATGAAATAAATGGAAGAAAGAGTAAAACAAAAGCATGAGGTATTTGATTAATTTTAAAAAACAGACGAATCTCAAAAAGAGGATCTGAACCAATTAGAATTTCTAGAAAAAATAATTAAAGACAAAAAATAAATGGCAAACGTAGGCGCTGTAATAAGCAGCATCAGAAATATAATGAGGCAAGACAGAGGAATCTCTGGCGATGCGCAACGATTGGAGCAATTGGGGTGGATGTTGTTTCTGAAAATTATTGATGACAAAGACCAAGAATTAGAAATACTGAAAGACAATTATGTTTCAGTAATTCCTGAGAAATTTCAATGGAGATCCTGGGCTACAGACATTGAAGGGATTACAGGCGATGAACTTTTGGAGTTTATTGACAGTAACGCACACGACAATAAAGGCTTGTTTGCGACACTTCGTGACCTAACAAGTATAACCAACCCAAAAAGAGCAGCGATTGTAAAGGAGGTTTTTGAAGGTTCCAATAATTATATGAAGTCAGGTTATGAAATGCGGAAGGTTATTAATAAACTGAATGAAGTTGACTTTAACAACTCGGAAGACAAGCACGTATTTGGAGATATTTATGAAAGTATTTTGGTGGAACTGCGGGATGCAGGCAACAAGGGTGAATATTATACACCAAGAGCTGTAACACAGTTAATGACTCAAATGATTGACCCGAAATTGGGTGAAAAAGTATTAGACCCAGCAGCTGGAACCGGTGGTTTCTTAACCGCGGCTATTGACCACGTAAGAGAAAACTATGTGCATACAGTAGCGGACGAACGAATATTACAACAAAGCATTACAGGATGGGAATTTAAACCTGTGGCTTATGTGTTGGGCTTAACCAATTTGATTTTGCACGAAATGGATATTCCCGACTACCATTATATGGATAGTTTAAAAAAGGAATACAACAGTATTGGCGCAAGAGACCGCGTAGATGTTATTTTGGCAAATCCACCCTTTGGAGCAAGCATTGCCGATGGCGTAGAAACCAACTTTCCTGCAACCTATCGTTGTAAAGAATCTGCGGATTTGTTTGTGATATTGATGTTGCAACTTTTAAAACCTAGAGGCCGTTGGGCCATTGTATTGCCAGATGGTTCTATTACAGGTGATGGCGTAAAAGCACGCATAAGGGAAAAATTATTGACCGATGCCAATTTACATACCATTATACGTTTGCCGAATTCAACATTTTTCCCTGCTACTGTAAGTACCAATTTATTGTTTTTTGAAAAAGGAAGTAAGACAAAGGATATATGGTATTACGAACATAAATTGCCCGAAGGTCAAAAATCTTATTCCAAAACCAAGCCCATTCAGTTTAATGAATTTGAGCCTATTATTGAATGGTGGAATGATAGAAAGGAAAATGATGTTGCTTGGAAAGTAAATGTAGATGATTTGAAAAATTGGGATTTGGATATTAAGAATCCTACGGTGGAGGTTGAGGAAGAAATACTAACTGTAAATGAAGTTTTGGATAGATTAAAAAGCTCATTTGAAAATCTAGCTGAAAATATTGATAAGTTAAAATTAGAATTATAATGAAGCTCGGAGATGTCTTAAAACTTAATAAAAAATCTTTAATAGATATTGAAGATAATCAGACTTATAAAATTTCAGGTGTTCAAAATTATGGTCAAGGCATAGTTATCAGACGTGAAGTTTTAGGCTATGAACTAAATATGAAAAAATATCAGTTGATTTCAAAGAATCAATTGATGTGGTGCAAAGTTGATACCAAAAACGGGGCTTTTGGATTAACTCATGATGAACATATTGGAAGTCTTGCATCTACAAATATGGCTTTAGCTGACATTAATGTCAATCTAGTTAATCCCGAATTTCTAGAAGTTCTATTTAGGCAAAAGACGTTTGCGGATTACATTACAAAATATTCTTCAGGGACTACCAACAGAAAATATCTAACACCAAAACAGTTATTTGAAAAAATAGAATTACCTAATCTGAATTTGTTTGAACAACAGGAATTCATTGCAAAGTTGAAAAGGATTGAAAAAATTGGTTTGGAATCCGAAATCCAAACCCAAAAAAAACTTTTATCCCAACTCAAACAATCAATTCTCCAAGAAGCTATACAAGGAAAGTTAACTGCAGATTGGCGAGCCCTTCAACAAGCTCAGGGACCACAAATCGAACCTGCAAGTGAGTTGCTAAAACGGATAAAAGCAGAAAAAGCCCAATTAATTAAAGACAAAAAAATCAAAAGGGAAAAAGCGCTTCCACCTATTTCAGAAAAAGAAACACCTTTTGAATTGCCTGATGGATGGTTATGGTGTAGGTTTGGTGAGTATTCTTTGTTCGAAAGGGGGAGGTTCTCTATAAGACCAAGAAATGATCCTTCATATTTTGATGGAAAAATTCCATTTATTCAAATTGGAAGTTTAAGTTTAAATGGTGATAGAATAAATTCCTTTAATCAAACCTTAAATGAAAGGGGGCTTAAGGTGTCTAAACTATTTCCAAAAAATACCGTTGTTATAGCCATTGTAGGGGGTACTATTGGTTATTTAGGTGTTTTAGGTAAAGATATGTGCTTCCCAGATAGTATTATTGGTATTAAACCAACTGAATTAACTTGTTCTAAATTTGTTTTACTCCAGCTAAGAGCTCAGCAAAAGACTATTAAGGAGCTTTCATACCAAATGTCAGGGCAACCAAATATTAAACTTCCAAATCTTACTAATTTGATAATTCCTCTTCCTCCACTTGAAGAACAAAAAGCAATCGTAGAAATAGTTGAGACTCTAATGCAAAAATGTCAAGCCTTAGAGCAAGAAATAAAAACTAGTGAAGCCAATGCTCAAATGCTTATGCAAGCGGTTTTAAAAGAGGCTTTTGAGGGTGAGAGGGAGGTTGTTGAGAATGTTTGAACCAATAGATTTTTTACTGGTTAATAAAGGTGGAAAGGTTATTATAAAATCAAAAAGGGCACGTTAGACTGAAAGAACAGTTTTGATTAAGATAACTTTCCTCAAAAAAAATAATTATATCATTCAATGAAGCGCTTTGTTTTAAAAATAGTAGTTGCGATAATCTTAATTATAACAGGTTATAATATAGACGAGACATTACGTCCTGAATTTATTGGAGGTGGATTTATTTTACTTATTACTATTTTGATCATTGATGGTTTCGATTTTTTTTATAAAAATAGAAGCAGGTTAAAATTAGTTCTTCACTCATTTTGGATAAGTCTATCCAGAAAATATATAAGATTTTCGATGTCGTATCAGTATTTAATTAAGGTTGGCGATAAGTATTTGTTGGTGCAAAATGCAAATCCTAATTGGAATTGGTATCAACATGTAGGAGGAAAGTACAAAAGATTACCAGAGACTCAGGAGGTGTTGAGGAAATTAGGGGCAACTGATGATTTAAAAATGAAAACAGGTGGATTAAAAAAGGGAGATTTAGCAGTTTTTGTACCTGCAAAAAATGCTTTAAAATTTCTCGATTGGTTCAATAGCGAGAAGAATCGAGAAATATCGCATTGGAGAGAGTTTTATGAGGAATTATTAGGAGGGAAAGCAGATAAACGTGTTTTGTCAAGAAAAAATTTTCCATACGTAAATTTTAGATTTTTAAAATCTTTTCAAACGCCTTTAAAAAGAGCTCCAATGGAAACTGGCTGGAATTGTTGGGAAATTTTACAATATGATGTTTTAGAATTGATCCCTAATGAGTCTCAACAGAAGGAATTGGAAGAATTATTATCGAAGGGTGATAATGATTATATCAAGTGGGCTAGTGCAAATATAATTGAAAAGTTAGGTTATAATGAAGACGAATTAGAATCGAAATATAAAATCGGACCCCACGCGAAATGGGTGTTAAACTTAAAATGGACTAAAGAATAATACATTATAACAATAAGCTATAATTGCTGAAGTAGTTCTATCCTATGTTGCATTTAAACAAAGTGGATTCACTATAAAATAATTGAGACAACAAATTGCAGTCAATTGAAAATGGATAAATTTAATAAAATATTAATTTCGAGTTTTGTAGAATTTAGGAACAATTGAATATAAGACACGGGTATATTTAAAACACAATAAAGAATTAGAATAATGAGTAATCAAATATTATTACAAATAGCGCAGTATTTAGATATATCCCCTACAGATTTTAAAATAGCCCAAGAACGATTTAATGCAGTTAAAAATTGGATTGAAAATGGAGTATATAAATCTGGTTATTCACCCTATGTTTATTTACAAGGCTCATTTAGGCTTGGCACAGTTGTAAGGCCTTATCATAAAGATAGAGATGGAAATTTTGATATTGATCAAGTGTGTGAATTGACAAAATACAGTGAATCAAAATCTTCAGAAATTCTAAAAAATGACATTGGAAATAGATTAAAAGAAAATATTGATTATAAAAGAATGTTAGATGTTGAAGGTAAAAGGTGTTGGACATTAAATTATGCCTCTGAAAATAACCGCCCAGGTTTTCATATTGATATTTTACCAGCTTTAAAAGCTGATGAAGGTTCAATACATAATATAGAAATAACACATAAGGAAAATAAAATTTATACTTGGTCTACAAGTAATCCTCAAGGTTATTATTTATGGTTTAAATCTAAAAATGCCTATTCTTCTGACTTTATAGAATCTCAAAGAAGCACTATTTTCAATGCTAACAAAGAATTGTATGAGAGACAAGAAAACGTTCCTAAGCAGCTCTTCAGGACCTCATTACAACGTGCAATTCAAATTATGAAAAGACATAGAGATGTCCATTTTGTATATAAGGATTTTAAACCTATATCAATAATTATTACAACTCTTGCAACACAAGTACATACACGAAATAATATTATTGAAATAATTAAGGAGTTTATAGACTATGTATTAAGTAGAAACGAATTTTTAATAAAGAATGGGTATTTAAGTAAAGATGACATACTGGATTATTCAAATTGTAAATGGTCGATACATAATCCTGTTGATTACTCTAGACCGGAGAGTGAAAAAGAAAATTTTGCTGACCGCTGGAATTTGGAGCCCGAATTAGCAAATTCTTTTTTTGAATGGGTGCAGCAATTAAAAAGGGATTTAAAAAGTTTTGAGAAAAGTGGGCTTTCTGATAATCTAAATTTAAAAACTAAATCTTTTGGTACAGGAGATAGAATAGATAAAATTTTAATAGAAGAAACAGAAAAGATATTAGAAAATGGGGTTGGTTTGTTTTCTTCTAATAATAGAGAACTACTTGATTTAATTCATCTAGGAATTGAAGGAAAAACAGAATGGGAACCAATAATAGAATTAGCTAAAAGTTACTATTCCAAAGCGGATGAAGGAGAAAGTAAAGATATAGCTAAAGTTAACTATTATCAAATCTTCAGACACAAAGGACATATATTTTCACAAGAAGCGAGAAATGATATAGAAGATGTTTTAAGAAGGAATAAAGATTCTTCCTCGTTCGTTCTTTGCTGTAATCTTCTATTAGGCTCTGCTACGCAAGACATGATAAAAAATTGTATGGCTGAATTTAATTATGAAAATATTTTAGAATGGCCAATTTTACGTTTGCATAAACTTCCCTTTTTGCTATAGGCCCTGCTAGTGCCCCGCTCCGCCCAATTGCATCGCGTGGTTTCCCAAGCTATAATGCAGTAACCTCTTTCACAAACACTTACTTTTATTCAACTTAGTATATGTCTTTTTGCCCGTAAGTAAACTAATCCGCTTTATGATCGAGTTGGAATGGAACGCAATACTCCCAAAGTCTCGGGAGCGCACCAGCAACGGGTTTCTCCGAGAATGTCATAAGGCTTTAAAAACAGAGTAACAGTAGCTTTAAAGGATATGAAGATGGAAGCCAACATAGGAAACTTATATAAGCATGTAGTCTTCTTGACCTCCATATTCCCTTATCGAAACTATAAAAACATTCAAATTCTTCAAAAAGTTGCAGCTTATATCGAGACGGAATTGAAGGAAATTGGTTTGACAACAACGAGACAACAATGGGAAGCTAAAGGGAATATATACGAAAACATTATCGCGCAATATTAACCCCATAAAACAAAACGCTTCATTATTGGCCCCCGCTCCCGCGCGATTGCATCGCGTGGTTTCCCAAGCATTAATGCGGTAACCGCTTTCACAAACACTTACCCTAATTTATCTTGGTATATATTTTTTTGTCCTAATTAAACTATTCCGCTTTATAGTTAAGCTGGTAAGGAACGCGATAAAATCGCGCACCAGCGGGGACTAGGACAATTAAAAATGAGGTTAGACTTTAAAAAGTTTAACCTCATTTTCTACTTCGTCGCTGAATACGGCCGTTTAATGCTTAAATTTTTCATTTACTTTCGGATATCGAATATAAAACTTATCTGGAGAGACATCTTTAAAATACTTTCTCTTAGTAACACTTTTCTCACCACAATATTCAGAGCCTTTAGATTCTATTATTTCTCCTTCAGGATAGTTGGTAACTTCTGTAACATAAAATTCATTTACAAACTTAATAGGTTCTGCTGACCGACCAACCGTATATGAAATTCTGTTACTAAATACTATTGGGCTATCTACTTTTGAGAAAGATTTAGTTTTAATCTGACTTTTTGTTGGATATTTAAATAGATCACAGTCTCTATAAAGTCTTTCGTTTATACTGTATTCTGAGATAAATTTAGATGTTTTTGCTGGTATGTGGAGTACGTTCTGCTCATAATACGCAGTTGAATATCCAGATGACGATACCTGTCCAGTGCTAGCGGAGGCTTCGATAATATTATTTTGAATAAGATTTAAATAATTAATTCCAGTTACACTTTTAGAAGTACTTATAGATTTTGAAGAAGTTGCTCCTGAACTTGCAGATTTGGTAAAAATTCTTTTTTTGTAATAATCGTGAGCAACTCCATTTACGATAAAAAAGCTTTCCTCTAGATTCACAAATATTTCTTCGTTAGTCTTATTGTAAAACTCAAATCCCACATCTCCACCGTCGCCCCATAAATTATATGACACCTTGCAATTATCATCTTCATATACTAAATTAGAATCCGTTGTTGTGAAATTGTCAATTGGTTTCGCTTTATAAACCTGATAATAAGTGGTGGTACAAGATGTTAACAATAGAGCGAAAAAGGCAAATGCAATTGTTTTTGTAATTGTTTTCATGGTTTTGATTGTTTAATATTAGAATTTAATTTTGGGTCATCATTTAGCGAAAAGTAATCGCTTATAAGGTTATTCGACAAACGTAATAGATTTATGACTGGGATCTTTACGGCTATCCGTAAGCTGCGGTTTTATTTGTTATACTGTTTTTGTTTTCTTAATCCCCACTCCCGCGCTCCCGAAGTCCCGGGAGCATCGCGTGGTTTCCCATGCTCTAATGCAGTAACCGCTTTCAATCACTTATCTTTATTTACTTCGGTATCCGATATTGTAGTATTCCATTAATTTAGTTGAGTCAGAAAGGAACGCGATGCTCCCGAAGATTAGGGGAGCGCACCAGCGGCGCAACTTAGTAAGCATTGCATGCCTTTCAGTATCTTTAAATTCTGAAATTCTAAAAAACAATTATCTTTAGAATATGAGTCGCAATTATAAATTTCATAATCCGGAAGGGCTTTATTTTGTGAGCTTTGCAGTTGTAGAATGGCTTGATGTTTTTACTCGCAATGAGTACAAGGATATTCTATTGCAAAGTCTTTCGTTTTGCCAAAAGGAGAAGGGAATGGAGATAATAGCGTGGTGTATTATGACGAACCATGTCCACTTGGTTTTTAGAAGTGTAAGGGGTCAGCATCCGTCGCTTCTATTAGGAGATTTTAAACGCTTTACTAGTAAAACAGTAGTAAAAGCTATACAAGAGAACCCAAGAGATAGTCGAAAGGAATTTCTATTGGAGCAATTTAAAAAAGCTGCGGCAAAATCATCCAATGTGAATGAATATCAGTTTTGGAGACACGATAATAAGCCTATTGAATTGTGGAGCAATAAAGTTATTTGGGAGAAGATCAGCTACGTTCACAATAATCCAGTAGAAGCCGGTTTGGTTTATAGAGCTCAAGATTATGTTTATAGCAGTGCTTCAGATTATGCAGATGAGAAGGGTTTATTGGATGATATTGTAGTATTCCGATATTATGGCTGAAAAGGAAATATGGCAATTAAAAAAGAATTGGACAGGGTACGCGATAAAATCGCGCACCAGCGGCGTGAAACAAATTCCTTGATGAGAGTACTTTGAATCTTCGTACCTTTTCAAACTTATAAAAACTAAACTTAACTTCCTCGTCTATAATAGGAAATGGTTATACGCTAGACGATATGAACATAAAACTTCATTATCTTCTAAAATTTCCCACCTCGTGCTGAAAATTAAATAATTCGTAAACTATGAAACCCATACGCTTTATTATACTCTGTATCGCTACCTTGAATGTTCTTAACGGATGCGCCCAAAAATCAACTAATACAAACAATAATATGAAAATGGAAATCTTTGAGGCCGCTAAAAACAACGATCTCGAAAAACTGCAAGACCTCTTGAACAAAGGGATTGAAATCGACGTGAGGGATTCAGAACAAAGAACGGCCTTGATGTGGGCCACCTACGAAAATAATGTGGAAGCAGCGAAACTGCTAATAAAAGCTGGAGCTAATGTAAATGCGCAGGATAATCGATTGGAAAGCCCAGTGCTACACTCAGGCGCATTAGGATATCTAGAAATTCTCAAGGCCTGTCTCGCTACCGGTAAAGTTGATCACATGATATTGAATCGATATGGTGGTACTGCACTTATTCCTGCCTGTGAAAGAGGGCATACGGAGGTTGTGCAGGAATTATTGAAAATAGATGACTATCCCATCGATCATATCAACAACCTGACCTGGACGGCTTTAATGGAAGCTATTGTTCTTGGTAACGGAGGTGAAACACATACGCACATTGTTCAGTTGTTGGTAAATGCAGGCTGTAATGTTAACATTCCGGATAAGGATGGCATTAGTCCGCTTCAGCACGCAAAAAAAAGTGGGTATAAGGAGATTAAAGCAATTTTAGAAAAGGCAGGGGCCAACTGAAATTTCATAAACTTATAAAAACATCTGCTTCCGCGCGATTGCATCGCGTGGGTCCTTACACTTCAAATTAATAACTCCTTTTTGAACACCAATCTTGCCCAATTTGTTGCCTGTCCCAATTCCCTTAAATTATCTGTATATTTATAGGAACCAAATTTTCTTTCCAATGCTCCAAAACATCCTCTTAACCCGCGAAATATACGCTTCCGAAGAACATAACATGATGCGGGAAATGATCCGGGATTTTATTCACAATGAAATCCTTCCTCAAACTGATAAATGGGAAAAAAATGGAATGGTAAGCCGGGAAATCTGGGAACGGGCGGGCGAGTTGGGGTTACTTTGCATTGATATGCCCGAGAAATACGGTGGGAGTGGTCTGGATTTTAGCTTTAACGCCTTGTTTATTGAAGAGTTGGGCAAAAAAGCGGTTAGCGGACCAGGGTTTTCATTACATACGGATATTGTTGCTCCCTATCTTTTAAAGTACGGCACAGAAGAGCAAAAGCAAAAATATCTGCCTCAAATGGCGTTGGGAAAGTTGATAACTTCCATTGGGATGACCGAGCCAAATTGTGGTAGCGACCTCAGGGCAATCACAACTTCTGCAGTAGATAAAGGAGATCATTATTTGGTTAATGGACAAAAAACCTTTATCACAAACGGATTTATGTGCGATATGTCAATAGTTGCTGTAAAAACCAATGTAGGTACAGAAGAAGAGGGTGTATCCTTATTAATAATGGAAAGTGCTTGGGATGGTTTTGACAAAGGAGTTCCTTTCAAAAAAATAGGAATGAAAGCCCAAGACACCTGCGAATTGTTTTTTGACAATGTAAAAGTTCCCAAGGGAAACTTACTGGGTAAAGAAGGAAAAGGCTTTAAAATAATGATGACCGAATTGGCCAGGGAGCGGCTAACTGTTGCGCTTAATGCCATTGGCGGGGCAGAGGGGGCCATTGAAAATACTATTGAATATACTTCTACCCGTACTGCATTTAAACAACCGATTGCTGCCTTTCAAAATACTCAATTTAAACTGGCAGAATGTGCCACTCAATTACAGCTCCATCAGGCTTTTCTGGATCGCTGTACCCAATTATTATCAGAAGATAAACTCACTGCGGAAAGTGCTTCCATGGCAAAGTATTCCGCCACGGAAATGCACAGTAGGGTAGTGGATGAATGCCTGCAACTCTTTGGAGGATATGGATATATGTGGGATTACCCAATTGCACGGATGTATGCGGACAATCGAGTGGCTAGAATTTATGCGGGAACGAATGAGATTATGAAGCTGTTAATTGCGAGGGGGCTTTTTAGGGAATAGGTTTCAGTAATTCAGTAAGTCAGTGAATCAGTAATCAGTAATCAGTAGGCAGTATTTGGTAGTTGGTAGTGGAATGAACATCCCTAATTAGTGTTGACCGTTTTTAGTTAATTTTCATTGTTAAAAATAGTCATCAATTTTCTTTGTTGAGGCCTCAACAAAGAAAATTGATTTATGAACTTTTCAGGGCTCATTCTGTCGTTATTGTTATGTAATCTTTTATTGTTATAATTCCTTACGGCTTTTGCCATCATTCTTTTTAATTGACCGAAGTCTTTAGGTTTCCAATGATCCAGATATTCCTCTTTTATGGTTCTGTTGATACGCTCGGCAAAGGCATTGTCCTGTGCGGAGAGTGCCATACTTATTTTACTTCCATTGTTCTCTAGAAGGTCTATATACTCTTTGTAAGTATATTGACTCCCTCTGTCACTATGGTGTATCAATGGAGCTTCGTTTTCACTCAATGCCATATTTAAAGCATCCATATTTGCCTGGGCTCTCATGTTGTCAGACACCTTATAGCCTACAATCTTCTTGGTATAGACATCTATTATAAATACAGCGTAATAATGCCTATGGCCAATGGGTATATAGGTAATATCGGATTGCCATACCATTGACGGATGGTCAATTTCCATTCCTTTTATAAGATTGGGATAATAGATCTTTGAAGCGATGGTTGTCCTTCTATAGTTCTTTTTACGCTTCAATCGATATCCCAGTTCCATCATAAGTTCTATAAACCGATCCCTTCCCATAAAGTCGGGCTTAAGTGTATAGTACATTTTCTCCACCCCACAACCTGGATGGTCCTCCCGCAGTTCGTCTGCTTCAAGAACCAGCTGTGCTGTTTTGTTATCAAAGATCTTTTGCCTGGTGTCATACTGGGCAACGGCCTGCTTGCTCAGACCAGCTTCTTTATAAAGACTGTTCAGGGAAAAACTCATTTTTTGTTTGTTTTCCCGGAACCAGTTGATTGTGGGGTGCCGAAGTTTTTTTTAATGTCGATGTCAAGTTCATCCTTGGCGATCTCCATCATCTTCTCAAGATAATCGATCATTATCTGCTTTCTGCCCACAGTGCGCTCAAGCTCCTTTACACGGGCCTCGAGCTCCTTCATTTTTTGGTTGCTGCTGTCTTTCATCTCTATAATTCTAAATCCTTGTTCGTTAAAGGTAGAGAATTTGTAGATCCAACCATAGATCGTAGGGTTTGCAACCCCATGGAGCTTCTCTAATTGGGGTACGCTAAACTTACCACTCTCAAAATCTGCAACAATCCTTTTCTTAAATTCAATTGAGTATTTACGCTGCTTGCGAATACTTCGTACATTTGCTTTCATAGTTTTCCACTCTTTAAGTGGTCAACCTATATCAGGGACGTACAGAAATTAATGTTCAGTGCTCAGTGGTCAGTGGTCAGTAGTCAGTAGTCAGTAAAAAAGTGGCAGTTTGCAGTTTGCAGTAGTTGCATAACGCTAGTTCCCTCATAACTCATAACTCTTAAAAAGTGCTCAGTGCTCAGTGGTCAGTGGTCAGTAAAAAAGTGGCAGTTTGCAGTTTGCAGTAGTTGCATAACGCTAGTTCCCTCATAACTCATAACTCATAACTCATAACTCTTAAAAAGTGCTCAGTGGTCAGTGGTCAGTAAGAAAGTGGCAGTTTCCAGTTGCAGTTGGCACTAAAATCATAACTCTGAACTCATAACTCATAACTCTTAAAAAGTGCTCAGTGCTCAGTGGTCAGTGGTCAGTAAAAAAGTGGCAGTTTCCAGTTGCAGTTGGCACTAAAATCATAACTCTGAACTCATAACTCATAACTTTTAACTGGTAGTAGTTAATGGTTTTTAAACTTGGAACGTGAAACGGCTAACCCGAAACAAACCCTTCTCTAAAGCCTAATTTGCTTTTCCCCCAATCTCTGTGATAATACCTTGGCTCGTTGCAACGGAATATACTCTGGGTCGGCGTGCTGCCAATATTGAAGTGCAATATCCAAATATTTCCTTGCTTCTTTGGGATTCTCGTTTTCCAATAGGAATGCCAGCTGATAATAATATTTGGGATCTTCGGGCTTTTGGTCCACTTCCTTTTTCATAATCTCCTGAGCCTTTTTCAAATTGCCAGCCTTGGCATAGATATTCGATATAAAATCCTTCTCGCCAATAAGACTTTGGATTTTTGAATTATCTTTTTCCAATAGCTCAATGCACTTCTTATAATCTCGATCGGAATATGCAAGTATAAGATCAAAATAAGTGTCGTAACCTTTTCCGTAGTTTTCATATTCTCTACGGCAGTTGGTTCGAAATTTTTCCATTTCCATAGTCATTTTATAGTCGTTTTGTATAGCATTTATATTTACAAAACAATTATAAAAACTTTCATTTTCTGAAGAAAATCTGCTCAAATCGGTAATCAACTTTTCTACTTGTTCCTCTCTGCTGATCGATTGGTTCATTAAGGCCTTTCGGGAGAAGGTACTTGCCAAAATCCTATTTATTGGGCCTAACCTGGTAGTGTATTTTTCATATTCGGCAAGAGTTTTTAAAGAAGCACTGACTTGGCCGGATAATTCCAAGAGATAACTTTTATACCACATAAACTGAATGCTATCCGTTAGTGTGGTGGCCTGCTTTAATCCGTCGTCCATCCTTTTATAGGCTAAGGCAGTTGCCTGGTTTTTAAAATCCAAAGTGGCTATTTTTGCCTGCAGTTTTGTGTTTAAAGGATCTAACGCTTCTTCTCGCAGAAGGATTTCCTTCGCCTTTTCTAAATTACCTTGTTTTTCATAGATGTTCGCATATTTCTGTCTGTCCTCATCTCTATCTGGAAATTCAGCACTTAAGCGCTCCAGACTCTGTAAAGCTTCCTCATATTCTTCATCCACCAGCTGCAGTTCATATAAAGCCAAAAGTCCCTTTTCTACATTGCCATTCTCTATAGCCTCCCGCATTAATTTTTTACCACTTTCATTTCCATATTCCACCCTATACATTCCCAATAATGCTTGATAAGGGGCAAACTCATAGGGATACATTTTCTTTCGCATTTCCTGTAATTTCCGATATGCATCTATATTGTTTGTAATCTGATACAGCACTTCCTTAGGGATGAACTGCATTCTTTCCGGTAGTGATTTTCCATATTTTATTGATTTTTTTATAGAAGCAATAGCCTCATCCTTTCGTCCAAGTCCATATAGAACATCTCCAATCCAAAAATGGCAGGAAGCGCATTGTGGATCCAAGGCAACCGCTTTTTGATCTAATACCAGAGTTTCCTCCAAGGCTGAAGGATCATTATAAAATGTCATTCGGGATAAAGTATGGAATTTAAGCGCCTCAAGATTACCCGTAACCAGAGATGAAGCCGGCATATTCATTTGCTTTCCTGTACTCTTTATGGCGTTTGGAATATTATCAAAAATCTGCTGCTTTATATTATCTACGGCATTGTAGGGGTCTTCACCTATAGCATAGAGTTCCGAAATACTTTTTCCGTCCCGGGTATTGTATAAATTTCCCTTAAATTCAAATTCCCCATCTTTGATATTATAGGAAATATCCGTAAAAAAATCATTGCGTGACTTTTTGGCAATCTCACGTTCCAAGCCAACATTTGGAGTTACAAAGGAGGGGAGGCCCATCACATTGTGATAGGTATTCAAGGTATAGACGGAATTCGTATAAAATTCAGGCCGCTGATCTAGATTGTGCTGTAGAAGTTGTGAAAAGGCCACTCCATACCAATCATTTTCTTTGTTATTCGTCAAGTTTCTAAATTGGAAACTGGCAATGGTCTTTATCTTGTTCAGGCTAGGAACCACGGCAGTTAGCGATTTTCCGTTTTCGTCCACAACCTCGATAGTAGAAGTTTGGCCCGTTGTGGTTTCGTTAAACAAAAGACTACCCAATAAAAATGCTGCTATAACATTCATTACTACCAATATCTTGGGCCATTTTAAGGTAGAAGATTTAAATTGTAATTGACTTCCGAAGTAAGTTACTATAACAAGAGCAGGGATGAGCGCCAACCAAATCAAAAGATATTTATCAACTAAAGAATTAGTTAAGTCATAGCGTTTGGTGAGGAACTCCACGAACTGCAAGAGACCAAATCCTACGGCAAAATAGGTTCCCAAATACTGTGGCACCTTGCGATCCCAAAGTTGCTGAAAAATCGATTTGTTGCTATTGGTAGCCATATCAAGATAAAGGGCTAAGATAAAATATTGGCTATAATATTCAAGTTTTTACCTTGAAATGTTCATTGTAAAAAATTAATTCCTATTCATTATAATTCCTTTGGAAGACGGGCCATTATAAGAATTTTTTAGGAGAATACATTCCAGACTATATCTCATTTAAGGTTGGTTATAGATTCATTAGCTTTACCGATAACAACACTATAATAAATGGAACACCTTAAATTGACCTTCGGAGATATTGCCCAACGCGGAATTCTATATTACGATAAAGAAGTGGAAAAGGCCTGTCACAGCATCTGTGAAACCCTAAAGATTGATAATATGCCTGATTACGATTCTGCGCATTATTTTCAGTTGCAAAACGGACAGTTCCAAAGAAAATCAATTAACGAGGAAAATAAACTGCAGTCCAGGGATCGGATTTTTGAAGAGGAGCTCATTAAAAAGTTTAATGCGAACACCCACAATGTGTTGTTTGTATTTAAGGGAGATGTCCTTTCAGGGATTGTCCATTTTTCCGATTATAATCAAACAAAAGTTTTGCAGGCGATTCAGGATGATGTGCTTACGTTCGAAAGGAAATTACGGCAATACCTCTTCCTCAAAAATTTTAGAAATGAGGATATGCTTAAATACTTCGAATATAGAGCGGGAAAAAATGAACATTCCAAACATTATTATGAAGGTCGATTGCACCAATTGGATAAAAGAAAAGAAGAACTAAATCAATTGGGCGAATTTCAGATGTTCGACTTAAAGGATCTGTTGGAGTTCGGTAATGATGCACCCTCAAAAAATGCTTTTCAATATGAAAAGGTAGATCTGCAAGGGAGGGATATCTACGAATCCACTATGGTTAATAGCTTAAGAAATATGGCAATGCACGGAAAAAATCCCATAGAAATGGACGAGGAATCATCGGTTTATTCTATTGAAAGTTTGGAATATCTATTTCATGCGCTGAAAATATTGGAAACCTTTACCTACCGAATTGAAAAATTGATTGCGGATCACGAAGATTATAAAAAATCGGTCATAATGGACAACCGCAGCAAGCTGGAGATTATCTATCAACACCATCCAAAAGCAATAAATTATTTTATGGGAAATTAATCGTCCTATTATACGACAAAGGTCTCGGTAACTGGGCTTTAAATTTTAACACAACGTTCTGTTTAAGTGCTATAACAAAACATTAAACAATACTTATCTTTGATAAGTGAATAAAGGTACTGAAACATTTCAATTTTAAAATACAAAAATATAATGTCAACTATAGATAAAAACTCTCCAGCATTTGAAAATCAAGGCTCTGAGGAAAAAATTAAAAAGCATAAAATAATTTCTCTTTATATGGAATATGTTCTTTTAAACGAAAGAACTCCAAAGAGTGTATTTAAGTTCTGTAGAGAAAACAATTTTGAGGAAGCGGTGTTTTATGAATATTTTGGTTCTTTTGAGGGATTACAAATGGAAATTTGGAATTCTTTTTATGAGCAAACCGTTTCATTGGCAAATAACGATGCAGCGTACGCAAGTTTTTCGAATAGAGAAAAAATGCTGACGTTTTTCTATACTTTCTTCGAATTGCTCACGCTTAACCGAAGCTACATTCTTTTCACCTTAAAAGAACATCAGAATGTTATGCGGAATTTGAATCAGCTGAAAGGGCTTCGTAAGAACGTAAAACACTTTGCTGCTGAATTAATCCGCGAAGATAACGAAGATAAAAAGCTGAAAGTTTTAAAACAATCTGTTACGGTATTTTCTGAAGGTGCCTGGATCCAAACATTATTTCTGCTGAAATACTGGATGGAAGATAATTCCGCCGGATTTGAAAATACAGACATTGCAATTGAAAAATCGGTCAGGGCAATTTTTGATGTCTTCGATACACAGCCGTTGGAAAGCATATTGGATTTCGGAAAGTTTTTGTGGAAAGAAAAGATGGTGTAATGAAGACTATAGACAAAATCCCCACCAATAAAATTCAGCGTGCTTCCAAATTAATGACTACCGGCGTAAAAGTGGGCGGTAATTACTTAAAGTATTACGGAAAAAAACTCGTTAATTCTGATCATAATAAGGACGAACTTAATGAGAGCAATGCGGAAGACATTTACGATACTTTAAAAAATTTAAAAGGAAGCGCACTGAAGGTCGCCCAAATGCTAAGTATGGAAAAGAACATAATGCCGAAAGCTTATGTTGAGAAGTTTTCATTGGCGCAATTTCAAGTTCCAGCGCTCTCCGCACCTTTGGTTCGCAAAACTTTTAAAAAATATTTCGGCGACACTCCTGAAAGTCTTTTCGATACGTTTGATGCCGGATCGGTTGCCGCAGCAAGTATCGGTCAGGTTCATAAAGCAACGAAGGATGGAAAAAATCTTGCAGTGAAAATTCAGTATCCTGGTGTTGCAGAAAGTATAAGTAGCGATTTGGCAATGGTAAAGCCTGTAGCGATGAAAATGTTCAACATAAAAGGAAAGGACAGCGACAAGTATTTTCAGGAAGTTGAAAGCAAGTTGTTGGAAGAAACTAACTATCTGTTGGAAGTAGAGCAGAGCAAGGAAATTTCCCAAGCCTGTAGTAATATTCCGAATTTGAGATTTCCGAAGTATTACGAAAAACTTTCAAATGAAAAAATCATTACCATGGACTGGATGGAAGGGCAGCACCTTTCGGAATTCGTGAAAAGCAATACCAGTGATGAAGAGGCAAATAGGGTAGGGCAGACGCTTTGGGATTTCTATATGTTCCAAATGCACCAATTAAAACGCGTTCACGCAGATCCCCATCCTGGAAATTTCCTAATTGATGCTGACGCAAATTTAATTGCCATAGATTTTGGATGTGTAAAAACTGTTCCTGAAGAATTTTATGTGCCTTATTTCGAATTGGCTATGCCGGAAAACATAAGTAATCCAGAAGTGTTTTTGGAAAAAATGTACGCTTTGGAAATCTTAAAAGAAGAAGATTCACCGGAGGAAGTAAAATTTTTCTCAGAATTATTTCAGGAAATGTTGAGTTTGTTTACAAAACCTTTCCACTGTGAGACTTTCGATTTTTCTGATGAAGAGTTTTTCGGAAAAATTGCAGAGTTGAGCAATAAATATTCAAAAGACACCGAAATAAGAAAGATGAACGGAAATCGAGGTTCGCAACATTTCCTCTATATCAACCGAACATTTTTTGGGCTTTATAATCTGATGAACGATCTGGGTGCGAAGGTGGAGATTAATAATTACAAGAATTATGTTTAAACGTAGGATTCACAGGTAGCCTATCCAAATACAATAGAACCACCGAATATTTCCCTATTAAAATATTGAAAATATACGCACCGGGTCATCTCCCAAATTTTTTCCTTATTGCCATTTCCGTATTATAAATCAGGAGGAAAGCCCATGTTAAAATGCTGAGGACAACTATGGAAACGCTTAAAATGATGTAATCAATTTTTATTATAAAGTTTAGAAGAGAAACCAACAATAAATAATAGGAATAATTTATCATATTTCTAGCACCAACTTTTTGTGCAAAATCCCATGTTTTCTGAGATTTCATAGAAGATTTAGTTCTAAAACCATAATAGTAATTTATGGTCTTGGGAGGTTTATTTTTCCAATAATTTCCAAAAATAATATTTGCTATACCTATTATAAGGATAGGAATAAATATTATGGGGTTAAAGGTCATTATTTCATTTTTAATTTTAAGAGAAGGTGGCTTATCTTACCATCTAAATACTATATAAGATTTTCACGTGCTAAATATAATTAATGCTGCGACCATTGAACAGAAGAATATTGGCAAACAATGAATAATAATGTTTGTACATATTCCGGACAAATAAGGTAATAAGATAGAGCTGTTGGGATCGATATAAAATGGATTATATTGAAATTTGAGGTTGGGAATAATATCCTATACAATTTATTGGCCAAGAAATAGCCTATATATTTCGTTTGTTGTTTTTACTAGAAAACAACACATAATCCAACGAAAATCTTCCAGGACCCGTAAAGGTGAGTGCAAGAAAAGTAAACAAATACAGATACCGCATTTCCAAAACTTCAAAGGCATCGTTTACAATAAACGCATGGAAAATGAATATCACTACAAAGTTTATTGTTAATATCAAACTTGCAATTCTCGAGAAAAGTCCCAAAATCAATAGAACTGCACAAAGTCCTTCCGCAAAAGCAGCAAGATAAAAGGAAGAGGTTATGCCAATACCAATGGGATCCATAAATTGAATTTCCTGTCCGCTAAAAATAACACTCATTTTCCCGTATCCATGCCCATAGAGCAATACAAAGGCAAAGACCAATCTCAAAATCAGCAGGCCGAAATCGCGAGCTGTGCCATTTTCACCGACTAAAAAATATTTTATCCTCTCCATAATGGTAGGTTTTAATTGTATTTAACCTAAGGGTTTCCAATGGATTAAAGATAAGGAATTTTTATTTTCGAGTAATCAAACCGTATTTGTTCGTGGTATTTTTTGAAGAATCACTGAATCTTGAACTTGACTAATTCGACAATGCAATTTCTAGTGTAGTGCTGAAATCCGTGGTTTTGAATTAATTTCTGGTTGAGATATAGAACAAAACGTAAATTGAATTCACATAAATACATTATTTTGGAAGCCCCTAAACAAAACTATGCGACATAATCGACACGGCTAATTATAGCATAGGAACAAAGTGAAAATCAGTTGTAAAAAGATACGTTAAGTTGCTATTCACTAATGTCATTAAATGTCTTATAATTTATATTATGTAAAATAGGAAATATGCGTTATAGAAAATCCCATCTAGAACTGCACCTCTTCCTAACAACTTATCTTCCTCAATAATAAATATCGAGTTCCTAACCACAATCCGTTCCTTCGTCCGGAATACATAGGTCATAGCTCTGTTTAAAAATAGCATCATCGCAAACATATTTTTCCCCATTGATACCCACCATTAACCAATCTCCTGCCTTCCCGCTCATAACCCCTTCCATTGATTCAACTTCAAAAGGTTCGTGGATCTGGGCACATAATATTGCTATTGGTTTCTTCTTGGCGCTAAGAAACTTTATTTGCGGAATTTCGTCTTGTGTAAATCGGAGCATAATAATAAAATTAGATCAGGATAAAAAAATGGTTTTTAGGAACTTAATAAAAGGATCCTCTGGATTTTGGGAGTGCATCAAACAATAATATGCATTATATGCATTGCTATAAATTGACATTTTCTCTCTAATCCCTGCCATCGCGGCGGTCTGGGAATAGTTGCTTTTGGATTCTTCCAAATTTCCCAAATATAGATTTGCCTCCGCCACGGTTGCCAACTTCCATAAGCTGTTAAAGGGATCTTTTTTGGTAGCATCCAAAGCAGTATTGGCATAATCGAGCATCTTAGCCTCATCTTCTTTATAAAATAGATATAAAAATGCCAAGTTTATGGCGTGATAGTAAATCTGCTTTTGATCCTTTTTTGCCTGGGCAATTTCTAGACCTTGCGAGTAATACTTGATTGCATTTTCGGCATCACTCCCACAAAAGGAAAAGAGATATTTGCGTTTATACCTGCCTCCAATTACCCCCATTAAATTTGAGTTGTCTTTGGCCAATTTATGGTTCTCCACGATTGAAAGAGCCTCCTCTGCTCTATCTGCACCCTCAAGAGCATAAATAAGTTGTTCCAACCCTTTGTTATCAAGGATTTCAAGTTTGGGCAGTTGTTTTTTAATGACCTCATCATAATCTCCTAAAGTGATATTTATTTCCTCCTGCGATGAGCATTGATTGAAGAATTTATTTCCAGTCAATGCATTTACAATCAAACAATAACTATCATTGTTTTTATCTTCTACCTTGACCATTGAGAAATGGTCTCCTTCCACGATAACTCTATTAGCTTCCGGAAAGGGCTGAAGACTTGATTGTATAGGTATAAATAGATCTTTTGTAGAAGCTACCGTTCTAAAGTAGAATGGATAAGAAGTTGAAAATAGCTGTGTCCACCGCTCTCTTAAATTGGTGATAAAGTTTCCCGTTTCCTTTAAATCCTTTAGATTATCCTGGTTCAAATTCTTTATTGTTGTTTCAGCTAAGCCATTGCTTGGGGTTCCAAAGAGGATAAGGTGGCTTATTTTTTCTCGGTCTTCGGGAGATAAATCTAATATAGTTTGTTGAACGGCCAGACCTCCCAAGCCATGAGCAATTATTGCAATACGCTTGTATTTGGAATATTTATGCTTTATGGAAGCGGTGAGGTAAGTGGAATTTCGATTTATGTCGGTAAGAGAAGCCCATACATTTTTGCCAAGGTCAGGAAGGATATTTTCACCATAACCAAATGGAAACATATCCCATCCCGCCATCTTTTTGTCCTCCATTAAAAATTTAGGGATATCCGCAAAAGCCGTCGCTCCATTACCCATAAAACTATGTACAAAAAGAATAACACTATTGGCATTTTCCGTTTCCCTGAAAACTGTAGCCTGTTCTTCCTTAGTTGCTTGTTTACCTTGAATTGATGTTTTAGTTTCAATCTTACTCTCTGGATTAGTTCTTAGATCCTTCGGAAGATAACTGAGCACGAAGTCATCATATATTTGAAGATTGGCATAGGGATTTTGCTTAGGATTGGCTTCGGGCACCTTTTTAAAAATATATTGTACCACCTCCGAAATTCGAATAAAGGGATCACTAAAATCCGTTTTGCCCTTCCCCCGTAAAACCTCAATCATACATTTAGTATAAAGACTATTGCTGTCTCCTTGCATAATATAGCTTAGCTGATCTTCCCTACAAGAGGAAATAATCGACATTCCCTTACCATCATCCAATGTTTGGGCAAGTCCATCCTGTTGCGATAAATGCCCTGCCGCCTTAGACAATATACCAGGTCCGTCCTTGGTAATGCCCGCGGCGTGACAACAATCCAAAAAGAAAACCAGACGGCGCGATTTCAGTTTACTTATTTTCTCCTTTACCTCTTCCGCTTTTACCCAAGTCTTTTCATAGTTTACGGGGTCATAATCAAATGGACACAAATGAAAGTATTTTTTGTTTTGGTCCTCTGGTTTCCAATCTTCCTTTCTTAAAAATGTATTGTCACTATAACATCCACCGTGGCCGGAATAATAGATAAGCACGGAAGCGTTTTCATCCGACTTTTCAATAAGATTGTCGAAGCTGGCAAGAATGTTTTTACGGGTAGCTTTATTGTCCGTAAGCAAGGTAATATTTTCGGGTAAATATCCTGCAATGGTCTCGTCTGCGAGAATATTATAAATAGCCGTGGCATCCTTGACGGTTACCGGAAGATCATTCCCTACTCCTATCAACAGTGCATATACGTTTTTTAGATTTCCCATTTTGTTTGGTTTTATTTAAATTCAATTTTCTTCATCAGCTCTTCAACTTCCATTGCCTGTTTTTCGGTGGCGGAGTCATTGGCCGCGGAAGTAACTTCGAGCATTGCCTCCATCATTTTCTTCTGCTGAATAGTTATAACTCCGGTTTCCTTTAGTTTTTGCAAAAGTTGCAAGGGTTCCAAATCCTGAACTCGAATGTTATTTTTTTCTGAAATCACTTTTAAATAATTTATAAGCTCCGAGCGAACTTTTAAGATTTTACGAAATGGAGTGTCATTTTCCTCATTGAATACCTTTATATTTCCACCACTCTTTTCAACAGTTGTGGGCACAATCTGTTGAAACAGTTTCTTCGTGGCCTCTATCTTTTGCGCAAAACTTAGTTGAAGTCCAGAAGTATCCGCTTTTAGTGTATTTAATCGTAAAATGACATTTGCTATACTTTGTCTGAAGATCAAGAACATAAACAACAAGGTTAAAGGCCAAATAATAACATCGATCAATTGGACAAATACCTCGAAATTGCTTTTATAAAGGATTTCCGTTTCAATAGCCATAATGGTTTGTTTTTAAGGGATTAGTACCAGAATTTTAATATCTTCTGAAATCTATCGGAGTTTATATACTTCCGAAATAGTGGGTCATTCTGAAAACTTGTGGAAATAAATAAATGACCCTCGGCTACCGATTTAAGTAGATTTAGATACATCTCATCTTCCTTATTTGCCATAGCATCGTATTGAGCGAGCACGTAATCAACCTCTCCAAATTGAAAAGGCCCCCGCAAATTTTTGAGCATATGGAGATTTTTTTCGGCTTCGGAATTATTGCCAAGCATATAATTTGAAATGGCCAGCTTTCCAAGGAAATCTATGGATTTAGGGCTTTCAATATGCAGCTTATGATATACTTCTTCCGCTCGCGCAAAGTCACCCAAGTAAAAAAGTGCTTCTGCCAAATAATGTTTATCGGATATCTGGGATCCCAGATTTTTTGCTTTTTTGAAATATATTTCGGCGGTGGTATTATTTCCCTTTAATAAGTACTCTTTTCCCGCCGTCATATATAAGAGAAGAAGATTTTCAGGAGTAGCGGTAAGTTCCTGCTGAAATAAAAAATTATTTAAATCGGCAACACTCCCAGTTCTTACCCAGGCCTGAAGAAGTGGTTTTTTTAGAATATCGGAATCTATCTGAGCCAGTACTTTCTGGGATTCATTTATCGCTTTTTGGTAATTATTTAATTGCACGTCCGCTAACGCCTTCACATAAATTCTCTCCACACAATTGGAGCAATTCACAAAGTCCACACTATCCGACTTAATCACATTAAAAATTTCCTCTACATCCTGAGGTCTGTTCACAAATTGCAATGCCAGGACCATGGCTGTTTTATTTGTTATAAGATCAAAGGGAGCCATTTTATATTCCCTCAGGAGCATTTCGTAGGCTTTTCTGTTATCACCCTTAAGAGTAGCCTCATACATGTTCAACAGATTGAGTTGTCGCAGGTTTCGGTGGGAATCAGGTTTTATTAATTTTAGGAGGGAATCTGCTTTTTTAAATTCCCTTTGATTGTAGAAATATGCCACCCTAAGCACTTTCGCCTCAAAATAAGTAGGGTCAATCTCAAGAGCGCTGTTTAAAAGAGCTAGTTGTTCTTCGTCACTGCCCGTACTTTTTGCGTCCAAAAGATATTTATAGGCTTCATATTTTGGAGGTCTTTCCTGTAGCAGCAATTTTTTGTTTGCTGAGGTGGCGAGATATCCTGTAATGGACTCGGAAAGATCTTTGATACAATCCAAGGCATTAGCCGAATTGCAAGTGTTTTTTTTAAAGGAAATTATTGTTGAATTGGTCTCTCCATCTGTAATACTGCTTTGGAATATTAATTGACCATTGTTGAGATAGAAATTCCCCGAAATTATTCTCGCGGGCTTTAAATATTTTCGCACCATATTTTCTTGATCTTCCCCTGATTTTCCAGAGCGCAGCATATCATTATACTGTGAGATAACATCCTCAGAAATAACCTGTCCTAACTGATTTTCAGTAATTCCGTGAATTACCCAATCGGAAGCCATTTTACCAACAATATCATATTTGGGATCACCCGTATTATTTCCAAATTTGAGCACCGCAATTTTATCCGTGTGAATTGCTGATGGCAAAACGGAGTTTTTTGAAAACGTATTGCCGACGATGAGGAAAATTGCCGTTGCACATATTATTCCGATCACTCCTATTGCCGAAAAATAAATTTTATGGAATTCCTTGGTAAGTTTTTCTTGTTCTTCTACATCTTCATTTTTCTTTAGAGGTGCGATTCGAAATTTCCAAACCAAAAAGATAAATACCGGAAAACCTGCCAATAAAAAAATAATCAGATAAGTAACGGAGGTATGGGGAAGTCCCAACGCTTCCCAAGTAACAGCAAGGACCTGCAACAAAACCCAAGATGAAACGATATAAAAAGAAAGCAATTTAAACACTTCCTTTTTATGGCACTCATTTATAAAGCTTTTGAATTGCATTATGGAAAAAATTTTTAAGTCTAAATTACTTAATTATTCTTTAATCTACCCGATTAAGACATACTTCATAATTAATTAAATAATACTCTATAAATAACATAGATTTTACTACATTTAATAACGTATAATTTAATCAGAAAAGCCATGTCAGACAAAAAGAAACCCGCCGCGAAAAGTACTTCGGCAAGCGCAAAAAAAAACCGCTACTAAAAAAGAATCTCCGAAAAAAGGTCCTATTTCAAAACCTGGAGCAAACATTAAACCTATATAGAGATGGTTTAGAATTGGAATGAAAAAGTTCCTTTCTAATTATTTTAGGAAGGAACTTTTTTTCGTTTGATAATTAGAATCCGTGCTCATGAACTACAAGCCGTCGAAGCTTTAAATAGGAGGAAGACTAGGAAATCCAGGGTCTACAAACTCGAAAATTGAAACCAGAAACGTGGAACTTAGGAACTGGAACTTGAAACCCGAAACCCTTGTCCTCCGAAGCTTGAGCGTAGTTGGATGAAAATTGAGAATTTAAACTTAGAACTAGAAACCATCTCATAGGTCACTCTATTTCCTCTCTACGAAATTTCCGTTAAAAGCAAACTCATCTTGGGATATTCGCTTTCGTAATTCGGTGATTTCCTGTTTCTTTAAATCTCCTGGCAGGACTTCTTCATCCCCGCCAAAATATCCAAAAGCAACCGCTGTTGCAACATGATAATCTTCCGGAACGTGAAATTCTTTTTGCGCATCTTTAAACCGAACCCCCGCCATTTGGTGAACGGCTATTCCCATACTGTTCGCTTGGGAGATTACATTCCCCATAAACAGTCCGAGGTCATGAAGGGCATGAAAGTTTTCCTTATCCTTATTATTCATGGTTTTTTTAAAAGCATTTAACCATAATACCTGCGCATTGCCTGCCCAAGATCGGTTATAGTCATCCAAACATTCAAAAATTCGGTCAAACATTTCAGTTCCCTTGATTCCCCAGATGATCCGCCATGGTTGCATATTGCCTGAACTTGGCGCCCATCTTCCGGCTTCCAGAAGTGTTTTTACTTGCCTCTCGGAAATTGGTTTTTCCGCAAATACTCGAGGACTCCAACGATTTTGGATACTTTCTAAGATGGTGTAATCGGTTGGTGTTATTTTATTTATGCCTGAAATTTTTTCCATTTCTTTAAACTGAATTTTATTAATTTTTCTCCAAATTAGACCACAGAGAATTAAATTTTCCTCACATAGAACTAAATCAGGATCGATCCTCTAGATTTGTACTCTTGTAGCCGCTAATTTGGATTGAAAATTAGTTATTTTTTAAGGTCTCGGCTTTTTTTTTATCTTCCTCAACTTTTTTCTTATAGGCGCGGAGTTCTTCCATTTCCATTTCATAGGAGAGCAAGGCATTCTCGCTTGGTTCTATTTTTATATTTCGGTGAAGCGCCCAGTTCACTGTAAATTCAGCTCCAAAAAATAAGATAAGACAGGTGTAATATACCCATAAAAGCAATAATACCAAACTCCCGGCTGCGCCGTAAACCGAGGCAGGATCCGATTCTGAAAAATAGAATCCTATTAAATACTTACCAATCAAGAAAAGCAGGGAAGTCATAAATGCTCCAATCAGGTTTGTTCTCCATTTGACCTTTACATCTGGCAAAACGGTGAAAATGGTAGCAAAAAGTGCAGTAATAATAATTTGGGAAAAAATAAAGCTTAATATTTTTAATAGAGTTGAGGACATATCGGCATAATATGTTCCAATAAAATCGCTGAAAGCGTTGATAGCAGTACTGATAATTAAGGAAATAAGCATTAAAAGTCCAATGGCTAGTACCATTCCGAAGGCAACCGCACGTCGCTTTAAAGTTGCTAGTATTGTATTTTTCTTCGCGCGGACGCTCCAGATATCATTAAGGGCTTTCTGCAATTGGAAAAATACACCCGTCGCACCAAATATAAGTACCCCGATTCCAAATATGATAAATAATACAGAGCTTTCAGACAATGCAGAATTTATTATCATTGTCTGTACCAGTTCCGCACTCCCCTGCCCTATCAATCCACTAATTTGATCAGTTATTCTTCCCTCTACTGCCTCTCTTCCGAAGAAAACACCCGCAAAGTGGACGGTAATTATAAGCAATGAAGGCAAGGAAAAGAGAGCGTAATAGGCTATTATAGCACTTTTGGCCCACGGATCATTTTTGTCCCAACTTACATAGGTGTCTTTTAATAGTTTAAAGAATTTCATAAAGATGATTTAAATATACAACTCCGTTTGCCGAGACCTGCCCCCCCCTTATTCCTTGGGAAGAATGAAGCTTGTCTCTTAGGGATATTTCAATAAAAATAAAAAAAGCCTTCACGCTGGGCAAAGGCTTTTAGACGAAATTATCAATTACTTTTAAATCTGACTAAAAATGGAATGCAACAATCTCTTTTTATCATTAATGCTTTCTTCCATAGAGATCATTGTTTCTGTACGGCTTACTCCTTCAATATCATCAATTTGATAAATAATATCTTTGGCGTGAGCAGTATCCCTAGCTCTTATCTTACAAAAGATATTGAATTTACCTGTTGTAACGTGAGCTACCGTAATGTAGGGGATTTCACTAATACGCTCCATTACGAATTGCGTTTGTGATGTTTTAAATATAAATACCCCAACATAGGCAATAAAGGAATAACCCAATTTGTTGTAATCGACTTGTAGGGAGGATCCCGTAATAATACCTGCCTCTTCCATCTTTTTCACCCTAACATGGACCGTACCCGCGGAAATATCCAATTTCTTTGCGATATCCGTAAATGGAGTTCGCGTGTTATCAATTAATAAATCCAGGATGTTGTGGTCCGTGTCGTCTAATTTAAACTTTGACATAATATCTTCTTTTTTGTGCAAAAATAAAAAGTTTACTTACATTAAAAAAGAATTTTATGCCAATAAATCATCAATCCAACCCGGATTTTTGACGAATTCGAATACTTTAACATTATCTGTTAAATTTTCGGCAGGTTTTGTTAATATTTCCCTACCCTTCAGATCTTCGTCAATGTGGCCATAGATGTTCTTCAAATTTCCTACTTCCTCCACATAGGGATCAAAAGTAATTAATCCCTCGCTTAAAACCTCATGATATTGAATAGCGATATCCAAAAGGTTGGGCGATTGAAGCACCTTAACATTCCGAAATATTATATCCCTATAATTCTTACGATTTTCAGGTATTTGAAAATATTCCTCGAAATTTATTTCGCTTTTTTCGCCCACCAAACCAAAGAACGAGAGAACTGAATAAAAAATCAGTTCACGCGATTTCTCCCGCATATAATCTCCTTTAAAATGTCCCGCCTCAAATAATATAGTAGGAACGCCAGCCATTTGAAAGGTGTCTCCAACACAATCGGCATTGAAACTATCGTCATAGCGGCCCACATTTCCAGGAATTTTTTTCTCAAGATATCGATTCATTCGTACAATCCCTTCCATCGCTGTTCTACGGGCACTCGTAATACTTCTCTCCTGATCCGACGATGGGGAAAGAAAAGAAATAATTGCGGGTTTTCCATTATCAAAACCATAAATCGAGCGCTGATCGTGCATATTAAAACACCCCTCAGGTTCTAGTTTATCAAAAACAGATCTAAGGCACACGCTTTCTCGCTGGGATAAATTTTGGGCATCTCGATTTAAATCCACTCCATTGGCGTTTTCGCGAGTGTAAAGAACGGATCCGTCCGGATTTAGGATTGGGATGATATAAAAAGAATAGGAATTTAGAAATTCGTTTATCTCCGATTGAAAATGTTTGGTTTGTCCAAAAAATTTAATTAGATCGAAAATAGCCCTGGTGGTCGTACTTTCATTTCCATGCATTTGGGACCAGGCTAAAAATTTCCTTGGCCCATTTCCTAATTGAATCATGGGAATATTTCTTCCCTTCTCCGAAATGCCCACAACTGATATTTCGAATAGGGAAGTATAACAATCCAACAAGGGCGAGATCATCTGAAGAGTAATATATTTCCCAAGTAAATCGCTTTCAAAATTTTCCCGATACCAGTCTTCTATTTTCATAATTTATACTTGTTACAAAACTAAACAAAGCTTTGTTTACAATTGTAATCATACAATTGTATCATTTTTAATTACAATCGTAAACATATATGATTGACATTGTAAACCAATTTCATCTATTTACACGACTCATTATTTATTACATATCTATAATTTGTTATTCAGCTAGTTAAGTTGCCGAACAAGAAGTTTTAGTTTATGTATATAAGAACATTTGTTATGGATTTTTGCGGAGAAACATATATGTTATACATTTGTAATCGCAAGAAACATTTCAAATATGTTACAATGGTAAACAGTAAGGAATTTACAAAAAGATTGGAGAAAATTTTGGAGTTTTACGGTTTGACGGCTTCTGCATTTGCTGAGGAAATAGATTTTAACCGCTCCACCATTTCCCATTTAATCTCTGGAAGAAATAAACCAAGTTTGGATTTTGTGATGAAGATTCTCCAGAAATTTCCCGAAGTGGAAATGGATTGGTTGGTTTTGGGAAAGGGCAACTTTCCTTCTGATGGCTCCTTAAAGAAGGGTGAAAATAAACCTGGCTCGAAATCCGTCGGAAATTTGAAACAAATACCCGATTTATTTTCGGTAACGCAGAATTCTGAAAAAAGAGATTCTACAACTAATTCTAACCTAAAGAATATAGAACGAATCGTAATATTTTTTGAGGATGGAAGCTTTAAAGTGTATCAAAACTAAAGTAGCCATTGTCGCAAATTTTGCCGAAATTCGCCAAAAATTATAGCTATGCGTTTTCTTAGTGTTTTGGTATTGTTCCTGCTGTTTTCAGGATGTTACAACCAAGAACGAAATTGTGCGGATTATAAAACAGGTAAGTTTGAATTTGAAGCAATTTCTGGCACAGAAGTATTTAAAACAACTATTGTAAGAAATGATACGCTGGAAATCGATTTTTTCCAAGGAAAATCGGATACCTCCTCTATCCGTTGGATCAACGATTGCGAATATGTTATCAAGAAATTAAACCCTAAAAACCAAGCTGAGAAAAAAGCAATTTTGATAAAGATTCTTACCACCTCAGAAAATGAATATACTTTTGAATTTAGCGAAGTAGGAAAAACCAAATCAAGTAAGGGATTGGCCCGTCGCGTGAGGGAAAACTAACATCCTCTATCCGTTTGCATTTCAGGTTTCAAGTTACAAGTTTCAGGTTACAAGTTTCAAGTTTTAAGTTTGTAGGTGCCATCTCCTGTGTCCCGTTTCATGTCTCCTTTCTCTTGGTTCCCTTCTCCCATCTAACGTCTACCGTCCAATGTCCCAAATGCCTACCGCTGCTTAAGAATACTATTCTGTTCCTCAATAAGCTTTTCAATATTTGACAAGAGTTGAATATTCTTGGGCGTTTCCACTGTTTTATCCTGAGTGTCCTCCGACTTTTTCTTAAAGCGATTTATAAATTTTACTACAACAAATATGGTAAAGGCAATAATTACGAAATCGATCATTACCTCCAGAAGGTTTCCATATCCAATGGCTACCTCTTCGGAGGTTTCTGTGGCTGCCCTAAGCACGTATCTTTTATCTGAAAGATGTACTCCTTCCGTAAGCAGTGAAAGAGGTGGCATAATTACCATTTTCACAATCGTACTGATCACATTGTTAAACGCTGTCCCTATAACTATCCCGACAGCCATATCGATCATGTTTCCCTTTATGGCAAAATTTTTAAACTCCTGATAAAATGATTTCATTCTTAAATTATAAAATAATGGATTGCGTAAAGTGCAAATTTCAACAATAAATGGAGATTTATAAAAAATTAATTTTTTTGGAACGAATTCAGGTCTCGGAAAAGAGCATTTAAATTCTGTTGAATAATTTAAAATAAATAAAAGTTCGGTTCACTTTTATCCGTAGAATTCGGATAAATTGCAGTGTAAATCAACTTCGTCCGGCAATACGGTCCTTGGCCAATTGCAGTACCAAATTAAGCTGGTCTTTTATACCCATTTCAGAATTATTTATTTCTATTGCGCCATTTGCTTTCCTAAGCGGAGAATCCTCGCGCGTGGAGTCTACCCAATCGCGTTCCTCCAAATTTTTGAGTACATCTTCGTAGGTGATGTCCTCTCCACGTTGAAGTAGTTCCTGATATCTTCTTTTGGCGCGTTCTTGCGCTGAGGCATTCATAAAAATTTTCAATTCTGCATCTGGGAAGACCACGGTTCCTATATCGCGGCCATCCATAACTACAGCTTTTTCCAAGCCCATCTGTTGTTGTTGCGCAACAAGCTTTGCCCGCACTTCGTGAATGGTTGCGACGGGACTAACAAAATCGGAAACTTGAAGGTTACGGATATCCTTTTCAACATCCCGCCCATTCAAAAAAATATGTGCTTTTTGGCTATCCCTATTTCTCTCAAACCTTAAATGGATAGATGGCAGTGCTGCAATAAGTTTTTCTTTGTCAAAACCTTTTTCAGAAATTATACCATTCTCCATTGCATAAAGAGTCACAGCACGATACATCGCCCCACTATCCACATAGACATAACCCAAGGCGTCAGCTAATTGCTTGGCAACTGTGCTTTTCCCCGTAGAAGAAAAACCATCTATGGCTATAGTTATTTTCCTCATAAATGAGTTTCTGGATGTTTTATTTTAGCAAAGATGGGGGAATTATTATTGAAGGTCAATATTAAGTCCGAAAAAACTTGAACTGGCTGCCGTACTATATTTGGCATAAGAGTAACTAAGTCGCAGCGAATTCAATTTTATTGAGAACCCTGCACTTAATCCGGCAAGAGCTCTTTTTTCCAAAATACGCAGCTCTTCTCCCCTTCTAAAATTATATCCCAACCTTAGATTGAAACCACTTTCAGGAAATAATTCGATTCCCACTATGGTATGTCTAAACGCATTGCTAAGAAAATTTATCTTTTCGTGGGTAACGTTTCCCTCCAGGTCAGTTTGATCTCTGGCCGGGTTGGAAAAAGCAACATTCCATATCTGCATATTTTCTAAGGTAAAATGCCAACGGATGGGAATATTCTCCAAGGTTTGGGAGATTCCGAATAACAATTCAAAAGGTAAAGGTTCGTACTGCTCGTGGTAAGGCTTAAATTGAGAACCGATATTTCTTGCTACCCCACTTATATTGAGGTCCCAATCTTCATATACATACATCACACCAATATCCACCGCTCCACCAATAGAAGAATATTGTTCCAGTTTTGAAGAAATAAGTTTTACGTTTACGCCAACGTGAAAATTTGTAAAGGCAATGTTGCGCGCATGTCCAAAAGACACTGCAACTTCACTTCCGCTAAAACTGTTGGTAGAATTCCCCACCTCGTCATAGCCATCGAATTTTCCGTAGTTAACATACGTTATGCCTGCGTGGATTACTTGCGTTCGGCGGTCCCATAAATATGCGTATGCAGCGGTGCCATAGTTAACATCTCCAATATAATTGGTATAATTCATTGAAAGTTGGTTATCCATTGCCGGATTTATACTGGCAGGATTCCAAATTGCCTGTATGGGATCATAATCGTAGTTGGTGACCACTTTTCCTCCCAAGGCGGCCATTCTGGGATTATTAACCAAATTGAGAAATTGGTATGTGGACTACCGCCTACCTGTGCGGTAACTGTAGCTGATAGAATAAAAAATAGAAGAAAAACTTTATTGGCCATGGATATGTTACCGTAACTGAAATCTAAAACGAAAGTAAGTATAATTTATTTTCAAGAACTTCCGAATGTGGGAAAATGAAAGAAAAAACGGATGGAAAATGAAAAGTCGACTTTCAAATTCACATCCGTCAATAATATTGGTTTTATCTTAATTTACCAAATCTAAAGTTTCTTGGCATTCTTCACTTTTTCCTTGGTAAGTGCAACTTCCAGCACCTCACTCATATCTTTTACATAATGGAATTTAAGTCCTTTTAGATATTCTGGCTTTATTTCCATAATATCCCTTCGGTTATCCTCACAGAGTAAAATCTCCTTGATATGGGCTCTTTTAGCCGCCAATATCTTTTCTTTTATTCCACCGACAGGAAGAACCTTTCCCCTTAGCGTTATTTCGCCAGTCATAGCAAGACTTTTCTTAACTTTTAACTGAGTAAATAATGAAACCAAAGAAGTCAACATTGTAATTCCGGCACTAGGGCCATCCTTGGGAGTAGCTCCTTCAGGAACGTGGATATGAACGTTGTAATTTTCGAAAATATCGGGTGAAATTCCCAGTATTTCCGCATTGGATTTTATGTATTCCAAAGCAATGGTTGCCGATTCCTTCATTACCTTTCCAAGGTTACCCGTAAGATTTAGAGTACCCTTACCTTTTGAAATGGTGGATTCTATAAACAATATATCACCACCAACGCTGGTCCAGGCTAGGCCTGTAACTACACCTGCAACATCATTATTTTCATATTTATCGCGCTCCATCTTAGGAGCCCCTAAAACCTCAACGATAATTTTATTGGTAATTTTCTTTTCGTAATCCTCCTCCATTGCAATCTTCATAGCAACATAACGGACCATTTTAGCTATTTGCTTTTCTAACGAACGAACTCCACTTTCACGAGTGTAACCCTCAACTATCTTTTCAAGTTGCTTTTTGGGTATTTGAATAGCGTTACTATCCAATCCGTGCTCTTTCAATTGTTTTGGCAGCAGGTGTCTTTTCGCTATTTCAACTTTTTCCTCGACAGTATATCCAGTAACGTTGATTATTTCCATTCTATCCCGAAGGGCTGGCTGAATAGTGCTCAAGCTATTGGAAGTAGCAATAAACATTACTTTCGAAAGGTCGTATCCCAACTCCAGGAAATTATCGTAAAAGGAATTGTTCTGTTCTGGATCCAAAACCTCCAGCATGGCAGATGAAGGATCTCCTTGATTGCTGGCAGATATTTTATCTATTTCGTCGAGAACAAAAACCGGATTGCTCGTTCCTGCCTTTTTGATACTCTGAACAATTCTTCCCGGCATGGCTCCAATATACGTTTTTCTGTGGCCACGAATCTCTGCTTCATCCCGAAGTCCGCCTAGGGACATTCTTACATATTTTCTGCCCAAGGCTTCCGCAACAGATTTCCCCAGGGAAGTTTTACCCACTCCTGGAGGTCCGTAAAGACATAAAATTGGAGATTTCATATCATTTCGCAGTTTTAAAACTGCCAAATATTCAATGATACGTTTTTTAACATCGTCAAGTCCATAGTGATCGCGGTCCAATACTTTTCTTGCACGCTTAAGGTCAAATTTATCCTTGCTGTACTGGTTCCAAGGCAAGTCTAGAAGCAGATCTAGATAATTTCGTTGAATGCTGTATTCGGCCACTTGAGGGTTCATACGTTGCATTTTGCTCAATTCCTTCTCAAAATGCTTTTGGACCTCTTTGCTCCATTTTTTCTTTTTAGCCTGAATGCGCATTTCATCAATCTCCTCCTCCACGGTAGATCCTCCCAATTCTTCCTGGATGGTGCGCATTTGCTGTTGAAGAAAATACTCCCTTTGCTGCTGATTGATATCATGCTGCACTTTGGATTGAATATCATTTCTAAGCGAAAGCTTTTGGATCTCGATATTCATATATCGAAGCGTTTCGAGAGCACGATCCTTTAGATTGTTTATTTCCAACAACTTTTGTTTTTCCTCTACCGCGATGTTCAAATTGGAAGAAACGAAATTGATAAGAAAGCTGGAACTTTCAATATTTTTTATTGCAAAAGCCGCTTCCGAAGGAATATTTGGACTATCCTTTATTATCCGAAGGGCCATTTCCTTTATTGAATCGATAATAGCTCGGAATTCGTCGTTCTCCTTTTCTGGGCGAGCTTCGGCCACTTCGCGGATCTGTGCCGTCATATATGGAACAGTCTCTAAAACTTCTTTTACTTCGAATCTCTTTTTACCCTGAATAATTACCGTGGTATTGCCATCGGGCATTTTTAGGACACGAAGAATTTGGGCAACTGTACCAATGGTATTTATATCATCAATACCTGGCTCTTCCTCAAACTCATCCTTTTGGGAAACTACTCCTATTATCTTATTTCCTTTATTGGTTTCATTGATAAGCTTTATAGACTTATCACGTCCCGCGGTTATTGGGATTACCACTCCAGGGAAAAGAACCGTATTTCTTAAAGGTAAAATTGGTAGTGTGTCAGGAAGATCTTCCTTATGCATGGCATCTTCATCTTCGGCGGACATGAGCGGTATAAATTCGGCATCCCCTTGTAAATCCTGAAATGACAGCTTGTCCAATGATGTTAATTTTGATTTTGTCATAATTATATTTAAGACATTGTGTCACCTTAATATTAGCAACTACAATATCTGTTAGTAGTATATTCAATATTTAATAAAAGAAACCCTGTATATCAAACTACAACAAGGTCCTTTTCCTTTATAATTCAAGAGTTGTGCCAAGCTGAAATAGTTTTACTTATTCAAATCAGAGGCTTTAATTTAGAAAAGTTTTATTTTGAAGTGTAACAATTTTGGTAATATCCTATCTTTAATACAAACAGCTGTTTTTACTCTTGATCCCGACCAATTTAAATATAGATGATTTACTGATTCTTTGTAAAAAAGACAATCGACTTGCACAAGCTGAAATATACGATCGTTACCAGCGCGCTATGTTTAATGTTTCCGTGAGGATTGTAAAGGATCCCGACGAAGCGGAGGATGTGATGCAGGAATCGTTTATAACGGCTTTCGATAAACTGGAAAGCTTCAAAGGTGAGGCCCCGTTTGGAGCGTGGCTTAAGAGGATTGTAATAAACAAAAGTCTAAACCATTTAAAGAAATCGGAAAAATATGCGATGCTTTCAGAAAAAAATTTGAGGAATCTAGCCGATGAAAGTTATGAACTGGATGAAGAGGATTATTCAAAAATAAAAGCTGCCAAAGTGATGGAGAGTTTAGCCAAATTGCATACAAGTTACAACCGTATTTTGACCCTCCATTTAATCGAGGGTTATGACTACGAAGAACTCTGTGAAATATTGAATATAAGTTACACCAACTGCCGAACGCTTATTTCACGCGCTAAGGACAGCTTGAGAAAACAATTAACGTTATGAAGAAGGTAAATTTGGAAGAACTTTTCGAGAACTTAAAGGATGAATTTGAAGTTCATAATACTCCCTTTGGACATAAAGAAAGGTTTCTTAAAAAATTGGAAGCTCGGAAAAATCCTTCCCAGGTCTATCGCTCTTGGTGGAAACCATTATCAATTGCGGCATCTGTTGCCATAATATTTGGTATCGGTTTTATATTCCTCCAAAATGGTAATCCAACTGCCGATTTAGGAAGTGTATCGCCCGAAATGGCACAGACTCAGAGTTTTTTCACTTCGGAAGTTAATAAGGAAATAGAAATATTAAAAGGATATGGGTCTCCTGAAACAAAAATACTTGTAAGCGATGTTTTAAAACAATTGAATGTACTCGAAACAGAATACAATGGTCTTAAAAAAGATCTCGCTGACAGTGGCAATGATAAACGTGTAGTTTATGCCATGATAAATAACTTTCAAAAAAGAATAGATCTTTTAAAACAAGTAATTACCAAAATAGAAGAGGTAAAAACCCTTAAACTCAGAACAAATGAAACCAATATTTAAATTATTATTAATGCTTTTGCTCCCGGCCCTGGCATTTGCAGGACCAGAAAAATTTACGGGCAAATACACAAAGGAAAAAACCATTAAAAAGGAATATACCGTTAATGCCGATGCGGAATTAAAAATTGAAAATAGTTATGGTAATATAGATATCGTTTCCTGGAATGAAAATCGAATCTCCATTGAGATTTCAATTAAAACGAATGGTGATAATGAAAATGATACCGAGAAAAGGCTTAATGAAATCTCTGTGGATTTTTCAGGAAACTCATCCCTAGTTACTGCCAAGACGATTATAAGCAGCAATAAAGGCTGGAACTTTTTTGGAAGTAAAAGCAATAATGTTTCAATGGAAATAAACTACATTATAAAAATGCCCATAACCAACTCGGTAAACCTTAATAACAGCTATGGCGCTATTACTATTAATGAATTGAAAGGGAATGCAAAAATAAAATGCGAATATGGCCAACTTATAATCGGAGATTTAAGAGGTGGAAACAATTCTCTTTCTTTTGATTATACAAATAAATCGTCTATTGGGTATATAAAAACTGGGGTAATAAAAGCAAACTACTCTGGTTTTATCTTGCGTAAAGCAGATGATATCAAACTGAATGGAAATTATAACAATATTGAAATCCTTGACGTAAAAAAACTTAGTTACAATTGTGATTACGGAAAAATCACAATTGACAAAATACAGGACTTAATTGGTAAGGGCAATTATCTAACATCCAAGATAGGGGCGGTTACAGGATCGGCGATAATGAATTCAAATTATGGGAATATTTCGATAGAAAAACTATCTTCCTCAATGAAAAGTCTTTCAGTTACCAGCGGCTATACGCAACTGAAAATAGGATTTGAGAGAAATCTTGACTTTAATTTTTCTATCAATACCTCTTATGCCAATTTTAAGGGAGAAAATCTTGTCAACGTCACCAATTCCTCGAAAGATGGAACTAATAAAATGTATTCGGGATATCACGGATCGCCATCAAGTTCTAATGTAATAAATATAAATTCGAATTATGGAAATGTAACTTTCAACGAAATTTAATTATAAAATATTGAAGACATACAAAATAATCTTTCGCTGACCTCAATTTTGGAAATTGCGTTAAGCGAAAGAAAAACTCAATGAAAAAAAACACGGATGAGATCGTTCTTGAATTTGAAAGGTAATGGGTTTTTGTCTTTAATTACTTTTAAAAAACAGGAATTAACTCGAGATTTTTCTCCATTGAACATCTTCACACAATACTATATTACTAAATAATAAAAAAGCCGTCCTAGGTTGAACCTGGACGGCTTATTATTTATTTTTATAATCTATCTATGGTAGTATTGCCAAAAATTCACCGCTAGTAATCTCGTAAATGCCATTGTGTAATCCGGTAGCATCTACGGCAGTAAAGCTGAAAGTACCTTCTATTATTCGTGTTAAATAATCATAACTGGTAATCTCTATCGTCCCGGTTTGCGACACATAAGGAATGGAAACTCCATCAATTGGATAATACGTACCTACAATTTCATTACCTAGAATTACCTCTTCTCCCATATCAAAAGCACCTTCAGTAATAGTTGCTGGGAAGCTAAGGGTCATTCGTCGGTCTCTATCATTTGTAACAATATTGACGCGCGGATATTGGTTTACGACTGTCATGGAAATTTCAATAGTTTCGGGAGCATATGGATTTCCATCAATGTTTGCCGTAAATAAATTTTCGGGTTGTGGAACTCCCTCAAAATAAACCGTAAAATTACCTTCTTTTACCTTTACCACTCGAGGATCATTTCCAAGGGGATCCTTTCCGGTAAATTGGAAGGTAGCTTTTAAAACCCCATGTATCAAATCAAATTCCGTGATAGTAATCTTGCCTGGATTGGAAGTAAGATTCTCTCCTCCTCGATTATCTCTATATAATGCTATAAGTTTTGTACCATCCGATAAATTCTCCATATTAAAAGTTCCAACCCCAAGAGCTTTTGGAATATCAATGCGCAGGAACTCGTTTTCCGCATTTAGAGCTTCAATTTTTACCATGTGGACATCGGCATTTATAGGCTCTGTTACCGTTATGGATTCTGGAATAAAACCGACGCCGTCAACTTTGGCGAAAAATTCATTTAGAGGAGTATCACCATCTCCACCGCCCTCATCTTCATCCTCTACTATAGTATAGCTTAATGAAGTGAATGACCCACTAGTAATGTCAATACTTTCCATTACAGGGGCTCCATTACCATCTAAAATAGGATTTCCTGCATCGTCCATTTTGATTCTAACTCCAACGAATTCAAAAGTTCCTGAAACTTTTTTACGTTCTTCATCCAATAAGGTGATTTCCAAGGTACCTCTTCCACCCCCATCGATAAGGGAAGCATACGGAAGTGATGTAGGCTTAGTGTCTTTATAAACTCCCCAGTTTTTACTGGTCCCGTCCCAGCTAATGTCAAAAGTCCCTAAGGCAGCATCTGCTACGGAAAGATTGATTTTTTCACCATTCCCTTTGGTTCCTTTCAATACCAAAGTTCTAGATTCTGAAAGGGTCGCAAGAGCTAAATCAGCAGTGAATTCCACTCCAGCTACGGTAGCTTTGAATTTACCGGCGGCTGGTCCGTTTGGACCTTGACCCTCAGGAAAGGTTCCGGTTAAAGGCTCATTTTCACAAGAAATAAACGGGAATGCTAATAACAATAATAGGATTCCTCCAATAAGATATCTGTTCTTCATCAATAAGTAGTTTGGTAGGTAATAAACGCAAACTTAACAAAAAATTGTTTAAATGGTTTTATTTCTTGGTACTCTTAATAGTAAAAATAATCCGGAAATAAAAAATACAACCAAGAACAAAATTGAATTTCGCATACTACCAGTAATCTGGTCAATAAATCCGTACAAAAGCATTCCTATTACTATTCCTATTTTTTCGGCAACATCATAAAAGCTAAAATAGGAAGTTGTATCCTTTGTGGGCGGTAGAAATTTGGAATAAGTGGAACGGGAAAGCGACTGGATTCCTCCCATAACCATCCCTACCACGCCGGCAGTAATATAAAACTGAAGAGGTGTCCTAATAAAATAGGCTACAATACATATAAAGACCCAAACCAAATTTATAACCACAAGTACGGGAATATTTCCAAATTTTCTCGAAGCCAATGATGTCATTTCTGCTCCCAATACAGCGACCAATTGGATTATCAAAATACTTGAAATTAAACCCATCGTTTTTTCTCCGCTTCCGCCCCAACTAATTTCCTGTTCTCCAAAATATGTCGCCACCAATAGAACGGTTTGCACAGCCATACTGTACACAAAAAAAGCTGTTAGATATCTCTTAAGTTGAAGATTGGCAGAAAGTGATGCATAAACTCGTTTCAGTTCATGAAATCCGTTAAGAAGTATTTTCGTTGTCACCTTCTTATCCGATCTGTTTCCTTTCGGAAGAAAATAGAAAGTATATTGACTGAAAATAATCCACCAAAGCCCAACACTTACAAAAGACCATTTCATTGCGTTCATACTTGCCTGCTCCCCTTTACCCAATCCAAAAAAATTTGGGTTCATAACCATTCCAAGATTCAAAAGCAATAAAATAACACTTCCGATATATCCTAGAGAAAAGCCGTGTCCGCTTATTTTATCCTGTTGTTCGGGATAGGCGACGTCAGGCAAATAGGAATTATAAAAGACCAAACTTCCCCAAAAGCCGATAAGTCCAAAGAAATAAAATAGTAAGCTCAACAATATGTTTTCAAGACTGAAAAAATATAGCCCAATACAAGAAAGTGCACCGAGATAACAAAAAAATTTCATAAACTTCTTTTTGTTCCCAACATAATCTGCGATTCCAGATAATAAAGGCGAAATAAGAGCCACCAATAAAAAGGCCGCTGCTGTGGTATAACTGATTAAAGGAGTACTGCGAATATGGCCGCCAAAAACGTATATGGTTTCTATATTGGCCATTTTAAAAAGACTTTGGTAATATATGGGGAAAATGGCCGATGCTATAACTAAGCTATATACGGAATTTGCCCAATCATAGAATGCCCACGCAAATAATAATTTTTTACTTCCTTTAGGTAAAGTGGGCATCTTGGCTTCTGTAGATTTTGAATGCTAAACTAATAAAAAATCCCGCGAATTGCGGGATTTAAAATAGCTTATATCTTCTATTTCATTATTTTCATATACGTCAGCCTCAATTTTACAAATAGGGCAATACACTACATTTTAAAAGTAGTTACCCCAAATTTTTTGGCTTCCGCTTTTGCTGCTGGAGCCCAAGATCTTATATTTCGGATCCTAGTACTGCTAGCTGGGTGCGTACTTAAAAACTCTGGGGGAGTTCCTTTTTCCCTAGCCTGCATCCTTTCCCAGAGACCAACAGCAGCCATCGGATCATAACCCGCAATCGCCATTAAAGTAAGACCTATTTTATCTGCCTCAGATTCGTGACTTCTGCTAAAGGGAAGCATTACCCCAACGTTGGTGGTTATACCATAGGCGGAATCAAATATATTTTGATATTTTGGATTGTTGGCAAGGGCTAAATCTCCCGCCACGGCTCCCAACTCTTGTAATTGTGCCGCACTCATTCGTTGTTGTCCATGATTAGCAAGTGCGTGGGCTACCTCGTGGCCCATAACCGCTGCGAGTCCGGCGGCATCCTGGGTTATTGGTAATATTCCACTATAAACAACTATTTTCCCTCCTGGCATACACCAGGCATTTGCCTCGGGGCTATCAACAAGGTTGTATTCCCATCTATAGTCCTTTAAGTATTCTCCGTATCCGTGAGCTTTTAAATATTTTTCGGCAGCTGCCGCTATTTGATGCCCCACTTCGTTTACCATTCGCGCATCAGCAGTATTTTTCTCGACCTTATTTTCGGAAAGAAATTGTTGATATTGTTGAAAAGCCATAGGAAGGATCTGGGAATTGGGAACCAGGGCCAAAGTCTTTTCTCCCGTAAAGGGATTGGTAGCACAGCCTACAGCAAATAGAGCCACTGCTAAAAAAGATATACTTAATTTGGTCTTCATAATGATAAGTTTTAACTTGTTAAAGCTAGGGATATAATCCACACTCAAATATTAAAGTTTTTTTAAAAATTTTACGATGGTATTTTGGGCAAGGTCCACAACTTTAATGTTTCCTTAATAGATATATATAGGTAGAGCGTGTAAATTTATCTTTTTACAAAAAGTTGGAATGACTTTTGTAAAATTAAAGAAATAGAAACTCTAAAATAATAAAACATGAAAAATATTATCCTCTTTTTAGCACTCTCCTCTACTATCTTACTTACTTCATGTACCGGAGAACAAGGCCCTCCCGGAGGTTTGGTTTATGCTAATATTTTTGAAACCACAGTTAACAGCTACCAATATGATGCTGTTCATAATGAATTTTACTCTAATACAGTTTCGTTCCCATTTACAGTTTACGAAAGTGATGCTGTACTGGTTTATCGCTTATCGGGATCAGACAATGTGGTTAACCCTCCGGCGGATGTTTGGACACAATTGCCACAAAGTATTTTTTATAATGATGGTACCGGTGATTTCTTCCAATATAATTTTAATTCCACTTTTTTAAGTGTACAGTTTACTATAGAAGGAAATTTTCCTTTATCCAACATTGCAAATGAGGATATTACAAATCAGGTTTTTCGTGTAGCTGTAGTTCCTGCCCAATTCGCAAAAACAAATCCTTCTATGGAAAAATTGCTTGAGGTGATGGAAGCTAATGACACTCATGTACAAACAATTGAGAATAATAAACAATGAGAAATTTAAGTATAATACTTGTATTAAGTGCTCTTCTGTTCAGTTGCGATTCCCCTGCACAGAAAAAGGAAATAGCACAGCAAACAAATTTTAAGGTTACTAAAACAGATGCTGAATGGCAGTCGCAATTATCTCCGATAACATTCAATGTTATGCGCAAGGGAGGAACGGAACGTGCTTTCAGTAGTAAATTAAACTATAATTATTCACCCGGCACTTATGTCTGTGCGGCGTGTGGAACTCCTCTTTACGAAAGCAACCATAAATTTGATAGTGGTACGGGTTGGCCAAGTTTTGATCGGGTAATTGAAGGCAATGTGGCTTTCTCCACTGAAAAACAAATGGGTTATAATCTAACAGAAGAACATTGTGCTAACTGCGGAGGTCATCTCGGACATGTTTTTGATGACGGCCCAAAAGAAACAACTGGCAAAAGACATTGTATAAATGGTGTTGCCCTAAATTTTATTCCTAAAGATGAACAAACCAAATAAATATCCCATTTCCAAATCTGAAGCCGAATGGCGGGAGGAATTGGATGAAAAACGCTACCACGTTCTGCGTGAAAAAGGTACTGAATACCCCCGAACAGGGGAGTATAATTTACATTTTGAAAATGGTACTTACGTTTGTGGTGCCTGCCACGCCCCTCTTTTCAAAAGTGATCAAAAGTTTGAAAGTAGCTGTGGATGGCCTTCTTTTGACGATGCGCTTGAAGGTGCGATCGAATTCGTCAATGATACTTCTCACGGAATGATACGAACAGAAACGTTGTGCGCCAATTGCGGAAGTCATCTAGGCCATATTTTCAATGACGGACCTACCAAAACGGGACAACGGTATTGTATCAATTCCCTATCCTTGGATTTTAAAGAAGGAGAGGAAAGTTAATACCGAAATATAAAATTTCCTACGGGATAAATCTTGATTAAAACCCTGAAAATTCTCAGGGTTTCTTTATGATAATTAACTCCACCTTTCCAGTTAGTTTATCGATAAATTATGCTTCAAAAACCTTATACATTCGATAACGAGGATATTTGGGAATTTGTTATTTGTAATTTGGATTTTTTCCTTTTGTATTTCGTAAATTCGTGCCTCAATTGAATTATACATAAAAGTAAGAAATGAGCAAATACGACTTAATAGTTTTAGGAAGCGGCCCAGGTGGCTACGTTGCCGCCATTAGAGCCTCCCAACTGGGTTTAAAGACCGCCATTATTGAAAAAGAAAATCTTGGTGGAATCTGTTTAAATTGGGGCTGTATCCCTACAAAAGCACTTTTGAAAAGTGCGCAGGTTTTTGACTATCTAAAACATGCCGACAGTTACGGCCTTACCGTAAATGAATTTGATAAGGACTTTGGAAAAGTTATTGAAAGAAGCCGCGGAGTTGCCGATGGAATGAGCAAAGGCGTACAATTTTTAATGAAAAAAAATAAAATCGATATCATTGAAGGACTGGGGAAATTAAAACCAGGAAAAAAGGTGGAGGTCGATGGAAAAGAATATTCTGCAGACCACATTATTGTAGCTACAGGTGCCCGTTCAAGAGAATTACCTAATCTAAAACAAGATGGGAAGAAAGTAATTGGCTATCGCGAAGCTATGACGCTTAAAGAACAACCCAAAAGTATGATTGTAGTAGGTAGCGGCGCCATTGGAGTTGAATTTGCCCATTTCTATAATTCGATGGGCACAGAAGTTACCATAGTTGAGTTTTTACCAAATCTCGTTCCTCTTGAAGACGAGGAAGTTTCAAAACAATTTGAACGTTCTTTCAAAAAAGCGGGGATCAAGGTAATGACCAATTCTTCCGTAGAAAAATTGGATACTTCCGGTAAGAATGTAAAAGCCACCGTAAAGACCAAAAAAGGAGAAGAAATATTAGAAGCTGAAATAGTTCTTTCGGCAGTAGGTATCGCTTCAAATTTAGAAAACATAGGTTTGGAAGATGTCGGAATTGTTACCGACAAAGGAAAAATCGTCGTAAACGATTTCTATCAAACCAACATTCCAGGTTATTATGCTATTGGCGATATAGTGCACGGTCCCGCCCTAGCCCACGTGGCTTCTGCGGAAGGAATAACCTGCGTTGAAAAAATTGCTGGGCTTAACGTTGAACCTATCGATTATGGCAATATTCCAGGATGTACTTATGCAAGTCCCGAAATAGCGAGTGTAGGGATGACAGAAAAACAAGCTAGGGATGCCGGTTACGAAATTAAAGTCGGGAAATTCCCATTCTCTGCCAGTGGTAAAGCAAGTGCTGCCGGTACCAAGGATGGTTTTGTAAAAGTAATTTTCGATGCTAAATATGGAGAATGGCTCGGCTGCCATATGATTGGCGCTGGAGTAACAGATATGATTGCCGAAGCTGTATTGGGAAGAAAACTGGAAACCACAGGTCATGAAGTCCTAAAAACCATTCACCCCCACCCTACAATGAGCGAAGCCGTGATGGAAGCAGTAGCCGATGCGTATGGGGAAGTAATTCACTTGTAGGAATTTTTTAATCCTAAATTCAGAATTAGGAATTAGGAATTAGGAATTAGGAATTAGGAATTTGGAATTAGGAATTAGAGAAATATAAAAAACCGTAACTTGATGTTGCGGTTTTTTCGTTTAACAGCAATCCAATAACCCTTCCAGAGTTATTAACTCTAGAAGGGTTATTTCGGGGAAAGGTTCTTTAGAATGTCCAAATATTCGTGTTTTTCCATTTGTCGTGGCTACTATTTCCCTTCCGTAATGTTTTCTTCTAATACAAGTCGTGGTTCGTGGTTCCCTAAGTCGTGGTTCTGCCACTACAAATCGTGGCTCCGGGTGCTCTTCAGTCGTGGTTCTGCTACCACAAATCGTGGCTCCTAGTGCTCTTCAGTCGTGGTTCCCTAAAGTCGTGGTTCACGTTTCCCCTCAGTCGTGGTTCAAAATCACAAAAAACTCTGCAGAGCCAATTCATAACTTTGTAAGCCAAAGCCCACAATTATTCCTTTTGAATAAGGAGCGGTAAAACTTTTATGTCGAAAATCCTCCCTTGAAAAAGTGTTGGAAATATGAACTTCCACTACAGGAGTTTTTATTGCACGTACGGCATCGGCAATACCTACAGAAGTATGTGTATAGGCAGCAGCATTCAGAATGATACCGTCAAAATATTTTCCTGCTTCATGTAACTTATCAATCAATTCTCCTTCTATATTTGATTGATAACAAGAAAGATTAACTTTGGGAAATTTTTGCTGCAATTTCTCCAAGAAATCGGTAAAGGTTTCATCTCCGTAAATATCGTTCTCCCGCATTCCCAATAAATTTAAATTGGGGCCATTTATAATAATTATTTTCATTGTATTTTAATTCTTAAAATTGGAAAACAGCAACTACAGAAAATACCCAACTGAAATTTGAATCCCATTAATCTTGGATTCTTCACCGAGCTCGGGAACTTTGGAAATATTAATAATCCCAAGATTATATCTGGCTCCCAAAATAATGCCGTTTTTGGTTTGATAAGAAGTGCCTAGGCTAAGAGCCATATCAAAAAGATTAAAACTATCTCTCACCCCTCCTTCTTTTGTCTTAATATTCAATAGGAATCCAGGGGTCGGTCCTGCATCAATACCCCAACCTTTTATAATATAGTATTTCATCAAGAGAGGAAAACGCAAATAGGAGGCTTTTAGATTCCCCTGCTTTTCTACCAGACCAACATCCAAAATCTCCAATGAATATAAGGCTTCAGGTTGGAATTCCAATCGATTTTTTACGGGAATCGCCCAAATCCCTCCAAGAAAAAATCCTGGGTTCAACTTGAAATCCTCCGAAGATGACCTGTTATTAAAAGATGATAGATTTACACCTCCTACAATACCGAAAGTTAGTTCTTTGGTCTGGCTAATGGCAACCGAGGATATTAAAAGTAATAGATAAAATATTTTTTTCATAACTACCTGTATATATATAGAAAATTCTTTTTTAAGATTTGAGTAATTCTTAATAACAGCTGTAATCAAAAAAGCAGGGATACACCCTGCTTTTTATTATAGTATGTAAGATTTTCTTAGAAAGAAAATTCAACCCCTAAATTTAATGAATTGAAAGATGCTCCTGTCATAGAAACTCCAGAGTAAGAAAGAACTGCTCCAATAGATCCAAAGTTGTAACCAGCTTTTGGTCGGTAGAAAAAGCCACCATCGTTTCCGTCAGGCGCCAATCCAATTCCGTAACCTAAATCTGCACCAAAGAAGAAATCCTCAACTAGGTATCTAGCTGAAGCTCCAATTGGCAAGAACATTGCATCGTCCATTTTAAAACTTCCCATTCCGTAGCCGAAGTCCACATCTTTACCCATATAGTAAAGAAGTCCAGCTTGAGGTCCTACTAAAAATGCATCATTAACTTCAAAGAAATAAGTGAAATCACCCTGAAGCCCAAAAGAATATAAATCCTTATAATCTCCCATTGGAATAGCGGCATTAACACCTACTTTCATTTGTTGTGCCTGAACACTTGAAAATGCGAATACTGCGAAGGCAGCAACTAGTAATAATTTTTTCATAATTGTTTGTTGTTTAAAAGTTAATTGGGACAAATTAACGAAAAATTAATATCAAATCCAATGATTGCGGGACCTATCTTATTAACACGTTTTAAACATTAAATTGCAGTTGATAAAACATAACAAAGATTTTAATACAGATTTTTCTATAGTGCTCATTAAAAGTACATTTCATAAAGTCTTCTAGTTTCTAATCAAGGAAACTAGGTTGGTTTTAGTATATGAGAGAAATAGTTAGAACAATTCTAATTTTTAAAATAAAAAATAGGCAAAAATTCCAACGGAAAAACTTGAAAAATCGATTTTAGAAGTTGGATTTTTGACATATTTCTGACTTGAACGGAATTACAGTAACGTTCAAATTCACTCCTAATAAAACTAATCTTATACAAAAAGTAGGTGGAATTGTAGTTAGCGGGAATTCTATTGCGAACCTAAAATCTATAACCGGCAAAAAATTGTATAACCTTATTCTCTTGCGTAGGACCAGATGAATCTTTATAAACACCCGTAAATCCAAAAGTAAACCTTGCTCCTAGGAGAATTCCCATTTCCGATTGATAGGTGGGACCAAAACCAAGCCCCAGTTCTACGGTTTTAAATGCCTCTTTTACATCAGACTTTCCCACCGCATACTCGGCCTTAACTACATTAATCGCTTCATCCGACAATTCGCCGCTAACATCTACCTTGACATTTTTTTTGGCCGAAATTATAAATCCCAACTGTGGGCCAACCTCCAAAGCAAATCCTTCAAGGAGATAGACTTTTGCCATAATTGGTATATTAAGGTAATGCAAATCAAGTTGTATATTTCTATGGACTTTTGCAACTCGTTTTTCAACCGACATTACATGAAAATATTCCGCCTTAATGCCTTGAGCGGAATAAAGAAGTTCAGGTTGTAAATAAAAATTCTTACTGACGGGGATTTCTACAAACCCTCCAAAATTGATTCCAGTTTTGGAATCAAAATCTTTAGCTCCCGCCCCTTTTAATGTGGCTAAATTAATTCCGGCCTTTATTCCCAATCTCACTTCTTGTGCCTCAACCGATAAGGCAAAAAGGGTGACTAATATAATAAGCAATCCTTTTCTCATGATATTGATTATCGTGGTTGTTAAAACAAATAAACGAAGAATTCTTGTAATAGTACCTAAATATCTGTGAATTTAAAGTAGAGAAAGGAGAAAAAGTTAATTATCCGACAGGAAGTCCATAAATTATTGCGAATGATAATTCTTTTTTTCGAATTCGTAAGCTTAAACCTTTTAATGTGATCCTTAATTCTCGTTGACTTCGCGAATGAGTGGGACACATATTTATAAGAAGCATGACGGGAGATTTCTCAAATCAACCCTTTATATAGTTCTTTCCTTTTCACTAACAAAAATATCAGAATTAAAAAAAGGTTTTAAAAATGGGAAAGTCACACTGTTTTCATTCAAAAAGTATATCCGGCCGTAAACTGCAGAACACTGTTTCTATTCTTCAGGCCCGAGTATCGTCTTTATATATGTTGGTTAGACCTAAATTATACCGAACCCCAAAGAAAATATTATTCTCAAGTTTGTAAGAAAGGCCTGCTCCTAGGGAAATGTCTAAGGTCTCGCATCGATCTTTAATATCTCCACTTCCTGCTTCAAATTCAGCATATACAATCTCCAAAAGTTCCGGCGGAAGATCTCCTTGGATCTGGAGATCAGTTTCTGTATTGGCTCTTAGTAAAAATCCAATTTGAGGACCTGCTTCCAATGAAAAACCATTAAAAATATAATATTTTGCTAGCAACGGGATATTGAGATAATCCAGCTTGATTTTAGCATTCGCATTTATAATAACATCTTCTCTTGACGCCGACCGGTTTACTTTCGCGCCTTGACCCGAATAAACTAACTCTGGCTGAAGGGCAAATCTTTCCGACAAGGCAATTTCCATTAGTCCTCCCACATGAAAAGCTGTTATTGTATTTACATCGCTGTCGCCATCACTGCCTACGGAGGCTAAATTTATTCCTCCTTTTACTCCAAATTGAATTTCTTGTGAATAACTGGCACTGATAAAAATCGCTAGGCTAATTGTTAGTAATAATCTTTTCATAGTTTACTTTTTAAATTGTGTAGGGTCAAGTAACAACAAAAAAGATCCAATAGGTGAAAAAGAATAAGGTTTTTACGTTTTTTATTAAAGTTTTAAAAGAAATTTAAGTAAATTTTAATAATAAAGAATAAGTCTTATCAAAAGGGCATTGAGAATTGAGTTATATATCCGTAAGTTCTTTTCATTAAAAAAGGACCATCATTTAAGACAGTCCTTTGAGCAATTTATTTATGTATTGGATTGATTATAAGAAGGAATATCCTAGAGCAATTGAGAATACGCTGTTCTTATTTTTTGCACCGTCAATAACATCTGTCAAACCAAAGTTATATCTGCCATCAACGCGTATACCAAACGGAAAATCGTATCCCGCACCAACTACTCCTGAAACATCAGTGCTTTCTGCTTTAGCGATACTACCAAAAACTTTTGTTACGTTATCATCTACGACAAACCCAAATTGTGGTCCAGCTTGAAGATTTAAACCCTGAAATAAATAATATTTTAAAACTACGGGAATGTTTACATAAGAAAGATCAAAACTTCCCCCGTCAAACTTCGCTCCCTGTTGTGAATATAAAAGATCTGCTTGAATACCAAGTTTATCAGAAAATTTAACTCCACCGAAAATACCGGCTTGAAATCCGGTTTTGTTGGAAAGCCCAGCGGCATCCGAGATATTTGCGAAGTTAGCTCCGGCTTTAACCCCAAGATCTAGACTTTGTGAAAAAGCGGTTGTGCCGATAAATAATGTCAATGCGACTACAATTAATTTCTTCATAATATATATTTTAGAAGTTTTTATGGAGCAAATATACTGACAATCCAATGCGGAGCAGGGTTTTTAGTTATATGTTAACTTTTTATTTAATCAAGTTTACAACTAATGGACTGGAATAGAGCCTTAAAGGATTATCAAAATTATTTAAGATTGGAAAGAGGTCTTTCCGAAAATTCGATCATTAATTATTCCCTGGATGTAAAAAAGTTAGTTGGGTGGTTGAATATAAACGCAATACAGATATCTCCCATTTCCATTACCGAAGAAACGCTACAGCAATTTATTTATGAAATAGCAAAAAAAGTAAATCCTAGGTCCCAAAGCCGTTTAATTTCGGGGCTTAAGGGTTTTTTCAATTATTTAATTTTTGAAGATTATCGTACTACCAATCCGCTGGACCTTATCGAGGCACCAAACTTGGGACGAAAACTTCCGGATACTTTAGCTATTGAGGAAATTGACGCAATTATAAAGGCAATTGATTTGGGCTCAAACCTAGGGGAACGTAATCGCGCAATAGTCGAAACCCTTTATGCCTGTGGTCTTCGTGTATCGGAGCTTACTAATCTTAAAATTTCAGATCTCTATTTTGAGGAAGGTTTTATTAAGGTTACCGGAAAAGGAGATAAGGAACGCTTGGTTCCAATAGGAACAAACACTATCAAGTTTATTGAGATTTATAGAAAAGAAATCCGCATTCACCATAAAATAGATCCAAAAGCCAAGGATACCCTGTTCTTAAACCAGCACGGACGCCAACTCACGCGTGCGATGATATTTACCATCGTAAAAAGATTGGCAGAAAAAGCCAATATCCAAAAAAACATAAGTCCGCATACCTTTCGCCATTCCTTTGCAACCCATCTTCTGGAAAATGGAGCCGATCTAAGAGCAATTCAACAGATGCTTGGTCACGAAAGCATTACAACCACCGAAATTTACACACATATTGATAGGAAGCATTTAACCGAGGTGATTAATAGATTTCATCCTAGGAAGGGATGAATTGGGGGTTGAGAAGTTTGGGAGTTTAGGAGTTGAGGAGTTGAGCTTGCGGTGCTTCGAGTTAAAAAAAGGCCAAACTACTTCCGTTGTTTTTTGATGGAAAGCAACTTTTGTAAATTGGAAGGAAAATCTATTGAAAAAATACATATGAAAACATTAAAATTCAGAAATGGTGATACTATACACGCCATTGGGCTTGGAACCTGGAAAGCTGGGGGAAACGAACTTAAAAAAGCAGTTAAGGAAGCACTTTACGCAGGTTATAGGCATATTGATACCGCAAAAAACTATGGAAATGAGGAGATAATTGGCGAAGCCCTCGCTGAAGTTTTCGCAGAAGGAAAGATATTTCGGGAAGATGTTTTTATCACATCCAAACTTTGGAATGATTCGCACGCGGAAGGACAGGTTATTCCTGCATTGCAGGAAAGTCTCAAAAAATTGCAACTGGATCGTTTAGATCTTTATTTAATACATTGGCCTGTTGCATTTAGACATGGAGTTGATTTTCCCAAAAAACCAGAAGATTATTTAACTCCAGAAGATGCACCTATTATTAAGACTTGGAGACAAATGGAACAAGCCAAAAATCTGGGTTTGACTCGCCATATTGGAGTTTCTAATTTTAGTGAAAAGAAATTAAGGGAATTGGTTGAAAAGGCTACCATAAAACCCGAAATGAACCAAGTGGAACTCCATCCATTATTACAACAAAATAAATTACTGGAATATTGCAATAGTGAGGATATTCTTGTCACCGCCTATTCCCCACTTGGTTCAGGCGATCGATCAAAGGCAATGAAGGCAGATGATGAACCAAATATGATGGATATAGAGATCTTAAAGGAAATTGCTAGAGACCGCAGTGCAACTGTTGCGCAGGTTCTTATTGCTTGGCATAATCATAGAGGTTGTGCCGCAATCCCAAAATCCACCACAAAAGACCATATCATCTCAAATTTTCGGGCTGCTGACGTCGAACTGGAAGAATCTGATATGAAAAAAATCGCAAAACTTGACCGTAATTATCGATATATCAACGGAAAGTTTTTTGAGGAATCTTCCCGAGGCTATGATAATCTGTATGATGAATAATTCGTAATCTATATAGTATCGGTTCCCTAAAGTAAGGTGAACTTTTAATTGAATTGATAAAAGTAAAAAGCTCCGAACGTGGAGCTTTTTTTGATTCTATTATTTAGAAGTAAATTCCTTATAAGAATAATTTATCTTTATTTTGCAATATTTACAGCTCTTGTCTCGCGGATTACGGTAACTTTTACCTGTCCGGGATAAGTCATATCCGTTTGTATTTTTTGGGAGATTTCAAAAGAAAGCTGAGAAGCTTTTTCATCGCTTACCTTATCACTTTCCACCATTACGCGTAATTCACGGCCAGCTTGAATGGCATATGCTTTGTTGACTCCATTAAATCCAAAGGCAATTTCCTCTAGATCCTTTAACCGTTGAATATACGAATCCAACACTTGGCGACGAGCACCTGGTCGAGCCCCACTAATAGCATCACAAACCTGAACGATGGGTGAAAGAAGGCCTGTCATTTCAATTTCATCGTGGTGAGCTCCAATTGCATTGCAGACTTCAGGTTTCTCACCATATTTTTCGGCCCACTGCATTCCCAAAAGTGCGTGTGGAAGTTCTGTTTCGGTTTCAGGAACTTTTCCGATATCGTGAAGAAGACCTGCACGTTTGGCCAATTTAGCATTTAAGCCCAATTCCGATGCCATTACCCCGCAAAGTCTCGCAACTTCTCGAGAGTGATGCAACAGATTCTGCCCATAACTAGAGCGATATTTCATACGACCTACCGCTTTTATAAGTTCAGGATGAAGTCCGTGGATTCCTAACTCAATTACAGTACGTTTACCTACATCGATTATCTCTTCTTCTATCTGCTTGCTTGTTTTTTCAACAACCTCTTCAATTCGAGCTGGGTGAATTCTTCCATCAGTAACCAATTTATGAAGAGAAAGTCTTGCCACTTCTCTCCTAACGGAATCGAAACACGACAGAATAATCGCTTCCGGAGTGTCATCTACAATAATCTCCACTCCCGTTGCCGCCTCAAGGGCACGAATATTACGCCCTTCACGACCAATGATTCTCCCTTTTACATCATCGCTTTCAAGGTTGAAAACGGAAACACAATTTTCCACTGCCTCTTCCGTTCCGATGCGTTGAATAGTATTGATGATTATTTTTTTAGCATCCTGTTTAGCAGTCATTTTCGCCTCTTCCATTGAAGATTGGATATATGCCATTGCCTGACTTTTTGCCTCTCCTTTAAGGCTCTCCATTAACTGTCTTTTGGCCTCTTCTGCCGAAAGACTTGAAATAACTTCCAACTGCTCTATTTGACTGCGATGAAGTCTATCAGTATCCTGTTGTTTTTTATCCAATAGCGAAAGCCTCTCGTCATACTCGCTTTGTTTCAATTCCAACTCGGCACTTAATTTTTTATTTTTCGCCAGTTCATTAGAGACCTGGGATTCTTTATCTCTGGTTCTTTTTTCCGCTTCTGAAATCTTCTTATCCCGAGACACAATCACCTTTTCGTGTTCTGCCTTCAATTCTAAAAATTTCTCTTTGGCTTGAAGTATCTTGTCCTTTTTTAAGGTTTCAGCCTCAGACCTTGCTTCCTTTAAGATTCCTGTGGCAGTTTTCTTAGCGAGTTTTATTATACTCGAGGCTCTTTTCCGTTCCAAGAGCTTAGCCGTTAAATAGCCTACTACCAGTCCTATTAATGCAAAAACTATATCTATTCCCATTTTTTCATTTCATTTTTAAATAAAAAAAGCCTACATCAATATTGTTATTTTGAATTAAACTCCCTAAAAACAAGTTTAGGGTTAACAAGCTGGTCAAGTATCCGTCTATCCGAGAGTATCGGCAACGGCACGCTTTTACAACTTAAACTCACCCTTTTTAAAGAAGTAATGTTGAGTTTACCAAAATTAGTATTAATGTAGGCAGTAACCTTTTTATGTAAAGAACGTTTATGTCAATTGTTTCTGCAACAAACGGTCTAAAGCCGCCAAACGGCTTTGGGCCTGTTGCGTATCACTTGATTTATCGATTTCCTTTTGCTCCACTTGGGCGGCAAACTGGAGGGCACACATTGCCAACACATCCTGTTTGTCTCGCACCGCATAACTTTGTTCGAACTTTTTGATCATCGACTCTATCTTCTTCGAGGCCAATCTCAGTCCTTCTTCTTGGGCCGGACTGATTGTCAAGGGATATACCCTATCTGCAATCGATATCTTGATCTTTAATGGTTCGGACATTGTTATCTTTTTATTCGGAAAGCTGTATTATACATTGGTCTATTTCCCGAATTAGAGCATTTATTTTGAGTTTCGTTTCACGTTTATATTGATCGCTGCCAAGTAAAGAATTTGCTAATTTTAATGAGTGACACTTTTCGCTCCATGTGGCAATTTCTTGTTCAAATTGCAGTTTCTGGGCTTTCAAAACGTCGATTTCCTTCTCCAATTGCTGGTTGGCACTCTCTAGTTTTTCTTGACGTTCAAGCAATTTGCCAACACTACTCTCTAGAGAATCAACAATTTCAGTAAGATTACTCATTAAAAATTTATGTTCAATACTACTTCCACAAAGTTAGCATACCGCCGCTAATACGCAAATGCTTTTCCGTTTATTTTTATAATAAAACACGGCTCGTACAATAAAATCCACGACTCCCACTTATAGTAATTAGGTATATTTATCTTTGCATTATGAAGAAAATCTGTTTGTCACTCCTGTTTTTAAGCGCTATTTCTTTTGGGCAGTCCGAAATTCCGAATGATTATTTTGCGAATCCGCTGAACATCAATTTGATATTGTCTGGGAATTTTGGAGAATTGCGGTCCAATCACTTTCACAGCGGTTTGGATATTAAAACACAGCAAAAAGAAGGATTACCAGTCTTTGCAAGTGCCGATGGGTATGTGAGCCGTATAAACGTAAGCCATTTTGGATATGGAAAAGCGCTTTATCTCCTGCATCCTAATGGTTACACCACCGTTTATGCGCATCTTCAGCGCTACGCGGGAAAAATAGAAGAATATGTAAAGGAACATCAGTATAAAAAAGAAAATTTTGAAATCGAGCTTTTTCCAGATGCTTCCTTGCTTCCGGTAAAAAAGGGGGATCTAATTGGTTTTTCTGGAAATACCGGTAGCAGTGGCGGCCCCCATTTACATTTCGAGATACGGGACAGCGCCCAACGCCCCATGAATCCAATGTTATTTGGCATAAACATACCGGATAGCAAAATCCCCATAATTAGTTCTGTATTGGCATATCCTATAAGTGCGGATGCCCAGGTGAACCAAGTCCAAGAATCCATAAAACTGCGAATGGTTAAACAGAGTGATGGCAATTATAAAACGGAAGATCTAATTGCCTTAGGTAAAATTGGATTCGGAATATCCTCTTATGACCAATTGGATGGAGCCTACAATAAAAACGGGATTTATAGCATCAACACTTATTTAAATAATATTCCAAAATTTGAGGTGAAGTTTGACAAGTTTTCCTTTGCTGAAACCAGATATCTTAATCGGTATACGGACTACGGCTACTTTAAAACCAACCGGAGCCAGATCCAAAAATTATTTAGGGAAACAAATAACCCTCTCAGCATAATCGTACAGGAAGATACCAATGGATACGTTTCCGTGGAAGACAGCTTGGATTATTCCTATACCATTTCCGTAAAGGATTTTAAGGGAAATGACATTAGGGTGATTATTCCTATAAAAGGAAGAAATATGGAAATACTTAAACCGCGACAAATTAAGGAAACCGACGATTTTATTTATGCCGATCACGCAACTTCTCTCACCAAGGGAAAATTCAGCATTTACATTCCAGCCAACAGTCTTTATGATGACACTTACCTGGACATTCAGTCAAGTGGCGATACGCTGAAATTTCACGAGGACATAATCCCGATTCATAAAAATATTTCGATTACGGCTGATATTTCCAATTATTTGGAAGGTGACAAGGACCGTCTTTACATTGGAAGATTAAACTATAAAGGTGAGCCATATTACACCAGCACAACACGAAAAGGAGATAAACTAGTTGCCAGTACCCGTTTGTTCGGTGACTATGCGGTAGTTTCAGATTTGGAGGCACCCGTTATCACACCTTTAAATTTTTCTGAAGGAAAGTGGATAAGTAATCAAAAAACGTTACAAATTAAGATTGTCGATAAATCAAGCGGCATTAGTTCATATCGCGCGGTCATCAACGGAAATTTCATTTTAATGGAATATAATTATAAAACCGACGTTCTAACCTATGATTTTGGAGATGGTGTAAACCCTGAAACAGAGAACAATTTGAAACTTATTGTAATAGATAATGTGGGAAATAGCGCTACATTTGAAACAAAATTTTTTAGAAAACAAACCTAAGAACAGCTTTTGAAAACAATCAACCTGCCGCTCACACTGCTCTTTCTTCTCTTCGCAACAACTTTATTTGCTCAGAAAGCCACTATAAAAGGAATCGTCCTCGACGAATTTAACCAACCAATTTCCGGAGCCAACGTTATTTATGACGATCTGGGAACAATTACGGACCTTGACGGCTTCTACATCCTGGAAATTCCGGCAAAAAAAGCTGTAGTCCTTACATTTTCTCACGTGAGCTATAAAAAAATACAGATAACCGTAAATCTTTCAACCAATGAGGATTATGAATTTAATCCCGTTCTAAGTGCAACCGTGGAGCAAATTGGCGAAGTGGTAATCTCTGGCCGTGAAAACAAACGGGTTGAGGGGGTAACTACTATTTCACCCGAAGTAATTCGTAAGATGATTGGCGCCAACGCCGGCGTGGAGAATTTGTTAAAATCTCTGCCCGGTGTAAACAGCAACGATGAACTGAGTACGCAATATGCAGTTCGAGGTGGAAATTATGATGAAAACCTGGTTTATGTAAATGAAATTGAGGTATATAGACCGTTTTTGATACGCAGCGGTCAGCAGGAGGGATTAAGTTTTGTAAACAGCGATCTTACAAGCAACGTAGAATTTTCGGCAGGAGGCTTTCAGGCTAAATACGGGGATAAACTTTCATCGGTTCTGGATATTACCTATAGAAAACCGGTAACTTTTGGCGCTTCTCTGGATCTAAGTCTTTTGGGAGCCAATGGTTCTGTTGAAGGCATATCAAAGGATGGAAGATTTTCAGGAATTGCAGGGATCCGTTACCGCGACAACGGCCTTTTTGTTAATGCAAAGGAAACTATAACCAATTACAGTCAACGGTTCGCCGATGCACAAACATATTTGACTTATAGATTTACAAATAAATTTGAACTTAGTTTTTTGGGGAATGTTTCTATTAACGATTATGATTTTGAACCTCTAACCCGTCAAACTAATTTCGGAACGCTCTCCCAGCCTATTGCCTTAACCGTGTTTTACGAAGGAAAGGAAGAAGATCGGTACAATACATATTTTGGAGCTCTTAAATCCACTTGGGTCGTTTCAGAAGACTATACCGCCAAGCTTATTGCTTCCCTCTATCACACCACAGAGCAAGAACACTTCGACATTCTTGCCGAATATTATTTAGGAGAAGTGGACACAGATTTGGGGAGTTCTGGATTGGGGGATGTAAAATTTAATAGAGCAGTCGGCTCGCAGCTCACCCATGCCCGAAATGATCTAGATGCTTTGATATTTAACGTAGAGCATAAAGGTATAGTTGCCATAGAGAATAACACTATTGAATATGGTATAAAACTAACCCATGAGGATGTACGTGATCGGGTTCAGGAATACGAGATGATAGACTCAGCCGGGTTTACTATCCGTCCACCAATTTTTCCAGCAAACGATCAACCTTATCAGCCCAACACCTCTCCTATTGTTCCCTATACTAACATCCGTGCACTTAATGATGTGCAAATAAATCGTATTTCGGGTTATGCACAATGGAGCCGAAGAACAAGCTTGGGCAGTAGCGATCTATGGATGAATGCTGGGGTCCGCGCCCAAAACTGGACGGTAAGCGGGGATGATATCGCAAGCACCACACAAACTGTGTTTAGTCCTCGCGGGCAAATTGCATTAAAACCAGATTGGGAAATGGACATGCTTTTCAGAATATCTGGAGGTCTTTATCATCAACCACCATTTTACCGGGAACTTCGTGATTCCACAGGAACAGTGGTACCCGGTGTAAAAGCACAACAGTCGGCACATTTGGTCTTTGGGAACGATTATAGCTTTAAGATGTGGGACCGAAAATTCAGATTGAATTCTGAACTCTATTTTAAACAATTGACCGATGTTAATCCTTATACGCTTGAAAACGTGCGCATACGGTATCGCGCCAATAACAACGCCGTAGCTTACGCCTATGGTCTTGACCTGCGATTGGCTGGTGAATTTGTGCCGGGAACGGAAAGTTGGTTGAGTTTTGGGTACATGAAGACCGAAGAGAACATTGATGACCGTGGTTATATCTTCCGACCCACAGACCAAAGACTAAAGTTTGCCATGCTGTTTCAGGATTATGTAAAGGTAATTCCTGATTTAAAAATGTATCTTAACTTAACCTACAACACTGGCTTGCCTGGTGGTACTCCCAATTATGCGGATCCTTATACCTACCAGAGCAGGTTGCCCGATTACAAACGAGCAGATTTGGGAGTAAGTTATGTAATTGTCAACGAAAACAACCAGCGAAAAAACGGTTGGCTAAAACCCTTTAAAGAACTGACTATCGGGGCTGAAATATTCAACATTTTCGACGTCCAGAACTCCATTACCAATACGTTTGTGAGAGACGTATATACAAAGGTGCAATATGCTATTCCGAATTATCTTTCTCCAAGAATTTTCAATGTTCGTACAACGATGAAGTTCTAAGAAAGTTTATGACTATAAATTTCTCCCAGATATTTTGAAGAAGAATTTTATTTAAGACGAATTTCAATTCACAAATTCCTTTAAAATTTCAATTACGAAATCTATTTCATCTTTATTATTAAAGACGGAAAGCGAAAATCGTAGTGAAGGTTTTTTTAAGTCCTCCTCCGATAGAATTTCGTTGAGAACATGCGAACCTCCCTCGCTCCCGCTCTGGCAGGCACTGCCCTTGGAACAAGCTATACCTTTTAGATCCAGTTGAAATAACAACATCATCGCTTTATCAGCGGCGATGGGAAGGCATATATTTAATACTTTGCAAGTGCTATTCTCCTGGTCCTCACAAGAGCCATTAAACTTCACTCCAGGAATAGACGACTTAAGTTTGTCTATAAAGTATGACTTCAAATCTGCAATATATTCATGCTCCTTATCAAGATTTCGATAGGAAATTTTTAAGGCTTCCGCCATTCCCGCAATATTAGATACAGGTTCCGTTCCTGCACGCATTCCCCGCTCTTGCTCGCCACCATGGATTAGGGGTTGCAAACCGGAATTCTTTCTGACAAAAGCAAAACCCACACCTTTAGGTCCGTGGAATTTATGGGCGGACGCCGCGGCAAAGTCAATTGGTATGTCTTTTAAATCCATCTTGAAATGACCGATAGATTGAACCGTATCACTATGGAATAATGCTCCATGTTCCTTACACAGCAAGGCTACTTTTTTAATGTCCAATAAATTCCCCACTTCATTGTTTACGTGCATCAGACTTACCAATGTTTTTTCTGAAGCATCGCTTAACAGCCGATCCAGATCATTATAATCCACAAGTCCACTTTTATCCAAATTCACGTAATCAATAACTATATCATAATTCTTATTAAGCCATTCCAAAGTATGCAGCACAGCATGATGTTCAACTCGGCTTGAAATAACACGCTTTACGCCAAGATCGCGTACCGCACTGATGAGAATCAAATTATCAGCCTCAGTTCCGCCGGATGTGAAGATTATTTCGCTCGCCGAAACATTTAATAATCCAGCAATTTCTTTTCGTGCGTTCTCAAGTAGTGATTTAGATGACCTTCCGTAAGAATGTGTGGATGAAGGATTTCCATATTCAGTCTTTAAAACTTCACTTATGCAAATAATTACTTCATTGCGCAATTGGGTGGTTGCTGCGTTATCAAAATAAACTTTTTTCATTGGTTGCTGAAATTTATGAAGAGAACAAGATTTGAATCTGAATTTTTAAAAGAAATCTTTTTATTTTTTCAGTTTGCAAAAATACACATAAAAAATTTTAGGCCATTTCAATAAAAAAGAAATGCGTTACTTTGTGAAACGAAAAATTTCCCGATAGTTATGATGCGATTGTTTTTTCTTCTATCCCTCCCCCTCTTTTTTCAGGCTTGTAGCGATGGTGATATTATAGTTACGACTTTTAACTTTGAGGATGCCAAATTAAATTCATGTGGAGACGTTGGCAATTATGTTTTTTATAAAGAAAATACTCGGGTTTTTGAAAGTCTCTCACTTAAATTGTCAACATCGGACACTCTTTATAGAAAGGAGGGTATTTCAACCTACCCATTGAGCGCAAATACCAATTTCGCTAACTATCGCAGTTACGATGGAGTTTTGGGTAATAATTATTTCTGCAACAGTATTCCTCCTACTTATCCAAATATCCAAGCCGATTATCTAGCAGTCTCCGGAACTGCCGACGTGATTGTAACTTATAAATATGATGATCCTCTCCCAAAAAGTTCCGGGGGAAGTAACGATTCTGGACTAAATTACCAAAGCCGAAATACGCTTAAAATAAATCTACAGATAATTCTAAGAGACGTAGTTTTTGTGAGTGGTGATAAGCAAATAATCCAGGAAACGTTGGATATGGGCACTATCGAAAATTTCCGTACTATAGAGATAACACCTTAAATATCAAGATTTAAAGTGGATAATATTCCAAATTAGAAAATATCGAAAATTTTAGATAAGGAGGGACTTCTTCTTAGTTTATCTTCCAATAAAACCAATAAAGAAAATAGAGCTAATAGTGCTTATAAAGTTTCTATTTAAATCAATTTGCCTTTTCTATTGTAATCTATAACAATTACCACTGCGGAAAAGATTGCCATCAAATACCATCCGTAATGAAAGTATGAATCTGAATTTTCCATTCCGGCAGAAATACAAATGATAACATTCATTACCATAATAGAATAATTCATGTTTTCCAGTTCTCTTCTTTCCTTAAGCTTGAACATCCGGGATAGGTTGAGGAGAAAGGCCAGCAATAGAATTGCGGCCAATAGGTAATCACCCATCTTGAGTTGCGTAATTCCGCCTATTAAAAAAAGTAGTCCATTGATTGCGAAAGCACCTTTCATCAGTCTGTTTTTAGTCTTCAATTTTTATTTTTTTACCAATTTAATTGGGGGGAGGAGAAATTTTGGTCAAATATATTAAAATAACCTTCTGACCAATCTAATTTTAACAAAATTGCAATAAATAGAATATAGGCCTTTATGTTAACTAATTATTAGGTTCATATTTTATAATGCACTTAAAGTACAATAATATATGAACAAAAAAAATACTAATTGGTTTTATTTCATTTGTTCAAAAATCATATTCTATCATAAATCTTTTCCGAAAACAACTCTCTGGTTTTCCGTTGCCCAATCAGGGAACCTCTTATATAGTTCGGAATCATCCCAATCCATCCATTTTTGTGACGCGATCTAGATTTCTTCAACTAAGAAAGTCAAGGGATTGTCTGTTAAAAAAAATCGGTTCCTTCAGACATCAACAAAATCAAAAATCCCTTTCTTAGCCATTATAGACTGAGAAAGGGATTTTTAACTTTATTTATTCTTATTTAAATTTCTAAATTTCCTTGCACGCCCAGATCGGGTTCGTTACCCGTTATTGCACCACCTGCCATTTTTAGAAGTGAAATTACCTTGCCATTTTTGGTATCCCAATAATGTGCATCGTCTGGTTCTACCTTTATGGTAGTAATATTTGGGTCGTCAACTCCCTCAAACCAAGCATCATCACCACTTCCATAAAGTTCCTTGATTTTATTCCTGTCGGAACCTATTGTTGCACGGCCATAAACGCTCAGAAATTCGTAATTCCCTTTATCGGAGTATATAAGGTGGGCTCTTTTCTCTCTTTCAATATTTGCATTGTGCGTGCTTGTCTTGTTGCTGAGAAACCAAATGTTGCCATCTTCATCAACTTCCTTCGTGCTCATTGGAACGGTATGAAATGGTTGGGCTTTTAAATTGGTAGCCAACATTGCATAGTCTATAGCTTCTGCGAGTTGCTTTATTTTCTCTTTTGCCTCGGTACTGTAAAGGTTTTTAGTGCTCATAGTTTTTTATTTTAAGATACTAAACTTGGCAATACAGACTTTTTAAGGAAATCATAAAGTTTTATTATTTTAAAACGGAGCACAAACGAGATCTCCCATACGAGACTTCTCGATTTTGATAATGGTCTATCCGATTATTATGGTATTCACTTTATTCTCTAGAAAAAAAATATCTGTTCAAAAGACTGTGAATATTAATTTTCTTAACCAATTGGATTTATAGCCATTTTCTTTACTTTAACCACATATTTAAACAGCTGTAAAACCACGCTCATTATGCAATTGTCCATCACCGATTGGATTATCATCGTCTTATTTTTTGTCGTTTTTCTTATAATTGGTATTGTTGTTTCAAAACAATCCGGAAAAGATTCAAAGTCCTTTTTCCTTTCCGACAGAAATATGCCCTGGTGGTTACTTGGTGTAAGTATGGTGGCCACAACATTTGCTGCGGATACTCCCAATTTCGTTGCAGGACTTATTCGCGAAGAGGGGGTCTTTGGAAACTGGATTTGGTGGAGTTTCTTACTAACGGGAATGTTGACCGTGTTTTTCTATGCAAAACTTTGGCGCCGAAGTGGGATTACGACTGACTTAGAGTTTTACGAATTGCGCTATAGCGGGAAAAGCGCCGCTTTTTTACGAGGTTTTCGTGCCATTTATCTCGGCGTCTTTTTCAACATCGTCATTATGGCAAACGTTTGCTTGGCCGCGATTAAAATTGGCCACGTAATGTTTGGACTTTCCTCCTACCAAGTTTTATTGATAGCTTCTCCTGTTGTAGTTATCTATTCCGCTTTCGGAGGATTGAAAGGCGTTTTGCTAACAGATTTCGTACAGTTTATTATTGCAATGGTCGGTAGTATTTGGGCGACCATTTATATTGTCAATTTGCCTGAAATAGGTGGAATGGAAAAACTACTTTCTATTCCTGAAGTGGCCGCTAAAACAGCAATGCTTCCAGATTTCTCCAAACCTGAATTATTGATTCCATTACTCATTATTCCTTTAGCTGTACAATGGTGGAGCGTTTGGTATCCTGGGGCAGAACCTGGAGGTGGAGGTTATATTGCCCAACGTATGCTTGCCGCCAAGAATGAAAAACATGCCACTTGGGCTACCTTATTTTTTAACTTTGCACATTACGCACTTCGTCCTTGGCCATGGATTATTATTGGACTTGCATCAATTGTTATATACCCAGACATCGCTAGTTTACAGGCTGCATTTCCAAATTTAAATCCTTCATTCGTAAAAAATGACCTCTCCTACCCTGCCATGCTTACTTTTCTTCCTGCCGGTTTACTTGGTATTGTTATCACTTCGCTTATTGCAGCTTTTATGAGCACTATATCAACGCATCTAAATTGGGGAAGCTCTTATGTGGTCAACGACTTCTATGTTCGTTTTCTTCGAAAGGAAGCCACTGGGAAAGAACAGGTTGCAGTGGGACGAATCTCGACAGTTCTTATGATGATTTTTGCAGGTTTATTGGCTTTAATTCTTGAAGAAGCCCGGGATGGTTTTAATCTCCTGCTATCCATAGGAGCTGGAACGGGTCTTCTGTTTATTTTACGTTGGTTTTGGAGCAGAATAAATCCGTATAGTGAGATTGCCGCTATGGTTATTTCATTTCTAATTGCCGCCTTCTTTTTTGTAAATGGAAAATTGGAAAATCCTTGGGTCGATATTGCCGGACATTGGCAATTGGTTCTGGGTGTTGTAATCACCACTATTGGATGGGTTGCGGTTACACTTCTAACCAAACCCTCAAAAGCAGAAACCCTAAACAGTTTCAATAGCCTTATTTTTGGAAATGAATCCAAATTCAAAGGTTTTGGGATGAAAATCCTCGGCTTCTTTGCTGGGGTTGTGGGTGTTTACTGTACACTATTTGCTATAGGAAACTTTTTGTATAGCAACATCATTTTGGCTTTAATATTATCAGCAGTTGTGGTGGTTTGTGGTTTGGTAATTATAAAATCGTTTCAGAAGACTGATTAGGGATTTTTTGAAATTGGGAAAATACGATAAAACTTAATTAGGTTCAATTTAGTTATCCATACGAAATCAAAGAAAGTAATCAACTACTTACACCCATTATGTCCAAAGATATTTTTGCAGGTAACTTTTATTCTGGAACCAGTGGTTTGGCGCTCCCTTTAAACAAATCGCAGTTTCCTAATGATTTCAAAAACAAAACTAGACTACAGTATTATGCTTCGCAGTTTAATAGTATAGAGTACAACAGTACGTTTTATAAACTTCCTAAAAACACTACTGTAAAAAATTGGAAGGAAAGCGTTCCCAAGGATTTCAGGTTTACCTTTAAAGTCCCCAAATCAATTACACATTCGTCAAAATTAGAATTTGCATTAAGTGACGTAACTGATTTCAAAAATACTGTTGAACACATTGGCGACAAAAAAGGGTGTTTACTTGCACAGTTCCCCCTTCCTTTGATATTGAGCAAATTGAACGGTTTACAAAACTGTGGGAGCAATTTGTAAAACAAAGCAAACACTCATCTTTTAAATTAGCTATAGAATTTAGGAATGAATCGTGGTACGAACCTCAGGTGTTTCAATTGCTCAAAAAATATAATACTTGTCTGGTCTTACACGATTTTAAAGATTTCTCCCTATTACCGAATCTAGTGGACGTTGATTTTGTTTACCTCCGTTTGCACGGGCCAGAACCTAGATATCGCGGTAGTTACGGTGATGAATTTTTAAAACACCTTGCCAACTTAATTGTTACGTGGAGAATGGAAGGAAAGACGGTGTATGCCTACTTTAATAACACAATGGGGAATGCGTTTAACAACGTGAAAACCCTCAATAAATATGTGAAGGCATTAAAATTCTAATATTCAATCAGAATTATTTCACCAGCTTTTTCTGGTTGTTCCATCCTTATTGTTTCTAAGTTTACAAATGTTTTTTTATTAGAATTGCTTTATCTGACTTTCAACTAAAATGCTTTACCCATTAAAATTTTCTTTTTCCAATTCAATGGATTGGCAATAATGTATTGTTTTATACGCTGGTATGATTTTTTATTGCGGATAATGTGATCGTGATAATTGGGTTGGAAAAAATGATTGTTCCGATTGTATTTCGGAATGTTCATTCCGTTTTCATCAATATAATCATCAATTTTTGAATTCACCGCCGATTTAAACCCCGCAATAAATGACGAAATCGATTTTGGCATGCGGTGGAATGGTTTTGTTTTTGGTGGTTACGTGGGTGGTATCGCGGATTTGGGTAGAGCGCACGGCCGTGCGCCTCTACCGGGTTATGCGCATCATCGGGGTCAGGGTTATCAACGCCATCGTGCGCATCAATACGGTTTTTTTGATTATCCAATACCACAATGGCATGAATATGATTGGGCATGATTACATATTCATCCAAAAACAATTCATTTCGGATTTCAAATGATTTCAACCATTCGTCGCGAACGATTTTTCCAAAATCGGATAGAATCATGTTTCCATTGACAATTGCGCCTAAATTACATACCCGATTTTGATACACTAGGGTAATAAAATAACGTCCGACATTGGAATAATCCCAACCAGGTTTTCGGTGCGATTGGATTCGATATTTATTTTTATATCGTTCCATATCATACACGTTATTAATATTTCGTGCTACTCATTGATTATCAAAGCAGTTTGATGATGGGAAAAAATACTAAGATACGGTTAATTACTATTTACCAATAGCATCCAATGGGCACACATCCTTATAATATTCAATGAATGTGGGTATATCAGAAACCGAAATTTTGTTTTCCTGCAAATCCTTTTTTATGATAGCACAGTCCGAAAGAAATTCCTCTGCCTTCTTTAGGAAACGTTTATTTTTCTCCACCTTATATATTTTATCCAATCCCAATCTCGAGATGTAGTAAATTAAAGTGGGCGCTTTACCATAAGCAATACTATAATTCAAGCCATTATAATAAGAATATCGCATAGGAAGAACCATTTCCTTTCCATTAGGTAAGGTGATAGTATCGGAAGTTTTAAGACGTCTATTAAAATCCAGATTTCGTTCAAACCTATCTATCGCCATTAATTCTCCCATACTCTGACGATCAAATTCTGAATAGAAAAGCTGGGCGGAATCATTGGAATTTATATATATCTGAAAAACGTCGTCATAAATAAGTTCTACAAATATTTTGAATTTGGAGTAATTGTGGTTTACATACTGAAAAACTCTTTCGTTTTCAGTATTGGGATTGCTATATATCTTATAAATCAGTTCATAATTAAGTTTCTGGGGTTTACCACCTTCTTCTTGTTTAAAGTGTGGCGAAAAAGCAGAATTAGCCAATTTTAGAAGTCCACTTTGGACAGTGCTATCCTTAAAAACAATTTTACTATTAACATACGGCGTTACCCGCAACTCGTAATCCTGTGAAACACAGATTGAATAATTGAAAAGGATAAAGATTAAAAGAAAGTTTTTTATCATAATTTATTCTTGAGTGATGGAGGCAAATCGAGACTTTGGTTTGTTTAAGGCATGCTTATAAAAAGCTCAAGACGTTCCTAGTTGTATAAAAGCCTAATTTAACACTAATGCCCAATTGCGCCAAACCCTACTAAAGCAGTTTAGCCATTTTTATACTTTCCACTTTACTGGTTACAACAAGATTTATTTTCTTGAATTGATGGACAGGGAACAGTTCCATAACTACAAAAAACACAGCAATCGCCCGCCAAGGGTTTTAATTGGCTTTTGCAGTTTTCGCATTCATAGAAAAACTGACAAGCATTTGTCGGCATTTCTTCTACTTTTTGTTGGCCACAATTTGGGCAGGTTATGGTTGAGGTGAATATTAATTTCATTTTGTTCCGTCGTGTTAATGGACAACCTGTGATGGTTAGAATTTATCCTAATAATAAATCGTAGATTCGGACCTGGTTTTATTGATTTCCTGAGCCTGTCGAAGGGTACGGTGGTGTGAAAGGCGCACCGTGGGCTTACGGCTCACGGCCGTCTACTCGATTGCCCTTAGTACTCCCATTAACTTTACTCAATAATCTTGTATCAATATTTCTGTCGGGATGTTTAAATCAGCGTTCAGTTTTCGGAAATCGGGTCGAACATATCTATTGGAAAATTCTCATTTTCGTAATTCAATTACCATTGCCAAAATTTCCAATTCGTCGCCTTCTTCGGTTCCTCTTTTAGCATCGAAAATAACCTCAAAGCGCTCAAGTGCTTTTTGGTAATCCGCTTGGTTTGTAATTGGTTTTATTTTCATCTTAAATTTCATTTGCGTTTATTTTATCATACCCGCCTGCCGGACGGGCAGGTTCCCCGTAAGTTCCGATAAAGCGTTTCCACGCCAGTTGATATTCAAAATTAAACTTATCAGTCAGTCGGTAATCGTTTCCTTTAATATTAAATACAATTCGGTGGTCTTTCAGAATATTTTCGCTAAGTTGGGGAGGATAAAGCTTAGGCTTCCTTCCAAATGTATCAAAAATATTTCTTCAACTTCCTATTTATGTTTTAATTTCAGGTGCTTCCATAAAAAAACCTTCCCGTGAGGAAAGGTTTATTATTAATTGAGATTAAGGTTTTATATCATAGAATATTAATTAGGTCTCGACTGCGCTCGACCTGACATTGATCAATTATTCCCTAAAATCAAAGGCAGGCCATCTTTTCCGGAGCCAATTACAATTACCTTGGAGTTCTCAGATTTAGAGAGTTCCACGGTGGCCTGAATACCTTTTTCCTTCAATATATTATCCGTTATGGAAGCACTAAGGATGGAGTTTGCTCTTGCTTTACCTTCTGCTTCTATCCGTTGTCTTTCTGCTTCTTTTGTGGCTTTTTCAAGACGGAACTCGTATTCTAAAGATTCCTGCTCTTGGCGCAGTTTACGCTCGATTGCATCTTTAATTGTCGGTGGAAGAGTTACGTCGCGGACCAATACTTCATTTAACTGAATATACTGCTTGTCCAATATTTTTTTCGTTTCTTCAAATATTTCATCTTGTATTGCATCTCGCTTACTGGAATATAATTGTTCCGGAGTATAACGACCAACAACGCTTCTGGCAGCACTTCTAATGGCGGGCATAATTACCCGTTGTAAATAGTTTTCACCTTTTTCTTGGTGCAATTTTGCCACATCAGAATAAACTGGTTGATACCAAGCCGAAGCATCCAGCTTAATTTCAAGTCCGTTAGAAGAAAGAACCTGCATTTTATCTGAAAGTTCTTGCTGTCTGGCTTCATAAATAAATACTCGGTTCCATGGAGCAATGAGGTGGAAGCCTTCTCCCAATGGTGGTTTATTGGTTACAACTCCCTTTCCAAAGGTTTCATAAAGAACCCCGACATGTCCGGATTTAATAGTTACCGATGATTTTGCAATGATGATGATAAGTACTACGATTCCGATAATTACGGGTATAGTAAGCCTAGGTAATCTTTCCATTCTATTATTTGTTGTTTTTTAAATTAGTCCGTTGTATTTTCTGATAAACCATTCTCCCGCGAGGGTAAGAACAATTAAGACCAAGAGGTATTTCCAATCAATTAAGGGAACGGTTTTTCGTTCAGCCTTTTGGATATTTTGAAAATTTTTGTCTGCAAGAAGTTGATCAATTAGAAGGTTAGTATCAGTTATTAAATATTCCTTTCCGCCGGTGTTTTCTGCAACTCGGCGAAGTTTGGCAATATCGGCATTTAAAAACTGTTGCTCTACATTAAAGTCCAAAATGGTAAAGTTGCCGCTTTTTGAAACTTCTTCATTTGCTACGGAAATAGTGAAGGAGTATTCTCCAGCGGGAAGACTGTTTAAATCCACTTCATAAAAATTATTTCGCAATAGCATTGGGAAAACTGTCTGCTTTTCGGTTTCGGAATTCACCACAGTAATATTCAAGGAAGCACGATTGTCAAAAACATAGTTTTTATCAAAATATTGAGCTGAAATTTTTATGGGATTATTGTTGTAATAAAAGGTTTCTGAGGAAACTTCTAACCTGCTCCTTCGTTTATTGGAGGCTAGATATTGTACTAGACTTCCGATAAATCCATCAAAATCCTGAAAGCTATCGGTTTTCAAAAAACTACCTGCACGCCAACGCCAAAAGCCTTCGCCATCCCAAATGGCATTACGCCGTCCGTTGATTTCCATAGTCGCCAATAAGGGACTTTCGGAAGTAATTCCACGTATAGTCTGATCTAACATAACTTCGTGAGGCACATTAATGGATAGCTCTCCAAATTGCGTATGCAGCGGTGGAAAATCATCAAAACCTAAGTCTTCAACCGCAAAACTTCCATAGTTAGAATTTAATTTTCCCTGCACATCTTCCTTTTGTCTAGTTGAGTTTTTTTTGAAATTCTCTTGGGCCGAGTTCAGAAAAGTCCAATCTGTTTCCAGACCAGCAATTGTCCAAGCGTTTTTATTCAATTTTTCCAATTCTGAAAAAACGGCAGCAAAACTTCTATCAGGCTGATAAAGAATTACCAGTTGATAATCATTAAGCAAATTAATAGCCTCCACAGGTTTTTTAAAGGTAACCGTCCGTTGTTCGTTGGATGTAATGGATTTTTTTAACGCACCCAAATCTGGGTGAGTGAGTTTACTTACAATCAAAATATTAGTGGCTTGATCAATTACCTCAACTGCAAAATGTTTAATGTTGTTTGTCCTGTTCTTTTCATTCTCCAACGGAAGTATTTGTGCAGTATATTTTTGAAGGCCTACGCTATTCGCTGGAAGGTTAAAGTTTAACGTACTGGAATTTTCCTTCTCAGAAAACGAAACCTTAGAACGGTAAACAGTCGAAGTTCCTTGGGTAATAACAAATTCTGAATTTACATCACTCGTGCCACTGTATGTCAATATTACCTCAACGGGAAATTGATTTTTTAAAAAGGCATACCTGTTGGTGTTCAATTGACCTATTTTCAAATCTGTATACTGAACGGAATCTCCAAGGACTATAGGATAAATCGGGTTCTTGAACGTTGATGAAGAGAATTCGTAATCATTTCCCAAAGTCTGATTTCCATCCGTTATAAGAATAGTTGGTGCGCTTCGGTTCTTAAAAATTTCATTAACTGAAGAAAGTGCTTCGGAAATATTGGTATTCTTTTCTGCAAAAGAAAGGGTATCACTTTTCCTAAATTTACTTCCGAAGGAAAAATATGAAATATCGAACTTTTCATTAAGCTTCTTGTTTTCCTTCAGCTCAGTAATTAAATCCAACACATTATTATTCTGGCCCAACACTTCCACTGAGGCCGAATTATCTATTAATACGGGAAGTTTGGGCTTGTCAGTTGTATAGGTCTCACTCTCAAATTTCGGGTTGATAATAAGTAGAAGAATAGAAAAAATTGTAATAAACCTAAGAATCCCAAATATCCAACTCAGCCTTTGGCTTTGCTTTGACTTATAGCCATACATAAAAATCGCCAGAGCAATGGAAATTACACTCGCGAGGATTATATAAAGTATGGTTTCTGTGGACACGTGGGGGTTTGGGTTGGAGTTTGGGGTTTAACTGTTGTAGCTTATAATTTAAGGTCGCAGGTTGCAGTTGCAAGTTTTGAATATTTAAAAGTTTATGAGTTTAAATGTTGTTTCGGGGAGTTGAGGAGTCGATGAGTTGAGGAGTTGAGGAGTTGAGGAGTCGATGAGTTGAGGAGTTGAGGAGTTGAGGAGTAAAAGAAATGTTTAATAATTTTACTGTCTCTTAACTACCGTCTACCAACCACAAACTACAACCTAGAAACCACTACCCACAAACCCTTACGTAAGCATTCCTCCATCAACATTCAGCACCTGTCCGGTTACGTAGGCAGAAAGATCGCTGGCTAAGAATACACAAACGTTGGCGATATCCTCGGGCTCTCCTCCGCGTTTTAGAGGAATAGCATCGCGCCAGCCTTGAACTGTTTTTTCATCTAGTTTGCCTGTCATTTCGGTTTCGACAAATCCGGGGGCAATTACGTTGCAGCGGATATTTCGGGATCCTAATTCCAAGGCAACGGATTTTGAGAACCCAATGATACCGGCTTTCGAGGCGGCATAATTTGCTTGGCCTGCATTTCCTTTAACTCCTACTACCGAGCTCATATTGATTATTGATCCCTTTCGCTGTTTCAGCATGGTGCGCTGAACGGCTTTGGTCATATTAAAAACCGATTTTAAGTTAACCTCAATTACCTTGTCAAAATCTTCTTCGGAAATACGCATCAACAGATTGTCCTTGGTAATTCCTGCATTGTTCACAAGAATATCGATGCTTCCAAAATCCTTTATTACTTCCTCCGCCAATTGTTGTGAGTCCTCATAAGATGCAGCATTACTTTGGTAAGCCTTTGCTTTAACCCCGGTTTTAGAAACTTCTTCGGCCAAAGTGTTTGCCGCTTCTGCTGAAGAGCTATAGGTGAAAGCCACATTGGCTCCATGTTGTGCGAATACCTCAACAATTCCTTTTCCTATGCCGCGACTACCGCCAGTAATGATTGCTGTTTTTCCTTCGAGTAATTTCATATTTTAAATCAGTTTATTATTTATTCTAAAAATATCAAGTCTATTCTCTTAAATGCAGTATTGGCTCTGCATATAGCGCTTGAAAGGTTTGGATTCAAATATAACAAAAGGTTGTGGGTTCTCCATAAAAAAGACCCTGTGAATTTCACAGAGTCTTTCGTTGTATTTCGATAAATTTTAGCCTAGAATCTCAGCTACCTTCTTACCAATTTCAGCAGGGGAATCTACTACGTGTATTCCACATTCGCGCATAACTTTTTTCTTGGCCTGAGCGGTATCCTCACTTCCGCCAACAATTGCACCAGCGTGGCCCATAGTGCGTCCGGCAGGAGCGGTTTCACCAGCAATAAATCCGATTATCGGTTTTTTAATGCCACTCTCCTTATACCATTTTGCGGCATCAATTTCAAGCTGGCCACCAATTTCGCCGATCATAACCACGGCCTCACTTTCGGGGTCTGTAATAAGCATTTCCAAAGCTTCCTTGGTTGTTGTTCCAATAATTGGATCCCCACCAATTCCGATAGCAGTGGTAATTCCCAAACCTTGTTTTACAACTTGGTCGGCAGCCTCGTAAGTAAGTGTTCCAGATTTTGAAACGATACCAACGGTTCCTTTTTTAAATACGAAACCTGGCATAATACCAACTTTTGCCTCACCAGGAGTAATCACGCCAGGACAGTTAGGGCCGATAAGACGGCAGTCTCTATCCTTAATGTAATCTGAAGCCATAATCATGTCTTTTACCGGAATGCCCTCAGTAATTGTAATAATGACTTTTATTCCCGCATCGGCAGCTTCCATAATTGCATCGGCAGCAAATGCTGGCGGTACAAAAATAATAGAGGTGTTTGCTCCAGTTTCTTTTACGGCATCTTCCACAGTATTAAAAACAGGACGATCTAGATGGCTCTGCCCTCCCTTACCAGGAGTAACGCCACCAACCACATTGGTTCCATATTCAATCATCTGTTCGGCATGAAAGGAACCTTCACTTCCGGTGAAACCTTGCACTATTACTTTTGAATCCTTATTTACTAAAACGCTCATTTTTAAGTATTTTCTATTAATTATCTCTATGTGTTGTTTAATCTGTTTCTATTAAAATCCTGCAAAGATATAGTTTATGACCAAGTCTTTTAGGGTGATTCTAAATTTTAACCCTATCATAACCTTCATTAGTGTCGTCATTGCTGGTTACTGGTTGGCTCACTTGGTGACCGCGGAATATTTTTCCATCCTTCACTTCCCAAATGGCAATAAAATGTGCAATCCCCATTTCTTCATCAGGGTTTTCCATAGTTCGTACGTAGTATTTGTAGCGAATGGTAACGTGATTACCGTCGGCAAGCAGATGGCTTACTTCAAGACGTAAATCCTGATAGGTTCTTCGAATTTCATCAAAAAAGTTTACAAGATCATCGTAATGCATTATGGAGAGACCAATGGGACTGTTCCATAATAAAACCAAATCGGGATGGAAGTAACGCTCGAGGACCGTGTTGTCCTTTAAAATATCGGAACGGTAAAAATCTCTGACAACTTCTTTTGCTTTATTACTCATAATATTTTATCCAATTTTTCAATTAGTTCTGGGATCAATTTTATGGAGGCCATTTCTTTGTATTTCTTTCTAAAATCGTCTGCCGGAGTTCCAAAATAAGATTTGTGTCCATCCAAAGATTTGCTCACTCCGCTCTGTGCAGAAATAACAGCCTTATCTCCTATTGTAATTCCGCTGGTAATCCCTACCTGACCCCAAATTGTTACAAAATCTCCAATAACCACACAACCTGCAATGCCAACCTGCGACGCAATAAGACATCTCTTGCCAATAACTGTATCGTGGCCCACCTGTACCTGATTATCGAGTTTGGTGCCTTCGCCTATGGTAGTAGAAGCCGTTACTCCTTTATCTATAGTGCAAAGTGCGCCTATATCTACATTATCCTCAAGGACCACATTGCCGCCACTGAGAAGCTTATCAAATTTTTCAGGACGGTTTTTATAATAGAAAGCGTCGCCGCCAAGTACACTTCCGGCATGGATGGTAACATTATCACCAATCCGGGCGTTATCATAAATACAAACGTTGGAATAGATTAAACAGTTTTTACCTATTTCCACATTGTGACCTATAAAAACATTAGGTTGAATTACCGTGCCCTCCCCTATTTTAGCACTTTCAGCAATCGCCCGATTTGCGCCTCTAAAAGGTGAGAAATGCTGGGTCAATTTATTGAAATCGCGAAAGGGATCTTCAGAGATCAACAACGCTTTTCCTTCAGGGCATTCTACTTTTTTATTTATAAGAATTACGGTTGCATCAGAAGTCAATGCCTTATCGTAATACTTGGGATGATCTACAAATACAATATCCCCAGGTTGAACCACGTGAATTTCATTCATTCCCAAAACGGGAAAATTGGCATCCCCAACATAATAACAACCGATAATGTTAGCAATATTTTCCAAAGAATGGGGAACTGGGAATTTCACAGGGAATGGTTATTGGTTATTGTTAGTAGTTTATTGATTGTTTGTGAATTATTGTTTATGGTTTGAGCATTAATAATTACTGACTATTGGCAACTGAATACTGACCATTGACCACTGATTACTATTCCTTTACTCGTTCTTGGTATTGACCTTTTTCAGTATCTATACGAATTTTGTCACCTTCGTTTACGAAAAGCGGGACATTGATTTCGGCACCTGTTTCAACTATCGCTGGCTTGGTGGCATTTGTAGCAGTATTACCTTTAACACCAGGCTCCGTCGAGGTTACCTCCAAAATAACGTGTGCTGGCATTTCAACAGAGAGAGGAGATCCATCTTCAGAATTTAACAACACAGACACAACTTCTCCTTCTTTCATTAATTCAGGAGTATCCAATATACTTTTCATCAATTGAATTTGTGCGTAATCTTCGGTATTCATAAAGTGATAAACATCACCTTCATTGTACAAAAATTGAAATTTATGGGTTTCCACTCTTACGTCATCAATTTTATGACCTGCGGAAAAAGTATTGTCTATTACTTTACCCGTGGTGACACTCTTCAATTTGGTTCGAACGAAAGCGGGACCCTTGCCTGGTTTTACGTGAAGAAATTCGATTACCTTATATATATCGTTATTGTAACGAATGCAAAGTCCTTTTCTAATATCTGATGATGTGGCCATTAATAAATTTAGTTTTTAAATTGTAGATTAAAAATGTTATGGTTGATTACCGAAAATAATGGTGTAAATTATTTAAATTAATTTGAATTGAAATATCCCTTCATAATTCCACGCTTGGAATTTTTGATAAACTGAAGAATTTCGTCACGCTCAGGTGTGGCTTCCATTTCGGCCTCAATGATTTCGGTTGCTTGAGTGGTGTTATAATTCTTCTGGTAAAGTAGTCTATAGATATTCTGGATTTCAGATATTTTCTGAGAGGCAAAACCTCTTCTGCGAAGTCCTATAGAATTTATACCCACATAGCTTAAGGGTTCGCGGGCAGCTTTTGTAAATGGAGGCACATCCTTTCGCACTAAGGAGCCACCGGTAACAAAAGCGTGATTACCGATCATACAAAATTGGTGCACCGCAGTCATTCCAGCTAGAACAACATAATCTCCAACAGTTATATGTCCAGCCAAAGTGCTATTATTACTAAATATGCAATTATCACCCACGATGCAATCGTGAGCAATATGACAGTAAGCCATAATCCAGCAGTTTTTTCCAATAACCGTTTTTCCCCGATCTATGGTTCCGCGATTAATGGTTACGAACTCCCTAAGAGTTGTGCCATCCCCGATTTCAACGGTGGTATCTTCATCCCGAAATTTTAAATCTTGAGGAACAGCAGAAATAACTGCTCCAGGAAAAATATTACAATTTTTACCTATTCGCGCACCTTCCATGATGGTTACGTGGCTTCCAATCCAAGTTCCTTCTCCGATAACCACATTATTATGGATAGTCGTGAAGGGCTCGATTACAACGTTCTTAGCTATTTTTGCGCCCGGATGGACGAATGCAAGGGGTTGATTCATTTCTTGTCAATATTATTTTTTCCATTCAAGCTTATCCACTAATTCACTCATTACCAGAGGTTGAAATAGGCCTGCTCGTCAATTATAAATTTTTTGTTTTAACCATTTGTGCCATCAATTCAGCCTCGGTTACAATTTTATCATTCGCATAAGCCTTACCGCTCATATGAACAATACCGCGACGTATGGGCGACATAAGTTCCAGTTGGAAAATTAAGGTGTCCCCAGGATTTACCTGCTGTTTGAATTTCACATTATTTATTTTCATAAAGAATGTAAGGTAATTCTCCGGATCCGGAACGGTGCTCAGGGCCAAAATTCCCCCCGTTTGGGCCATTGCTTCAACTATCAAAACTCCCGGCATTACGGGCGCTCCGGGAAAGTGCCCCACGAAGAAAGGTTCATTCATGGTGACGTTTTTTAGTCCTACAACATAGGTTTCTCCCAATTCCATAATTTTATCTACCAACAAAAATGGGGGCCTATGCGGAAGCATGGCCATTATTTCGTTAATATCCTTAACTGGTGGCTTGCTAAGATCGAATTGCGGAATGCTATTCCTTTTTTCGATCTTAATAATTTTTGAAAGTTTCTTTGCAAACTGCGTATTAACGTGGTGTCCTGGTTTGTTGGCAATCACTTTTCCTTTTATGCGAATTCCCACAAGTGCTAAATCTCCAATTACATCCAGCAACTTATGTCTTGCTGCTTCATTTGGATAATGCAAGGTTAGGTTGTCCAGTATTCCGTTTGGTTTAACAGATATGGTGTCTTTGCCAAAGGCAGTCCGCAATTTATCCATGATACTCGGAGAAAGCTCCTTGTCAACATAAACGATCGCATTGTTAAGATCACCTCCTTTAATAAGTCCGTTGTCAAGAAGGGTTTCAATTTCGTGGAGGAAACTGAAGGTTCTTGCATTTGCAATTTCATCTTTAAAATCAGCAAGACGCTTCATGGATGCATTCTGAGTGCCGAGGACTTTTGTTCCAAAATCCACCATTGTGGTCACTTGATACTCATCGGCGGGCATTACAATGATCTCGCTTCCCGAATCCTCGTCGACATAGGAAATAACTTCCTTTACCACATATTCTTCTCGAGGGGCATCCTGCTCAACAATTCCTGCCTTTTCAATTGCCTCCACAAAATATTTTGCCGATCCGTCCATAATTGGAGGCTCAGAGGCATTCAATTCCATAATACAATTGTCGATCTCAAGTCCAACAAGTGCAGAAAGAACGTGCTCTGAAGTTTGGATCTTCACTCCTCTCTTTTCGAGGTTAGTTCCTCTTTGGGTATTTACTACATAATTGGCATCTGCCTCTATCTCAGGACTACCTTCCAGGTCAATCCTTACAAAAGAGTAACCATGATTTTCGGGAGCGGGTTTAAAAGTAATAATTACTTCCTTTCCCGTATGCAATCCTACCCCAGTAAGGGAAATCTCCCTCCCGATGGTGCGCTGTTTTACAACACTTTCACTCATTATCAATTCGTTTTTCGACGGTATTTAATCTTTCCGCTATTTTCGGAAGGTTTTTGAAATATACATAACTTTTATTAAAATCGGCATAATTAAGAGCTGGGGAGCCTTGCAAGGTTTCATTGTCCTTTACATTCCGGCTAATCCCGCTCTGGGCCTGGATCTTTACGTTATCACCAATAATCAAATGTCCCGCAATTCCAACTTGGCCTCCAATTATACAATTTTTGCCAATCTTGGTGGATCCGGCCACACCTGTTTGAGCTGCGATAACGGTATTTTCCCCAATGGTAACATTGTGGGCAATTTGAATCTGATTATCCAGCTTCACACCTTTTTTGATAATTGTAGAACCCATAGTCGCGCGATCTATGGTAGTACCCGGACCTATATCTACGTTGTCCTCAATAACTACATTTCCTATTTGTGGCACTTTATTGTATTCACCTTGTTCGTTTGGAGTAAAACCAAAACCATCGGCACCAATTACAACACCACTGTTAATTACACAGGAATTCCCGATTTTTGTTTCAGAATATATTCGCGCACCGGTAAACAAAATTGTATTGTTTCCAATAGACACATTATCTCCTATATAAACATTGGGATAAATCTTCACATTGTCCCCTATTTTTGCTTTTTCTCCTAAATATGAAAAAGCGCCCATATATAGGTTTTCACCATATTCCGCACTTTCAGAAATAAAAACAGGATTTTCAACTCCTGTTTTATGATTCTTTACCTGATTGTAATATTCCAACAGTTGAGAAAATGCCTTGTATGCATTTTCAACCCGAATAAGGGTTGTAGAAAGTTCATTAGTGGCTACAAAATCTTGATTTACAATCGTAATTGAAGACTTTGTTGAATAAATATAATGAGTGTACTTGGGATTTGCCAAAAAGGTCAAGCTACCTTTTCCGCCTTCTTCAATCTTCGCCAAATCAGATACAACAACATCCTCATCACCCTCTACGGTCCCATTCAGAATTTCTGCTATTTGGCCTGCTGTAAATTTCATTAGAGCTTTTAAATAAACGTTTTTAAACCCTTTAAAAAGAGCCAGTGCAAAGTACACTTTTTTAAATGAATGAAGGAGCCCAGATTATTTTTCATTCCTGCAAAAATAGAAAAAAAGGACATAGCTGCCTTAGCAATCCGTATTGTTTTTTGGATAGCACATATAGTACTTAATCACCGATTTGGACAGCGCTTCTATATTCAACTGATCACTGGCCTTCGCCACATCCACTATTTTTCCATTTTTTCGAACTAAGTTAATAGTATCCTTTTGCATACTATATGCTTGATTTTCAAGCTTTCCCGAAAATACGAAATAAGCGGCTTCTTCTTCTGAAATTCTATAAAGTTCCGCCACTTCAATCCTTTTTTCCTCTACCTTTTTTTCTGAAAATGGTTTGGATTTAATCTTTATTTTTAATAAGTCTCTATTTAACAGCATTTTGCAGAGCTTTGATAGAACGAAGTCATCATTAATTTCCCAGTACTTCATAGCTGATATAATGTCGTTATCATCAAGTTTGGAAAAGATTTCTAGTACTTTTTCGGAAAAGTCATTTAACTTAATATCATTTTTCAAAAAAAACAGAAGAGCGGGACTTGCCGGAAGTTCCACCCCTGCAGCAAAAAGTTGTTTAGCTCTTTTAAGAACCCTAACGACCAGTTGTTCGGCTACCACACCCGTTTTATGTAAATAAACCTGCCAGTACATTAGACGGCGTGCAATAATAAAGTTTTCGACCGAATAAATACCTTTCTCTTCGACTACGAGTGCATCATTTTTTACATTCAACATAGCAATTAACCGCTGTGAATTGACGGTACCTTCTGAAACACCAGTATAAAAACTATCGCGCTTTAAATAATCCAATCGGTCCATATCCAATTGCCCTGACACCAACTGGTGCAAAAATTTCCGTGGATATTCATTTTTGAAGATTTCAATAGCAGTTGACAACTGACCCTTAAATTGATGGTTTAAAGCTTGCATGAACAACAAGGAGATGCCTTCATGGCTCACCCCTTCTACTATGCTGTGTTCCATGGCGTGTGAGAAGGGCCCGTGGCCTAAATCATGCAATAAGATTGCAATGTAAAGTCCTTCTTCTTCTTTACTGGAAATGGGTACCTTTTTCGATCTTAAAACCTGAACTGCTTTTTGCATCAAAAACATCGCCCCTAAAGCGTGGTGCAACCGAGTGTGGTGAGCTCCAGGGTAAACAATATAGGAGAAACCCATTTGCGAAATTCTGCGCAGCCTTTGGAAATATTTATGTTCCATCAACTGGAAGACCAAAACACTTGGAATTGTAATAAAACCGTAGATGGGATCGTTAATAATCTTTAGCTTGGGAAGGGTTTTCAAACTTTAACTTTAAATTAATAGCTTCATTATTTTTTTGAAATAATTCGGGCCTATTTTTGAAGGAATTCTTCGCAATTGCTGAAAATTATTTACAAATAAGATTTAACAGGTTCCTCGAACTAGACTTCAGAGGATAAAGACAAATATACATATATGAGCGAAATAAAAATACTGTGGGTGGATGACGAAATAGACATGCTAAAACCCCATATCCTCTTCTTAGAAAATAAAAATTATCGAGTTACTACGGCCAAAAGTGGGTCGGAGGCCCTAGAAGAAATAAAGAAGGACACTTTCGATATCGTTTTTTTGGATGAGAATATGCCGGGATTAACGGGTCTTGAGACACTCTCGGAAATAAAGGAAATTTATGCTGCAATCCCTGTGGTTATGATTACCAAAAGTGAGGAGGAATATATAATGGAGGAAGCCATTGGCTCCAAAATAGCGGATTATTTAATTAAGCCGGTAAATCCAAATCAAATTTTGCTCAGTTTGAAAAAGAACTTGGACCACAGTCGGTTGATCTCTGAAAAAACTACTTCAAATTACCAGCAGGAATTCCGAAAAATTGCAATGGATCTATCTATGGTCAATAGTTTTGAGGAATGGCGAGATCTGTACCAAAAATTGGTTTATTGGGAACTGGAACTGGAAAACATCGAAGATCCTGGTATGTTCGAGATTTTAGAATCCCAAAAAGTTGAGGCCAACAATCAGTTCTGCAAATTTATTGATAAAAATTACCCCGATTGGTTTATAGACAAGGATGAAGCGCCTATTATGAGCCATACTTTGTTCCAGAAAAAGATAAAACCACAAATGCAACAAGGTACTCCTACTCTATTAGTAGTGGTGGATAACTTAAGGCTGGATCAGTGGAAAGCATTGGAGCCATCCATTGCCAATATTTATAAAAAGACTTCGGAAGAACTCTTCTGCAGTATTCTCCCGACCGCTACCCAATATGCGCGAAATGCTATATTTTCAGGTCTTATGCCACTTGATATGGAAAAGCTCCATCCAGATCTTTGGTTAAATGACACGGATGAAGGAGGGAAAAACATGAAAGAAGAAGAGTTTTTTGCGGCTCAACTAAAAAGACTTGGATTACAATTAAATTGGAGCTATCATAAAATTTCAAGTTTAAAGCAGGGAAAAAAACTAGTTGAAAACTTTAAAAGCCACAAGGATGAAGATTTGACAGTAGTGGTTTATAATTTTGTGGATATGCTTTCTCATTCAAAAACCGAAATGGAAGTTATTAAAGAGCTCGCCTCTACCGATAAATCTTATAGATCCTTGACCCAAAGCTGGTTTAAAAATTCGCCCTTGTTGGAAATTATACAACAGGCGGCACGACTTGGTTTTAAACTTATTATTACAACCGACCACGGAACGATTAATGTAAAAAACCCATCAAAAGTAATTGGTGACAAAAATACCAGTTTGAATTTGCGGTACAAAACAGGAAGAAGTCTTACCTATGAGGAGAAGGACGTATTGGCAGCAACAGACCCGAAATCGATAAAGTTACCTGCAATCAATATGAGCAGTTCCTTTATTTTTGCAAAAGGGGATTACTTTTTCGCATATCCAAACAACTACAACCATTATGTTAGTTATTACCGAAACACATATCAACATGGAGGCGTTTCAATGCAAGAGATGATAATACCTTTTTCTGTACATATTCCTAGGTAAAAGAGTAGATTGAAAAAGATTGATTTTTTGCCACTGCGCTTAAGTAAAAGTCTTGTGGTTCTAAAGATTCAGGAAGGATTATTTTTTTGATAAATAATCCATCAACCGTCGCATAGCTTTTCCACGGTGGCCAATTTCACTCTTTTGTAAGGAGGTCATTTCGGCGAAGGTTTTATCGAATCCATCGGGTTGAAAAATAGGATCATACCCAAATCCTGACGTGCCTCTTGGTTTTTGGATAATTTTTCCTTCACAAATTCCTAGAAACAATTCTTCGGAATTTTGCATAGAGAGAGCGATAGCTGTTTTAAAACGAGCCGAACGGTCTGTCAAGTTTTTCATATTATTCAAGAGTTTTTCCATATTGGCGTTTGAATCGTGGGAGGGACCAGCATAACGGGCACTAAAGACCCCCGGTTCATTATTGAGGGCTCTTACCTCCAGTCCAGTATCATCGGCAAAACAGTCGAGGTTATAATTCTGGCGGACATAATTGGCTTTTAGAATAGCATTTCCTTCTATTGTTTCAGCTGTTTCAGCAATGTCCTCATCACAACCAATATCATCCAAACTCAACAATTCAATCTGTGACGGCAGCATAGCTTTAACTTCAGAAAATTTGTTTTCGTTATGAGTGGCAAAGACAAGTTTCATAGAGGGATTTTAGTTTTAGTTATCTTTTTTTTTTAAATTTGAGGTAGAGATATTACAGGGATTTCAGTTTATCTTCCTAGGTTACGGATATGGCATCACTTATTAAGTATGCAATTGTCTTCCCCACTTGAGTGGGAAAAAGACCCAATAAAGGAGCGCCTTCACAGATATGAAGATACCGCGCATTGGTGTTTTTTGTAAATCTGCCAACAAAAATTCTAGCTTCTTCAACTGTGAATCCACTGGGCGAAATCGCACTGCTGCCCATCATAGCAATAGCATCCATATCGAGCTCAATCCCGAAATTGTTATAACAGCAAAAATCTTCCGCCTCTTTCAATGCGGCTGAGAAAGACAGTTTCTTTTGCACTGAAATATCCTCAAATAAATTAAAACCTACTCTTTGATTATTTTCTTGTAAAGAATTGAAAACACCTTCCGAAGTATAATTTCTGTGGAGTCCAAAAATGAAATACTTGTCCAAAAAGCCATTTTCAAAGGCATAGGAAAATCCGTTTCCGCTATGCCTATGTTCCAGAGCACGGAAATCTGTATGGGCATCAAAATTAATGCAATTTATCTTTGAATTCAGACCCTGGGAGGTTCCCATCAAATTCCCATAGCTATTGTTATGGCCTCCTCCGATGATAATGGGAAATTTGCCAGCTTCAATGATTTTCTGTATTATCATTGAAACTTTATGATCTATTTGGACTACCAATTCTCCAAGTTCTTCAGCGTAATGATTTACTTCTTTAGTTAGAGATGCGGCTTGTTTCATTTGTACATCGCAGTCGATTTCACCCAGAAGAATTAGATTTTCAGCATTTGTGAAGGAGTTATATTGAATATTGAGAAAACTGGCCAAAGCAGCACTCCAAGCCATCGACGTACCAGGATTACCGTAATTGGCACGCACACCTATATCTTCAGGAATTCCCAATAATACAAATTTTGATGTATTTTTTTTGAGATCATCTAATGATTTAATGAACGAAATTTTTTCCCCAAACTTTGTTTCTCCCGCTCTCCGATTTATGAGTGGGGCTATATCCTTTTCGCAATAGATTTTCAATATGTTCATTTTATTTCAGAACCATTTATTATTACGGAGTCAATTAAATTACTGCCAAAAGCGTAGGGCAAATAGCCATAAGAGGGAATCTCTTTGGTAATTATAAGATTGGCAATTTTTCCTTTGGTTATGCTACCGTGCGTATGACTCAATCCCATGGCATAAGCCCCGTTCACTGTTGCGGCATTTATGGCTTCCTCTGGGGTCAGTCTCATTTTGACACAAGCGGTGGAAACTACAAAATTCATATTTCCACTGGGAGTTGATCCCGGATTATAATCCGTAGCGAGTGCGAGCGGAAGTCCGGCATCGATCATTTTTCTTCCTGGAGCATAGGGAATGCTCAAAAAATAAGAACAAGAAGGAAGAGCAACTGGCATTGTTCCCGTATTTTGTAACGCATTAATATCCTCGTCCGTCATTACTTCCAAGTGATCTACGCTTAAAGCCCCATGCTTTACAGCCGCCTCTACCCCACCGATGCTATTGAATTGATTTACGTGGACCTTGGGAATAAGATTGTATTTTTTGGCCTCATCGAGGAGCCGCTCCATATCGGCCACTGAAAAATATCCCTCTTCGCAAAAAATATCGACATATTCGGCAAGTTCGTCTTCCGCCACTTGTGGAAGCATTTGTTCACAAATAAGGTCCAAATAGCCACTTTTATCATTTTTATATTCCGGGGGAATGGCGTGGGCGCCTAAAAATGTAGTCTTTATGGCAATGGGATATTCTTTGGCAAGTCTCTTTGCAACGCGAAGCATTTTTAATTCGGCTTCCACGGTGAGACCATAACCACTTTTTATTTCAACTGCACCTGTGCCTAGGCGCATTACTTCTTCTAATCGAGTTGCAGATTGACAATAAAGGTCCTCTTCAGATGTTTGTTGCAGTTTCTTTGCACTGTTTATAATTCCTCCGCCCTTTTCAGCAATTTGTTGGTAACTAAGCCCTTTTATCCGATCAACAAACTCCTGCTCACGGTTTCCCGCATACACAATATGTGAATGGCTGTCGCACCAAGCCGGAAGAACGATTTTTCCAGAACAATCCAAAGTTTTAAAACCTTTGTGCGGACCCATTTTATCCATTTTTCCAAAATCTTTTATAATTCCCTGCTCAATATACAACCAAGCGTTTTTCAAGGTGGGAAGCTCTTTCATCTGATCTCCGGAAAGTTTTTCGGGACAGTGTTCCCGTACCTGTAGCAATTCTTTAATGTGGGTAAGAAGTAATTTCATTGAAGTATTTTCTTTGAAGATAAAGATAAGGAATGTAGATGGTAACTTTGGGATGGATAGGGTTAAGTTGGACTATTTTGAAAACGAGCGGAAGACAGCAAGATAGCGTATTTCTGAAAATTTGAATAAAAGAATTTTGACCCAGATTTATGTCCTTCTAGGTTTTTAGGAAAAATATTTAAGGAAAATAATTAATAAAACTCATTGACCTTGGGTTTATCAAATTGATACTAAGGATTTAAAATTAGGCAGATTTCAGGATTATATTCTTTCTCTTTATTGGACGAACACGTAATTAGAACCTCTTTTGGAAACTTCACAGACTAATATACTATTGTAATTTGTATAAATGGTAACTGAAACTCCATGCGCCATAAATCCGATTAATCTTCCCTTCTAGTTGTATATAGCAGGCCCTCGATTTATTATTCCAAACGGAAAGTCAATATGGGAAAATCGGCCTTATTCGTCAAATCTTCAGAAATGCTACCCTCAAAGAATCGAGCCAATCCGGTCCTACCGTGCGTAGCAATAGCAATCATATCTGCATTTACTTTGTGGGCATATTTTAGAATACCTTTTTCAGCGGATTTATCAGATATATAATGTACATCTTTCAGCCTATTTAAATTACCCTCTGCTTGTTGAAGGAAGTTTTCCACTCCCGCCTCCATTTCATCTGTGTTCTTAAAACCATCTCCGGGAAGATTTACATAAAGCAATTGAACCTCTGTCGCAATAGAGTCTAGCAATTTAGTGGCATTTAGAAATGAAGGAGTGTAATCATCTGAAAAGTCAATTGCAAAAACTACCTTTTTCAAATCCCAGTGAACGGGTTTATCTTTGATAACCAAAACGGGGATTTCAGAATTACGAACCACCTTTTCAGTGTTGGATCCAACAAAAAACTCTTTCATCCCACTGGCACCTCGTGAGCCCATTACAATAAGATCTGCCTGGTTGTCACTCGCCACTTCTCCAAGTTCGCTAAATACTTTAAAGTGACGGATAATGGGGGTTACAGAAACTCCTTCAAGATAATCCCTTTGCAAAAACTCATTAAATTTCTTTTCCGCCAATTTGGTATAAAACAAAGCTTTCTCCATATGATCGGCCTGGGTTTCGGTTCCGTAGGCGTGTACGGTAGCGAGCTCGAGCATATGAATTGCCAAAATTTCGGCGTTGTGTTTTTTGGCCAGAATTGCCGCAACGTTTAAAGCATATTCAGAATAATTGGAAAAGTCTATAGGTACAATGATGGTTTTCATAAAATGGATTTTAAATTTTGAAATGGATTCACATTTAACTTTTTTAAAATTACGAATCTTTAATGTAAACTGAATAAATTCATTGAGCAATTATCAGTAAATCTTAATTATTTTAGAAAGGTTTGGGAATTTCCACAATCCAAAAGAATTGGAGTTGTTATTTCCATACACCAAACGTTTGAGTTAAATAATTTGCGTTTCATAAATGATAAATGAAATATAGCTTATAATGTTTCTTTTTCATTAAATAAAATCCATTTTCGTTAAATGGATTTTTCCAAAACGGCCTCTCAATTGCAAGTATAGATCGAGAATAATTTATACCTTTAAATTAATAAACACATTGAAGAGAATGAATGAAAAAAATCTTGGAGTCAATACAATCTGTACGCACGTTGGTGAAGTCGAGGATAAGCAATTTAAAGGAGCTATTTCACCCTTGTATATGTCCACTAGCTATGCTTATGAGGATGTGGAAATAAAACGCTATCCGCGCTATTTTAATACGCCAAACCAAGAAGCACTCTGTAAGAAAATTGCAAAACTTGAAAAATGTGAGAATGCCTTGATTTTTGGAAGCGGTATGGCGGCAATAAGTACTACTCTTCTTGCTTTTCTACATACCGGAGACCACGTTGTACTTCCGCAAACGCTATACGGAGGAACCTTTAATTTAGTTGTAGAAGAATTTCACAAATTCGGAATTGAATACTCTTTTGCAAAGGGATTTTCCGAAGATGATTTTTCTGAGCTAATCCAGGAAAACACAAAGATGCTTTTTGTGGAAAGTCCTTCCAATCCACTAATGCGAATTACGGATCTAAAAATGATCTCCAATTTGGCTAAAAGCCACGGTATTATCTCAGTTATCGATAATACTTTTGCTTCTCCCATTAACCAAACTCCTGCAGATTTCGGCATAGACATTATGATACACAGTGCCACAAAATATATGGGCGGACATAGCGATATCTGTGCGGGCGCGGTCGCTGGGAGCGATGATCATATAAAAACAATCTGGAATTTAGCAAAAAACCTCGGTGGAAGCCTTAGCGATTATACAATATGGCTATTGGAACGCAGTATGAAAACTATGGGAATTCGCGTTAGAGCACACAACGAAAACGCAAATAAAATTGCCGAATGGTTGGAGCAACATCCTTTAGTGGAAAAGGTTTATTATCCTGGATTAAGGAACCATCCAGAGCATGAACTGGCAAAAAAACAGATGCTCGGATTTACGGGAATGCTATCCTTTGAAATCAAGGAATCTTATGACGTTAGAATATTCTTAAAATCTCTAACACTGATAAAACCATCTATGAGTTTGGCCGGAGTGGAATCCACCATTTTATCGCCAGCAAAAACTTCGCATGGATTGTTAACACCCGAGGAAAGAAAAAGACAAAATATTAGTGATGGACTATTGCGTTTTTCTGTGGGAATCGAAGATGCTAACGATATTATTTCAGATTTGGAGCAAGGTTTAGAAACTCTTTTAAAAGAAATAAAAAATGAAAATTGATATACTCGCCATTGGAGCCCATCCCGATGATGTTGAACTAGGTTGTGCGGCAACCCTTGCCAAGGAAATATATAATGGAAAAAAAGTTGGAATTTTAGATTTAACTCGAGGGGAATTAGGTACACGGGGCACACCTGAAATAAGGGAGGTTGAGGCGAAGAATGCCGCAGCAATTCTCGGAGCCAAATTCAGGCATAATTTGGAATTTTCCGACGGGTTTGTAGTAAACAATGCCGCCGCACAATTGGAAATAATGAAAATCATTCGGAAGTACCAACCAGATATTGTGCTCTGCAATGCGATTGACGACCGGCACATAGATCATGGAATGGCCAGCAAACTAGCAAGTGATGCCTGCTTTTTAAGCGGTTTGGAAAAAATTGAAACTATTTTGGACGGAAACCATCAAAAGGCTTGGCGACCAAAGCATGTTTACCATTATATCCAATGGAAAAATATTGAACCCGACTTTGTAGTTGACGTAACAGATTTTCTCGATAAAAAACTGGAAGCAGTATTCGCGTTTAAAAGTCAATTTCATCAAAGGAATGCTGATGAGCCTGAAACCCCTATTACCTCCACTAATTTTCGCGATAGCATCACGTATCGGGCACAGGATTTGGGAAGATTGATTGGGGTGGAATATGCAGAAGGATTCACCACCGAACGGTATGTTGCGGTTAGTTCCTTGTTTGATTTAATTTAAAAAATATTAATCCCTATTGTACATACTCAATAATTGATTTATATTTGCAACCGCTTTGAAAGGGTAAAACTCTATAAGCAAAAGATGGTGGTTGTAGCTCAGCTGGTTAGAGCGCTTGATTGTGGTTCAAGAGGTCGCCGGTTCGAAACCGGTCTTCCACCCAAAAATAAATCCTCCTTAAAACGGGAGGATTTTTTGTTTGAGAGCTTCTTAAATTTAAAATGATATAGGTTGAGAAGTTTACCCTGAGCTTGTCGAAGGGAAACCGGTCTTCCACCCAAAAATAAATCCTCCTTAAAACGGGAGGATTTTTTGTTTGAGAGCTTCTTAAATTTAAAATGATATAGGTTGAGAAGTTTACCCTGAGCTTGTCGAAGGGAAACCGGTCTTCCACCCAAAAATAAATCCTCCTTAAAACGGGAGGATTTTTTTGTTTGAGAAGTTTAAAAATATTCCAAAACTCTAAATACACTGAATTACCTTAGTAATATTCTCTTGTCTTTTTGGTTTGATAATATGCTCGATGATCCCTGCGCTTGTTCGGTAGCTCAATTTGGTGAACATGTGTGATTTTAAGAAACCGTAATCCTTCAAGTTTAATGGAATCAAAGTATGTAGTGCCCAAGTGGTTGGGGTAGGAAACTTTAAATTTTCCGCGGTTTTGGTCTCTTCGAAATGTAGTGTAATAGGAACTCCATCATCCGTAAACAAAACAAATTCTCCATCTTTCTCTATCGTAAAAGTATCAGTCAGAACTAACCAAACTTCAAGATATCTGCGATTATTTTCCTTATAACCTTGTACTCTAACAGTTTCATTTTTTCCTGTTCCGAAAGACAGATCTTCCAATTTGGTTTGCAAAATGGGTTTCTTGCTGACTTCGTCAATTTGGTTTTTAATGTAAATGCACTCCTGCGAAAATCCTGTAATTGAAATTATGGAAATGCATAACCATATAAATGTTTTAAAGATTTTCATCGATGTATATTTCTAATAAACTTAAATGGAGACAAGTTGTCGAACAATACGTCGTATTTCTAAACGATCTGGTTCCTGGTTCCAAAAAAACTCTATTTTTTATCAACCATAATTCGATTGTCGCGATTGGCCAATTCCCATGCAGTAAGAAAAATGAGCTTTGTCCGCTTTGCCATTAAATCATATTCAATCTTATCGGGTGTGTCGGTCATTTTGTGATAATCCTCATGAACTCCGTTAAAATAAAAAATAACCGGAATATTGTTCTTGGCAAAATTATAATGGTCACTTCTATAATAAAATCGATTTGGATCGTCTGGATCATCAAATTTATAATCCAGATCCAAATGGATATATTTATCATTTACCTGTTCTGAAACATCGTGTAGCTCTTGGCTGAGCATACTGCTTCCTATGAGGTAGAGATAATTTGGATTGTCCTTTTTATCAGGATCTATCCTGCCAATCATATCAATATTAAGATTGCAAACGGTATTTTTTAATGGAAAAACTGGATGTTCAACATAATAAGCGGACCCAAATAAACCAATCTCTTCTCCCGTTACATGCAGAAATAAAATGGAACGCTTGGGGCCATTGCCATCTTTCACCGCCTGTTGAAAAGCTTGAGCCATTTCCATTAGGGCCACTGTTCCACTACTGTCGTCATCTGCCCCATTAAAAATATTTCCATCCTTGTCCATTCCAACGTGATCTAAATGCGCCGAAATAACAATTAGCTCATCCGGCTTTTCGGAACCTTTAATATAAGCCAATACATTTTCGGAAGGCTGATTATTGGTGCGCCCTTTAAAATAACTAGCCGGGATTTTTTGAAAATAATTGTCTCCACCAAAAGCTGATGGAATTTTGTGGTCTATATAAAAATCCCGTATATATTCCGCGGCCCTATGTTGGCCCTCAGTGCCCGTCATTCGGCCTTCCATTTCGTCACCCGCATATACATATAATTGCTTCTTAAGATTTTCGACGGTTATAGTGTTTGCGTAATCAAGGTTTGATTTCGGCTCTCCAACACTCTCTTTTGTAGAATTACATCCTAAGATTAAAGAGGAAAGAAATAAGTACAGAAATATTTTCATCGGTATATATGAAATGGGTTAATTTATTCGAAAGATTCCAGTTCAAACCTATCTTTGGCAGCTTCGGCATCTGCTCTCTTTTTATAGTGCATTCTATGTACTTTGGTAATTTCCTTTCCTTCCTGATCCTGGAACTTTACCGTGATTTTTACAATATATTCTACGTTTGGGCCTTCACCATCTTGTGGGTTTGTGGTTATTTCCATTGAGTCATCCGTAAATTTGGTTCCCTCAGGGAGTTCTAGTTTTTCAATAACATCTTTTTTCGCCTGTTCCCGAACAGAATCATATTCTGATTTTTTATCTGAAGAACAAGCCACCAATGCAATGGTCAATAAGAGGAATATTAACTTTTTCACTTTTGTTGAAATTTTACGTTAGCGGGTAAAGATAAAAGAAGTTGTAAGCATTTCTGCAAAAGTTTTGTAAAAAAGGAATTTTAGAAAACTCTTGTACTTACAACTGACAAACACATTCATTATATTTGTGAAAAAACATAAGAATATGAAGATTGAGCAAATTTACACGGGTTGTCTTTCCCAAGGCGCTTATTATATCGAGAGTAATGGGGAAGCCGCTATTATTGATCCTCTGCGTGAAACAAAACCATATTTGGACCGTGCAAGAGAAGACAATGCCAAAATAAAGTACATTTTTGAAACACATTTTCATGCCGATTTTGTGAGCGGCCATCTTTCACTTGCGCAGGAAACAGGGGCTCATATTGTTTATGGTCCGCATGCAAATCCATCCTTTGATTCCATTTTGGCAGTGGATGGGGAAGTTTTTAAACTTGGGGATATTACCATTACGGCAATCCATACTCCCGGCCATACTATGGAAAGTACAACTTATCTTTTAAAGGATAAGGATGGTAAGGACTATGCTATTTTTAGTGGGGACACTTTATTCCTAGGGGATGTTGGAAGACCCGACCTTGCACAAAAAGCAAATGAGTTGACACAGGAAGATTTGGCAGGAATTCTTTTTGATAGTCTTCGAAATAAAATTATGATTCTCGCCGATGACGTAATCGTTTATCCTGCGCACGGCGCTGGTTCGGCTTGCGGTAAAAATATGATGAAGGAAACTGTGGATACCTTAGGCAACCAAAAAAGATTAAATTATGCCCTTCGTGCAGATATGACGCGGGAAGAATTTATAAAAGAAGTTACCGACGGTTTGGCCCCGCCTCCACTCTATTTTCCGATGAACGTAAAAATGAACCGTGAGGGCTATACTAATTTTAATGAAGTTCTTACGGAAGGAACAAGACCATTGGAACCAGAAGCTTTTGAAAGAATTGCCAACGAAACTGGTGCGATTGTCCTGGATGTAAGAAACCAGATTGAATTTATAGATGGTCATATTCCGCGCTCTATTTTTATAGGATTGGATGGCACATTCGCTCCCTGGGTAGGTGCTCTTTTGGCAGATGTAGAACAAAAAATATTATTGGTTGTTCCTCCAGGAAGACAGGAAGAAGCCGTAACCCGTTTGTCGCGTGTAGGATTTGATAGAACGTTAGGGTATTTGGAAGGTGGAATTGAGGCCTGGAAAGAATCCGGACGGGAAATAGATAAATTGGAATCCATAGACGCCGAAACTCTCAAAGAAATGCTGGATAAAGATATTCCCGTGTTCGATGTCCGCAATGATGGAGAGTATATAAATGGAAATATTTCCTGTGCTTCGCATGTTCCTTTGGGAAGTTTGAATAACTACGTGGGAAGCTTCCCTAAAGGGAATAAATGCTATTTATATTGTGCCGGCGGATACCGCTCTGTAATTGCCGCATCAATTTTAAAAAGTAGGGGAATCCATAATGTAGTGAACATTGCCGGAGGATTTGCGGCAATCAAAAATGCAGGTATTCCTGTTGGAGTTTAAAAAAGAATATCAGAAATAGGAAAGCCCGGAAAAAGTTTAATTTTTCCGGGCTTTCCTTTCTCCATTTTGGAGAAGCTAATTATTCCATATCAGCAAGATCTTCCAATCTCTTAACTCGTGAAAGAGTCTGATGGATTTCACCTGATTGTTTTTGAAGTACCTGTGAAATCTTGGGAGGAAAACTATATTTTTTTAGTTTTTCTTCGTATTCATCTGCACTGGACTTTTCGCCTCTTATGCACTCTTCCAAAACTGCCTCATCGTCATTTCCTGCAAGAGAACTTTTAATATCTATCCAAGCTCTGTGAAGATCTCCAGTGAAACTTCCACTCTCTTTGGGCTCTTCATTAAGATTTCGCAATTCTTGAGTGAGTTCAGTCGTAAACCGACTGCGCTGGGCAGCTTGTTTCATTAGGAAGTTTTTTAAGCTGGGACTTTTCGCGTCTTTCATTGCTTTTGTAAAACCTTTCTCGGCGTCATAGTTCTTTTCTAATAAATCCTGGAGATTATTTACTATCTCCTCATGAATTTCTTGTTCAACATTTTCTTTTGTGGTTTTCATAATTTTTGATTTTTTAAATTTTCATTTCTATAAAGATATATACCAAGTGGCCCAAATGTTCTTATGAATTTCATAATTAGGACGTGTTTAACGCTGTCAAAAAGCGAATGCCAATTTATTCTTAAAATCAGATTTCATAATATATATTGATATAACTTTCAATAAAAAAAATATGGATGTACGTTCAAACGAGCCTTATTCGCTTATAGTAAATTCCCTCGAAAGTAGTTATCCCTCACTCAAAGAATCCATATCCTCCGAGATTCTTATAATTGGCGCAGGCATAACCGGAGCTCTGATTGCTTACCAACTATTGGAGGAGGGGAAAAAAATCGTGATGGTAGACAAGCGCGATGTTTGTAACGGAAGCACCGCAGCAAGCACCTCTATTCTTCAATATGAAATAGATGTACCTTTACATGAATTAATAAATCAAATTGGTCTTACCCCAGCAGTTTCCAGCTATCAGAATTGCGAGAAATCAATTAAGGACCTCAAAAAAATTGTAAACAAAATTAAAAGTGACTGTGGATTCAAATATCAGAACAGTATATATTTTTCATCAACAAAAAAAGATGTGGATTTTTTGAAAAAAGAATTTGAAGCTAGAAAGGAACATGGATTTGAGGTGAAATGGCTTGAAAAAGACGATTTGGAAAAATTGGGGTTAAAGGGGTACGGTGCAATTGATTCTACTTCCGGAGCACGGATGGATGTCTATAAATTCACAAATGATCTCCTATCATATTTAAGTAATAAAGGAGTAAAAATTTATGATCGCACTACGATTGAAAATATTAAGCAAAAGGAAAATAAAATAAAAGGAAAAACCAACGACGGGTTTATCATCGATGTAGATGCTATTGTCCATTGTTCCGGATACGAAAGTACAAATACAGTTAAGAAGGATATTGTAAAATTAAAGAGCACCTTCGCCTTGGTATCCGAAGCTTATGAAGTTATGCCGAATGCTTTCCAGAATACGCTCTACTGGAATACAGATTCTCCTTATTTATATTTCCGGAGTACAAGTGATGGGCGAATTATGATGGGAGGTGGCGATCGTGATTTTAGAAATCCGAAATTGCGTGATGCCCTTCTTCCGAAAAAAGAAAAAGAATTAGTGAAGGCTTTTAAAAAATGCTTCCCCAAAATTCCTTTCGTAGCGGATTATTCCTGGGCGGGAACTTTTGGTGAAACCAAGGATGGCTTACCGTATTTTGGTAAAGAAGATCCTCAGAGTAACGAACATTATATTCTTGGCTTTGGTGGAAATGGAATTACTTTTAGTGTAATGGGAATGGAGGCAATAGTTCATTCCTTAAACAACACTCCCCACCCTTATCTCGAATATTACAAATTCAACCGTTAATGTTGTAATCCCTTTTATGGCGCTTAATTATTGGGTTGTTAATTGTATTTTAAAAATTTGAAGTTGCTAGCGAGGTTACGTAACTTAGGGATTCACTAAATAAAAGACTGAGAAATGGACAAGCATGAAAAAGATTTAGAAAAAGAAAAACAAGCCAAAAAAGAACAGGCCATCAACCGAAAAGCTACTGAGGGAAAAAAAGTAAATCCCCAGGAACAACAACGACAGGGAAAACATCAACCCCGTGACAAGGCTTGAAATATATAATTGAAAAAACCTCACTGATAAATTTATTAGTGAGGTTTTTCGATTAGGGGCATTCCACCTCTATTAATTGAGATAGGACAATATTTCATTCTGAAAAAATAAGAATTACAACTGAATCCATCTTTAATGATGCTAAATCGCTTTCAAATTGTCCGCCATTGGGCTACCCTTATAGAAAGGAAAATGATCTGCCGTGTCTTTTAAATTCAAAATTATCTGGGTGCCTAAGGAATTCCCGTTCTCATCTTTTTTGTCGACGATATCATAACTTATTTGTCCCGAATGGGTTTTATTATAAAGATCGATACGTTCATTTATAATTTGCACTCCCATGCTCTTGTGCGTTTTAATCGAAGTTCTTTTTGGCTTATTATTTCGGCCCGCTCCGTTGTCCTCAATAATGACTTGAGTTAGATCTTCCTTATGTACCACTCTTACCTCCAAAATTTTTTCCTCCCTAGGACTAGTTAGTAATCCATGCCATATCGCATTTTCAAGAAATGGCTGTAATAACAGCGGCGGAATTAAAATAGAATCTATATCTTCAACATCTTCGGAAACAATGGAAAAAGAAAAGTTGTTTTCAAAACGGTTTTCCTCCAATAAAAGATAATGTTCAGATAGTTCCAATTCATCCTCAAGTGGGATAAGTTGTTGGTTGGAAGTATCCAAAACCATGCGAGTGTAATGGCTAAAAATTTCCAGATATTGAACGGCCTTATCATTCTGTCCACTCTGAATTAGGTAATTTATGGCATTAAGACTGTTAAATAAAAAATGTGGATTTACCCGGAGACGCGTTACCAAAATTTCGGCTTGAGCCAAGTTACGCTCATAAATAGTCTGCATTTTTTCTTTCTCTGCAAGATTTATTTTCGCACTGGTAATTTTTCGCGTTCTGTAATTTCTGAATTGTAAAACAAAAATTATCAAGATAGCCAACAAGCCAATTCCGAGAAGTATATTGACTATTTGCTTTCTCTGTAGTTGTTCTTTCTGACTATTTAAAACCGCTTGTTGAAGATCCTTATCCTTTTCTAATAGTTGAATATGGTTCTCCTTACTTTCCAAATCATATTTCCTTTTTAAAGCTTCAATTTGTACGGCTTGTTCATTTAAATTAATGCTGTCCCTATAAACATGGGATAATTTGTAATATTCCAAAGCAGATCTTGCATCCCCTTTTTTCTCAGACAATGAGGAAAGCTTGGAGGCATTTGAACTTATTAAACCAAAAGAGCCCAATTTTTTGGAGAGATTCAATGATTGCTGATAAAAATTCTCAGCTCTATTCAATTCGCCCTTTTTCAAATATGTGTCTCCCAAATGCACCAATAAGGCCGCTTCCTTGTGTTCATTATTGAGGGCTTTGAATTGATCTACAGATTTTTTGAAATAGGAAACGGCCTTGTCGAGATCGATTTCTTCCTTTAGATAAGAAATTCCTCTAAATTCATAAGTAATAGCCAAACCAAACAAATCATTTCTCTCTGTATTGATTGCCAATAGATCATCTAAATATTTTCGCGCTGTCTGATAATCTCCAATATCCATATAATATCCGCTTATAGACAGATAATTCATGGCCATACCCAAGCTATTATTTCTAGCTTTTTCTGCCTCAAGAGCACGTTCAAAATAGAACATGATTTCATTTTCCCGACCCGGAATATTACTTAAGGTGTTCCCTATACCATTGCTGGAAATAGCGATGTTTTTAAGATCGTTCTCGGTTTCGGCAATTTGTAAAGCTTGAAGATAAAAATTGAAGGCTTTGTCGTAGTTATGGTTATATCGTCCGGCTACCCCTGCATTATTGGCGAAGATCATCTTATATAGTGGCTTTACATCTCTTTCCCTTATCAGTTCAAAGGCTTTTGCGTGTAGCGTTAGCGCTTCATCATAGTGTTCGTGATATCGATAAAGTAATCCCAGATTATCAAGTGCTCTGGCATATAAAAGGGTGTCCTTAATTTTTAGAGCCCGGTCCGCCGCGCTTTGGGCGTGTTTATATTCAAGGTCGATGTTATGCTTGTGCCGATGGATCTCCTTTGACAGAGTAATTTCGTGAATTACCTTAAGGGAATCGTTGGTTTCTGACTGAAAAATCGTTTGAAGACTATCTATTCGTGATTGCTTTTGGGCGAAAGACTGATGGGAAAAAAAGAAGGCACAAATCAGAATGATATTTTCTGGCCTGCATAAGTTTTTTAAGGTTGAGGAGATAAAATCTTTTTTCAAAGCGAGGAGTTATTTTTTCTATAGATTTCCAATTCAAACTTTATTCAATATGATTTGATATTTTTAAAAATAACGATTCTAAAAACAATCATTTTTATTTATTCCTTTTGAGCTAGAATTTGAACTACTTTCGGAACACCTGTGGATGCCTTCTCCGCAAAAACGGTGATATTTCTGGTTTCCGAAATCGACGGTTTAGGATCTACAAAGTATATGGGAATATTGTCTTTAGCATATTGCACCAAACCAGCCGCCGGATACACTTGCATTGAGGTTCCGACGATAATTATTGCATCTGCTTTTTCCACAACTTCTGCCGCAACTTCTATCATAGGTACCATTTCTCCAAACCATACTATATGCGGACGGAGTTGGTGATTATTTTTAGATAGATCGCCCAGATTTAAATCATTCTCCCATTCCAAAATTAGATTCTCATCCTCTATACACCGAACTTTCATCAACTCTCCGTGGAGATGGATTACATTCGTACTTCCTGCTTTTTCATGAAGATTATCCACATTTTGGGTTATGATTGTCACCTCGTGATATTTTTCTAATTCAGCTAGTGATTTGTGAGCCGCATTAGGTTGAACTTTTAAAAGCTGTCTTCTCCTCTCGTTATAAAACTCCAATACAACTTCTGGATTTCGGGCAAATCCTTCTGGTGAGGCCACTTCCATAACATCATGTCCTTCCCAGAGGCCGCCGCTGTCCCTAAAGGTTTTTATTCCGCTTTCCGCACTAACGCCTGCACCGGTGAGAACTACTATTTTCAATTTCTTATTTTTTAGTTTATATATGATTTATTACGCAAGGTAATAATAGTCCTTTAAAATAGACAATTACTTTTATCTTCGCAAAATAGATTCACCCATTCAAATCGATAATTAATAATTTAAAATCAATCCTGTCCTAAATAAATTTAAGACACACTAAATCTAACCATTTTACTGGTTTACTTCAAGGTTTTGACTGATTTTCAAAAAAGAACCCCCTGTATATATTTATTGGGTGGAGGTTGTTCCTTTGCAAATGGATTATCAAGCCATTTGTGCAAATCCACCTTCACAAAAAGATTAAGCCTAATAAAGGCCACCAGATTTGACAGATACCAAGGATGCTTTGCCTGAGCTTTTAATGCTTTTAGGATGAGAATGGTTATCAATGCGGTCCATATCTGTATCATCACCGCATTCTCACTGGTTCCGATAAAAGACTTTATGTGCAATTGCTGTTTTATGTCCCTGAAAAGATTGCTGCCTCCCAACTGTCAAACCCCTTTTTGATGATCGTCTTTGGTGTGAATTAACTAGTTTCTTGAATTCTGAAATATCTAATTTTAAGATTATTTGAGAAAACAACATTATATTTATCACCAGAGAACGGGGTTTTTTGTTCCTCAAAGGTGAACTTTGAGGAATAAAAATCTCCTTCTATTTTTTAAACCTTTAGGGCGATATTGATTTGTTATCAATAACCAATTATAGTTAATTATCACGTAATTGTAAAATGAAAAATTTTGTGTTTTATTTTATTAGATTCGTACTGAATAAAAATTATATTCTGTTTTTTTTATTTTTATTTACGAGTATTATATTTCCTAATCCTAATATCGAAGAAAAAAACAAACGAGAGAGATGTGTGAAATTGATTGAAGATGGAGTTCAGGATATCGATAAAAAAGACTATGCCAATGCTCTTGAAAAACTTCTGACAGCAGAATCTTTTGCTACAGTAAATGGATGGAACGATTTATTATGGAAGATTAAACATGATATTGGATTTTTATACTTTTATATCTCCAATTATGCAGAAGCTCTTAATTATTTTCAAGAGTCATTCAAATTAACTCAAAACGTCAAAATACTTATAAGTAAAGGAGCTGCACCTCTTACAGGGATAGGAGTTTTGTATGAAACGGAAAAAAAATACGAAGAGTCTTTGTATTACATGTTAAAATCATACAATCTGATTAACGAACCTATTGACGAAATTGAATTTAAGATTAAAAAATATACGGTTATCAATATTGCAAATGTATATAACAAACTTGACCTACCTGATGAAAGTTTAAAAATACTTAAAAAAGAAAAAGATAGTATTAGGAATATAGGGTTCGATTTGATGTGGAAAAAAGTTTATGCAGAATCGATTTTTAAGAAAGGGGAAATAAATAAAGCCTTAAATATAGTGAATGATATCCATAATGAATTGATTATGGGAAAAGAAGAAGATTATAGGAAAGAGTGCTATTCATGCATTATTATTTTTTTAAGTGAAATTTACGCTAAGAAGGATAATTATGATCTGGCAATTTACTATTCAAAAAAAGGACTACAGAATAATGTAGATTTAGTAGATAAAGTTGAATTATATAATAACATTTCAGATTTTTACCTAAAAAAAAGAGATTATCCCAAAGCCCTTGCCTATAAAGATTCTACTTATCAAGCCAAGGATTCTCTTAATGCAACAATAAATAGAAGTTTATTTGAAACTTACAAGGTGAAATTTAAAGTTTTTGAATACCAAACTGAACTTACCAATAAAAAACAACAACAACAAACGGAAAGAATAATATTTGCTGGTGCAATTGTGTTCGTCATTTTTATAGCTTTATTTATTTATAAAACTATGAAAAACTGGGTTAACGACAAAAACATAAAAATGATAATCACAAATTTAAAACTTGAAAAGGGAAAAAAAGAGCAAATTCTTACGGAAGAAAATTTGAAAGCAGTAAAACATCAAGCTTTATTAAGGCAAGAACAATTAAAAAACAAGATAGCACAGAAAAATAGAGAAATTTTCGTCAAAACTATTTACCAAACTGATAGAAATAATCTGATTCGTCAAATAATAAATTCTCTTAATGAAGGAGATATCACACACTATAACGAAACAGTTAGGCAAATGAAATCTTTTTTAAAAACTGATGACGCACAACAAGATTTTATGAGGCACTTTGAAAGCGTAAATTCTGACTTTCTGAATAACCTCAAAACAAAACATCCTAAATTAACAGCAAGGGACTTGCGCTTCCTGAGCTATGTGTATATGAATTTGAATCTAAAAGAAATAAGTTCTGTTTTTAATATCACATATGACGCATGTCGCGCAAGAAAAAACCGCATAATCAAAAAAATGGGAGTCGAAAAAGAAGACATTTCGCTTTACGAATATTTATTAAACCTCCAAACTATAAACATTTCAAACTAAAGATTTCTGATTGCATCATTTCAGATGTCAAATGGCTTACAATTATTTATCTGATTACTCTCAAAACTTGTATTTTACAAAACGTTCGCTTTTTAACGATGGAATTTTATTACCAAAGAGGTGTTTTAAAGTATCATTGTGTAAATAACTTAAAATGTATAAATCATGAAATCATTAAAAACCTCCTTGTTTACTCTCCTGTCTTTAGGAGTTAGTTTTCTTTATTCTCAACAAAATTATCTTACTTCTCAAAATAATGTTGAAGTTGTAATACCTTCAGATCCAGCTGTTGACTGTGTTCAGGAATATGGTATTGATCGCCCTATTTTTCAAATGGGATTAGCATTTTCAACCGGTAACAAAGTTGCAAATGATGTCGTAATAGATCCATATTCTACTTTCAATCTTCAAATGCTCACATTTGAAGCATTTGCAGAGAACGGTTATCCAACTGGATTTACTATTCAATTGCATGAAGATAATGGTTCTGGAGGAGTTGGCTCTGAAATTGGTTCTGCCTATATTTTTAATCAAGGTGATTTTGAAGCTACACTTATAGATGATTGGTCTTTATATAGAGTGGTTATTGATCTTTCTTTTGCAAATGTTTTATTGATTAATAATACAAATGAAATGAAATTTTATTGGATAAGTATTGCCTCTGAATTATTTTCAACAGGTGATATTGCTTTTTGGAATACAGCTTTGTATACAAATGGCCCTTCTAATCCACAGTGGGTGAATTGGCCATCTGCCGGAGGTGAATGGATGCCTCATAGTGATAATACTGAAGGTATTATGACAGTGGAGGGAACATGTGAAACATTGAGTATAGAGGACGTAAATTCATTTGAAATAGCCCTTTATCCGAATCCGGTAAGTGATTTCCTTAATATAAAATTACAAAAAACAATTAGATCTATTCAAATATACAACATGGCAGGAGGAATGGTGCTTTCCTTTAATGAGTTGCAAAATGGAAAAATTGATATAAGCACACTGAAACCAGGTATTTATATGTGTAAAATAATTACTGAAATTGGAGAAGTCAAAGTCTTCAAAGTTGTGAAAAAATAGGTTCTCCCTGGGTTGAGATTGCATGAATATCTTCAACCCAATCTCCATATGCGAAGATAATTGACTACATATTATTTATTACATCTCTAAAACTAAATTGGACTTGTAGTGGTGTTTTTCGAGACGTCGTGTAATCAATATCTAAAGTCGTAAGTTATCGAATCGGTTGAAATAAATTGTGAGATCACCAAAAGATATAATAGTATCAAAAAAAACGTATACTTTTATTTTGCCTGTGGTTTTAATGTTTTAACAAAGACTTATGGTGGTGGCATCCAACAGGAATATTTTTGATTTGATCTTGAATTTGGTCCGCTTCATATGAGCCTGTTGTCCCAGACTTTCCATCAGGACGTAAATAATTCCTGAAAAGCTCCCAGTTTCTATTTTTGTTCTGATAACCGACCGTGGGTTCTTCAGAGGCCTGTTGCATCCCTAAATGGTTGAGATTACCGGCAGAGCGCAGGCCGTTGCTTATGTCCCGCAGGGACTGGCTTTTGGCAAACTGGCAGAATAGCATTAAGACCAGATTCGACCAACTGTCAAACCCCTTTTGATGCTTGGCGCTTTGGTGCGACCTAACTAGTTTCTTGAATCTTGAGGTATCAAGTTTTGAGTTTATTTGCGAAAACAACGTTATATTTACCATCAGAGAAGGGCTTTTTGTGATGAACCTCAAAGGGAGACTTTGGGGAACAAAAATTTCCTTCTATTTTTAAAACGTTTAGGACGCTATTGATTTAAAATTATTGATAAGCCACAATTCACATTAACCCAACACCTTTTAGTTTTGGATATAGAATTACTTCGATATTTAGAAACCTATCTGACGGCACAGCGAAAAGAACGATTTAAAGAAATTCTGTCTGAGAGAACTCGTCATTTTACCGTAGTTACCGAGGATGTATACCAACTTCATAACACCAGTGCAGTGATGCGGACCTGCGATGTATTTGGTATTCAAGATTTACACGTGGTAGAAGAAAGGGTGAGTAAGAGAATTGACAAGGAAATCGCTATGGGCGCACAGAAATGGGTATCATTGAACAGATACAATTCTATAAAAGATTGCATCAAAAGTCTTCGAGATTCAGGATATCAAATTGTTGCAACAACGCCCCATAACAATTCCACTTTGCTTCACGAATTTGATTTTACAAAGAAAAGTGCGTTTTTCTTCGGAAAAGAAAATGATGGGTTAAGCGATACGGTAATGGAAAATGCCGATGGTTATCTAAAAATACCAATGTATGGTTTTACCGAAAGTCTAAATATTTCCGTTTCTGCTGCCATAATTCTGCAAAGTGTTGTGTCACATATAAAATTAAGCAATATTCCATGGCAGCTTTCGGAGGGCGAAAAATTGGAAATAGAAATGCAATGGGCAAAGAATACCATCAAAGCTTCCGATGAAATAATTGAAAGATATTATTTGGAAAATAACTCGAAATAATTCAACAAAGAATTTATTTTCTTGGCTACAAATTCTGAGGGTAATCAATAGCACTTTACGAGTTACACCCCAAACTAGGGCTCCTGAGCGGAGCCCAGGAAGAACCTCACTCCCTATTCCTTATCGCAAACAACTCCCCAAATTGAGAGTGATTTTTTCGATGTATCGATTTTAACGTGTTCTTCGTCTATAACATCAAACTCTTTTCCTGAACCGAAATCGGTATCAAAAATTGCGGCAAGCAAAAATTTCGGATCTTTAAAATAAAGCGTTTTCCAGGCGCCATCTGAAGTAAATGTTCCCTTTTCGGAAATCTTCACTTCCTTTTCATCCGTTTCTGGTTGGGGAATACTTTTAAAGTCAAATTTAAAAGTATCGTTATCGTATAATTTGAGGGAAATGGAGGCTACTCCATTTCCCAAACTTTTATACGCCATGGTCTCCGTTCCCAAAACAATCTTGTTGGATTCCTTTGACGCTTGTGCTCCTTTTTTACTGGATCCACAGGATGCCAAAGTGAATACTATGGCTACAATAATGATGTTTTTCCACATATCTTATCTTATCAGTTTTTTGTACTTAATACGCTTTGGCATTAAATCTCCACCTAGTCGTTTCTTTTTGTTTTCTTCATAATCCGTAAATCCGCCTTCAAAGAAATATACCTCACTGTTTCCCTCAAAGGCGAGTATGTGGGTACAAATACGATCCAAAAACCAGCGGTCGTGACTGATAACTACGGCGCATCCTGCAAAGTTTTCCAATCCTTCTTCAAGGGCGCGCAGCGTATTTACGTCCAAATCGTTTGTTGGCTCATCCAACAACAGCACGTTTCCTTCTTCTTTAAGAGTCATCGCTAAGTGTAGGCGGTTTCTTTCACCACCTGAAAGCATTGAAACCTTTTTGTTTTGCTCGCTACCACTAAAATTAAAGCGACTTAAATAAGCGCGGGAATTTACCTGCCTTCCGCCCATCATAATCAATTCCTGACTATCGCTAAAATTCTCCCAGATAGTTTTATCAGGATTTATATTACTATGTGCCTGATCCACATAAGCTATTTGAGCAGTTTCACCCACTTCAAATGAACCTTTATCTGGAGTTTCTTCACCCATAATCATTTTGAAAATGGTGGTTTTACCGGCTCCGTTCGGACCAATAATTCCAACAATCCCAGCTTGTGGTAATTTAAAATTAAGATTATCATAGAGCAACTTGTCGCCAAATGCCTTTGCTACACCCTTAGCTTCAATTACATTAGTACCTAAACGTGGACCATTTGGAATATAAATTTCGAGTTTTTCATCCAATTGTTTTTGGTCTTGGCTCAAAAGTTTATCATAATTCTGTAAACGTGCTTTCTGTTTAGTTTGACGGCCCTTTGCCCCTTGTCTAACCCATTCCAACTCACGTTCCAATGATTTTTGACGTTTTCCAGCTTGTTTTTGTTCCAGCGCCAATCGTTTCGATTTTTGATCTAGCCAAGAGGAATAATTTCCTTTCCAAGGAATTCCTTCTCCTCTATCCAATTCCAAAATCCAACCAGCGACGTTATCAAGGAAATAACGGTCGTGGGTCACGGCGATAACAGTTCCCTTATAACTTGAAAGGAAATGTTCCAACCAATGCACGCTTTCTGCATCTAAGTGGTTGGTAGGCTCATCAAGTAAAAGAATATCCGGTTCTCTTAACAATAATCGGCATAGTGCAACACGTCGCCTTTCTCCTCCGGATAAAACGCCAATCAACTTATCGGGATCTGGAGTTCGCAGCGCATCCATCGCGATTTCCAACTTAGTATCCAACTCCCAAGCATTGGTAGCGTCAATCTTATCTTGAAGTTTTGCCTGCTTATCCATTAATTCATCCATTTTGGCGGGATTTTCATACACCTCCGGCATCCCGAACATATCGTTGATTTTGTTATATTCATCTAGAATATCCACAACTTCCTGAACACCCTCCTTAACCACTTCCAAAACAGTTTTGGATTCATCCAATTTTGGTTCTTGTTCCAAATATCCCACGGTATATCCCGGTGCGAATACAACATCTCCCTGATAGTTTTTCTCCTCTCCGGCAATAATGCGCAAAAGAGTAGATTTTCCGCTACCGTTAAGACCGAGAATCCCAATCTTGGCACCGTAGAAAAAACTTAAATAAATATTTTTTAAAACTGGAGTCTGGGCATTTTGGTAGGTTTTTGTTAACCCAGACATTGAGAAGATTACTTTTTTATCGTCAGACATAAATGTTTGTAGTTTATTGTTTATTGTTTGTAGTGGGGAGTTTAATCCCTCTTGAATTTCTGTCCCTTGATTTCGGAATATTTTAAATAGTACACAAACGCTCCCAATTTGTTTTTTTCTAATTCACACATATTGACAAGGTTGTTGAATTGCTTCTCAGAGATAAGTTTTTTATCAAATGCTCTATAAGTTTGAGATTTATGTTCTGATACTGAGCCTTTGGAATAACTAAGAAAATTAATAAATTCTTTAGTCCCATCTCTAACAAATCCTGCCGCTATATTATCCATTATTGAACCTGATCTCCCTTCCATTTGATTGCGGAGTCTGTAATTATTCCTAATTCCAATTGTCTGAAATAGTTCTTTAACAAATTGGCAATTTAGTCTTGCATTCTGCCATACTTCTAAATCTTCGAATCTTCCTATCCTCGCCATACCAAGCAATAATTAAAACCATAAACCCCAGACCTAAAACACATTAGTGTAAATTCAACAACCTTAATAGTATCATCAATTGTCCTGTATGGTAAGCTGTGTGTTCTATAGTCAGCAATATTTCCCGAAGCAGACTTTGATTGTCCTTTCCATTTTTAACTGGATCTATTAGGCTATTGGACTCACTGAGAAGGAACTTTTTGAGTCGTTCCCTATCAGTTGTATATTCCGCTTTTAAGCTTTCCCAATCTTCTTTCGAATTACAGACTTTTTCTCTGGGCCAATAATATTCCGGCCATTTTGGTTCAGTATAATCATCGGAACAAGTGAATTTTACTATATCCTTTTGGGTAAAGACTATATGGAAAAAAAGTTCATAAAAGGAATATGGTAAATTAATGGGACGGGTATTTATATCTTCAAAAGATATTTTTTCCAGCATTTTGGTAACGGGCATAAAAGCTTCACCACCTTCAAGATGTTTGGCAAGCCGTTCACGAATTTCTAGTTCTTTACCCATTTATAAAATTAAATCCTAAAATCTTCCCTATCTAAAAATCACTTAAAGTTTTAATTAGATATATCTAAATTGCGTACTATTAAACTCTTCCTTTTAAAGCATTAAAAACCCAGGCAATGGCGAAAAAGCCAATACCAACTGCGGCAAAACCATACCCAGCTACATCATCATACCGGAAAGCCCCCAAAAGAATAAGTGCACAGCCAACTACGATCATTATAAATGTTGCCCAAGCTAATACAGTATTTTTGTTCATTCCCATAGTTTATTTTTTCAGTGGTTCTTTTATGCCGCAAATTTATGGACAAAAGCAAATATCGACAATATATAGTAGAATATAGTTAACAAAATGTCAGAGTTAAACATAAATAGGAATCCAAATTTCGAGCAAAATGAAATGGAAATCGAAATCGAAATCGAAATCGAAATCGAAATGGAAATCGAAATGGAAATCGAAATGGAAATCGAAAATAGATCTAAGTTTCAATTGCACGTAACAATTTAAAAGAAATTTTAAGAAGGATAGGAATGGAGAAATAATCCTCTGGGGCTCGAATCCATAGTGTATAAAAAACGAAGTGGATTTTTGATGACGATTATAGAAAATCATTATTTGCATTTCGTATTTTAGCCAAAAACAAAGGATTTTACATGGATTTAAATTTCAACAAGAACGAAGACCATAATAAACTACTGGTTTCAGGTTTAAAGAATAAACTTGCCAAGATAAAACTCGGTGGTGGTAAAGACCGAATCGAAAAACAGTATAAACAAGGAAAACTGACCGCCAGGGAGCGGATCGCATATTTGTTGGATACCGATCAGCCTAGTATTGAGATAGGTGCTTTTGCGGGTTATGAAATGTATGAGGAACAGGGTGGTGCGCCTAGCGGCGGAGTGGTTGTAAAAATTGGGTATGTGAAGGGCAAGCAATGCATTGTAGTGGCCAATGATGCAACCGTAAAAGCGGGAGCATGGTTCCCCATAACCGCAAAGAAAAATCTTAGGGCCCAAGAAATCTCCATAGAAAATCGTCTGCCAATAATTTATTTGGTGGACAGTGCCGGAGTTTATCTCCCAATGCAAGACGAAATTTTTCCCGATAAGGAACACTTCGGAAGGATTTTTAGAAATAACGCCGTAATGAGCAGTATGGGAATCACCCAGATCGCCGCCGTAATGGGCAGTTGTGTGGCCGGTGGGGCCTATCTTCCAATTATGAGCGATGAAGCTCTTATCGTTGACAAGACAGGAAGTATTTTCCTGGCGGGAAGCTATCTGGTTAAAGCCGCTATTGGCGAAACCATTGATAACGAAACCTTGGGTGGTGCAACAACTCACTGTGAAATTAGTGGAGTTACCGATTACAAAGCGAAAGATGATGAGCACGCTTTGGACACCATAAAAAACATTGTTTCCAAAATAGGTGATTTTGACAAGGCTGGATTTAATAGGGAAAAATCAGTAAAACCAAAGAAGAATCCGAATGAGATTTACGGAATAATTCCGAAGGCGCGTACTGAACAATTCGATATGCTAGAGATTATTGAACGCCTTGTGGACGATAGCGATTTTGAGCAGTATAAAGAAGGTTACGGAAAAACCATTCTTACGGGATATGCCCGAATAGATGGCTGGGCAGTGGGTATCGTCGCAAACCAACGAAAATTAGTAAAGACCACAAAAGGCGAAATGCAGTTTGGGGGAGTTATTTATAGCGATAGCGCAGATAAAGCAACTCGATTTATTGCAAATTGTAATCAGAAAAAAATTCCCTTGGTTTTCCTACAGGACGTGACAGGATTTATGGTAGGAAGCAAAAGTGAACATGGAGGAATAATAAAGGACGGCGCAAAAATGGTTAATGCCGTAAGCAATAGTGTGGTACCAAAGTTTACCGTAGTGGTTGGAAATAGCTATGGTGCAGGAAATTATGCCATGTGCGGGAAAGCGTACGATCCAAGATTAATCGTAGCTTGGCCGAGTGCCGAACTCGCCGTTATGAGTGGAAATAGTGCCGCCAAGGTGTTGCTACAAATTGAAACTGCTTCCTTGAAAAAACAAGGAAAGGAGCTTTCAGAGGAGGATGAAAAGGAATTATACGATAAAATAAAAGCGCGTTACGATAGACAAATATCTCCGTATTACGCAGCAGCGAGGATCTGGACGGATGCCGTAATTGATCCAATTGATACGCGAAAATGGATATCGATGGGAATTGAGGCTGCAAACCACGCTCCTATTGAGAAACCATTTAATTTGGGGGTAATTCAGGTTTAAAATTTTTCAACAATATTCAATAAAAAAGCCATCAATCGAGATGGCTTTTTTATTGAAATAATATTTTTAAATCTTTTACGATAAACTTATTCCGCTCCCTTAACAAACGCATCCATCACATCCATACTTACTCCCATATTGGAGAATCCACCATCGTTGTAAAGGTTTTGAAGGGTTACTCGTTTAGTTAGATCGCTAAACATTGCCACAGTATAATTGGCGCAATCTAATGCAGTTGCATTTCCTAAAGGTGACATTTTATCGGCGTAGCTTATAAATCCGTCAAAACCTTTCACACCCTGCCCTGCTGTTGTAGGTGTTGGAGACTGGGAAATTGTGTTCACCCGTACTTTTTTATCTTTTCCGAAGAAATATCCAAAACTGCGAGCAATACTTTCCAAATAAGCCTTATTATCTGCCATATCGTTATAATCTGGAAAAACTCTTTGCGCGGCCATATAGGTAAGGGCAATAATACTTCCCCACTCGTTCATTGCATCCTTTTGATAAAGAACCTGCATTGTTTTATGAAATGAGCCAGCGGAAACATCCCAACCTTTGTGGGTATAGTCATAATTTTGGCTTGTGTAGTGGTTTCCTTTCCTTACGTTAATGGACATTCCTATTGAATGTAATACAAAGTCCAATTTTCCGCCCAATTTTTCAACCGCTTGATCCACCAAATTCTCAAGATCATCAAGACTTGTTGCATCTGCAGGAATAACTTTGGAGCCTGTTTTTTCCGCCAATTCTTGAATTTGACCCATTCTCATTGCTACTGGTGCATTAGATAGCACAAATTTTCCACCTTCCTCATGAACTCTTTCGGCAGTTTTCCAGGCAATGGAATTAGCGTCCAATGCTCCAAAAATAATTCCGCGTTTTCCTTTTAGTAGATTATATGACATATTTTATAAATTAATGTTTAACTTCCTTTTGTTTTGGGCCAGTTACTTTGAAAAATCAGAAAAGTAAAGATACATTTTAATTCAATAATTCTTTTGCATTTGCAATAGCTGCTTCCGAAATATTCTTCCCTCCAAGCATTTGGGCAATTTCTGAAATCCGTTCTTCCCTGTCCAGTTTTCTTAAATGAGTAACCGTAACATGGTCTATATCTTCTTTATATACTTTTAGATGGTTTTCTCCCTTTGCGGCAATTTGGGGTAAATGCGTAATTGACAAAACCTGCATGTTTCTACCCATTTCCCACATTATGGTGGACATTTTATTGGCTATTTCACCCGAAACTCCCGTATCAATTTCGTCAAATATAAGTGTAGGTAGTTTTTTATAGCGTGCTAATACTGCTTTTATGGCAAGCATTATCCTGCTCATTTCTCCACCTGAGGCCACTTTTTTCAAGGGACCCAAAGCCATACCTTTGTTTGCAGTAAATAACAGCTCCAGCGTATCCGTTCCATTTCGTCTAAAATCTGAGGAAGATTTTAAATTAAATTGAAATTGCGCATTCGGCAATCCTAATAAACCCAGGATTTCTTCCAATTGCTTTTTTAACTGCGGAATGGCATTCGTTCTTCCCTTATGGATTACCAGGGCAGATTTATGTGCGGCTTCGGAAAATTGTTTCGCTTGCTTTTCAAGCTGTGTTATTTCGTCCTCAAGCCCTAAGGTTTTGTTAACCTTTTCCTCTAAGGAATTCTGAAATTCCAAAAGCTCACCAACAGTTTGCAGATTGTGTTTCTGTTGCAATTTATAAAGTTGCTGAAGTTTTTCATTTACTTCGAAGAGACGTTGCGGATCGGAAGCTACCTTTTCGGCAGTGTTTCGCATTGCTTCTGAAAGATCTTCCAGTTCAATAATCGCACTGTTTAATCGCTGCCAATAATCTTCATAGGTAGTGGAAAAACCCTTGATCCGTCCTACAGCAAGCCTGGCTTCTTTGGCAGTTTCAATACCTCCAACACTTTCCTCTTGAAGCAATTGTTCTGCCTGAAAAAACGCATTTTGTATTTCTTCGGCATTGTTCAATGTTTCATAGGTCTCTTCCAATTCCTGTTGATCCAATCCTTCAAGACCCGCCTGCTTTAATTCATTATAAAGAAACGTATTGTATTCTAACTCTTTGGTTGCAGAGACCTTTTCCAATTTTAGAGCCTCCAGCTTTTCTTCATGGGCTTGGAATTCGCGGAGCTGCTCCTGATAAGTCTTTAAAATTTTAAAATTTTCCGCTAAAGTATCTATTACCTCCAATTGAAAGCTCTCCGAAGCGATTTCCAGAGTTTCGTGTTGGCTGTGAACATCAACCAATAAAGGAGCAACGGATTGAAGTTGGGATAATGATACAGGAGTGTCATTTACAAAAGCGCGGGACTTTCCACTCGGCAATATTTCACGACGAAGAATTGTGTGGGCGTCGTAATCAAGATCATTCTCCTCAAAAATAGCTTGTAGGTTATAGTTCTCTATCAAGAAATGACCCTCAACAACACATTTTTTCGAGGCATCCTTTACGCTGCCAATATCGGCACGTTTGCCCAGCAATAAAGCTAAAGCCCCCAGAATAATAGATTTTCCAGCTCCGGTTTCACCGGTAATTACGGTAAGTCCCTCTTCTAAATCCACACGAATATCTTCTATAAGTGCATAATTTTTTATAGCGAGAGTTGTAATCACGGTCGATTCTGAATATTAGGGGATTATAATTTAAATGCTAAATAGAAATATTTCGAGGGATAATGACTCTATAATAAATCAAAAAGCCAAAGTTATTAATATAAAATCAAAATTTTATTTCTTCCCAATTACTTCTTTTGGTAGGTGCCATTCGGTTAAGATTCTCCACCAACTGGACTATATCCACTTGTGGTCCGCCACTGAAAATAGATTGAATTTCATCGCTTTTTGCATCAAAAAAAGTTCGAAGCAAAAATGAGTTCGGTCTTCTGTCGTTAATTCCTTTTAGCAATGTAATGGCATTTGAAACTGCTTCTTTCGCTTCTTTTGGCTTGGCAGCCATAAGATCCAAGCCTTTTCGATGGTAATCATACATCGCCTGGTGGAATTCCTTATAAACGGAAGAAAGTAGTGCATCGTTATATTGGTATCTCGATTGATTCCCATCCTTTGATTTCCAGCCTAAATAAGCACTACCGGCAGCGGTGTTGGTAATTTGTTTTGCAATCTCGAAGTAGGATTCTCCTCCATTGGGAATGTAGGTGTCAGCATCGAGACCAATAATCGTGTAAACGTGAAAAGCTACAACGGAAACCAGGTTGGACTCAAAGGTGTTTATATTAAAGTTGAAAGGTTCGAATTCTTTATATCTAAAATCTACTTGACGATCGAAGTAATTATAAACGGGGCTGTCATAGGTAGAATCGAATATAGGACGAGAAGATTGTATCTGAAGCGTACCATTAAAATTTTCGCCATCTATGCTGCTTATCACCAAAGTCATATTGCAGTCTATACGCTCCTGATTTTTAAAAGTCTTGTCGGTCCACTTGGTATTGTTGATAAATTCCCTCAATTGGGTCTCCAATGTACGGAACAATTGCAGGTTTGGTTGACCCGTTTGTGCGGCATCTATGGTTAGGGTACAATTAAGTTCTTGTGCCAATGTTAAGTTTGCCGTCGCAATACATATTAAAATAAGCAAAATTCTACGCATATGTTTTTTCTATAATATAGTCCAAAATATCCTTTGCCACCTCAGCCTTAGCTTTAACAGGAAAAGGAAGTACTTTATTGTCCTTTGAAATTAGGGTTACCTTATTGGTGTCCGATTGAAAACCAGCTCCCTCGTCTCGAAGCGAATTTAAAACAATTAAATCTAAATTCTTTTTTTTGAGTTTCAATTTTGCATTTTCCTCTTCGTTTTGGGTCTCAAGAGCAAAACCGACCAAAAACTGCTTCTGTTTTATCTCACCTAGAGATTTAAGTATATCTTTGGTTTTTGTAAGATTTAGAACCAAATCATCATCTTTCTTTTTTATTTTTTCCGAAGAAACATCTGCGGGACGATAATCGGCAACTGCGGCACTTAAAATAGCAATATCGCAATTGGGAAAATATTGATGGGCCGCTCGGTACATTTCTTCGGCTGAAGTAACCCGGATTATTTTTACATAATCATCTTCCAACTTTAAACTTACCGGTCCTGAAATAAGAATTACCTCCGCACCAAGTTTTGAAGCTACTTCGGCTATGGCATAACCCATTTTTCCGCTAGAATGGTTTCCTATAAATCGAACAGGGTCAATTGCCTCATAAGTGGGACCAGCTGTAATCAGTACTTTTTTTCCTTTTAAGGGAAGTTTCTTTAAAATATCGTTTTCTAAGAATGTAACAATATCCTCTGGCTCAGCCATTCTTCCCTGGCCTACCAATCCGCTTGCCAATTCGCCATAGGTTGCGGGAATTTGGATATTTCCGAAACTGTCCAATTTCTTGAAGACTTCTGAAACCGTTGGATGTATATACATATCCAAATCCATTGCGGGAGCATAATATACCGGACATTTTGCCGAAAAGTAAACTGCCAACAACAGATTATCCGCCCCTCCACTTGCCATTTTAGACATCGTATTTGCGGTGGCGGGTGCAATTAACATTAAATCTGCCCAAAGCGCAAGTTCTACATGATTGTTCCAAAGGGGATTTTCCTCTGGGTTTTCCCCTGATGGCTCAGTGGTAAAGGAGGAAAATACTTCATTTTTGGAAAGTGTAGAAAGCGTAAGAGGTGTAACAAATTCCTTGGCAGAAGTTGTCATCACCACTTTTACGTTTGCTCCTTTTTTCACAAGAAGCCTTACCAAAAAAGCCGCTTTGTAGGCGGCAATCCCGCCGGTAATGCCCAGCAAGATATTTTTACCGCTCAAAACAGCCATAATCTTAGATTCTAATTTGGATGTAAGATATTAATAAAAGTTGTATGCCCATGGGGAAACAAGACTCTTATCCTTCCAACGATTCCTCTTCTTTTGTATTTCGGTAGTAGATTTTATCCTCTAGCCATTCCTGTACCGCTAAAGCGTGTGGCTTAGGAAGTCTTTCATAGAACTTGGAAACCTCTATTTGTTCCTTATTTTCGAAAATCTCTTCAAGACTGTCGTTATAAGTAGCAAACTCATCCAATTTTTCAAGAAGTTCCTTTTTTATATCACCGTTTATTTGATTGGCTCTCTTAGAAATAATAGAAATAGCCTCATAAATGTTTTCGGTTGGAGCATCAATCAAATCTTTGTCAAGAGTGACTGTACTAATGGGTGCGTCTGAATTTTTTATATCCATCATTCTAAATTATTAAATAGTAGGTTTTGTTTCTTTGGACACCAACTTTTCGTCAATCTTCTGGCTAATTTCATAGGCCTCTGCCGCCGAGTCAGTATCCTTATAATATTTTGTAAAGCTATTGTAATATCCCTTGGCGGTCGCTAAACGTTCCTGAACCAAAGATGGTAAGCTATTAATGGCCAAAGCATAAGCAGCTTTCAATCTGTATAAAAATGCTTCTTCCCTAAAGGATGTACCTGGATTATCCGCAATAAAATTATCGAACGATTCAATAGCAGCTTTATAATCCTCAATACGGTAGTACTGTTTAGCAGTTTCAAACTGCTTTTTTTCCAATTTGGTCCTGAGTTCGGTAACGAGGCTATTTGCCTCGGCCCTTTTATCGGAGTTTGGATAGGTGTTAATAAAACCCTGCAGTTTTTCCATACCTCTGTAGGTCTCTTTCTGATCTAAGGAAAATGGTTCCGAAAGATTGTAAAAACTCTTTGCGGATTTAAAATATGCTATTTCCGTACTGTCGCTCTGAGGATACGCTTGGGTAAATCGCTCAAACTGATATCCAGCTGAATAACTGTCGCCCAATTCGTAAAACGTGTTGGCGTACATAAACATCAGTCTCTCCGCCTGAGGCTTCCCCCTATACGCGGGAACCAATTGCTCCATCAACTTCAATGCTTTTTTATATTTGCCTTTTTTGTAAAGAGAATCTGCATAGACATATTTTTTGCCCATATCATCCTTGCGAAGTACCTTTTGGTACTGACCACAGGAAGCAAAAAATAGGGAAATGCAAATTAAGAGTAAAGTAGGAAATCGCATGGGTTTCAAAAACATCGGGCAAAAGTAAGGAATTATACGAAAATGGGCAAACTTATTATGGGGCTAAAATATTTGTTTAAAGACTATTATTTACCTCTGTTTTGAAATATTTAACTTCAAATAATAGAGGTTCCCTTTTAGAAGTTTTCAACAAAGGAATCAATCATTTTTCGGAGGTTGTTGCTTACTCCAACTAACGGTAAGCGAACGGTATCACCACAGATTCCCAGCTTTTTGAAAACAGCTTTAATCCCTGCTGGATTCCCTTCGGCAAAAATGTAATCTATGGCCGGTGCTATTTTGTAGTGGATTTTGTAAGCTTCTTCAGCCTTTTTATCCAAACCGAGCTTGACCATTTTAGAAAATTCCTTTGGGAAACCTTCGCCAATTACGGAAATAACTCCGGCTCCACCGGCAAGAACCATTGGCAAGGTGATCATATCATCTCCTGAAATTACCAGGAAATCCTTTGGACAGCCAGCAATCAATCGCATAGCTTGCACTATATCTCCGGCAGCTTCCTTAATAGCGATAATCTTGTCAAAATCATTGGCCAAACGGAATACCGTTTCCGGTAATACATTGGATGCGGTTCTACCAGGAACGTTGTAGAGTATTATGGGTAAGGGAGCAGCTTTCGCAATTGCAGAAAAATGTTGGTAAATCCCTTCTTGGGTAGGTTTGTTGTAATAGGGCGAAACAGATAAGATAGCAGTAAAATCGGAAACGTTCGTGTTCTGCATTTCATTAATTACTTCTTGGGTGTTATTGCCACCAATGCCTAAAACTAACGGAACCCGTTTTTTATTCGCTAAAATTACCGTATCGATAACTAGTTGCTTTTCTTCTTTGGAAAGAGTGGCAGTTTCGGCGGTAGTACCGAGCACAACTAGATAGTCAATTCCATTTTCAATATTAAAATTGACCACTTTTTTGAGTCCTTCCACATCAACAGAAAAATCTTCTTTAAAGGGTGTGATTAATGCTACTCCGGTACCTATTAATTCTTTCATATTCGAGATTGCTTTATATCTTTTTTAAAATCTTTAAATACTTTGTTACTTCCTCTCTAAAATCTTTGGGTTTGTTTAGGTCAACGTTTAAAAGTAAATCGAAAAATTGTTCATTCGCACTATTACAGCCAATTTTAAACTTTGCTTTACTCTGTGCAACCAATGTATCCAAAAAATCATGCTTTCCGGTGTAATAACCAATCAGTACATCGAAGGAGTTATTGAGAAATTCTATGGCACTTTCGTTTTTAATTTCGCCATTCCATCCAAATTCTTTGTTGGTAATCTGGTTTTGTCTTACAGATGGAATTTTTTTTCGCGTTTCAATAAACGTAAATATCTTTATATTCTTACGTTGCAAACCGAGTTCCACTCCAAAATCGGCAAGCATTTCAAAATCCTCGTACAAAGCTTCATCCACTAAAAATCCCAAATACGTTAACGGTGCGTTCCTTTGGGAAACATCTCTTTCGGCTAAAGATTTGTCGGTTTGTCTTTTTAAAGAACGGAGTTTATATGTTTTCAACATAGCATTTTATGCCGCGAATTTAAAATTAGTACTATATGAAATTCCAATTGGTAGAAATAAGCAGCCCAACCGTTATATCATTTTTAAAAAGTCATCCTCGGAAATAATAGGGATACCCAAACTTTCCGCTTTGGTTTTTTTGCTCGGTCCCATATTATCACCGGCTACCACATAATTTGTTTTAGACGAAATAGAACTGGAAACTTTCCCGCCGTTATCTTCAATCAGTTTTTTTAGTTCGTCCCGGGAAACTTTTGTAAAAACTCCGGAGACAACGAAATTCAAGTCCTTCAAAGCAATTGACGTGGACTCTAAAAGATTTTCTACATTTTTCCTTTCCAGATAATAATCTACTGCCGATTTACTAGTTGAAATCTGTTTTTTAACTCTTTTCCTTTGAACTGAACGAAGAGAATAATCATTCGCTTTCTGGAACTTCTCAAAATCATTTATATTTTGCAATAATCTATAGAACAACTCGCCACAGACTTTGGCGTCTTCTAAAGCATCGTGATGGTTGTTTTGAACAATATTATAATAATGCGCTACAGTAGTCAGTTTATAATTGCTTAAATCCAAAAATTGACGTGATATTCTAAGTGTGCAAAAACAAGTGTGTTTTGGCTCAGTAATGCTATATCTTTCTAACGAATATTTTAACACAGACATATCGAAACTTGAATTATGGGCCACAATTGTAGTATCCTCGAAATAATGTTTGATTTCTCTCCAAACTTCTTTAAAATTCGGTTCGAACATCACATCTTCTTCTGTGATACCATGAATTCTCATTGTATAAGGATTAAATTTTTCGATTTCGGGATTAATCAGAGAATAAAAACTATCAATTATATTTCCATTTTCAAACAGAACAATACCAATTGAACAGGGATTTTTACCGCTTGCAGTTTCAAAATCAAATGCCGTGTATCGACTAATCATAATAACATATTAAAAAAATCTTTCTCAGAAATCATTTTTATATTGTCCTTTTCAGCTCTTAGTTTCTTCGAGGGACCCATATTCTCTCCCACAATTAAAAAAGAAGTGTTTTTACTTAAGGAGCTTACATTTTTGCCACCATTATCTTCAATTATTCTTTTCAATTCATTCCTTTCAATTGAAAACGTTCCCGAAACGACAAATGTCATGCCCTCCAGTTTATTCGACCCAAGCTCCTTTTCCACTATTTCAAATTTTAATCCGGCAACTTTCAGTCTTTCAATAATTTCTAAATTTCTTTCACTTGCAAAAAACTCAAGAATATTTATAGCTACAGAATTACCGACATCACGAATCGAAATTAGATCCTCATAAGTGGCATTCATTAAATTATTTAAATTTTTAAAATGAATAGCCAGGTTTTTAGCTCCGACTTCCCCAACATCTTTAATTCCAATAGCAAATAATACTTTATCAAAATCACGGCTCTTGGACGCTTCAATCGCTAAAAGCATGTTACTTGCTGTTAAATCTTGGATACTTATCCTATTCCTGTCTGCTAATTTAATTATAAATGGTTCAAAATCTTTAACTCTGTTGTAATTACTTAATTTTAAGCTTTCATCTATATAATTCAAATTATAGAATTCATCTTTCTTAAATAAATCTAATGCACAAATTTCAGGAAACTTCAATTGTAACAACAGATTAAAGGAAACGTATCCTTCTAATGAAGGGAAATTTTCCAAATCAATGGATTTTAATGAATTCTTCAGTTTGTACTGTAACTTTAATAATTTCTTTCCATAGGAATTCGTGTTATCTACTTTGTAATTTAGGATATCTTTAATACTGTGTATTTCGCTACTTAATAATTCAGAATCCTTTAAAGTTAAATTTCCCCATTTATAACTTAATCCAAAAATGGCGGTTTTAAGATCTACCTGGAGGTGATTTTTATATTTCAATCCAGCGGTCTCGTTATCAAGCCATCTTTCTAGACCTATAATTTTTTCATATTTTAAATAATATAAATCTGAATAATTTTGGATTAAACCATTATAATACAGAATCTCAATAATTCCTTTGCCCAACCCTTCAATATCCATTGCCTTTCGGGAAGTAAAATGCTGAATCCTACCAATTATCTGGGGCGGACAAACTTCGACGTTGGGGCAGTAATGTTGAGCTTCGCCTTCAGCGCGAACTAAGGGAGTTCCACACTCGGGACATTCGGTAATATATTTTGTAGGGGAAGAATTGGGATCGCGTTGGGTAAAATCAACTCCGATTATCTTAGGGATAATTTCTCCGCCCTTTTCAACAAAAACTGTATCTCCTTCACGAATATCCAGTTTTTGTATTTGATCGGCATTATGAAGCGAGGCTCGTTTTACAATGGTTCCTGCCAACTCCACAGGTTCAAGATTTGCAACTGGAGTAATTGCCCCAGTTCTTCCAACTTGATAGGTAATTTGATGCAAAAGTGTAGAAACTTGTTCCGCTTTAAATTTGTAGGCCATCGCCCAACGAGGAGATTTAGCTGTATAACCGAGCTCTTCCTGCTGTTGTAGACTGTTTACTTTTACTACTACTCCATCGGTTTCATATGGAAGTTCGTGTCTGTGAATATCCCAATAATTTACAAATTCCAGTACCTCATCCAGATTTTTTGCAAGCTTAGCTGCTTCGGGCACTTTAAAACCCCATTGTCTGGCTTTTTCAAGACTTTCAAATTGGGTCTTTACAGGCAATCGTTCTCCTTGTAAATTATAGAGCAAGCAATCCAAAGGCCGTCTCGCAACCTCCGCACTATCCTGTAATTTCAAACTTCCAGAGGCGGTATTGCGCGGATTTCGATACGGCTCTTCCCCTAACTCTACCCTTTCGGCATTCATTTTTGCAAATCCTTCAAAGGGCAACACAATTTCCCCGCGAATATCAAAAAGCGGAGGATAATCCCCACGCAAATGCAACGGAACAGATCTAATCGTTCTAACATTAGCAGTAATATCATCTCCCCGAAATCCATCGCCTCTGGTTACCGCCCTTTTTAATTGGCCATCTTCATAAGTCAGGCTTATTGAAGCGCCATCATATTTAAGCTCGCAAGTAAACTCTACGGCTCCATCGACCATTTTTTCAATGCGCTTCTCCCAGTCTTCAAGATCTTCTTTCGAATAGGAATTTTCAAGGGAGTACATTCTATAAGTGTGGGGTACCGTTTCAAAGTTTTTGGTGATTTCACCGCCCACTCTAAGCGTGGGCGAATTGGCATCGTAATATTCGGGATGCGCCTGCTCCAGAACCTGAAGATCGTTTAATTTCTGGTCAAATTCAAAATCTGAAATCGTGGGATTGTCCAGTACATAATAATTATAGTTGTGTTCGCTGAGTTCGTTGCGAAGTGAGATAATTTGTTGTTCGATGTTCATGAAAACAAAGATAAAATTTTAAACGTGTTGGATTTTGAAAACCTGAGAGGAATTTTCTTCAAAATAACTTTCGACCAAAATCAAATTCTGACCTAAACGCTTCTTCCAAAAAAGTCAAAAACCAGTCAATTAATTTTCACAAAAACTGACAGATCAGATATTTCCGAGTGGTTTTTGCCCAATCTTAGAAATTTTTATTCTCAGTATTATTTTATTGTTTCTTCAAAATATTATGGATTTTAAGTTTTCTACAAGATTTCGTCATAAAACTCAAAACAATTATTACATATATAAATGAAAACCTTTAAGATGTGTTATTTTCAATTAATTAAGAAAAATAATTGATAAATTAGTAATGTTTAATTAAATTTAATAGGATATTATAAATATTTGGACATTATAAATTTAGAAAAAGAATATTCCTAAAACTCCCTTCATCCCCTCGCTTTGAATTACGCTAATATTTAAATTAGTTTATTTCGCTCTGACCCCTACACGAATAGAACTTAAAGTCACCTTTATAGGAGAGGTGACCTTAATCGAAATATAGAAATACATCGGAGATTCTAGTATTTCTTGTTGACCATTTAACCTATTTATTAACCAAACTATTTAATCATGAAAAGAATTACGGTTATCATCTGTATCGTTGGCCTGCTCTCGCTTTCGATGAACGCCCAAGTTATGCAATCTTCCAGTCAAGGTTCGAGAGTAAACCGATCAGATGTCGAATCCTCGAATAAGCCAACTGCATCCGTTCAGGAACAACGTTTAAAAGACCATAGCCAAAACCAGCCTATTGTATTTCAAAAGCCTACAATCAAATCTCAGGAAACCACCAAAACCGGAAGTTGGAATTTCCTACCCTCGAGCACGGGAGTGTTGAGCGGAAGCCATCCAGAGTTCTATCCTAAGTCTGACCAAACTATCAATTATAAAGAAGCTTTGGAATTATCCAATAGCTCAGCTGAACGATCCAATTTGGCATGCAGCCAGGAAAATCCTACCAATGGCTTTGAAGTTGGCTATACTACATCAAAGAATACGGTCCAAATCATAGCTACAGACATAACCGTGCCAGCGGATACTGATTTTACCCTAAACACAATTACTATTAATATCCATAGTATTCCTGGTGTAACCCTAATTTCTGCGGACATTACCCTTTATGAGAATGCAAGCGATCTTCCAGGAACGATAAAGAGTTCACAGGCTGCGGTAATCCCAGTTTCCCAGACAATAATAGGAAACAATAATGGATATGATATTTCTGAAATCGTATTTGATATTAATCCCGTAATGCTGCAGGGACAGGCTGGATTGCCTACAACCTATTGGGTATCATTATATGTAGATATGACTTCTTCTGACTTCGGTTATATTGATTCTACTAGCGCTAGTGTGGTGGGATTGCCACTATCATATTCAGAGGATGCAGGGGCAACGTGGCTTCCTTATCCCGGGTGGGATACCGTATATATTTTTGATGGCGATTGTGGACCACTTGGCGGTGGCACCGTAAACTGTTCTGAAGAAAACCCCAACGACTTTACTTTTGAGGATGGATATAATTGCTCTTCCGATTACATCTTTAAAACTGCCAATGACCTAACGGTAGCGGCAGATGACAACTTTACGTTGGAGCATATCACCGCAAGTATTATGGCCAACAATCCAATCCTTACCGTAAACGTTAACTATTATGACGACGCATCGGGGTTGCCTGGAACATTGATTGGTTCCGAAAATTCAGTATCTATAGATAGCCAGACGATTATTGGTAGCGGAAGTGGTTATGATGTACACGAACTACAAATGACAGTTACTCCATTTACTTTTCCGGGTCAGAGTGGCGCTCCAACAACTTATTGGATTGAACTTTCCATTAGTGATGGGAGCGGGGGATTTGTTTTCTGGGTGGCTACTACTTCTAGCATGATAGGGCATCCTCTTGCTCTTTATGATGGGGGATGGACAATTCCTGATTTATCTAAGGATGGGGTTTATATTTGGGAAGGAACTTGTGACGTTGGTTCCGTATGCCAAGCTCCTACCAGCCTATCGGTGGATGCGGTTACACAAACCACCGCCGACATCTCCTGGGTAGCTGGTGGATCAGAAACCGAATGGATTATCCAATATGGGGCTCCGGGATTTGATCCAAATTCTGAGGGGACAACAGTACTTGCATCAGGTTCGTCAAATACTGTTATAAACGGCTTGACAGCTGGCACAAACTATGATGTCTATGTAAAAGCGGATTGTGGAAGTAATCAAAGTATCTTTACAGGTCCGGTTAGTTTTCTTACATCTTCAATAAATCCGGGTGAATACTTTGTGACTACCTGGCAGACAACAATGTCCAACGAAATGATCACCATCCCAACTACTGGAAGCGGATATAATTACAGTGTGGATTGGGGAGATGGTAACACTGACGGCGGATGGTTTGGTGATGCTTCTCATATCTATACAGCGCCAGGTGTTTATACCGTTAAGATAAACGGTGCTTTTCCACGTATCTATTTCAACAATTCTGGAGACCGAATGAAAATAAAGTCTATTGAGCAATGGGGTGTCAATCCGTGGACATCAATGAACAGTGCCTTTTTGGGCTGTGAAAACCTTGTGAGCCACGCAATGGATATGCCCGATCTTTCCATGGTTACTGATATGTACGGAATGTTTGCTTTTGCCAGAAAATTCAACGGTGATGCCAACTTCGGCAACTGGAATGTAGGCAATGTCACATCCATGTATGGTATGTTCGGTGGGGCATCAATTTTCAACTATCCCATTGGTAACTGGAATGTGGGCAATGTTACAACAATGGAAAAAATGTTTGATGGAGCATCTTTGTTCAACCAACCCATTGACAATTGGAATGTCGGCAACGTGACTTCGATGAATAGCATGTTCCGAACTGCAATGAATTTTAATCAAGATCTCAATAGTTGGAACGTAAGTAATGTGACCGATATGTCTGGAATGTTTGCCTATGCCAGAAAGTTTAACGGAGCTATTGGCAACTGGAACGTGGGGAATGTAACCAATATGAAAGGAATGTTTGGTGGGGCTTCCGTTTTCAACCAATATATTGGAGGATGGGACGTCGGCAATGTAACCGATATGGAGCAAATGTTCCACGGAGCTACCATATTCAACCAAGATCTTGGTGCGTGGAACGTGAGCAACGTGACCAATATGAACAACATGTTGGCTACAGCCATGAAATTTAATCAGGATATAAGCAATTGGAACGTGAGCAACGTCACAAATATGCGCAGTATGTTTTTTCACGCCAATCGTTTTGACCAGAACCTGGGAGCATGGGACGTCAGCAATGTGACAGATATGACCAACATGTTTGTAAACGTTACTCTTTCCACCTCCAATTATGATGCATTGTTGAATGGCTGGAGCGCACTGCCCTTAAAAAGCAACGTTAAGTTTCATGCTGGTTTAAGCAAATACTGCGCGGGTGAGCCCGGCAGGAACATTTTGACCGGCACCTTCAATTGGACCATTATCGATGGCGGTATGGATTGTGGGGTATTTAGTGAAAGATTGGATGTGGGAAGCCACGGAGCCTTGGTTGGAACCACACTTTATCCAAATCCTATGCGCGATCAATTGAATATCCTCAATTCAAGCAATTCTGAACTTGAAAGTCTATCTATTTATGACCTTACTGGAAGATTGATCCAAAGTTATAATCTTAATGGAGCTACCATCGAGACAGTTATCGATGTATCCCATCTTTCCAGTGCCACTTATATGGTTATTATAAATGGTAACAATGGAAGTACTGCAGAATTCATTATAAAGGAATAGATTAGCCAATTTTAATCTAATAACCCTCTCTTCAGAAATGAAGGGAGGGTTTTTATATTATATGTGTTTAAAAAGAGAGGTTAAATCATATATGAATACCAAACCTAATTGGCCACAATGGCAAAATTATCAAACCCTGCATAGTCGTCTGCTCCATCTTGTTTAATTCTTATTCTTAATGATGCAGAAATGGTTCCAGGAGGAATTATTTCCAAAACCGAACCTGAGAGCGATAAATTTCCACTACCTTCAATTAATGTCACTTCCGGTTGTGCAATCCCATCTAAAATTATGGTATAATATGCTTTATCCCCACCATCAAATCTATAAAATTCATAATCAAAAGAAATAGTTGCTCCATTTGGAGCCAATGAAAGATCAATTGTAGTGAAAGTAATGGTGGCAAATTGGGCAGTTCCATTACCATGTTCTGGATCATTCAGATCATTGATTCCCAAAAAATTATTTGTCAATGTGGTAATATGGCTAAAGCCGCCCCTAGAGTTATCGGTTATTCCAAAAAATGATCTAGTTCCATTATCAAAAAACGGAACGTCGGAAGAATATCCCCAGGTAGTATTCAAATCAAAATTCTGGTATAGGTTGGCAAAGCCAACGGTATTAATACAATGGACGCTTTCCCATCCTGAACCATTCCACAATTGTAAACATCCTAAATTTTCAACATATACAAGCAACCCCACATCTGTTGTACTGGCAAGAATAGCATCCCTAGCCAAAATATCCGGCACCCGAGGCGGCATAAATCCCGCATAAGTATCCCCTTCATCAGAAGTACTGCTCACCTCAAGCATGGAAGCTGGCGAAGGCGTAGTGATGCCAATCCCAACCTGACTATAGAAATTGGGAGTAATAGATAGAGCCCCTAAAAGGAATAAAAGCGCCTTCATAAAATATGCTTTTAAACAATTACGAAAGGAAAAAAATATTTTGGGGAAAAAGTTCTGGGGAGAACAGTCCAAGATATTAAATTCTTTGGAATGTTCCAAAAATAATTCGAGAAATACCCAGGTAAGTTACCTCTTAACCTTTTTATTATGAACACTTAATGATGGGAACATTTCCTTCTCAGGAGTCCAAATCAAAAGTTTTGGAAGGATTGTTTTTGGGTTCATAATGGAGCATCCCCTCACCATCGGCGATAATAGTACAAACCGTAGCATCACCTGTCACGTTAACGACGGTACGGAACATATCCAAAATTCTATCTACCGGAAAAATAATGGCAATCCAAGCCGGATTCAGTCCAACGGACTCCAATACTATAATCAACATTACCAAGCCTGCGCTGGGTACCGCTGCCGACCCGATAGAGGCCAAAGTGGCTGTAAGAACAATGGTTAATTGTTGGCCAAGGGTTAAATCTATCATATGCAGTTGCGCCAGAAAAACTACGGCAACCGCCTGATAAAGACAGGTCCCGTCCATATTCACAGTCGCCCCAATTGGTAGTACAAAACTGGTAATCTTATTATTTACTCCCAGGTTTTCTTCCACACATTCCATGGTTACGGGAAGAGTTGCAGCACTACTTGAGGTAGAAAAGGCCAAGGTCTGCGCCGGTGCCAATGCTTTGAAAAATCCACGGTAAGGAATTTTTGTTCGGAATATTTTTATAAGTAAAGGATAGACAATAAAAATCATTAACATCAAGCCTAAAAATACTGTTAGGGAATACCAGCTCAGCCCTTTAAATATCTCATAGACCTTCCCTATGTCATCCCCTGCCATCCTGCTTACGACACCTGCTAAAAGAGCAAAAACGAAGAAGGGTGCCGCCTGCATTACCAAATCAACCATTTTTAGGAAGACCTCCATCGCACTGTCCATAAAATCGGTAACGGGTTTCGATTTCTCATTGGGTATCAAAAGCAAACAAATCCCAAAGAATATTCCAAAGAAGATAATCTGGAGCATCAATCCGTTATCGCTCAGGGAAAAGAAGAAGTTTTCTGGAACTATGTCCACCAAAGGCTGTAAGGGCGTTGTTTCCTTGGTTTTCTCCGCCGTCTTCATTTTTTCTGTGACCGAGGCATCTTTCAATTCTCCCTTAGAAAGATCTGTAATTTTCTGCGCGCGCTCAAAAAAGGCGGGATCCTGAAGGTAGTTAATCCCATCTTTTATCTGCCGTCCCTCTGAAGATGCCCAAATTTCATAACTGATTCTGTTATCGATCCTACTCTGTTCATCAATCAATTTTCCAGGTTGAATTACATTTACCAATATTAAGCCTAAACCAACTGCAAAGAGGGTTGTGGCCAGATAGGCCAATAATGTTTTCCCTCCCATTCGACCCAAACTCGCGGGATCGCCAATATTTGCCACTCCACTAATAATGGAAACCAAAACCAAAGGAACAGCTATCAACTTCAAGAGGTTGATAAAGATCGTTCCAAACGGAGCAATCCAATCGATAGTAAATTCGCTCCATCCCAATTTGCTGGAAAGTAAAGCCCAGATAATCCCTAAAATAAGTCCAATAATTATTTTCCAGTGTAGGGCGAGTTTTTTCATTTAAATAGATGTAAGATTATAGACTTGAAATTTTAAATATGAGACGTGAGAAATTTAGCTTCCGTTATTTTTTATAGATGATATTTTATTCAATAACCAGAAATCTGCCAAAACGAGTGCGGCCATGGCTTCCACAATTGGCACAGCTCTTGGGACTACGCAAGGGTCGTGACGGCCTTTCCCTTCGGCTATGGCATTATTCCCTTCGGAATCAATAGTTTTCTGATTTTGCATTATAGTTGCAACGGGTTTAAAAGCTACGCGAAAATATATGTCCATACCATTACTTATCCCACCTTGGATGCCACCGCTTAAATTGGTTTTTGTTGTTCCATCAGTATTAAATATGTCATTATGATCGCTGCCCTTCATCTGAGAACCACAGAATCCACTACCATATTCAAAACCCTTTACGGCATTGATTGAGAGCATAGCCTTACCCAATTCTGAGTGTAACTTATTAAAAACAGGCTCTCCCAAACCAATGGGAACATTCTGAAGAACACAGGTAATTGTTCCCCCAACAGTATCCCCTTGTTTGCGGATTTCTTTGATGTGCTCTTCCATTCTTTGGGCCGTGGCCTCATCTGGGCATCGCACAATATTGCCTTCGATTTTTGAAAAATCCAATTGTTGATAGGGCTTATCGATAAAAATTGTTCCTACGGAAGAGACGAAAGCATTGATTTGGATTTCCGGAATAAGTTGTTTTGCAATAGCGCCCGCTACTACCCTACACGCTGTTTCTCGTGCGGAAGAACGGCCACCTCCACGATAATCACGAATACCATATTTTTTTTCATAGGTAAAATCGGCGTGTGAAGGACGAAAAATATCCCTTATATGACTGTAATCCTTACTTTTTTGATCGGTATTTTCAATGAGGAAGCCAATCGGGGTGCCAGTCGTTTTTCCTTCAAATATTCCTGAGAGAAACTTTACTTCGTCTTCCTCCTTTCGTTGGGTTACGATGGCGGATTGCCCGGGTTTCCTTCGTTGCATTTCTGCATTAATCGCTTCAAAATCTAAGGAAAGTCCCGCGGGGCAGCCATCTATAATCCCGCCAATGGCTTCACCGTGTGATTCGCCAAACGTGGTAAGGGTAAAAATTTTTCCAAAGGAATTTCCAGCCATAAAGTGGTTTTCAACAAATGTAAACTTTCAGAAGGAATTATTCAAAAATGATTTTTTTTTAAAAGGACTTAAGGGAAACAAGACGTTGCAACCACAGCCTGTCCCGATTTGTCATCGGGAACTTTTTGACTCACGACTTTTTGAGTCACGACTTTTTGAATCACGACTTTTTGAGTCACGACGATTTGAATCACGACGGTTTAAGTCACAGCTTGTTCCGATTTTTCATCGGGAACTTTTGGAAACAGCATAAATGCTGTAAAATTTGAAAAATAACTTCTATTAATCGATATCCTGTCGAGGGTCGTGTCGCGTCCGCCTGCCGCTATAGCTTCAGCGGAGAAGCAAGCGGTGGTGGTTCCAAACGTAAATTACAAACATTTTGTAATTCAAAACTAGCTAAATGAGTGCATTTTTCAGAATAGTTACCGGATGCAGAGCACGTCTTCCCGTACCATCCAGAATTTGATGTCTGCAACTCGTTCCATTGGTAGAAATTACCGTGTCAATGGGAGTTTTTCGGACTGTCGGAAAAAGCTTTAATTCTCCTATTTTCATACTTACTTCATAATGATCCTTTTCATAACCAAAACTTCCCGCCATTCCGCAGCAACCAGAGGGAATAATAGTGGGTTTGTAGTTCTTGGGAAGGTTCAAGATATCGAAAGTTACCTTTTGATTGCTTTGAGATTTTTGATGGCAATGGGAATGAATTTTAATAATTTTTTCTTCTGAAGTGAATTGTTCGGAAGTTATATTTCCTTTTTCAGTTTCCTTTGCCAAAAATTCCTCTATCAAAAATGTGTGTTTCGAAATGTTTTCTGCGGAAGTTTTATCATCTGCCAATCTCAGATATTCATCGCGAAAGGAAAGGATTGTAGAAGGTTCAATTCCTACAAGCGGAACTTTTTTGGAAATTTTATCTTTTAGGAAAAGTATATTTTTATCGACTTCAACTTTCGCTTCATCCAAAAATCCTTTGGAAAAGAGCGCTCTACCGCTATCTAACGTATCAATCACATTTACCTGATATCCCAACTTCATCAAAAGTAAATAGCAATCTAAGGCAATTTCGGAATCAAGGTAATTGCTGAATTCATCTACGAACAGCCATAACTCTCCCTTTATCTCATTTTGGTTATGATATCTAGCTACAAAATCCTGTTTTTTACTTTTAAAAATATTTGTAAAACTCTTTTCTGAAACTTTAGGCAAGGAGCGATTTTGGTGCACACCACTAATGTTTTTTATCATTTTTGAGGTGAAAGAATTGGAAAAAAACCAATTTGACACCTTCGGAAATCGGGAAGCAATTTTGTTGAGCTTAGTGCTTTTTGCAAACAATTTATTTGAAAGTGTGGCTCCATGAACTTTGTGATATTGATATAAAAATTCAGCCTTGGCGATACTGATATCCACATTACTTGGGCATTCACTGGCGCAGGCCTTACAACTTATACAAAGGTCCATTACCTCTCTCAATTCTTCTGAATCGAATTTATTAATGGCATCGTTATTCGTTAAAACCTCCCGCAACATATTTGCTCTTGCCCGCGTGGTATCCTTTTCATTTTTTGTAGCCTGATAACTTGGGCACATTGCTCCCCCTGCATCTTCATTTTTTCTACAGTCGCCACTACCATTGCAGTTTTCGGCAAGCCGTAATATGCCTTGATAATCGGTAAAGTCCATCAAGGTTTCTATTTCTGGTTCGGTTCTATTTGTTTTATAGCGAAAGGATTCATCCATTTTGAACGCGTTCACTATTTTTCCCGGATTGAAAATATTCTGGGGATCGAAAACCGTCTTGATTCGCCTCAAGAGCTCGTAGTTATTCGCACCAATCATCAGAGGAATAAATTCTGCTCTTACTATTCCGTCTCCATGTTCTCCTGAAAAAGAGCCTTTGTATTTTTTGCAGAGTAATGCTACTTCATAAGTGATTTTTCGAAAATACTCAACATCCGAACCCAGCTTTAAATTTAGAATAGGACGGAGATGCAGCTCCCCTGCTCCGGCGTGTGCATAATAGACCGCCTGTTGTTTAAACTTTGCCATCAAGGCTTCAAACTCTTTGATATATGAAGGTAGATCCTCCAAGGCTACGGCCGTATCTTCAATACAAGCCACAGCTTTTCTGTCTCCAACAATATTTCCCAATAACCCTAGTCCCGCTTTTCGAAGCTCCAGGGCCATTTCGGTTTCTTTACCCTTTAAGACAGGATTGCAATAGCTAAGATTTGATTGTTTTAAAGATTCCAACAATGCATTGGTTTGTTCTTGTAAATCTTCTTCAGAATCATTCTTTAATTCAAGCAATAAAATCGCTTTGGGATTCCCATTTACAAAGAAGCGGTAATCTTGATAGGTTTTATTGTACCTGGTACAATCCAAAATTACGTTGTCCATCATTTCGCAGGTGTGGAGTGGATGTTGCATGGCCACTCCCACATCGTTCAGGCAGTTATCCAAGGATGTATAATGTGTTGCCACCATTGCAGTAAATTTTGGGGGCAAATCATCCAATTGCAGCGTAATTTCAGTTGTAAACGCCAAGGTACCCTCACTTCCGCAGAGCAGTTTGCAAAGGTTTATTTCTTCATCAGAATTTTCAAACAACGAGGTATTTAGTAGGGCATCCACCGCATAACCTGTATTTCGCCTATGGATTTGGGGTTTCGGAAATTCCTCTTTTATTTCCTTTTGTTTTTCAGGTGAGTTTAATTCCTCATAAATAGTTTTATAAATTTCTCCTTCAAGGGAATTCAAAAGTGTTTTCTGGAGAAATTCTTCTTTGGATTTTTTTTCGAATACGACCTCCTCTCCATTAGAAAGAAGAGTTTTCAATTTTAAAACCTTATCTCTCGTCACACCATATTGAATAGATGTTGTCCCACTACTGTTATTTCCTACCATTCCTCCTAAAGTACATCGGTTACTGGTAGATGTATTGGGGCCAAAAAACAAACCAAAGGATTTTAAAACCTTATTAAGTTCATCCCGAACTACCCCAGGTTGAACGGTAACGGTTTTTTCATGAACATCAACGGAAAGAATCTTGACAAGGTGTTTTGAGATATCCACTACTATTCCGTTCCCGACACATTGGCCAGCTAATGAAGTTCCCGCGGCGCGAGGTATGAGAGATGTATTGTTGGCTTCTGCAAATGAAATAAGCTGCCGGAGACCGCGTTCATTTTTCGGATAGGCTACGGCAATGGGGATTTTTCTATATACGGAAGCATCCGTTGCATACAATGAAGTATGCAGCGAATCGATATAAAATTCACCGTTGAATATTTTTTTAAAATCCTGAAATTTCTTTTCCATTTTCTAACTGTAAAGTTAGAAATTAGTTAACAAACAATTGTAAAATCAGATGAAAGGATTAGCAGTGCGTTAACTTTTGAACACTTGCATTACAAGTAACTTTGCTCCCAATAACTAAAACTAAAAATATGAAAAAGTACATTTTTTTAATTCTCGTAGTCGTAGCTTTCGGATATGAAGGAACCGCTCAAGAAATTTCGAAGAACGCAATAGGATTAAGATTGGGAGATAATGATGGATTCGGTCCAGAAATCAACTATCAGCGACATGTTGGTGATAACAATCGCCTTGAGTTCGGGTTTTCTTGGCACAATTACAAACACAGCGATGGAATAAAATTAACAGGTATTTACCAATGGCTTTGGAACATCGATGGTGGATTCAATTGGTACGCTGGACCAGGTGCGGGATTAGGGATGGTTAGTTATGATAAAAGATATTACGACGGTGGATCTGACACTTACGCCTTTATAACAGGTACAGTAGGTATTGAGTATAATTTTGATATTCCACTTATGTTATCTCTTGATGCAAGACCCCAGTTCAACCTGGGTTACAACGATGACCTAGGTTTTGATGTAGGTCTCGGAATTCGATATCAATTCTAAAAGTAATTAAATATTCTATATTAAAAATGTCCGACGTATCGGACATTTTTTTGTAATCTAAAGTTCCTAATAGCTAAGCTGAAACTTTTAAATTATAAATATTTAAAATTTAGAAGCAAACTCCTAATTTATACCTATTTAAATAATTTTATCTACAGAAGTACATGCTTCATTTTTGATTGCCATCTGGTATAATTTTTCATACATAGGGACTATCTTCTTAGTGTCAAAAACCATCGCAGATTCAATAGCTTGCTTTTTGAACCGTAGCAAACTTTCCTCAGAGTTTAAAATTTTAATGGCATTTTCGGCCATTTCCTCTACATTCCCCACTTCACTTAGATAACCGCTGACTCCTTGAATATTTACTTCGGGCAAACCTCCTGTGTTACTCGAAATAACTGGAACTCCGCAGGCCATGGCTTCCAATGCGGCTAACCCGAAACTCTCCTTTTCCGAAGGAAGGATAAAGAGGTCCGTATAGCACAAAATCTTGTCAACTTCGTTGCTGTTGCCCAAAAAGCGCACTTTTTCCTCAATTCCTTTTTTCTCACATAACTTTTCACATTTTAAACGCTCAGGACCGTCACCTACAATTATTAATCGAGAAGGAATTTTTTTCTGGATACGATCGAAAATTTCGATTACATCCTTTACCCGTTTCACGGGACGAAGATTACTCACATGCGTAATAATACGCTCGTCCGGAGATGCCATAAGGTTTCGCTGGCAATTGCTTACTGAGCTGATCTTTTTTGGGATATCAATAAAATTCGGCACAACGTATATTTCTTTACGAATATCGAAAAGCCTTAAGGTATCATCTTTTAGACTTTGTGATACAGAAGTAACCACATCACTATTGTTAATACTAAAAGTAACTGCAGGTTTATAATAAGGATGGTTTCCTACAAGAGTAATATCTGTTCCATGAAGAGTTGTCACCATGGGAATAAAAATGTTTTCTTCCGCCAACATTTTTTTTGCCATATAGCCCGCATAAGCATGTGGGATAGCATAATGAACGTGAAGTAATTCTATTTTGTGAAGTTTTACCATATCCACCAATTTACTGGAAAGAGCCAGTTCATACGGCTGAAAATGGAAAAGAGGATATATTGGAACTGTAACCTCATGGAAGTGGATGTTCTTGGAAAGAAGTTCCAAGCGAACAGGTTGTTTATAGGTTATAAAATGGATTTCGTGACCGTGTTCTGCCAATGCCAGACCTAATTCAGTTGCCACTACTCCACTCCCACCGAAAGTTGGATAACACACTATTGCTATTTTCATACTTTTTCCCGAATGGGCGATTTTGTTATAATTTTAGACGTTTTGAAACACGACAACGGCACATAAGTGCTTTTGAAACACGACCGCTGCACGAAAAACAACAAAAATTTTGTTCATTATTTCGCTCTATCCCGTTTTGTTGTTTCCTTCTGTCGTGATTCCCTTCAGTCAAGATTCGTAGTTCTCTCAAGTCGTGGTGCCTTTCCGTCGTGCTACCTTCCCATAGTGATGCCCTTCAATAATCAATCGCCTCATAGATAACCTCCTGTATTTTACTGCGGAGATCGCTCTGGATTAATTTTCGGTTTTCAGCATCTGGGAAGGTTCGGTTGGAAAGAAATACATAAACAATTTCCTTATCCGGATCGGCCCACGCGAAAGTACCGGTGAATCCACTATGTCCAAAGCTTGTCATTGACACACACCCACAGGTTGGGCCGCTTGTACCCAACTGGGGTTTATCGAATCCCACCCCGCGTCTTACATTTTTGTCGCAGAAATAACATTTATTGAATTCGTCAAAAACTTCGGGTTTAAAATATCGTTTCCCTCCGTAAAATCCCTTCCAAAGATACATCTGCATTATTTTTGCCACATCGTTTGAATTGCTAAAAAGTCCAGCATGACCACTCACACCTCCCAACATTGCAGCACCTTGGTCGTGTACATATCCTTGAACTTTCTGATTGCGAAAAATGTTATCCTGTTCCGTAGGAGGAATGTTCTCCTTTGAAAATTTACTTAAAGGAATATAAGTGGTATAATTAGCTCCTAAGGATTCATATAAATTTTCCTGTACAATAAGTTCCATTGGTTTATGGAATTCCTTCTCGAAGTATTTTTTTAAAATGTAATAGGGAAGGTCGCTGTATTTGTATTCCAACTTTGGATTAAGGTCACTATCCCGAATAATATCGAAAATACTGTCCATATAATCACGGCGCATATAGAGGTTCTCGGCAACTTTTACATTGAAATCGCTTCCCGCTATATCGGAATAATATTTAGAAGAGACTCCGTTTTTTTTCTCATTAAGTGTATAACGATAAAACGGAAGCCAGGCTTTGAAACGGGCATAATGTGAAAGCATCTGAAGCAAAGTAATATTTGCTTTATTGGAATGTTTATAATCGGGTAACATCTCCGAAAGCTTGGTGTTTAGGGAGAGTTCTTTCTGATCTACCAATTCCATCACAATAGGAAGCGATGCCAGTATTTTGGTGAGCGAGGCCAGATCATACACATTGGTGTCCCTTACCGGAATCTTTTTATCATATTCGTGATACCCGAAATTTTTCTGATAGATCACCTTTCCCTTTCTAGCAACCAAAATCTGGGCTCCTGGAAACATTCCCTCCTTAATCCCCTTCAGGGCCATGGAGTCAATCTTTCGCAGTTTATAACTATTCATCCCCACACTCTCAGGAGTACCGTATTGAAGTCTCTTTAAGGTTTTGGTTTTTAAATAGGTATTCACGGGAAAATCCTTACCTAAAGAAATCGGTAACTTTCCCAAGGCCTCTCGTGCACCAAAAATTAATTGGGCGGAAAGTTCTTGTGAAATTTTACTGTTCTGATAGGAAATTAAAATCCCCTCAATATTTGCGGTAGTTTTTAAATCGAGCATTGCGTAAGGTCGGGCAAAAACATCCAGAATCACAGTATTGGTCCGTGAAATTTCGTATAGCCATACCAATTCCTTATCCGTGAACTCAAATTTCTTCCAGGGGTTAGCGTTCGATTTATGGAATCCTACAATTACATAATTGAATTCTTTCAGTTTTTGAACATATTCATCAAGACTATTAGCTTTCACCCATGTAACGGAGGCGTATTTTTTCAGTTCATTCAAAAAATATTCACCTGAGTCGTCACCCAGGTTCACGTAAGCTATGTTCTTCTTTTCAAGATCTTTTATGGGTAAAATTGCCCTATCATTTTTGATAATAGTAAGCGCATTGGCCATTGCTTCTTCATAAAGCGCATCATCATTGACAGTATTTAAATTGTCGACTAAATAAGTTGTATTTACTGGTTTATAATGGTTTAAACCAACCTTGTATTTGGCATAAAGTATTTTTTTTACCGAAGATGCCAGTCTTTTTTCGGTAATAATCTGTCCTTGATAAGCTGCTAAAAGAAAATCCACCGCTTTGGGCACATCCTCAGGAATAAGCAGTACGTCGTTTCCGGCAAGAAAGGCTGCCAATTCAATTTCGCCGGGATTTTTATAATTTGATGCTCCTTTCATATTGAGAGCATCGGTAAATATTAATCCATTAAAACCAAGCTCCTCCTTTAAAAGCCCTGTAACTATTCTTGAAGAAAGTGAAGAAGGAAAGTTGTACTGCGGCTCAAGAGCCGGCACATTCAAGTGCGCAACCATAACCGAGCTTAGACCCTCATTTATCATTCTCCTATATGGATATAATTCTAGGGAATCCAACCGTTCTTTTGAAAAATCCAAACTAGGGAGAGTTTTATGACTGTCCTTATCTGTATCGCCATGACCTGGAAAATGTTTGGCGCTGCCCATAATGCCAGCACTTTGCATTCCTTTAATAAAAGCAATTGCCTTTTCCGTTACATTTTCCCTGTCTTCGCCAAAGGAACGATTACCGATAATAGGATTTTTGGGATTGGTATTAATATCCACCACAGGCGCAAAATTGATATGCACTCCCAAACGCTTGGCTTGTTCGCCGATCCGTTTGCCCACTTTCTGAACAATTTTATTATCCGTTATGGCGCCAAGGGTCATATTCCAAGGAAAGGCATAAGTAGAATCGAGTCGCATGGCGAGTCCCCATTCTGCGTCCATACCCACCATTAAAGGTACTTTGGCTAAGGCTTGAAACTCATTGTTAAGCTTTGCCTGGCGCATGGGACCACCTTTGGAAAAGATAACCCCTCCAATATGATAGTTCGAAATTAGGTCTTTAATTTTATCGCTTTTCACTTTAGGGTCGCTGGAAAAAATATCCACCATAAAAAGTTGACCTATTTTTTCCTCGGTGGTCATAGAATCATAGATGCTATCGACCCATTTTTTCTGATTTTGAAAATCGTCCTTAACAATTAGAGGATTCCTTTCTTGGGAATAGAGCTGAAAAGAAAAGAGAATAGCAAAGCCTGCAAACAATAACTTTTTCATATTTATGAAGGCCTTTATTATGATAAGAATCTACTGTGCCAGCTATCTTTCGCCGGAACTTCCCAATTTTCCTGATATTCGGATTTAGTATTAACCAGATTATTAAAAACGACTGTGTTTTTTGAAATTGATTTATCTTTTGCCATTTTTTTGAAGTCCTCCAAGGTTTTGTAGGCAATATATTCACCTGAGTAAAAGGTTACATTCATTTTATCTAGTAGATCAATATCATATTTCTCTTGAAGAGACTGGATAAAATGAACGGAAGCATCAATACTACAACCTGAAGCAGAAGCATTTGCCTGATTGAGCCCGATAACAATAAAACGATTATACTTAACTTCCAGGGCGGCTTCAAGCTCCGCACCGTGTGCGGTCCATTTGGTTAAAAACTCATTGGATTTCTCCGTTATCTCAGCAACTTCCTCATCGCTCAATTTTCGGTTTGCTTGATAGACCCAAACTCTGGAATCGTCGGGTAGATTTTTGAATTCTGTCAACATCGTATTTTCTTTTTCATTTTTTTATACCTTCAAAGTAGTAGCAACTTACTTGAAGGTTCGTTTAATTTTTTTTGTGATATTTTTTAGCAGGGGAAGTAATTCTCCCCAATGCTAAAAAGATGTGTTATGATCCTCTTTTTGAAAGTGGCCGGCCACTTTCAAAAAGAGATCAAATTCTTTAATCGGAAGATTTATAAATCCTCGGCGTTGGCGATCATTTCAGCAACGTCCATTACCTGAACCTTATTTTCTACATTTTTGGCTTTTACTCCATCGGTCATCATCATCATACAGAACGGACAACCTGTTGCAATTATTTCAGAGGTGGTCTCCATGGCTTCTTCCGTTCGTTCCACATTTATATCCTTAGTTCCCGGCTCTGGCTCCTTAAACACTTGTGCTCCACCGGCTCCGCAACAAAGACCGTTACTTTTATTTCGGCGCATTTCTACCAATTCCACATCAAGTTTTCTTAGAAGATCGCGAGGGGCTTCGTATTCACCATTGGCTCTTCCCAGATAACAAGGATCGTGAAAAGTAATTTTCTTCCCTTTAAACTTACCTCCCTCAACCTTTAAACGTCCTTCATTAAGAAGGGATTTTAAAAATTGGGTATGATGCATTACTTCGTAATTACCGCCTAAACCCGGGTATTCATTTCCTATGGTATTAAAACAGTGGGGACAAGCCGTTACTATTTTCGTTATTCCGTAACTGTTCAATGTTTCAATATTTGTCATGGCCTGCATTTGGAACAGAAATTCGTTTCCCGCCCGTTTTGCGGGATCGCCATTACAACTTTCTTCTGTTCCCAACACGGCAAAATCTATCTTGGCCTTATTCAAAATTTTCACAAAGGCTTTCGTTATCTTTTTTGCGCGATCATCAAAGCTACCGGCACATCCTACAAAAAAAAGTACCTCCGGCATTTTGCCCTGAGCTGCATATTCAGCCATTGTCGGGACTTTTATTGGTTCACTCATTTTTTAAATTTTCAAGTTTCCTGTTTTTAAATTTCAGTTCAGGTTTAATCCCTCATCTTTCAGGTGCCCCAACTCCTAAAGGGGAGCTATGGAATTGCCAACTAGGATTGTATTTTTTAATCTTCAAACACTTCAATCGTTATATTTTTTTCCACCAAGTCGGTAAATTTCCCTTTATAGCGAGTGGCTTTTACTAAATGGTTATCCACCCAATGATAATTTCCACCACGTGGTTTCCCCATTAAAATAGAATGGTATTTGAAGCCATGTTTATTTAACCAAGTTTCAGTAATTTCTCTATGAGCTTCCGTTCTGGAAGTAAAAAAACAGATTATATGGCCTTCATCGTACCACTTGTTTAAGGTTTTCAAGGCATCTGGAAAAGGTTCGCAGGTTATCATACGTTCTGGCTCCTCATTCGGGATATCCTCAGTGATGGTACCGTCTATATCGATTAAATAGTTTTTAACGCCTTCCGGTAGAATAGGACTTATATCATTGTTCCCTTCTAATTTATCCTGCAACATTTTTTCTATTTCCTCGGACTTCATTCTATCTAATTTAAGAAACCGTTGTTCTCAATCCTCAAATTAATTTTCATCTTTCCAATTCAAACGGTCCATCTGATTATAAGGCCAAGGTGCACCGTTGTTTTCAATATTCGTCATAGCCACATTCAACTCTTGTGGAGCGGCTGATTGCTCCATTACCAAGAACTGCCTCATATCCATAATAATACCCATGGGTTCTATACTTACCGGGCAAGCTTCAACACAGGCATTGCAAGTGGTGCAGGCCCAAAGTTCCTCACGCAAAATATAATCGTCTAGAAGTTGTTTTCCATCTGGCTTAAATTCTCCATTCTTGTCTATGTTCCTCCCCACTTCTTCTAAACGATCTCGCGTATCCATCATTATCTTTCGTGGAGAGAGCAGTTTGCCAGTAATATTGGCAGGACATACACTTGTGCAACGTCCGCATTCGGTACAAGTGTAAGCACTAAGCAACTGAAATTGATTTAAGTCCATAACATCACTCGCTCCAAACTTGGAATGGGCAGGCTCTGGAGCCCCTTCGGCAGGAGCTGCAAAAGGGTCAACGTTTGGATCCATCATCATTTTCACTTCATCTGTAACCGATTTAAGATTGGGGAATTTTCCCTTAGGGACTACCCTACCTAAATAGACATTCGGGAACGCAAGAAGTATATGCAGATGCTTTGAAAAGTATAGGTAATTCAGGAAAACTAAAATCCCGAAAATATGCAGCCACCAAGCCCCACGTTCAATCCCTACTAATCCATTTACAGAGACATTATCCAAAAGAGGCAGAAAGTATTGGCTAATGGGAAATGCACCAGCCTTAGTATAATGTTCAGGTTGTAATATCTGTAATTTTTGGTCTGCCGCATTCATGGTTAAGAAGAGCAGCATAAGGACCATTTCGAAATAAAGGATAAAGTTCGCGTCATTTTTGGGCCAGCCTTTCATTTCGCGTGCCCAAAATCTTTTTAATCTCTGAATATTCCGTCGGGTCCAAAATAAGATGACCCCAACTAAAACAAGAAAAGCCAAGACTTCAAAAGTAGCAATGAGGAAATTATAAAGTCCCATCGGAAGTAAAGTGGAAAGAACGCGGTGGGTTCCAAAGATTCCGTCAATAACGATTTCTAATACTTCAATGTTGATGATTATAAAACCGACATAAACAAAAATGTGCAACAGTCCAGGAACAGGTCTAACCACCATTTTCGATTGTCCCAACGCAATTCTAAAAACATTTGCCCATCGCTGGCCTTTGTGATCGGAGGCATCAACTTCGTGCCCCAGTTTAATGTTTCTGATGATCTTACGGATATTAAAGGTAAAATACCCAATACCCGCAGCGAGTAGAATTAAGAAAATAATATTTGGAATGTACTGCATGATCTAAATGTCAGGATTATCAGGAGCTTCGTATTCTCGGGCTCTTTTTCCAAAAAGCGAGAAATGCACATAGCGTTTTGGATTTAGTTTTAAGTCTTGTAACAGTTCCTCCAATTGACGGGATGCACCTTCAAGATTTTCATAAAGTTTTTCGTCCTTCAATAACTTTCCAATCGAGCCCTCGCCATTATCCACGCCACTTACAATTTTATTCATTTTATCCACAACCTCTTGTAGATCTGTCGCCAATTTGCCCGTTTCTAATTTTGATAAAGAGTCAGTTAATTGAGCAAGGTTGCCGGCGGTCTTATCAAGATTAGTAAAAGTGTGGTCCAATTTATCTGTATTATTTGCCAGAATATGGTTCAGATTTTCAGAAACGCCAGAAAAGGAATTCAATGTATTATTGAGGTTGACTATGGCTTCCTTAAGATTTTTACGGGTTTCGAGATCGATAATATCATTTACGTTTAGCAAAAGGGTATCCATAGTCGCTAAGGTATTACTCACTTTTTTCTCAATAGGTCCCAATGCTTTACTCACAGCTGTAAGCATACCATCCTCCACGTCTCCCACGAGAGTATCGCCACTTTTGGCAATGTTATGCGAATCGTATTGTGGAAAAATACCCAAGGATTTCCCTCCGATTAAACCAGCACTATAAATTCTAACAACACTATTTTTGGAAAACTCAAAGTCTTTTTCAACAGAAAATTTGACTACCAAACTTCCCTTTTCATTGGCAAAAGAGATATCCTGGACCTTTCCAACGGTAAGCCCGTTAATTGTTACGGGAGCAGCTATGGCCAAACCTTCCACGTTTTGGTATTTTACAAAAAACTCCCGGTTTTTTTCGAGCAGGTTGGTGCCTTTTAAAAAGCTATACCCGAATATTAGCAATAGAATAGCGCCAATGGCAAGAATCCCTGTTTTTACTTCTTTCGATAGTTTCAAATGAGTAGTTTTAGATGATGGGCAAATTTAAGTGATAAATATAACGAACTCCCACTAATTGGCTTTCGATTTTAACACTTGGGAAACATTTACTTTTTTCCCTTCCTTAAAGGCTACAATGTAAGCGGAATCAAAACCTTTTTGCCGTGCGAAGGTTTTCATCATTTCGATTTTGTTATAATCCGAGGTCTCTCCATAATAGTACTTATATAATCCATCTTCCCTAACTCGCGACATCTCTTTTAATCCTTTGAAATTCTGAGGTTGCAAATCCAGTTTCTTACTGCTTGCCGCCAGTTGGACCTTGAAAATAACCCCTTTGTAAATATCTTCTTTGGTTTCCTCAATGGCTTTCTCCACTTTTATTTGTTCTATTTCCGGATCACGCAACTTTAGGTTGGTATTTGCTTCTGATAAACTTGAGATATACCTTGCAATAGCATTGGAAATTTCACGGGCCATCTCGGTCTGTCCCTTTTCAGAATTAAGATAAGCACCCTCTTTCTTATTGGTCAAAAATCCTGTTTCAATTAAAACGCTGGGCATATAAGTGTTGTGCAGCACCCAGAATCCAGCTTGTTTCACACTTCGGTCATTTTGTTTTAAATTTTGAACAATATTATTCTGGACCAAACTGGCCAACAGAATACTTTGGTCCAAATATTCTTCCTGCATAAGGACCATGCCAATAAGAGATTCGGGAGCGTTGGGATCAAAACCACCATATTTTTCTTCATAATTCTCTTCAAGATAAATTACCTCATTTTCCTTCTTTGCCACTTCAAAGTTTGCTTGGCTCTTATGAAGGCCTAGGACAAAAGTTTCAGTGCCAAAAGCTTGTGAACTATGGGCATTGCAATGAATGGAAACAAAAAGATCGGCATCATTCCTATTCGCAATTGCTGCACGTTCACGAAGTTCAAGAAACACATCGGTTTTACGGGTATAAATAACCTTAACATTTGGAATTTTTTCCAAGGCAGCTCCTGTTTTAAGAACAATACTCAAGGCAATGTCCGATTCCTTATATGCCTTATTGTGCCCCGTATTTCCTGAATCATGACCTCCATGACCTGCATCTAATACAACCACAAAAGGTTTTACAGGATTTTCGGCAGCAGTGGCAACAGGAAAAGTGAAAAACAGACTTATAATTAATACGAAAGAGAAAATTATTTTCGTTTTCATGAGATTATACATTTTTTGGTAATTCAGGTAGATAAGAATTTACGATTCCCGCTAATAAAGGGTTGATGGCATTGTGCTAATTCGTGTTTCCTATTGAATTGAACGATTTATATAATTGATTATTATTTCAAAAAAGAACCAGGAAATGAAATTTCCGTGTTCTACAAATCAGAACTATTCTTTTTGTTAAAAATGAAATAGACCCACATTTTTCGAAAATCTCATTTAAAAAAACATACCCGAGAAAATATGTTTATTTTTGAGCGTTTCAAATACTGAGCCAAATCTACAAAATAATCGTATCGGAGCATTGCGAACCCTCAAGCATTACTTAACAATCTTCTTAACATTCCTGCTAACCGTTGGCGGGTTTTTATATGGTCAGGAGATACCTGTAAAGACGGAAACCAAGATTATCATAACTGATACTTTGGAAAAATCTCCCAGCTTGGAAACAGATACCCTTTCCCTGAACTTTAAAAGCTTTTTAACCGAAACCAATGAGCGCGTTAAGGACACCGTAAAGTCTGACACCCTTATACCTGTAAAAGAAGTGCTTGCCGACGTTGTGGAGTATTACGGCGAGGATTATGTTTACTTGGACCGCAAGGAAAATAAGGTTTATATGTACAATAAGGCATATATAATCTATGAGGATATGCGCATAGACGCAGGTTTGATCATTCTGGATTATAATAAAAACGAAGTGTACGCAAAAGGAATTGATAGCGCGGGAGATTACCGTCAACGTCCTGTTTTTATCCAGGGAAGCAATAAGGTAGAACCGGATTCTATCCGGTATAATTTCAATTCGAAAAAAGCATTGGTCTTCAATAGTAGAACGGAACAAAACGGATTTAACGTAATCTCCGAGGTGACCAAAAAGGTAAATGATTCTGTAATCTATCTTAGAAACGTTCGCTTTACTACTTCTAAGAATATTGACGATCCTGAATATTATTTTTATACACGAAAGGCTAAATTTATTCCGAAGAAAAAAATCGTTACCGGACTTACCAATATGTATATAGCGGATGTTCCCACCCCGGTAGGATTGCCTTTTGCTTATTTTCCATTAACAGAAGATCGCACATCCGGATTTATAATTCCATCCTTTGGAGAAAACAATAGTCGTGGATTCTTTTTTCAGAACGGAGGCTACTATTTTGCAATAAGCGATTATCTGGATATAAGCGCAATGGGTGATTATTATACCAATGGAAGCTATGCTCTGCGAGGCGAATCCAGTTATGTAATGCGCTATAAATTTCGAGGAAATGTTAGTGTACGATTCGAAAACCTGATAGATGGCGAACGAGGCTTTCCAGGGTTTAGCCAGTCAAGCATTTACAACATCCGTTGGACCCACACCCAAGATGCCAAAAGCAGTCCGAGCTCACGCTTTTCGGCATCGGTAAACTTGGGAAGCAGCAAGTATTTTACGGAATCTATTAACCAGACCAATAACGCAAGTGCCTTGGTAAACACATTAAGTTCCTCGGTATCCTATTCCAAAACCTTTGAAGGAGATCCCCAAGTGAACTTTACCATTGCCGCAACCCATTCCCAGAATACGCAGACACAACAAATATCCATGTCCTTGCCAAATTTGAACGCTAGCGTTTCGAGGATCTATCCCTTTGCGCCCAAGGATGGTACAAAAAAAGGAATTATTGAAAATATAAACTTCCAATACAATCTCACAGCCGAAAACCGTATTCAAACTACGGATTCGCTTTTTTTTAAGCCCGAAATGTTCCACAATGCCCAGGTTGGCGCGCAACATAGCATTCCACTTACTACCAACTTTAAGGTTTTGAAATATTTAAGTGCCTCCCTTGGCAGCAATTACCGCGAAACTTGGATGCTAAAGACGACACGTCAATATTATGATGAAAACGCTTTCAATGGCCGAGGTGGTATTGTAAAAGATACTATTTCAGGGTTTGACAGTTACCGGACTTATAATTTTTCTGCCAGTTTGGGAACCACGGTTTATGGATTGTTCAACTTTGGAAAAGATAACAAGATTCAAGCTTTGCGCCACGTGATGCGCCCTACTGTGGGATATGTAGTAAACCCATCTTTTGATAGATATTATGATGAATTCCGTATACCACTAACGGCAGAAGAGGCGGCCGGAGAGCTCGTTCAATATTCAAGATTTGAGAACACTCTTTATGGACCTCCAGGCAAAACTTACTCGAGCAGTATTGGGTTGGGACTTAGCAATACTCTTGAAGCCAAGGTTAGAAACCGTGATACCACTGCCACAGAACCAAAAAAAGTAATTTTATTGAACAACTTGAACTTCAGCACCGCTTACAATCTTGCGGGCGACTCACTGCAATGGAGCGACTTGAGGTTTTCAGGAAGTATTCCCGTTGTTCCAAAATTGGATTTCAACTTTAGTGGCTCGTTGGATCCTTATGCTTTGGATAACAATAATCGAAAAATAGACGTGTTCAATATTGACAACGGAGGAAGTCTCTTTCGACTTACCAATGCCAACGTGAGTATTAATTATTCTTTTTCGAGTAAGGATTTTGACAAACGCACAACCAGTAAGGATAGGTTAGAGAATGAAACCTTTAGGAATGGTGGGCGACCGGATGATCTTTTTGGAGAAGCGGCCGATATTTATGATGGCCAAATCTATGAAGATGAAAGTCCGGAAGAGGAAGAGGCCAGAACCAATGTAGATTGGTATAATTATTCCATTCCGTGGGATATGCGCTTGGCTTATACTATAACCTATGCCAACGATCGCCGACAAAGCGAGATTTCTTCACAATCCCTTATGCTCAGCACCAATCTTACGGTGGCTCCTCGATGGACCGTAGGAGTTTCTTCGGGATATGATTTTAAAAATAAGGGTGTCACGCTTACCCAATTCCGCTTCCAGCGAGATTTGGAATCGTGGCAGATGAGCTTTAACTGGACGCCAATAGGAAGTATCAATACTGCGTGGTATTTCTTTATTGGAATAAAATCTTCTATGTTGAGTGATATTAAATACGATAAACGAAGAGAAAGTGATAAGCGGCTTTAAATGAAGCTGAAGATGAATTTTGAACAATCGTTTTTTAATACGATGGATGGAGACAGGACTTTTTGAACTACGAAACCCATAAATTACCAAACTCATACCTTCGATGCCTTTTGAAATCAAAAAGAATTATATATACTTCAAATAACTTTTACGATGCTTTCAAAACACTCAGGCATCTTAAACTTGGAATCCTTAACTTCTAAACTCAGAAACTTTTTCCCATGAAAACTATAATAACCACAACAAACGCACCTGCTCCCATTGGACCTTATAATCAGGCAATACTTAAAAACGGGATACTTTACACTTCGGGCCAAATTGCCATAGATCCAAAAACAGGAGATTTGGTTTTGGATGATATTGAAACCGAAACAAAATTGGTAATGGAAAACCTAAAGGCCATCCTTTCTGCTGCTGGAATGACTTTTGAAAATGTTTTAAAAAGCACAATTTTTATTAGTGATATGGACAATTTCGGTAAGATAAATACTATTTATGGCGGCTATTTTAATGAAGAAACCGCACCCGCCCGCGAAACTGTTCAGGTGGCAAAACTTCCAAAATCTGTGAACGTCGAAATTTCGGTAATTGCTGCCCTTTAACCACAAACCCGATGATTTTGTACCTTTGATATTTAATTTAATTCCCTCTATATTTATTCAAAAATGGTTGAAAACACTTTTGATTTAATAAAACATACTTTTGAAGAAAGCATTCCGCTTCATAAATTCTTGGGATTGGAAATTATGGAGCTGGACAATTCCTTTGTAAAAATTAGAGTTCCGTTTAAAAAAGAATTGGTCGGCGATTTTAGGACCAATCGATGGCACGGTGGAATTATAGCCACTATTATGGATTCTGTTGGCGGCGTAATAGGTGCGACCCATTTCACTTCAATGGAAGATAAAATTTCCACCATCGACCTAAGAGTAGATTACCTAAAAGGTGCCGAACCCATTGAAGTCATTGTCGTGGGCAAAATAGTAAGAATGGGAAACAGAATTCTTGTCGCTAAGATGAAAGCGTTTCAAAACGACGAATTAATAGCTGAGGGTAAAGGAGTTTATAATTTTGTGCGAATGAATAACGAAAAAACGGAGGACGAAGGAGACGAAATTCGGGGAGACTGAAGATGAAAGATTTAAAACGTAAAATGAAAGGATTAAATAAATAAAACAGTCTTAGGTTCTTCCAGCTGATGCCCTATCCCATATTAGATTTGACCATTCTATCTTTCCCATAAATATCTTTTCTTATTTCAATATTGATGAACCCCTCACCTTTTAAAAATTCTAGCAACTCCCTTCCATATTGCTCGTTTATTTCAAAATAGAGTTTTCCATTTTGTTTTAAAGAATTTTTCGCCAGAGCCGAAATGGTTTTATAAAACAATAACGGTTCATCATCTTTTACAAATAACGCTGTTTCCGGCTCATAATTTAAAACGTTGGGATGCATTTCGCTTTTTTCCAATTCTCGGACATAAGGTGGATTGGAAACGATAATGTCATATTTATCTTCGAAAGTCCGGGTAGAATAAGAAAATATATCTGACTCCAAAATATTCATCTGCAGAAAATTTACTTCCACATTATTTTTTCTGGCATTTTCCTGGGCAACTTTCAATGCGTCTTCAGAAATATCTACAGCCGTTATTTCGGAATTCATAAGGTTTTTTGCCAGGGAAATGGCAATACAACCGGAGCCTGTTCCTATATCCAAAATTTTGAGAATGGGAATATTTCGATCTTCATAATTATTCTCTGAAATAATCCATTCCACAAGTTCTTCAGTTTCAGGACGTGGAATTAAAGTGGAATTATTGACTTTAAAAATCATTCCATAAAACTCGGATTCTCCAATAATATACTGGATTGGCTCTTCTTTCTCTAGTCGAGCAATCGCCTCCTTAAATCGATTCTGGTTTTCATCAGAAATTTGAATTTTTGGATTTAATGCAATTTCTAGACGAGTAAGATTCAAATATTTTGCAGAAAGAATATCAAAAAATGATTGCACCTCTTCCGAAGGAAATACACCTTTCAGGCTACTTTTAAAGTGGAATTTTAATTCGGAAATATTCAAAGCTAATCTCTAAAATTGATTCAATTAATAATTATAGATCTTTCAGCATCTGCACTGGGCAGGAAAAATGACCTGTATTTCCGATCGGGCCTTCGATATAATCAAATCCCGATTTTCTGTATAGCTTTTGAGCTGGAACCATATACTCCATTGTTTCAAGATAAATTTGGTCAAATTTGAATTCCCTGGCTTTAGCGATGCAGAATTCCATCAACTGTTTCCCAATTCCCAATCCCCTAGCTTCAGGTATAAAATACATTTTCTGAAGTTCGCATATATTTCCCTTGTAGTTTTCCAGAGGAGCAATTCCAGCTCCACCTAAAAGAACACGGTTTTTTTCGACTACAAAATAAGCGGTTCGCGGATTTTGATAAGTTTCAAACATACAATCTAACGCACTGTCGGCATAAGCCGTTCCCACTTTTGGAACACCAAGATCCTCCAAAACTTGTCGAATAACGAGTGCAATATTTGGGTTATCTCTTTTTTCAATAAGACGAATAATCGGTAGGGCCATCTGATTAAATCCTTGTATTTTTACGCTGTGAAATTACATGAAAAATATATGTCACGCTGTATCCAGCTTGCCAAAAATGGGCTGGGCACCACCTATCCCAACCCTTTGGTGGGATGTGTAATTGTTGTAAATGACAAAATAATTGGCGAGGGATGGCATTATAAAGCTGGCGAGCCACACGCAGAGGTAAATGCTATTTCAAATGTAAAAGATCCTGAATTGCTTAAGGAAGCGACCATTTATGTTAGTTTGGAACCATGTAGCCATTTTGGGAAGACGCCGCCTTGTTCCCATTTAATTATTTCAAAAGGTATTAAAAATATAATAGTCGGAAGCGTGGATCCAAATCCGAAGGTTGCCGGACGCGGAATTAAAAAGCTACAGGATTCGGGGTGCAACGTTATTTCTGGAGTATTGGAAGCGCAATGTAACGAATTGAACAAACGCTTTTTTACTTTTCATCGTAACAAGAGACCCTTTATCTTTCTTAAATGGGCGGAAACTCTTAATGGATTTATCGCACCAAAAAAAGAAACTAGATCGGCAACCACACCTGTATGGATCACTAATAAATTTTCCAGGCAGTTGGTTCACAAAATGCGGTCAGAAGAAATGGCAATATTGGTCGGTACGAATACTGTTCGGGAAGATAATCCATCGTTAACACTAAGAGAATGGGCGGGCCAAAATCCCATTAGAATTATAATTGATAAGGAGCTAAAGCTCTCCTCGAAATATTCGGTTTTTGATGGCAGCGCTGAGACTTTGGTGTTTACATCGCGAAATGCAAAACCTCCCGTCGGATTAGAACATCCCCTTCATTACCTACAAATTGATTTCACCAAAGAAATTGCCTCTCAAATATGCCAAATTTTATATGAAAAAGGTATTCAATCCTTGATTGTTGAAGGCGGAGCAAAAACTCTAGCAACTTTTATCACCACAAATCTATGGGATGAAGCTTTTATATTTATTGGGCCCAGCCAATTTGGGGAAGGAATCTCCGCTCCAACTATTAAAGGTAATTTAGTTTTTGAAAGCAACATCAAGAAAGACCGTATACTCCACCTTAAAAATTTTAAACCTTGATAGCTCTTGCGCTGAGCATCCTCTCCTCCACAACTATTTATGTGGTTTTTAAGATTTTTACAAGATATAACATCAATACCCTACACGCCATTGTCACAAACTATGTAGTGGCTACATTTTGTGGAATTCTGCTACAACCCAATGAAATTCATCTGGCACAAACTTTTCAATACTCATGGTTTCCCTTCGCCTTAGGGCTGGGAGTTCTTTTTATAATCGTATTTAACCTAATGGGAATTACCGCTCAGCGCAATGGACTCTCTGTAGTATCCGTGGCAGCAAAAATGAGCGTGGTAATTCCAATTCTATTTGGGTTACTTTATTATAAGGAAAGTTTAGGAAATCTAAAGTTTATCGGAATTCTTCTCGCGTTGGTTGCCGTATATTTAGTCTCCATTAAACGGGAAGATAGCCTGAAAATAAAGGCATCAAATTTTATCTTTCCAGTCTTGGTTTTTACAGGAAGTGGAGTTATTGATACTTCTGTAAAATATTTGGAAGGTGAATATGTTGGAAAGGATGACATCTCGATATTTTCAGCGACGATTTACACCATGGCGGCATTAGTGGGAATAGGAATATTGTCTGTTCAAGCTCTCCAGGGTAAATTCCAGTTTCAGTTTAAAAATGTAGTGGGAGGAATTGCCCTAGGAATTCCAAATTTCTTTTCTATTTATTTCTTGCTTCAGGCCTTGCGCAGTGGTATTTTTGAAAGTTCGGGAATCTTTACCATCAACAATGTTTCCGTTGTAATGATTTCTACTTTGTTAGGAATCTTGTTGTTCCAGGAAAAACTATTGATCAAAAATTGGATTGGGATTATTCTGGCAATTTTTGGGATTTTATTGATAACTCTTGGAAAATGGTAATCATTTCCGGGGAATAATATAACATTACTTACAATTGGATATTGAAAAAGACACATATAAAACTATTCTAAAACCTTCCCAAGAAGTTGTTTACAAGGAAAAAGGCAGCAAATTTTTTGGTTATGCCTTTCCCGTTTCTACAGAGGAGGCTATAAAGGAACATATAGAAGTTCTTAAGAAGCAACATCATAGTGCGCGACATTGGTGTTATGCCTGGCAATTGGGCAAAGAATATGAACACTTTCGCGCCAATGATGATGGAGAACCTACTAACAGCGCAGGAATGCCTATTTATGGCCAGTTGCAGGCATTTAACGTCACTAATATCGCAGTGATTGTCGTTAGATATTTCGGAGGAACAAAACTGGGTGTCGGTGGATTGATACAAGCTTATAAAACGGCTGCGCAAATGGCTCTTGAATCCAGCAAAATTGTCGAGAAAACTATTGATGAAACTTTTTTTCTCCAATTTGAGTATCCGGAAATGAATACGGTAATGCGAATTATTAAGGACGAAAATATTACAGTAACCAATCAGAAAATGGAACTTGACTGCGAGTTTGAAATTTCTATTCGCAAAAAAGAAGCAAAAAGGATTTTTGAAATATTTGAAAATACTTATAAGGTGAAAATTAAATCAACTCTAGACCTAGGGGAAGGAAAAGAAAATTCTTAAAAGAAGTTAATTCAAATTTAATTATACCAACTTATCAAGTAAATATTGTGGTGCTTTCATCAACTTTTTGGTGGTACTATTAACAAAAACAAGAACGGTTGTCGCACGGATCAGAAGTTGTTTGGATTCATTATAAATCTCGTAGTAAAATTCGATTTTTACGCTAGGCAATTTCTTTAAAGTGGTCTTTACCGTGAGCACGTCGTCATAGTACGCTGGCAGCTTATAATCGATGCTTAAATGGACCACCGGAAGGTGAACATTATTGGCTTCCATCCACTTGTATGAATACCCCAGCTCCCGAAGCCACTCGGTTCGGCCCTGCTCTAGGTACTGTGCATAGTTCCCATAATATACTACTCCCATTTGGTCGGTTTCTCCGTATCGGACCCTAATTTTTGTGATTGTATTTTTCAAAATATCGTGTTTATGACAAAAGGATTTTGTAGATTTAGCAAAAGTGAAGTATGGCGAAAAAAAACGTGTATTTCAACCCCTGATGGGTTTTTTTTATAACTTTTTTGTTCACATATTTGCACAGTTGAGAATAACTCGGAAAGTCCTCCTCCAATTATTTATCGGCACAAACTTTTTTAAAAACAAAACTTAATTTTTAACTATGAACAGAACTGCGGAATCGGTTTGGGACAATTGTTTGGCTTTTATCGAAGATAATATTTCTTCACAAGCTTACAAAACATGGTTCGAGCCCATAAAGGCAGTTAAACTGGCAGATAATGCCCTCAGTATTCAGGTTCCAAGTAAATTTTTTTACGAATGGCTGGAGGAACATTACGTTAAAATATTAAAAGTTGCGTTGACAAAGGAATTGGGCGCTACAGCTAAGTTGGTGTATATCATTAGGATGGAAAACACCTACGGTAACAAGCTGCCCTTTACCGAAAAAATACCGAGTTCAAACCGGAGCAATATGCAATTGCAGGAGGTTGATGTTCCCGTTAAGAACAAAAGTCCGGAACTTAAAAATCCATTTGTAATTCCGGGTATTCGGAACGTTAAAATCGAATCGCAACTTAATCCAAATTATAATTTTGAAAATTTCCTTGAAGGTGATTCCAACCGCTTGGCAAGATCCGCTGGTTTAGCTGTGGCCAATAAACCAGGAGGAACTTCATTTAATCCTCTTCTTATTTTTGGGGGTGTGGGATTAGGAAAAACACATTTGGGCCACGCAATTGGTGTGGACATAAAAGATAAGTATCCCGAAAAAACGGTGTTGTATATATCTGCCGAAAAGTTTACCCAGCAGTATATAGAATCAGTTAGAAAAAACAATAGAAACGACTTTATCCACTTTTACCAGATAATTGATGTGCTAATTGTGGACGATATCCAATTGTTCTCCGGAAAAGCTGGAACGCAAGATGTTTTCTTCCACGTTTTTAATCATTTGCATCAAAACGGAAAACAGGTTATACTCACGAGTGATAAGGCGCCCGTGGATATGATCGATATAGAACAGCGCTTGTTATCTCGCTTTAAATGGGGACTTTCAGCCGAATTGAACCATCCTGATTATGATACCAGAGTAGCGATTATTGAGAACAAACTCTATCGGGATGGAGTAGAAATGCCGGGAGAAATTGTTGAATTTTTAGCCAATAATATTAAAACAAATATCCGTGAACTGGAAGGAGCTATTATCTCTTTAATTGCTCATTCCTCTTTCAACAAAAAGGAAATCACAATTGATCTTGCCCGTAAGATTGTTGAAAACTATGTGAAGCATACTAAACGAGAAGTTTCCATAGATTATATACAAAAGGTGGTAAGCGATTACTTCCAGATGGATGTGGACACGCTTCAATCCAAAACCAGAAAACGCCATATAGTTCAAGCTAGACAGCTGGCGATGTTCTTTGCCAAAAAATACACGAAGGCTTCTCTGGCGTCCATTGGTTCGCAAATAGGTCAGCGGGACCACGCTACCGTATTGCACGCCTGTAAAACCGTAAACAACCTTTCTACTACCGACAAGCAATTCCGGAAGTACGTTGAGGACCTCAACAAAAAACTTACGCTCTAAGTCTCTTTAAAACCTCTAATAATAAGTTTTAGGAAAGTTCGATATTCGCTATCTTTGAAAAACTCGATATTTAACAACGAACGGTTTGAAAAAGAAAAGAATTCTTATGGTCTGTCTCGGCAACATCTGCCGCTCTCCATTAGCTGAAGGAATTTTAAAATCCAAAATTGACACCTCTAAAGTATTTGTGGATTCCGCAGGGACTGGACATTGGCATGTTGGGGAATCTCCCGATCCAAGAAGTATTGAGATAGCCGGGCATTACAACTTGGACATCACAGATCAGCGCGGCAGACAATTTAGCGCGAAGGATTTTGACGATTTCGATCTTATTTATGTTATGGATAATTCCAACAAGGAAAATGTTCTCGCGCTTGCCCAAAATGAAGGACAAAGAAAAAAAGTGAAAATGATACTGGACGAAGTTTTCCCCGGAGAAAATGTTGATGTTCCAGATCCATATTTTGGTGGAGGGGTTACGTTCGATAGTGTTTATAAAATGCTGGATGACGCCTGCGAGGTAATTGCACAAAAAATATAAAAAACAGAAGACCTTATAGCAAGGTTTCAGAACGTTAAAAAATAGCTGCTATGAAGAAATCATTATTATTAGTGACGTTTATTTTTATGGCAGGATGGACTTTTGCCCAAGAAGTAACTATAGAACTTTTTAAAGGAGGTTTTAATTCTCCCCTCAATCTTCAACATGCCCAGGATAACCGTCTATTTGTGGTGGAACAAGGGGGCAAAATAAAGATTGTACAAGCAAATGGAACTGTGAATACTACTGCTTTTTTGGACATTTCCAGTCAGGTATCACATGGGAGTGAACAGGGATTGCTAGGATTGGCATTTCATCCCAATTATGCTGCTAATGGATATTTCTACATAAACTATACAGATACGAATGGGGATACTCACATTTCTCGGTTTTCGGTGGATTCCTCAAATGCCGATATTGCGAATAGCAATTCTGAACTTTCAATCTTAACTTATTCTCAACCCTATTCTAACCATAATGGTGGGAACTTGGTATTTGGTCCAGATGGCTATCTATACATTTCTTCAGGGGATGGTGGCAGTGGCGGGGACCCTACAAATCAGGCACAAAACATTAATTCATTTTTAGGCAAGTTGTTGCGGATTGATGTTGACAATCCTTCTGGAGGGAATAACTATGGCATTCCTACCGACAATCCGTTTTTTGGGAACCAAAATGCAAAGCAGGAGATCTATGCGTACGGATTGCGCAATCCGTGGCGTTTTTCTATAGATTTAACCGAGAATAATATTTGGATTGCAGATGTGGGACAAAATAATATAGAAGAAATAAACCGTGCCCCCTTAACTAGTGCCGGACTTAACTATGGCTGGCGCTGTTATGAAGGATCACAACCTTATAACAATCAAAACTGCCCCCCTACATCAGAATTGGAATTTCCACTCGCTGAATATACCCATCAAAACGGTAATTGCTCTATTACTGGTGGATATGTTTACAGAGGATCAACATATTCAGACATCGCCGGACTTTATTTTTTCGCGGATTATTGTAGCGGAATGATTGGAACAGTTGATGGCTCGGAAAATTTAATAAACCACGGAAATTTTTCAGGCAATTGGGTATCCTTTGGAGAGGATCTCAACAAAGAATTATATGTTGTTGATATTTCTGGAGGAAATATTTATAAAATTAACGGTGGAGAAATTGCTTCTACTGAAAATTCAACCCTAAGTAATGGATTAACCATTTCTCCCAATCCCGCTTCTGACTTTCTCGATTTCACGCTTAAAAATGACACTTTTCAGACAATACAGATATTCGATATAAAAGGTCATTTAGTCCATTCTCAAGAAAACATTGCTGGTAACAAAACAACAATTCCGCTAAAGTCTTTAAGTTCGGGGATTTATATGGCAAGAATAACGAGTGGGAAAGGTTTGGTAATGGTGAAAAAAATAATTATCCGCTGATGGACCATCCTAAAGGAAATCTGTATCTGATCCCGTGTACTTTGGGAGACGTTCCTCCCTTGGCTGTTTTGCCGATTTCCGTGAAAACTACCATTGAGAGAATCAATCATTATATTGTGGAACACGAAAAAAATGCGCGCCGCTTTATAAAAAGTATTTCCCACGATAAAAAACAATCTGATCTGAAGTTTCAAGAAATCAATAAATTCACACGAGCTGAGGAAATTCCATCTATGCTTTCTCCTTGCTTAGAGGGTTTTGATGTTGGGATAATAAGTGATGCCGGTTGCCCCGGAGTCGCCGATCCTGGTGCGCGTGCAGTTCAGGCTGCCCATGAAAATGGTATTAAAGTTATTCCACTTGTGGGTCCCTCGTCCATTCTTCTGGCACTTATGGCAAGCGGATTTAATGGACAGAATTTTGCATTCAATGGTTATTTACCTATCGATAAGCATGAAAGGAAAGCAGAATTAAAACGTCTGGAAAAATTGTCCACCAACCTGGATCAGTCCCAATTGTTTATCGAAACTCCTTACCGCAACAATCAAATGCTAGAGAGTCTTTTAGAAACTTTATCGCCAAAGACACGAATTTGCTTAGCCTGCGACTTGACACTTCCTACGGAATACATAAAGACCGCATCCGTAGAACACTGGAAAAAAAGAAAGGTGGACCTTCATAAAAGACCCACCTTGTTTATTATTCACGGTTAACCAACTAACCTATCTTCTTAAAGCGCCTGTTCGCCTCGATATGAGAAGTGTCATAACCCGAGAATGTTCTCAGATAGTTACGAATAGAGGTTCCGTTTGCATCCGAAAACCTATTTTCCCCACTACTCCTTAAAAATTTCTTCACATTTCCTGCACCGGCCAAATGTGCCGCTGCCAAAATACCAGATTCGGTTACTTTTACACCACCAATTGTTTTTCCCGCATAGCGCTTAATATCATTGCGGAGTACCCATTTGTTAAGTGCAATGTACGCGAGAAACGCATCTTCCTGCTGCTGGGAATCGTATAAAAAGTTGGATGTATCTTTAAAACCCATCATTTTCAGGGTTGATCTCGAAAATTGGTACTTACCCATATAGCCATAATCGTTTACTATATGATAATCGCCCGCTGATTCCATAAAACCAAGAGCTTCTTTAAATCCGAGATATGTTTTCCCCAAAAACAAATGAAACTTCGGGGTATAAACTGAAGACATATCTGCTTCAGTTGGAACGTCATAGTTTAACTCTAATCCTTCTGTACTAAAAGTTGAAAAATCGTAGTCTTTCTTCGAGCTAAATCCCGTCCCTACCAGTAAGGCAACAACAGGCAAAACTGTTATAAAGTAAAATCTTTTTCTCATTACAAATCAAATTCGAATATGTAAACACATTCTCTTTCTTGCGCGCAAAGATAAGTAATTTTTTAAAAACCTGATTTATAGCTCGTTAAATAAATGTGAAAAGAACGAAAGGGTTATTTGGACCAAAACCGTCAGTACCTATAAACACAGTCTATAGGTTCAATTTGGGAATTTATCTCGAGGAAAATTTAATGGGTTTTAAATGAATATTATCTTTTTAAACCCTGACTATTTACCCAACGCACATACTCTGCTTTGTTGGTATTATGCTGAGCTAATGTTTTGGCGAATTTATGGTATCCGAAGTTGGATACATCCGCCACAAAGTAATAATATCCATGGGTTTCAGGATTAAGGACTGCATCTATTGAGGAGATATCTGGCATCGTGATGGGGCCTGGCGGAATTCCGGCGTATTTATAGGTATTATAAGGGGAGTCCAATTCAAGATCTGCATAGAGCACACGTTTTATTATCTGATTATAATCTCCATTTGTACGTTTGATGGCATATATTACCGTGGGATCTGCTTGTAACAACATTCCCGACTTTAAGCGATTAAGATAAACTCCAGCAACACGAGGACGCTCGTCCACTTTAGCTGTTTCTTTCTGAACTATGGCAGCCAAGGCTATAACTTGTTCTTTGGTTAAATTTAAGGCCTCCGCTTTTTTTAATCGATCCTCGTTCCAAAATCTTTCATATTCCTTTCTCATTCGCTCACGGAAAGAAGTGGCAGAAGTGTTCCAATAAAATTCGTAAGTATTTGGTATATAGAGAGACAGTGCTGTTTCCTCTTTAAGACCTACCTCCTTTAGAAATTCAGGATCGCGCATGGCGTTTAAAAGAGAGATGCTATCTGCCTCAATTTGATTGGAAATATTCCCCGCAAGATCTTCCAATCGCTCTTGATTATTGAACCTTACATTTATCGGTATATTCCTACTTCGCAAAGTATTGATAATGTCATTGTTGCTCATGCCGCGTGAAATGATAAAATGGCCAGGCTTAATGTTGTCGAAATATCCTTTTTGATTTGCTATTGAGCGAAAGGTTTCCTCTTTTTTAAGTAAGGGATCGAGCTCGTCCATTACATCCTCAATTGTAGCATTTGTTGGAATAAAAACGTGGGCGATGTCGTTATTAAAAGCCGTGTTGGGCGAAAACGCGGTATCATAAATATACCAGGAGAAAACCCCCATTCCAATTGCCCCGAGCAGGACAATGATTATCAGTATTTTTTTTATATACATTCTTGAAAAGTGGAATTGAATTATTCCGCTGAGATTAATTGGTAAACATACTCACTTTTGAATTTTCCGAGGGAATAAATCCAATCCTTTTTAATGCCGCTTCTTTCAAACCCAGCATTTTCAAAAAGTGAGATACTGCCTACATTATCTTCCGTAATACCCGCAAAAACCTGATGCACATTTAAATAGGTAAATGCGTAATTGGAGGTAATTTTTAAAGCTTCAGACGCAAACCCTCGTCCCCTATCTTCTTTTTTAAAAATAACTATTCCCGCCCCTACTCTCCTATTTTTTGGATCGAAGTCGTAGAGATCTATAAATCCGATAGGGTTATTATTTTCAATATTACAGATTACCAGTCGCAACTGTTTCACATCATAAATATCACGAAAGCTATTATCTAAATACTCTTTCAAAATTAACTTCGAATATGGAGTGATGGTATTACTTACTTCCCATAGCGATTCCTCATTTTCTAAATGATAAAGAAAATCCAAGTCGCTCGGTTCCAAAGCCCTTAAAAGTATTTTATCTCCTTTTAATGTAGTCATTTCCAAATTCCTTTAAAAACCTGAACAGCAGGTCCTTCCAAATAAATATTTTTATAACCTCCTTGATATTTCTCAAAACGGACCTTTAATATCCCTCCCCTAGTCTCTAAAACAACTGTATTTTTGGTCGTTTTTCCCATTTCGGACATTGCAAGGGCAACCGCGGTTACACCGGTGCCACAAGAAAGGGTCTCATCCTCAACCCCTCTTTCGTAAGTGCGAACTGAAAAAATGTCATCTTTTTTTTGTTCTACAAAATTTATATTGGAACCTTCCCTACCATATAATGTGTTCCTGATTTCTCTTCCGTTTACAAAAACATCATATTCCTCTAAATCGTGAACCATCTCCACGTGATGCGGCGAACCTGTATCAAGAAAAATGGATTTTTCAGATACAACTAAATCATTTACATCTGTCATCTTTAGAGAAATCTGATCATCATCAATATAAGCTTCATGGATTCCATCAATGGCCGTAAACCTCGTCTTATTCGCAATAATTCCGAGAAAATGCGAAAAATGGACAATGCATCTTCCACCATTACCACACATAGAACTTAGGTTTCCATCACTATTATAATAAACCATTTTAAAATCCGTAGAAGAATCTTTTTCAAGTAAAATCAATCCATCTGCACCCACTCCAAAACGTCGATGGCACATCTCCTCCACCAATGCGTTATTCTCTTTCGGAAAATAATTATCTCTATTGTCTATAAGAACAAAGTCATTCCCAGTGCCTTGGTATTTATAAAACGTAAATTCCATATTGGCACAAAGATATAAAAAGCCCGTTTTAGATGAGTCAGAGATTCAGAGTTAATAGGGAATTATCTTTTTCCTTTAAAAACCTATTATTTCTTATTAAATCATTACTCACTCTATTAAAGATTTTCGCAATGTTTTAACCCAATTGTTATATGCAAAACCACTATGAAGTTAAATCAAAGTTAACATCAATATTTGGCATACTATTTTCAAGCTAGCTTGGTTAAATTTGTGAAGTAGTTAGAACATTCTTCAAAAAATTGAATTTAAAATACGTCTACATTGATCTATTGCTATTTCTAAGAGACCTTAAAATGCAATTTCTTCACAATAAATAATTTTAATTTTAAAAGCGAATCTAAAATGAAACAGACAATGCGTTTACTTTTAGTGGCCTTATTAGCTGGTACAATTACTCTTGGAGGCTACAAAATGCTAGAGAAGGAAACTCCAATTTCCTTTGCTCCCCAACCAACATCACATTACATCCCAACCAATCTAACTGCTATTGGTGAAGCGTTGAGTACAGATTTCACAGAAGCGGCAGAAAAAACAGTTCATGCTGTAGTCCACGTAAAAAATATAACCGTAAGCAGGCAACCCACCAATATCTATGAATATTTTCAGGGCGGAGGACAACCTCGTGCGATGATTGGCAGTGGTAGTGGTGTAATTATTTCTCCAGATGGTTACATCATAACCAACAATCACGTTATTGCAAATGCCGCCAATCTAGAAGTTACCTTGAACAATAACCGTACATATACCGCAAAATTGGTAGGTACTGATCCGGGAACAGACATTGCCTTAATTAAAATCGAGGGTGATGGCGATTTTCCTTTTATTCCATTTGGTGATTCCAATGATGTAAGATTAGGGGAATGGGTATTGGCTGTTGGAAATCCATTTAACCTCACCTCTACCGTTACCGCCGGAATTATCAGTGCAAAAGCTCGGGATTTAAATCAGTTTGACGGAAATCCACAATCTTTTATCCAAACCGATGCGGCCGTAAATCGAGGAAACAGCGGAGGAGCACTGGTAAATACACGAGGAGAATTAATAGGAATTAATACCGCCATAACCTCAGAGACTGGGAGTTATGTAGGTTATTCATTTGCGGTGCCTTCCAATAATGCCCGGAAAGTTATCGAAGATATTTTGGAATACGGAAATGTGCAACGTGGAATACTTGGAATCCAAGTAGGAAACTTAAATACCGAGGTGGCAAACAAAATGGGTGTTGACGAGACACAGGGTGTTATAATTGGAGGTATTGAAAAAGGAAGCGGTGCGGATAAAAGCGGTTTGAAACAAGGGGATATTATCAAAAAACTTGATGGGGTTCAGGTAAATAAATTCGCCGATATGGCAGGTTATCTGGGTTCCAAAAGGCCAAATGATGTTGTGGAAGTGACCATAATACGCAATGGCACCGAAAAAACCCTCCCTGTTACTTTGGTAAAACTTGAAACTACCTCTATAGACGATTTGGGTATTGAGGTAAAAAACCTGAATAAGGCAGAATTAAAAGAAAGAGGGCTTAGTAATGGCGTAATGGTTACAAGAGCTCTAACTCCTGAAATTGCGAGATACAAATTGGAAGGCATCATTATCACCCAACTTAATGATGAGACCGTAAACAATATTGAAGATGTAAAAAGTATTATGGCCCAGCGCAATTATCGCTCGCCTATTAAAATGACATTTATGGATACACAGGGACAGATGAACACCTTTATCTTTAGATAATATTTACCCAAAAAGCAATTTTTAAAATCCCTCCCAAAATTTTTTTGGGGGGATTTTTTTTTCAAATAATATTCCGATTGTGTTCAACCAGCAGACCCATTAAAATATTTGTTTTCTTAAGACATGACTATTTCTGTCAATTTTTACCGACATTTATAAGGATGCAAAACGATTTGGACTTCTATAAAAATATAGCTAAAAACAATCTTTCTCTTTCAGAACTTCTTACCCGTGAAGCATTATTTTCTGTTGTTCCAAAAACCTGGTCTATTGTAATTGCAGATATAGAAAATTCAACCCAAGCAGTTCAAAAAGGAGCTCATAACGACGTTAATTTAAGTGCTACTGGCAGTATTGTTACGGTTTTAAATACTCTTAAAAATCTGGATCATAAAATCGAAGTTCCTTATTTCTTTGGGGGCGATGGGGCTACATTTTTAATACCCAATTCCACATTGGGAACCGTTTTAAAGGCTCTCCAAAATTACTCCCGCCATATAGAAAATACTTTCCAGCTTATGCTTCGTTTTGGCTATCTTGGTGTGCAAGATGTCTATTTAAAAGGTATTACCTTAAAAATCACTAAAATAAGATATAACAAACTTTTTACTGCACCCGTAGTTTTAGGCAAGGGACTGAAGTACGCAGAGCGTGAAATTAAAGAAAGTTTCAAAAACTCTAGTGATGAAAAAAATACAGTTGAAGTTCCCAATCTGGAAGGAATGGAGTGCCGCTGGGATGAAATTTATCCCAAAACCACTGATAAAAAGGTAATCTGCCTTCTGGTGGACTGTAAAAATGAAAAAGATCAGCCTGAAGTATATAGTATTATAATGAAAGAAATAGACTCCATATTTGGCAATTTGGAGATACGTAATCCTATTTCAACCTTAAGACTAAAACTGAATACTTCATTGTCCAATATTCAAAAAGAAATGAATCTAAAATTAGGAAGGTCCCGGCCTATTTATTTGCTTCGTAATTGGTTTGTCACATTTTTTGGCCGATTTTATTTTAAATATTTCCGAAACGGAAGATTGTATAAATATAGAATTACCCAACTGTCCGATACCATAATGATGGACGGTTTTCTAAACACCGTACTATCAGGAACGGAGAAAGAAGTTAAACAATTAAAAGTTCTATTAGATGATCTAGAGTCGAAAAACAAGATCGTTTATGGTTTGCATATAACCCACGCTTCAATAATGTCTTGTTACATTGAAGATAGAGCGGAAAAACATATCCATTTTGTTGACGGGACCGAAGGCGGCTACACCAGTGCAGCCATAATTTTAAAAGAAAAAATCCGAAGACTCCACTCGATAGAGTAAACAGAACTTAACTAAGGCTTTTTTCTTCTTAGTCTACTTTACCAAATCTCCTGTTTATTTCCTTTTCTACTTTTAGGAATAGAACTACTGTTATTGCGACCATCAGAAATATGCCGAGAATTAAAGCCATATCTTTTGAAGGATTGAAAAGCAATCCCAATCCAGATGAAATCAACAGAATTCCCCCTAATTTAATCATTTCCTTTGCGGAATATTTTTGGGCAAAATTCCATCTTTCTTGATTTTTCATGGAATTGCGAGTCCGATAGCCATATAAACCATTTATTTCTTTTGGTGGAAATAGCGTCATAACCATTCCTGCCAACACATAAATAGGTCCCACCAATAGCAGCACCATTAAGAGAGAATCTATAAAATCAAAAACCATATTAATTCGTTTTAAGCTTTTAAATATAGCCAACAAATATCAAATTCTTCATTAAAAGAGCTCTCTAACCTGAACTTTTCCCTTCATTTATTTTGTTGTTAATTAAATTACTTATCTGTACTTTTAGGTTTATGACAGACGCCTTTATAGAAAAAGAAAACAAAGAGATTGCCAAGCAATACAAGCAATTGCTTAAAATTAGCTATCGCACTCTTAGCAAGGAAGATAAGAAACTTATTCGTACTGCCTTTGACCTTTCGGTCGACGCACATAAAGACCAGCGCCGTAAGAGCGGGGAAGCTTATATTTTTCATCCAATTGCAGTGGCAAAAATTGTCGCATCCGAAATTGGTTTGGATGCCACTTCCATTGCCGCCGCACTCTTGCACGACGTAGTTGAGGATACGCATTATACCTTAGAGGATATTGAGCGAATGTTCGGTACGGCCGTTGCCAAAATAGTAGATGGCCTCACCAAAATTGCCAATATTTCCATGACAGGCGACGTGTCCATGCAAGCGGAGAACTTTAGGAAAATGCTACTCACCCTAAATGAGGACATCCGCGTTATCATTATAAAAATTGCCGATCGACTGCACAATATGCAGACAATGGATTCCATGCCGCCGGATAAGCAACGTAAGATTGCTTCCGAAACACTTTACATTTACGCTCCCCTCGCCCACCGCATTGGACTTTACAATATAAAGACGCAATTGGAGGATTTGGGACTAAAATTCACTGAACCCGATGTTTATAGGGATATCTTAAGCAGAATAAAAGAAAGTAAGGAAGAACAAGACGCATATATTGAAGCATTCAACAAGGTAATCCAAAAGTCGCTCGACGCTGAGGATTTAAAATATGAAATCAAGGGTCGTCCAAAATCCATTTTCTCCATTCGGAAAAAAATGTTGGCACAAAATGTCACCTTTGATGAGGTTTACGACAAATTTGCCGTTCGGATTATTTATGAATGCCAGCCAGAAAATGAAAAATTCTTTGCCTGGAAAATATATTCCATAGTAACCGATCATTTTAGACCCAATCCCATTCGCCTTCGCGACTGGATTTCCTCTCCTAAATCCACAGGCTATGAAGCTTTGCACATTACGGTAATGGGACCAAAAGGCAGATGGGTGGAAGTACAGATACGCAGTCAGCGTATGAACGAAATTGCAGAAAAAGGATTTGCCGCTCACTATAAATACAAGCACAAGGAAAAAGATGAAGCCGGCCTTGAAAGCTGGTTGAACAAACTTCAAGAAACGCTTGAAAATTCAGAAATCAGTGCAGTGGATTTCGTGGAAGAGTTCAAATTGAATCTTTACGCCAAGGAGATTTTCGTCTTTTCCCCCAAAGGAGATTTATATTCTCTTCCAAAAGGGGCAACAGCTTTGGATTTCGCCTTTCACGTACACACAGAAATTGGCATGCATACCCGTGGAACTCGGGTAAATGGAAAATTGGTCCCGCTGAGTCACGAACTTAAAAGTGGGGACCAGGTGGAAGTAATTACTTCGGAAAATTCAAGACCTTCTGCAAACTGGTTAAATTATGCCACAACTGGACGGGCACGATCCAAAATTAAGGGATCTCTTAAAGATGAAAAGAAAAAACTGGCTGAAGAAGGAAAGGAAATTCTTAAGAGAAAATTGAAATCCTTAAAGCTTAATTTAGATGAAAACACGGTTAATCAACTTGTCGTTTACTTTAAGGTTAAAACCAGTTTGGATTTATTTTACCGCGTTGGCGCTGGAATTATCGACAATCAAAAGTTAAAGGATTTCGCATCCTCCCGTAGTAACGCTTTTATAAGTTTCTTTAAAAATCGTATTCGGAAACCTGAAAAACCCGAAGACGTTCATAAGGAAGAAATTACAGAAAAATTCGATCAACTGGTTTTTGGCAGAAACGAGGAAAAATTGGATTATAAAATGGCCAACTGCTGTAATCCAATTCCCGGAGATGATGTTTTTGGATTCGTGACCGTAAATGAAGGAATTAAGGTCCACAAAACAAACTGTCCAAATGCCCTCCAGCTTCAAAGTAATTACAGTTACCGAATAATGCCTGCCAAATGGATCGATTCTACGCAACAGGAATTTAAGGCCATCTTGACCATTAGTGGTATAGATACTATAGGTTTGGTAAATGAAGTGACCAAAGTTATTTCCGGAAACCTGCATATTGATATGAAAAGTGTTCACTTTGACAGTAATGACGGAGTGTTTACAGGTAGAATTGTGGTCGTTGTAAAGAACAAAACCATTCTCAATAATCTTGCGGAAAACATCAAAAAAATAAACGGAATCGATAAAGTGACAAGAGTCTAAAATTTAAGTAACTTTGCCCTCGTAAAAATATGAGTTCAAAATCCGACATATCAAATCAAGAAATCGTAAAGAAAGTCTTTACCGATTTTTTGGGTGAAAAAGGGCACCGGAAAACTCCGGAACGATTCGCTATCCTTCAAGAAATTTATGACCACGACGATCATTTTGATATTGAATCGTTATACATAAATATGAAAAATAAGAATTACCGTGTTAGCCGCGCCACCCTTTACAACACTATTGAACTATTGTTGGAATGCGGATTGGTCCGCAAGCACCAATTTGGGCAGAACCAGGCTCTTTACGAAAAATCATATTTCGATAGCAACCACGATCATATAATCTTGGAAGATGGCGAGGTAATTGAATTCTGCGATCCTCGAATTTACTCCATTCAAAAAACTATCGAAGAGGTCTTCAATATTGACATAAAAGCCCATTCTCTCTATTTTTACGGCAGCAAAAAAAATCCCGATTCTGAGGGTACCAATGATCAATAAATTATGGCAGTCGACTTATTACTTGGATTACAGTGGGGTGACGAAGGCAAAGGAAAAATTGTCGATGTTCTCACAAAAAACTACAATATTATCGCACGTTTCCAGGGAGGTCCAAATGCAGGGCATACTTTGGAATTTGATGGAATCAAACACGTGCTAAGGACTATTCCCTCTGGGATTTTCCATAAAAACTCCATGAATCTTATTGGAAACGGAGTAGTAATTGACCCCGTGGTTTTCGTTAAGGAGCTCGAAGGATTGGATAAATACAATGTAGATTATTTAAAAAATCTCTGTATTTCCCGGAAAGCCCATCTTATTCTGCCAACACATCGCTTACTGGATGCTGCTTCGGAAGCTTCTAAGGGTAAAGCCAAAATTGGATCTACTTTAAAAGGTATTGGCCCGACATATATGGACAAAACAGGTCGTAACGGTATTCGTATAGGCGACCTAGAAATGGATAATTGGCAAGAAAAATATCGTGCTCTTGCCGATAAGCACGAAGCTCTGATTGCTTTTTACAATGTGGACGTGCAGTATGACCTAGCCGATCTTGAAGCGGAATTCTTTGCAGCTGTAGAAACTTTGAAAACGCTTCAGTTTATTGATAGCGAGGAATATATCCACCAAGCCCAACAAGAAGGGAAAACCATTCTAGCTGAAGGCGCCCAAGGATCTTTGCTCGATATAGATTTTGGAACTTACCCTTTTGTAACTTCCTCAAATACTACCGCCGCAGGTGCTTGTACCGGTTTAGGAGTGCCCCCAAATAAGGTTAAGGATGTTTTTGGAATCTTTAAAGCTTATACCACAAGAGTTGGTAGTGGCCCCTTCCCTACCGAACTATTTGATCATGTGGGCGAAAAAATGGCCAAAATTGGAAATGAGTTTGGCGCCGTAACTGGTAGACCTCGACGTTGTGGATGGTTGGATCTTGTAGCCTTGCGTTACGCAGTGCAAGTAAACGGAGTAACGCAACTAATTATGATGAAGGCAGACGTATTAAGTGGGTTTGATACCTTAAAGATATGTACCGCATATAATTATAGAGGCGAGACTATTCATCATTTACCTTTCAACATTGAAGCGGAAAACGTAACTCCTATCTATACAGAAATGAAAGGTTGGATGGAAGATCTTACAAATATGGATAAAGCATCGCAGCTCCCAAAACCCTTAAACGATTATATCGATTTCCTTGAGAAAGAATTGGAGGTTCCTATCAAGATTGTTTCCGTTGGTCCAGATCGAAAGCAAACCATTCATAGATAGTCAATTTTCTAGTGATATTTTCGTTCTTTAATGACAGAAAAACCTATTTTGAAAATATCGTATTTCTTTTCATTTGTAATCTTCTTTTTTTTTGGAGCAACACTTTCGGCCCAGAAAAAAGAACAGGTTGATATTCAATCGGGTTATCTTGAAAGACGTCCTGAATTTCCCGATGCAGCTATTTATACCATGGACGAAACCGGACAAGTTTATATCGTTCACGAAGGAGTTCAAATGTGGTGCGACCAAGCATTTGTTTATATTAAAGAAAATTTTGTCAAAGCTTATGGCGACGTCCGAATAACGCAGGCGGATACCATTTCCTTAAATAGCAATTACGCGGAATATAATGGTAATACTCAATTTGCATTTGCCAGCGGCAATGTAATCTTAACAGAGCCGAAAACCACACTTCAAACTGACACGCTATATTTTGACCGAATAAAGCAGCAAGCTTACTATCGCACAGGTGGAACGGTGAGAGATACTGCTAGCGTCCTCACCAGTAAAAGCGGAAGATATTTTGCGGATAGTAAAAAGTATCAGTTTCTCGCTGATGTAAAAATTGTCAACCCAAAATACACTCTTAAAAGCAACCAATTGGATTTCTTTTCGGAAACTGGTGGAGCGTATCTTTATGGTCCTTCGACTATCACCAGCGAGACGAGTACAATATATTGTGAACGGGGATATTACGACACCCGTGGAGATACCGGATATTTTGTTAAAAATTCCAGAGTTGATTATGAAAACCGCGTCCTTTATGGCGACAGTATTTACTTTAATAGAAAGGAGAGTTTCGCTTCCGCTACGAACAACATAAGAGTAATCGACACAATGAACAATAGCGAACTCAGAGGACACTATGCCGAAGTCTTTCGCGAAAAAGATTCTGTTTTTATTACGAAAAGAGCCTTGGCCATTACCGTAAGAGAAAAAGATACCTTCTACGTTCACGCAGATACCTTAAGGATAACAGGAAAACCAGATAATCGAATTCTACGGGGATTTTATCGGGCACGGATGTTCAACCCAGGCAAGATGGAGGAAGAACCCATGAGCGGAAAATGTGATTCTATCTATGTAGATGAAAAAAGAGGAATTACAAAATTGTTGCGAAATCCGGTCCTTTGGAGTGGTGACAATCAAATGACTGGAGATACGATCCATCTTCTATCAGACACCCTGACCGATAAACTGGATACCTTGAAGGTTTTCAACAATGCCTTCCTGATCCAAAAAGACAGCACCGGTTTTAATCAGGTAAAAGGAGAACGACTAACAGGACTATTCACTAACAATGAATTGGATACGGTAAATATAAATAAGAACGCTCAAGTTCTTTATTATTTGCGAAATGATGAAGGAGAACTTACAGGAATAAATGTCACTTTGGCAAGTTCTATCCAAATGTACCTTGAAAATCAACAAATTACAGGGGTTAAATTTTTCAAAAAGGTACCCGGCAAACTGAATCCGCCCTCCAAGTTTCCAGAAAATGCTCGTTTGCTGACTGGTTTCAATTGGAGAGGAGAAGAACGATTGTATTCTATTGCAGATCTTTTTAAAGGAAAACCGGTTCCTATTCTACCTAAGATCACAGGAATTCCGTTACCAGAAGATGAAGGACAATTTTTTGAGAATATCCCTATTGAAGAGGTTAAACTGCCCAAAGAATCAAAACTTTCTCCTAAGGATCTACAAAATAGACCTGACGACCCAAAACCGGAGACCGAAGAAAACGAGGTAATCGAGGAGGAAAAAGTTCCCGAAAAAACGGAATCTGCTCCGGCATTCGGGAAGAAACAATAATTTTGTTCGGCATAATCTGCAGATAGTTTCTAATTTTCGCGAATTTGCCAAATCACATTTCCAATTATATAATGATAGACGATTTTTATAAATACCAGGCTCAAACGAGCCCCCATCCTTTGGCTTTGGAAATTTCCCATGCAAAAGGGAGTTATATATATGACACTTCAGGGAGAAGCCACTTGGATTTTGTGGCTGGAGTTTCTGCCTGTACCCTAGGACATTGCCATCCCCGGGTTGTTTCCGAAATTAAAAACCAAGTTGAGAAGTACCTTCACGTAATGGTATATGGGGAATATATTCAAGAACCTGCTGTTGCACTTGCCAAATTGCTTTCAGAAAATCTTCCGGATAATCTGGATAGTACCTATTTAGTAAACAGTGGCACCGAAGCTATTGAAGGCTCGTTAAAGCTAGCCCGCCGTGCCACTGGAAGATCTCAAATTCTATATGCCCACAATGCTTATCATGGAAACACCATGGGCTCAATGAGCGTAATGGGTTTTGAAGAGCGAAAAAACGCCTTTAAACCTTTGGTTCCCGATTGTTTTCCCATCACTTTTAACAACGAAAACGATTTATCCAAAATTACTTCTGAAACTGCCGCGGTCATTTTAGAGACCATTCAGGGTGGCGCTGGCTTCGTTCAACCTGAAAATGATTATTTCAAAAAATTGAGAGAGCGCTGCAACAAAACAGGAACTCTGCTTATTTTAGATGAAATACAACCTGGCTTTGGAAGAACGGGAAAACTTTTTGCCTTTCAACATTTTGGGATTGTTCCAGACATTTTAGTTATGGGCAAAGGAATGGCCAGCGGAATGCCGATTGGTGCATTTACTGCCTCTCACAAGGTTATGGCACTACTTCAGGATCATCCTAAGTTAGGTCATATTACCACCTTCGGCGGAAATCCCGTAATTGCATCAGCCGCCTTGGCAACTCTGAGGGAATTGACTGAAACAGATTTGATAGAGCAAACCCTTAAGAAGGAAAAACTTTTCAGAAAACTTTTAAAACATCCCCTAATAAAAGAAGTTCGCGGAAGAGGCCTTATGTTGGCTCCCATTTTGGAAACCTCTGAACTCGCTACTGAGGTAATCCTGCGAGCAAAAGATGAAGGCCTTATACTTTTTTGGTTACTTTTTGAAGGACGAGCGATTCGCATAACGCCGCCTCTAACTATTTCCATTGATGAAATTAAGGAAGGATGCCAAAAACTCATAAATATACTAAATGGCATCAATTCTCAGTAAGGAAAACCAACAAACTGTTAATCAACAATATACACGCATATTTGTGTTAATAAGTCCGTTAACAATAAACACGGCATAACAATTGAAATATCATTAACATTATTATCTTTAAAAATAGAAGAACCCGTTAAACCGTGCAGTATGGAATTAAGTTCGGACGAGCATAACAACTTCTCCCTGGCCAGATTCGAATCGATGTTAAAGACGAACAATGTTCTTTTCTTTGATTCAGAGGAATTTGAGGACATCGTGCATTATTATCTGGAGAACGGAAAAATAGCACTTGCCAAAAAAGCCACTAAACTTGGGCTGGAACAACATCCCTCTTCTACTAACCTCAAGCTTTTTCAAATAGAGATGTACATCTTTGAGGATAAGCTTGAACTTGCTGAAGAACTCCTGGATGTACTTTCTCTTTTGGAGCAGAGCAATGAGGAAATTTATATCCAAAAAGCCAACATATATTCCCGTAGGGACAATCATAAAGAAGCTATAAAACTACTTGAAAAGGCATTGGAAATAACCGATGATCCCGTGGATGTACTTTCCCTATTGGGAATGGAATACCTCTTTATGGAAGACTTTGAGCACGCAAAGCTCTTTTTTATGCGCTGCCTGGAAGAAGATGAAGAAGATTATTCTGCCTTATTTAATGTTGTTTACTGTTTTGAATATTTAGAGGAACATGAAGAAGCTATCGATTTTCTGAACGACTTTCTAAATAAAAATCCTTATTGCGGAGTTGCTTGGCTACAAGTAGGAAAACAATATTACGAGCTAAAGAAATATAAAAGAGCTCTTGCCGCTTATGATTTTGCCATTATTAGTGATGATAGTTTTATAGGAGCTTACCTTGAAAAAGGAAGGGTTTTGGAGAAATTGAAAAGATACACTGAAGCTATTGAAAGCTATTCAATAACTTTAGGGCTTGACGATCCCACCTCCTATGCCCTATTGCGGATTGGTAAATGCTATGAAAAATTGGGCAATGCCGAGTTGGCAATTCAATTTTACACCAAATGTGTAGAGGAAGATGGTCTTTTAGATAAGGGCTGGATTGCCATTACCGACTTTTATTATAAAAATAGACAGTTTCAAAAAGCCCTTTATTATATTGAAAAGGCAATAAGCATCGACGGTGAAAATGTGGCTTATTGGAAACGTTATGCTAAGATAAACAATCGTCTAAAACATTTTGAAGAAGCGGAAGTTGGCTACCGAAAAGCCCTAGAACTGGGAAACTATGAACTGGAATCCTGGCTAACTCGAGGAGATATACTTACCAATCTTGGAGAGTATGAAGCTGCAGTAAACAATTTTAACCAAGCTTTGGAATTTTATCCTACAAATCCAGAGATTGAATACCGCTTATCTGGACTATACTTCTCACTACGCGAATCCGCAAAAGGAGAATTCCACCTAAGGAATGCACTTAAGGCAGAGCCAGAGTTTCTCATGATTATTGAAGAGATTTTTCCCTTGGTTTATCGTATGAAGAAGGTAAAGCAAATTATAGCCCAGCACAAAAATCCATCTCTTTAATTTGTTTACTTTTGGGGTTTATCAAAAATAATTATGCCTCAAAGAACTTTTCTCCAATATCTTTTAATTACTGCAAAAGGCCTTGCAATGGGCGCTGCGGATGTTGTTCCAGGAGTTTCTGGTGGGACAATAGCTTTCATTTCAGGTATTTATGAAGAACTCATAGAGACCATTCATAAGATTGATTTGGGGTTTTTCAAAATTTGGAAAAATGAGGGCTTTCTTAAAGCCTGGCGGGAATATAACCTGTCCTTTTTACTATCACTATTTGTAGGAATTTTCATTAGCATCCTATCCCTGGCAAAACTGATTACATGGCTCTTGGCTGAATATCCAATTATGGTATGGTCATTTTTCTTCGGTTTGGTAATTGCCAGCATAGTATATGTGGGAAATCAAATGACCAGTTGGAGATTTACCGTAATTCTGGCAATGGTTATTGCTTCAGTTTTATCCTATTTGATAACCATCGCGGATCCAATAGGTTCACCCGATAGTCTTTGGTTTCTTTTTGTAGCTGGTTTTATTGCCATTATCGCCATGATTCTTCCGGGGATATCAGGTGCATTTATCCTTCTTTTATTAGGGGCTTATACCGCCGTTATCGGTATTGTTACACAATTGGGAGATGGAATTACCACGTTGGACAGTTCTTTATTTCTACAAGCCTTCGGCAAATTACTGATTTTTGGGATCGGCGCGATTCTCGGATTGAAAATTTTCTCAAACACTTTGAATTGGATGTTCAAACATCATAAGAACATGACCTTAGCCGTTCTTACAGGCTTTATGATCGGTGCATTAAATAAAATTTGGCCGTGGAAGGAAATATTGCAATATCGAACGAATCACGCTGGGGAGGAAATTCCTTTTATTGAAAGAAGTGTTTTACCCCAAAATTATGAGGGTGATCCTCAAATCTTGTTGGCTATCGTCTTCGGAATAATTGGATTCCTGACTATATTTTTATTAGAGAGGCTTGCAGTGGGTAAAGACGTAACTGAGAATAAGGAGATTGAAGTTTAACTTGAGATAAATAATCATAAAACTATTATATTAAGTTATTTAAATTGAGAAACAAAATTTTCGATTCTCTAAAAACAAATAGATAAATTTCCAGAATTACAAATCGTAAGTAAAAATTGAAAAGAGTCATAACACCAAAAACGGAACACGGTTCTTAAAATGTACGAAAATAGATCCTTTTCTGATAAAGCTTGGTTGGTCCTCAAAGGTCTGGGGATGGGCGCAGCCAATAAAGTTCCAGGTGTTTCGGGAGGAGTAGTAGCTTTTGTTGCTGGGTTTTATGAAGAATTTATTTATTCCCTTCAAAAAGTCAATATGAAGGCTTTTAAGCTTTTGATAAACGGACGTTTTAAAAGTTTTTACAGATATATCAACGGCCAGTTTCTCCTGCTTCTTATCTTGGGAATGGTAATCAGTTACTTCAGCGTTTCCAAATTATTGGATTATTTGATACTGCATTACGAACTTTTCGTCTGGAGTACTTTCTTCGGTATGATTATAGGTTCTATTTATTTTATAGCCAAAGATTTCGGGCATTGGAACAGGGAATATTTATTATTTCTCCTTGCAGGAGTCTTGGTAGGCGTGGCAATTAGTTTTTTAGAACCCGCCAAAGAAAACAGCAATCTTATATTCGTTTTTTTCTGTGGGATTATCAGTGTTTCCGGAATGACACTGCCTGGACTCTCAGGTTCCTTTATTCTTATTTTAGTAGGAAATTATGTGCTGTTGCTCGTCGATTCTGTGAACGCACTCTTCGATACATTTGCGAATATATTTCAAGGCGATTTTTCTTGGATCTACAGTGTGGAACGTATTGAGCTTCTTAAAGTATTAGCAGTTTTCTCCATCGGTTCCTTGGTGGGGCTAGTTTCATTTTCGCATCTTTTGGCCTATGTTCTTAAACGATTCAAAAAAGCGACCTACGCAGTTATAATCGGATTTATTTCCGGTTCTTTAGGTGTTGTATGGCCTTGGAAAGATGTTGTCTATAAAACGGATGCCCTGGGAAATGCTATTACCGACGCCAATGGCCGGGACATTATACAGAGTTATAACAGACATTTTCCAACCGATTTTGGGACCGAAACAATTTTGGCAATTGCCTTTATAATTTTTGGTGTTCTAATTGTGCTCAGCCTCGATTGGTACGATCATCACAAACGAACGCAACATGTCTAAATTCGGATTGATTGGAAGAAATATAGATTATTCCTTTTCGAAATCATTTTTTAGCGAAAAATTTGAAAGGGAAAATTTAGCGCATTCCTATGAGAATTTCGATATACCTTCTATAGAAAATTTTCCAGACATAATTTCTGAAACTAACAATCTCCAAGGAATTAATGTTACTATTCCGTATAAACAATCTGTTATTCCATTTCTGGATAGTCTTGATGAAACGGCAGAAAAAATAGGTGCGGTCAACGTTATAAAGGTTTTAGATGATAAAAAATTAAGAGGTTATAATACAGATTATTTCGGCTTTCAAAAATCCCTTTCACACTTTCTTCCCTTAAAGAATAGAAAAGCACTCATTTTAGGAAAAGGGGGTGCCTCAAAAGCCATTGCTTATGCATTGGATAATTTGGGTTTCGACTTCCAATATGTAAGTCGCAGGGATGATGGTTGCCTAAATTATAATCAGCTGGATCGAGAAACAGTTGAAAATCACTTGTTGATTGTTAACTGCACTCCCCTTGGTACTTTTCCCAACATTATGGACTGTCCGGATATCCCTTACCAGTTTGTAACCCCCGATCATCTGCTTTTCGATTTAATTTACAATCCTACAGAAACCAAATTCTTAAAACGAGGTCGACTAAAAGGCGCTAGAACCAGCAATGGTAAGGACATGTTAATACTTCAGGCCGAAAAAGCTTGGGAAATTTGGAAATCGTAGAATTCAACAAAAAGTTTGCCGATGCTTTGTCAATTCGGTTGTTGTTAGTATCTTGACCAGCGTATTAAAATAAAATTCGAACCTCAACATTGAAAGAAATGTCGCAAGAAAAATTGTCTCCGGAAGATAACGAAAATCCTTCCATCGAAAACCAACAAGATTCCCAAACCACTTCAAATGAAACCCAACCCCATCAAAAACTGGACACTGAATCGGTCGTAGATAATGGGGATACAAGCGGAGGAGAAGAAGTAATTGAAAAACCAGATACAAGTTCTGAGAGTGCTTCAGAAGTGGAGCCTATAAACAATCCGGTTTCCGAAGAGCAGAAGAATGTTGAAATAGATTCTCCGAAAGCAGAAGAAACCTCCGAAGAGAAGACAGATTCCAATGTTTCGGATAATTCAATGGAAAAAAAATACGGAGATGAAAATGTTACTACCAGTGAGGTAGAGAGTTCTGAAGCCCAAAAAGTTGCTTTCTCAGAAGCTAAGGCCCCAATGACTTCGGAAGATTCTGAAAACGCAATAGATTCCGAAGCCCCGGATGAAGATGAGGAAGAAGAGGTAGAATCTTCCGAAGATGAAGAACCTGAAGAAGACAAGGAAGAACAAGCCCAAAAAGATTATTCTTCACTCTCTAAAAAGGAACTGATTGCAGAGTTCGAACAACTTCTAAAAAGCAGAAAAATTCAGGATATAAAGCCCGAAGCAGAGGAAATTCGGTCAGAATTCAATAATAAGTTTAACGAAGAGCTCGAACAGAAAAAAGAAGAATTTCTTGCCGAAGGTGGTAATATTATAGACTTCCACTATACTACGCCGTTAAAAAAGGAATTCAATTCCCTTTACTTTGACTACAAGGAAAAACGCAACAATTACTACAAGAACTTAAAGAAAGACCTTCAGGGAAATCTCACTAAACGATGGGAACTTATTGAGGACCTAAAAAGTTTATTGAGTGCCGAGGAGAATATTAATACTACCTATAAACATTTCAAGGATATCCAGGAAAAATGGCATTTGGCTGGAGCAATTCCTAGGGATAAATACAATACCGTTTGGAATACCTACCATCACCACGTAGAGAATTTCTATGATTTCCTTCATCTAAACAGGGAATTCCGCGATTTGGATTTTAAGCACAACCTAGATGCAAAACTTAAGTTGATAACCCGTGCCGAAGAGTTGGCCCAGGAGAACGACATCAACAAGGCATTTAGGGAACTGCAAATGCTACATAAAATGTGGAAAGAGGACATTGGTCCGGTTGCTAAGGAATATAGAGATGAAGTTTGGGATAAATTCAGCGAGGCCACAAAAGTAATCCATGATAAAAGGCAAAATCAATTGGCAGAAATGGAAAAGGAATTCCACGCCAATTATGAAAAGAAAAAAGAAATTGTTGAAGCTTTAAGAAAACAAACCGAAGAAGCCCAACCCAGTCATCAAGGTTGGCAAAATGCTATAAAAGTTGTTCAGGAACTTCGTGATGAATTCTTTAAAACCGGAAGAGTACCACGCACCCACAACAAGGAAATATGGAAATCTTTCAAAGATGCAACCAGTGCGTTTAACAATCAAAAGAACAGTTTTTATAAAAACCAGAAGAAAGACCAATACAGCAATCTTGAAAAGAAAAGGGAGCTAATAAAAATCGCTGAAGACAACAAGGATAGTGAAGATTTTGAGACCACTACTCCTTTGATGAAAAAAATCCAAGACGACTGGAAAACCATTGGGCATGTGCCACGAAGAGATAGTGACAAAATTTGGAAACAGTTTAAAAAAGCTTGTAACCATTATTTTGACCGTCTTAACGCAGAGAAAAATGAGGCGAATAAAGAGGAAATGGCAAATTTTGAAGCCAAGCAGGAAATGCTAAACAAACTGGCTGCTATGGAACTCAGCGGGAACCACAAAGATGATGTTAAAAATATTAAAAAACATATTTCTGAATGGAAGGAAATTGGTCGTGTACCCTACAACAAGCGCTTTATTGAGCAAAAATTCAATAAAACCCTGGACGGCCTATTCTCGAAATTGGATTTAGGAAAAAAGGAAACGGAACTGATAAAATTCGACAACAAGTTGAATACCCTTGTAAACCGAGAAGACGACAGAAAACTGCAAAACGAACATTTCTTTATTTCCAAGAAAATTGACGAAACCCGAGATGAAATACGCCAATTGGAAAACAACCTAGGTTTCTTCCATCACGTGGATGAAAACAATCCGATGGTAAGAGAAGTGCACAACAACATCGCCAGACATAAAGAGCAATTGGAAGTGTGGAAAGCAAAACTATCGAAAATTAAAGAAATCCGAGAATAGTAAAAATTTCCAGTTTACTTTAAATTAGGAGCGGCTAGTGTACGAAATACTGGCTGCTCTTTTTTATAACAAATAGACATAATGAATAATCAATAATTAATAATGAATACCGACCACCGACTACAGACTACAGACTACTACTGACTCCTGACTAATGACCGCTGACTACTGATTCTTAGCTTCATTCCAATATACATCCATCTCCGCGAGAGTCATATCTTTAAGCGATTTGTTTAATCCAGCGGCCTTATCTTCAAGATACTGAAAACGTTTAATAAATTTTTTATTGGTTCGTTCGAGAGCGTTCTCGGGATTTATATTTAGAAAACGCGCGTAGTTAATCATTGAGAATAGAACATCCCCAAACTCGGCTTCCATTTTCTCGGGATTATTATCAGAAATCTCTTGTTGCAGTTCGCCCAATTCTTCTTGAAGCTTTTCGAATACTTGTTGTGGTTCCTCCCAATCAAATCCTACTCCTGCAACCTTTTCTTGTATTCTGCTCGCTTTTACAACCGCAGGTAAAGACTTTGGCACCCCTTCCAAAACACTTTTTTTACCTTCCCTGAGTTTTAGATTTTCCCAATTTCGTTTTACTTCTTCTTCATCAGCTACTTTTACATCCCCATAAATATGCGGATGTCTGGAAATCAGTTTTTCACAAATGGAATTACAGACATCAGCAATATCAAAATTATTGGATTCACTGCCAATTTTCGAGTAGAAGACAATGTGTAAAAGTACATCTCCCAATTCCTTTTTAACTTCCTCCAAATCGTTATCAAGGATTGCATCTCCCAGCTCATAGGTTTCTTCAATGGTTAAATGCCGAAGCGTTTCCATAGTTTGCTTTCGGTCCCACGGGCATTGTTCCCTCAGTTCGTCCATAATGGTCAACAGTCTATCAAATGCCTGGAGTTGCTCTTTTCGGGAATTCATAAATCTGGATTTTTTATTTATTGATTCAAAAATATTCTGATTGGGACTTTAGTGCACTTTTAAAAAATAAATTTAAATCGGAAAGGGATAATTATACAGCTCGAAATCAGCTATAATTGAAAAGTGGATTTCAAATAAAGCAAAAGAAGTATCATTTTAATTTATAATGTTTCAAAAGCAAATTTTCATAAACCTTGTCGGGAAGAATCCGTTTTAAAACGATAGATATTTTCTGCATCGGTGCCCCTACCCTATAATGAATTTTTGGATTTTTCGTGTTTATTATACCGTATATTACCTTCGCCATTTTTATTGGATCTTCACCACCATCCACGTGTTCGTCCATTAATTTGAGCGTATTGCTATAAGCTCTTTTATAAGGTGAGTTTTCTAAAACGGGGGAGTGATAACGGCCAGCGGCTATATTGGTCGCAAAATCCCCAGGTGCGACGTTGGTCATTTTTATTCCAAATTGAAGTGTTTCCATTCGCATGGCTTCAATGGTTATTTCAAATGCTGCCTTGGTAGCCGAATAAATTCCTCGGTATGGCAAACCCATATATCCCGCAATAGAAGTAACATTAATAATATAACCTTCTCCTTGTTTCCTCATTTGGGGCAAAACCGCTTTTATCACATTTATGGGACCGAATAAGTTAGTGCCAAAGGCATTTTTAATCTCGTTTTCTGGTGTTTCCTCAATAGGTCCGGTAATTCCAACACCAGCATTGTTTATAACCACATCAATCCTACCCTTTTTTGAGATTATTTCGGAAACAGCGGCTGTAATAGAATCGGTATCATTCACATCCATTTTAATAAGAGGGAATTTCGAATCCTTTATACGTTCGGGATTTCTACTGGTTCCAAAAACCACATAATTCCGCAAAGAAAGATATTCTCCAATCGCCTTCCCAATTCCAGATGAAGCACCGGTAATAAATATTACTTTTGACATAAATAACTGATAAAGTACAAAGGTGCGCTTATGCCTTAAGTTTTGCAAATTTCATTTGTATTGAAAGATTTAAATGTTTTATTGCATTTTACAGCGGACAGATATTAAAAAAAATAATCAGGAGAATTAAAAAACGAACTTTAATGTTAAACAAAAAACTGGATCGAGAATATTTCCGTTCGCAAAATTCATTGGTTCTAGCTGAAGATCTGCTTGGGAAAATTTTGGTGCGTGATTTTGGAAATGGTCATATTCTAAGAGCACCGATTCTTGAAACCGAAGCATACTTGGGCGCTAATGATTTAGCAAGCCACGCAAGCAAAGGTCGAACCCAACGAACTGAGATAATGTTTGCTCCGGGTGGAGTTGTCTATGCATACCTAATATATGGAGTTCATTGGATGTTAAACATTGTAACAGGTCCGAAAGATCATCCAGAGGCTGTTTTGATCAGAGGGGTGGAAAATTGTATTGGTCCCGGAAGAGTTGGAAAATTAATAGGATTGGACCGCTCTTTTTATGGGGAAAACTTAGAATTTTCCAAAAGGATATGGATTGAAGATGCTCAAAGCCAAGGTGATATTATAACTTCCACCAGAATTGGGATAGATTATGCGGGAGAAATTTGGAAAAATAAGCCCTGGCGGTTTACATTGAAAACTAGGACTTTTTAGAATATTTGGGAAGAAGAGTTAATTCCAAAAAAAAAGTGGCAAGCTACCTACATCACACCGCTACGACCATTTACCTTTGCTGCGTTCCCGCCCTGGAGGATTCAACAGGAGCTGGTTGTGTAGGACTTGCCACGGCGCAAATATAGGTTTTTTTACATGTCCTTCCAAGGCTTTTAGTTTTCATTTTTAATAAATACCTTGCAGCAAAAATATACGATTATATGAAGTTTTATAATTACTTAATAACTATAGTTTTAGGCAGCTTCTTAATTAGCTGCGGAGATAATTCAAAAGGTGAAAATGATGCTTTTTCAATCGAAATACAGAATGAACAGAAAACATATACTCCACAAGATGTTCTAACATTTTCTATAACCAACAAAAAAAATATCACGATTGATTCCATAGCTTACTTCTTAAACCAAGACAGAATATCGGTTGCAGATAATAAATTTTCACTTTCGGATAAAAAGTTGGGAATGAAAACCTTAAAAGCGAAAATTTACGGCAACGGTAAGGAATACGAAACTACTCACAACCTAACAATTCTATCCTCGATAAAGCCAAAACTTTATACCTATACTATTCTCGAAACTTTTCCTCACGACATTACGGCATACACCCAGGGCTTGGAATTTGCAAACGATACCTTATATGAAAGCACCGGGCAGTACAAACATTCCTCTCTAAGGAAAACAGATTACAAAACTGGGGAAGTTCTTCAAAAAGTTCTATTATCCGATGCCTTTTTTGGCGAAGGTCTTACTATTTTGAACAATAAAATCTATCAACTTACATGGCGGGAGAAGACTGGATTTATTTACAATCTAAAAACAATGGAACAAACAGGGACCTTTGTATATGGCGCAAGCAAGGAAGGCTGGGGATTATGTAACGACGGTACCAATATTTACAAAAGTGATGGAACGGACAGGATTTGGACTTTAAGCGCCAACAATCTCGCGGAAATGGACTACATAGAAATATTCACCAATACCAGTAAAATAAACAGTGTAAACGAATTGGAATGGGTAGAAGGAAAAATTTACGCCAATGTTTACCAACAGGGATCGATAGCAATAATCGACCCTAAAAATGGTGCGGTAGAAGGCGTGATTGATCTAACTGATCTGAAAACAAAGGTGACACAACATCCCGAACTTGATGTGCTAAACGGAATAGCATATAAAGGAGAACCCAATATCCTCTATATTACGGGAAAAAACTGGGACAAGTTGTTTAAAATTGAAATTATAGAAAAGGGAAAATAGCTATTTAAAATTCTCTCGGTTATCGATTTTAAGTCCGAAATACTGAAACCGCTTAATATTCCCTCTTTCACAATAATAAGAGGTATTAAAAGTTATATTTTTACCAAAATTTCTTGATGGAATTTTCTCTCAAGGAAATAAATAGAATAGATAGATGAAATATATATACGGCTTAGCGATTTTGTGTTGTTTAGTACTTTGGAGTTCTTGTCGCAATGATTTTGAAACTGTAGCAAGTAGCGGAAATCTTGAGTTCTCCAAAGATACCGTCTATCTAGATACAATATTTACTAATATTGGTTCTAGCACATATAACCTTAAGGTTTATAACAATAGTAAAGATGATATTCACATTCCCAGCCTGGGTCTGGCACAAGGAGAATCTTCACATTATAGATTGAACGTTGATGGAGTACCTGGAAAGGTCTTTAAAGATGTTCAGATTTTGGCCAAGGACAGTATTTTTATTTTTGTTGAAACCACTTTTGATATCAGCAATCCTCCAGTGGCATCCAACGAATTTCTTTATACGGATCAGATCGTTTTCGACAGCGGTTCGAAAGAGCAAAAGGTAGAATTGGTTACCCTGGTAAAGGATGCCGTTTTTCTCTACCCTGAAAGATTTGAAGATGGTACTACAGAAACTTTAACTCTGGGTTCCGGTGAAGATACTATCGAAATCCCAGGATTTTTCCTTGATGACAATGAACTTACTTTTACTAATGAAAAGCCCTATGTTATATATGGTTTCGCCGCAGTTAAACGAAATAAGACGCTAACGGTTGAGGCTGGAGCACGAGTACATTTCCATTATAATAGCGGCATTATGGTGGCAGGATCTATTAAAGTAATGGGCGAAGAAAGTATGGACCGTGACGCAATGGAAAATGAAGTTATTTTCCAAGGAGATAGGTTGGAGCCATTTTTTAAAGATGTGCCCGGACAGTGGGCATATATAAGATTAACAGATGGCAGTACAGGTAATGAATTCCATCACACAACTATAAAAAATGCCCAGATTGGTCTGGTAGTGGAAAATAGTCCAGTCACTTTTAAGGATGTGGAAATTTATAATAATTCCAATATTGGGTTGTTATCCCGTACGGGAACTATTTACGGTGAAAACATGGTGATCAACAATTCTGGTCAAGCTTCCCTTTTAATCCAATTGGGTGGAAGTTATGAATTTAACCACTGCACTTTTGTCAATTACTCCAAAACCGGTTTTAGAAATTTCCCATCCGTAATGATCTCGAATGCGTTGGAAGTCGAGGACGGCAATCTAATAGCCGACCTGAATAAAGCAGATTTTACAAATTGCATAATCTACGGAAGCGAACGATTTGAATTTTCCTTGGGTAAAATTGAGGGAGCCCAGTTCAACTTCAATTTTAAAAATAGTTTGTTGCGTTTTGAAGATACACGTGGCGAATTTACCAACAATCCACTCTACGATTTCTTAAATCCCGTGCGATATACAGATATCGTTTTAAATGCGCAGCCCTATTTTCAAAATACGGATCTCAACAATTTTAATATTGAAAAAGAAACCTCTGGAGCAGAAAATATAGGCATCTATCTTACAAATCCACCATCCATTCTTAAAGATTTAAACGGAGTAAATAGAAGCAATCCACCAGATGCGGGAGCTTATGAAAGTTCGGTCTTTCCTGAAGATTAAAGTTTGAGAAGTAAAATCAATCTAGTATTATAACAAAAAAGAAACTCATCGGCTTAATGCCAATGAGTTTCTTCATTTTAAGGCAACCATTTTTTTTCGAAATTCGGCTTTCTTTTTTCCAAAAATGCATCCCGTCCCTCTTTCGCTTCTTCTGTCATATATGCAAGACGCGTAGCTTCACCGGCGAATACTTGCTGGCCAACCATTCCATCATCTGTGAGGTTCATAGCAAATTTCAACATCTTTATAGAAGTTGGTGACTTTGCTAAAATCTCCTGTGCCCATTCGTAAGCAGTATCTTCGAGTTCATCGTGAGGTACCACGGCATTAACCATTCCCATTTCAAAAGCTTCCTGAGCAGAATAATTTCTTCCCAAGAAAAATATTTCTCTAGCTCTTTTTTGCCCCACCATTTTAGCAAGATATGCACTTCCGTACCCTCCATCAAAACTGGTAACATCTGCATCGGTCTGTTTAAAAATAGCGTGTTCCTTGCTCGCGAGCGTCAAATCACATACCACATGGAGGCTATGCCCTCCACCCACGGCCCATCCCGGGACCACACAAATAACAGCTTTAGGCATAAAACGGATAAGACGTTGGACATCCAGAATATTTAGACGATGGTAACCATCCTCACCCACATATCCCTGATGGCCTCTTGCGCTCTGATCTCCGCCACTGCAAAAACTGTAAACCCCATCTTTCGGGGAAGGTCCTTCCGCCGAAAGCAAAACTACCCCAATTGAAGTATCTTCTTGGGCATCGTGAAAAGCCTCTAGCAATTCCGCAGTAGTTTTGGGTCTAAATGCATTTCTAACTTCAGGGCGGTTAAAAGCAATTCTAGCTACGCCATTCGATTTTTTATATGTTATATCAGTAAATTCTTTGACAATTTTCCAATTGGGAGCAGACATATTTATTTCTTTTTGTTTTTTTTTCAAAGATAATAATTCCCATCTCAGAATAGACGACAATTATATTCCTGTTTCTATTCTGAAGTGATGGAATGCCAATTCAAATTTAGAATTTGGCGCAAAATTTGATATCTTTGCAATTATGAAAAAGCTGTTGTTTCTTCTTATACTTTTTCCGGTAATCGCTTCGGCCCAAATGGATTTTGAGACCCATAGGGGAAGGTTGGATAAGCTGTTTCTTCCTGAAACGGATAATTTACCAGCAATCCCTTCCAGCTTAAAATTCGTAAACAAATATTCCAAAATGCCATTTTCCTTTCGGCTGAGTAAAGAAAATTTCCGTCAACCCGTAAGTATGTCAGATGCTATGGCCTCTACCCAAAATTATGAGGAGTCCAGAATAAAGACTTCATTGAATGCCAAAAGTTTTGGTATTTCTGCAGGGAATAGCACTTACAGTCCCGATGGTTCCACAAAAGTTCAAAATTTTGTTTATGAAGACGCAAGACGTGGTTTTATCTTTAGGGATTACAATTCGCCCTATATGCCCAATGGAGAATATAGACGTTTTTCACCATATAGAATGGGAAATAGCTATTACTAATTCCATTCTATTTAAAAAATTTAACCCTCTATAAGCTAGAAAGTTAGAAAGTTAATCATTATTTTTTGGGAGGCAATTAATACAATTAAGCGACCAGACAATTGTTGGGATTCCTAATTTTATTGATTAATTGGAACCATATAAACGGGAATTTTTGTCCGCTCCAAAACACTTGAGGCAACGGTACCCAGGAAAATCTTCTCTAGTGCGCCATGGCTATGCGTACCCATCACGATTAAGTCCGCTCCCCATTCTTCAGAATATTCCAATATTTTTTTGGCAGTATCACCCTCCACTAGATGTGTGGTAATATTTTCTCCGTTTAAATGCTTTTTCGTTTTTTCGAGATAATCCTGAGCAACTTTTACAAATTCATTCTGTATATTATAATCCACGGGAAAGGCATATCCTTCATAACCCATAAAAGGTTCGTATTGTACTCCATAGTAACGAACATCTGCCAGTACGTGGAATAAACATAATTCTGCTCCCATCAACTGGGCCATTTCATATCCTTTTCTTACCACCTTCTCCGCATTCGGATTATAATCCACGGTAATCATTACTTTTTTCATATTAAAATGCTTTTCAGATTGTTATACTTTTTTTTAAATTTTATCAGTTTGCAAAATGCAGCATATTTTACAATACCAACCAATTTCCTACACGCTGCTTAAAGATATAACTTCTATTTAAAATCAACTGATTTATCCAGGATGAAGTTGCAATTTCAGAAAAAGAATTCAACACCATTAAAAAAGTTTTGGAATGAATTTTTAAAAAGGCAGAAATACTTTTTTGATCATCTTTTTTTTGGAGTTATTTTAAAATAATGTGGAGGAATTTCCCAAAAGGGTAAAATCCCATTAATCAGGATATCATAATTCAGAAGAAATAGATACGTTAATAATTACGGTTTTACCACAATGGCAGTAGCTTTATTTCCCGTTAGGAGATTCCACTCATAGGTAGCGAGTATATTCCCCACCTCATCCAGAATCTGTAATTGGGCAGTATTGGGGCCGGAAGATCCTTGATTCAGTGCTTGGAAGTCTATTTTATTAAAACCATCTTGAAGAGGAAGATTAAAACCCCTAAAACTTCCTTCGAGCATAACGTTGGAAATAATCATATCACCATTAACAAAGATGCGAACACGATCTCCATCTACATATTCATGGTCTCTATACTGGATAGTTACATATTTAGAATTGGTTTTAATGTCACCTAGATACATATCCTTACCATAATCGGGTTTTGCTTCCTTATCGCTGGTAAAAGCTTTGGGAGCTTTATTCGGACCCGTATATTCCATTAGCCCATCCCCTCTTTGCATATCAATTTGCTTTTCCCTTTCTACTCCTAAATCGGAATTGGGCGTATTTGGGTTTTTGTTTTTTGAAAGTAATGGTGCGGAAACCGGAATTTCAAATCCTGTGGAACTGCCAACATTGGGTTCCGAAGAATTAAAACGAACGGAATTATTGGGCAATTCTATTTGTGAAATTGCGGATCCTGAAATCAAAACGAAAAGGCCATACAGAAAATACTTCAACATATCAAAATTTTTCATTCATGATTACAACAACTGCACCAAAAATACTTGAAATCATGCTATTATCCCCTATAAAAACACTACTTTTGCACGGTTTCATCTTTTTGTCTTTTGTTTCGCCATATAATGACAAGCACAACGACCGCCAAGGGTAGAATTATAAAGAGAATTATATTCACCGGCTCGGAGAAATCTACAGGAGAATTGTCTTGTGGCTTAGGAACTTCAGTAGGGATTTGAGCGTTAAGGTTCACTCCCAAAAGAATAAAAAGAGATACCAAACTATATTTTAAGATTTTCATTTGTTTTTTTATTCTAATGTAGGTAAAAAAGAAATGGATTTCAAATTTTAACAGATTGTGTTAACAATTTGGAAATGACGGGATAATGTGGTATTATGCCCTGTTTTTCAAATTAAACCCCTATTAAACTATGAGACAACTTAAAATCACCAAGCAGGTAACCAACCGCGAGACCAAATCCTTGAACAGCTATTTGCAGGACGTTAGTAAAATCGACCTGATTACAGCAGAAGAGGAAGTGGAATTGGCCCAACGAATTCGTGAGGGCGATCAAGCTGCCTTAGATAAATTGAGTCGGGCCAACCTGCGATTCGTGATTTCCGTGGCAAAACAATACCAAAACCAAGGTTTGAGCCTTCCTGATTTGATCAACGAAGGAAACGTGGGATTGGTTAAAGCCGCAAAAAGATTTGATGAGACCCGAGGGTTTAAATTTATTTCCTATGCAGTTTGGTGGATCCGTCAGGCCATATTGCAGGCTATCGCAGAACAATCAAGAGTGGTAAGGCTGCCATTGAACAAGATTGGCGATATCAATAAAATAAAAAAAGCTTCCATCCATTTGGAACAAAAGTTTGAAAGAATTCCTACTGCCGCCGAGATTGCCAAAGAACTTGACTTTAGCGAGGCCAAAGTAAAAAGTTCATTGAAAAACTCTACGCGAAGTCTTTCTATGGATGCTCCCTTCCAAGAAGGTGAGAACGATAATAACCTTTACGATGTTTTGAGTTCAGGCGAAAGTCCGAATCCAGATAAAAATTTGATGCACGAATCACTGCGTATTGAGATTAACCGAGCTCTTGATACTCTTGCTCCACGCGAAGCAGATGTTGTGAAGCTGAATTTTGGTCTTTGCGGCCAACCTCCTATGACTCTTCAGGAAATTGGAGATACGTTTGACTTGAGTAGGGAGCGAGTTCGTCAGATACGGGAAAAAGCTATCCGCAGATTGCGCCAGACATCAAAAAGCCATATCCTCAAAAAATATCTAGGATAAAATTTCTATTCGAAGTTATTGGCAGGTACAATAATTTTATGAAATTGTTAGGGAACGAGTATTATTTCTACAGTTATCTTTAGCGAGACCAACCTCTCACTGATGACCACAGAAATAATACTCGTTTTTTCAATTCTGATTATTACCATTCTTCTTTTTGCATTTGAAGTCTTTTCTGTAGATAAAATTGCTTTTCTGTTAATTGGAACTTTGGCCCTAACCGGACTTATATCTCCAGAAGAAGCAATTTCAGGTTTTTCAAATTCCGCCACTATCACCGTTCTTTCCTTGATGATTATTGCCTTGGCCCTTGAGGACAACGGAGTTATAGCTTCCATGGCGCGTTTTCTGAAGAATCTTCACGTTTTACCATTGGTAATCCTACTGCCCGTTATAATGCTTATCACTGGAGGCATCTCTGCCTTTATAAACACAACGGCTGTGGTCATTGTGTTTATAAAGATTATTTCGGAACTCTCAAAACGATTCAATCTTTCACAATCCAAACTCCTAATGCCCATTTCGTTTGCGGGAATCCTTGGGGGAAGTTGTACATTGATGGGAACTTCCACCAACCTTATAGTAAATTCTGTTGCAAAAAATCTGGGAGCCGAACCGTTTAGTTTTTTCGAGTTTACATTATTTGGGGTCATTTTCTTGGTTGTTGGCATTATCGTAATTACCATTGCCTCAAGGTGGCTGCCAAAAGGATCGCAACAAAATCTTGAGGAAGCATACGAGCTTGAAAAATTTATCACCGTTGTAGTAATCAACAAGGATTCAGAATTGATCGATCAAAAAATAGAAGACACTTTTTTTTTCAAAGACTCTGAAATTTCAATATTAAAACTAATCCGGATGGGGCAGGTCACCAATGATCCGGGTAAATACATCTCCTTAAAAGAAAAGGATAAACTCCTTGTTATGTGCGATGTGGAATCCTTGGCCAAACTAAATACGGACAAGGGTATTACGGTACATAAGGATCAGGAAACAATTGCTGGTAAAAACGAAAGCGAAGAGAACAGCAACGAAGACAAAAAGCGTCTTGAAGAATTTGGTTTTGTAGAGCTCCTTATATTACCGGGCTCGATACTCATCGGGAAAACCTTAAAACAGTTGCGAAAACAAAGATTTCAAGGAGCCTTACCGATAGCTATTAAAAAACGAAGAAACATTCGTAACACCCAAGCCCAACTTATAAGAAAAGATATTAAGGAAATCTCCTTAAAACCTGGAGATAGATTGCTGGTGGAAATTCCAAAAGATGAAATAGGAAAACTATATGAAATGGAGAATGTCGCAATTCTTCGCGAGCATAAAACCAAACCATATCAAAATACATCCAAAAAGAGACTTTCGTTTTTAATTCTCCTATTAGTAATCGGTCTGGCGGCAAGTGGAACCTTACCCATTCTTTTAAGTGCGATTACGGGTGTGGCCCTGCTCCTACTTACACGCTGTTTGGTGCTCAACGACGTATATCATCGCATCAATTGGCAAGTAATATTTTTGTTGGCAGGAATGATTCCCCTAGGAGTAGCCATGAGCAATACAGGCGCTGACAAATGGATCTCCACCAATTTATTGAATCTTCTAAGTGGTCAAACCAACTTAATAATAATAGCACTTGTCTTCTTGATTACCATGCTTATGAGCAGTGTTGTAAGCAATAATGCCACCGCAATTATAATGACACCAATTGCCATAGCCATAGCTACGGGGCTGGATCTCTCCATGAAACCTTTTATACTCTCAGTTCTGTTTGGTGCCAATTTCAGTTTCTTCACTCCCATGGGATATCAAACAAACACACTTATTTATGGAATGGGATTTTATAAATTCAAACATTTTATGATTATTGGTGGAATTCTGTCCTTAATACTTTGGGCCCTAGGCTCATTCCTTCTTGCAACCTTACTTTAAAGCTATTGGTGATAGATGGAATACGATTCCGAACTAATTCGGTAAAAATATTAGAGGGATTTATAGAACACCGATATTAGATTACTTCAAATTTGAAGGATTCGCTTATCTTTAAAAGAATATAATGTGACGCTTTTGGTTATAAATTCTTAAAGTATTAAAAACATTTTTGCGCTAATATATTTTTAAATTAAACTTGTATAGAAAATTCATTTTGAAGCATACCATGAATTCTTTTTATAAAATATAACTTTTTTAAAACCATAATTATGAAAAACATATTTAAAGCTCTAATCGCAGGCTGGGGCGCAAAGAAATTAGGCGGCGGATGTATAGGAACCATCATAGTATTTTTAATTTTATACTGGCTTCTAGGATACGTATTTTAATAAACAGCGGCACACAATATACCGTATTTAAAAGCATCAATTTTTGATTGTAGACCAAATTGGATGATCTCATTTTATACTCCGAAAAGATTTTAGGATGACTCCTTTTAGATCCTGTGTCATTGTAAATTGGGAAATTACATTTGGTAAAATAGGGCTGGAAGAATTGTGTCTTTTTCCCTCTTTTTAATTTCCAAAAACCGTTCTTTGAAAGTTCATTTAACAAAACAATAGTATCCCTTAACTAATTATTGGTAAGGCTAGGACTTAAATTTGTTGCCAAACCTTTAAAACTATTGTTATGAAAAATGTATTTGTGTTAAGCATGGTGCTTGGATCTCTGATCGCCACGTCGTGCGTATCTAAAAAGAAGTACGTTGAAATGGAAAACCAATATAATGAAACTCGCTCGACATTGGTTAAGACTCAACTGGAAAAGGAGGAAATTGAAGCAAAATATGCTAAGATTGAAGATCGTGTATCTAGCTACAACGCCAAAATCCAATCGCTATCTGATAGTAACAAAGAACGTTTACAGCAAGTAGATGGAATCGTAATTTCAGAAAACGACAAGGAGAAAATGAGAAAAGCGCTGGCTAACGTAGATCCACAGGAATTGGCTCAGGCTAAAACCCTGAAGGATTCAATGAACCTTATTGTTTCCCACAACCTAAAGAAGAACTTAGATAGCAACTTAATTGGAGAAGGGGAAGAAAATGATATCGATATTGACATCAACGAAACAGTGGTAATGATTACTATCTCAGACAAGTTGCTTTTCAGTTCGGGAAGTGCTCGAGTTAATCCAAAAGCCAATAATCTTTTAAAGCGTCTGGCAGATATAATCAACAGTGAGCCAGCTCTTGAGGTAATGGTGGAAGGACACACAGATAGCCAAACCGTAAAACCCGGAGCTGCAATAAAAGACAATTGGGAGCTGAGCGTGCAACGCTCTACCTCTGTTATCCGTAAGCTACAGGACGATTATGGGGTGGATCCCGCCAAACTTATCGCAGCAGGAAGAAGTAGCTACCATCCATTAACGGAGAATGACACCAAGGATGGAAGAGCTAAGAACAGGAGGACTCGCATTGTAATCCTTCCAAACCTCGATAAATTCTTGGCAATGCTTTCCGCAAACTAGAAAAAAATAAATATAATTTAAAAGCGATCTTTTCAGGTCGCTTTTTTTATTATAGAGTTTCGCGAAGATTATTGATTTCTTGTTCCGAAAATATTTCTATAACTGAATTAAACAATTCTAAATAAGAGGATCCTTCTTAAAATTATTCCAAATTAAACTATCTTTCCGAAAACATTTTTACATAATGGAAAAGAAAGTAGTTTCTGATTTTTGCGAACTCTATCTTTATGATGATTATGCTATAGTCCGGATTTTTGAAAATCAACATTTAGATATAAAAAAAAATGACTGGATCAGACAGCAATATAAAGACCATTTTGGCAATAAAGAGTTTGTTGTTGTGGCCGATAGAAGATTTCCACACTCAATAGATTTGGACATCTATAAAAATGGAAAAATGAGGAATAAAAAGGGTCTTGCCATTGTTTCCACCATTGAAGAGGAAAGAGAAAGAGCTTATGTAGAACAAAAACTCTTTCCCTATAGTTTCGCTCTTTTTGGCAGCTTGGAAGATGCCAAGTCCTGGGCCCAACATTTTTTTTAAAAACTCTTCTCTTTAGAATTATTTTGAAGGGGGCCTAGTCGGGCGAACTTCAATTTTACTAGGCAAGGTTCTTGGGTTCATTTTTAATAAGTCCACTACTAATTTTCCGATATCTTCCTTCTGTATTTTCCAGTCATCTTCCGCATCGGGTTCGTTTCCGTTAAAATGGGTTGAAACCGATCCTGGCATAATAGTACTCACTTTAATACCTTTATCGCGTAGGTCGAGCATAGCCGCTTGGGTGAATCCCGTAATCCCAAATTTACTGGCGTTATAGGCACTTCCTCCCTTAAAAAAATTCGTTCCCGCTAAACTAGAGATAGTAATAAAATAGCCTTTGTTCTTTTTTAATTGATCCATACCAGCTCTCAGAGTGTAAAAAGGTCCGGACAGGTTGGTATCAATAATCTCTTTCCAATCCTCTAAGGACATCACATCAACAGGAGCAAAATGTCCAATTCCAGCATTTGCAATAACAATATCCACTTTTCCGAATTCCTTTATCGCCCTGGCAACAGCATTTTGCTGACTTTCATAATCACGGACATCCGCTTCAATACCAATGACACGTGCTTTATTTTTGAATTTCGAACTTAATTCCTTAGCAGACTCATCTGCAGTACTCTTACTTCTTCCCGTAATTGCTACACTTATTCCTTCTTCCATTAAGGCTTCTGCGATCCCATAACCAATTCCCTTTGTACCTCCTGTTATCAGTGCTATTTTTGTCTCTAAATCATTCATAATTTTTCGTTTTTCCCAAAGTTAGCCAATGTAGATTTTAATGTTCCTAAATTCTTTCTAAATTTATCCAATGAAGTTTCCCATTCCTGCGATTTTAATTGTCTTTTTATTCGGTTTCGTCTCTGCCACAAAACAGCAAGACCCTTTGGTGGATCTTGAAGCCATTTCTGACGATTTTATTTATGAAATTCGCTATGCCACACCTAATAATTTTCTGGGCGAAACCCTCTATGATTGCGCTCAATGCCTTTTGCGACCAGAAGTGGCAGATGCCTTAGTTGAGGCGAATAAATATTTTCAAGAAAAAGGCTACCGAATTCGAATTTACGATTGCTATCGTCCTTTAGATGTCCAAAAGAAAATGTGGTCGAAAGTGCCGCGCGCCACTTATGTGGGAAACCCGTACGGCAACGGATCAATCCACAACCGTGGTGCAGCAGTGGATATGACCTTGGAGACTTTAGAGGGATGTTTTGTTGAAATGGGAAGTGAGTATGATCACTTTGGTAGAGCAGCTCATATCGATAATTATGATTTTTCCAAAGAAATTCTCGCCAATAGAAAGCTGTTGTTCGAGGGAATGCGCAAATTTGGCTTCTCTCCTATCCGCACCGAGTGGTGGCACTTTAGTTTTCGAAAAAACACAGGGTATGGAGTATTAAACACTCCGCTTCCCTGTAATTGATCCAGCTCAATCTCTCCCGAAAACTAGAAACATCTAAACGAACTTCTTCAATTTTACCCTCTTTTACCCCTATCGCAATTCTAAAATATTTAGTAGCTCTCGATAATTATACACTGATTTCCATAATATCCTTAATAAATACGGTCAATTATTTTCTATATTATTCATTATTAATATCAATTTGTTGGTAATTCTAAATGTTTTCTTAAATTTAAAAGCTAAATCGAAAAACTCATAACATAGAATTAAAATTTACCAGATCTCCCTCAATGAAATTTCCTGCTTCACTCTCCGCCCTCTTACTATGTTTTATAACTTTTCTGGTTTCTTGCAAGAGTGATGATGACTCAGGTTATATTCCTTTAAATATTGTTGCTCGGCCAGATATCGGGGAGGTTTTCCAAAATTCAACCTTGAATATTCCTATTTTTGATAATGATGATAATATTCCACAAACTGGAAAAATTGTTATTACCACTCCGGAATACGGTACTGCAATTATTAAAGATAACGGAACACCCGATATTCTTTTCGACGACTTCATACAATATACCCCAAACGGGACTTTTGTAGGTGAGGATTCTTTTGAATATACCGTTTGCGATCTTTCTGAAAAAAGTTGTGCTACTGCTAAAGTAACAATTGAAGTCATGCCCTTTTCTCCCGTAAACTTTGACCTTGGAGCCATACCTTATGAAAAACTTTCCGACTACAATTTCTTTCAAGGCCATTTAGCAGAAATGGATCCGGTATATGGAGTGCTACCTTATGAACCTATTAATACGTTGTTTTCAGATTATGCCCACAAAAAGAGATTTATCTGGATGCCGAATCAAGTTTCAGCTACCTACGTTTCCGATTTTGATAACCTTAACTTCCCTAGTGGAAGTGTTTTGATCAAAACTTTTTATTACGAAAATGTTTTGCCCAACAATTCCGTAAGAAATATTGAAACCCGTTTGCTGATTAAGAAAGGATCAGAATGGATTTTTGCTAACTATATATGGGATGGGGCACAGCAGGAAGCAGTTCTCAACACAACCGGTAATGGGTATAATGTTCCCATAGACTGGATAGAAAAGGGAGAAGTGAAATTCGTCAACTATAGAATCCCCTCAGAGCTGGAATGTTTTATCTGCCATAAATCCTTTGACGCCGCCATTCCCATAGCCCCGAAACCGCAAAATTTAAACTCCATTTATAATTATGCGGATGGAATGGAGAACCAACTTAAAAAATGGGAGAAAATGGGATATCTTTCCCAAAATAATATTCCTACAGATATTAGAACGGTACCAAATTGGAAAGATATTTCACAAGGTTTAAGGACTAGAGTTCGCTCCTATTTTGATATTAATTGTGCGCATTGCCATACTTATGGTGGCCATTGTGGAGCGCGTTCTTTGCGTTTGGCATATTCGCAGACCGATGAGGATTATAATCTTGGTATTTGTGTAGAGCCTGATCTTCAAATTCCGGGTTATAATGAAGCAAAATTAATTACACCGGGACACGCAGATAACTCGATCTTATTTTTTAGAGTAGCCACCACCTTAGAAGAATATAGAATGCCAATGAATGGACGGACCTTAGTAGATGAAGAGTTTTTGCCCATTTTGGAAGAATGGATAAACTCTCTTTCTACTCCTTGCAATTAATCGATAAAACCAAATTATGAAAACATCCTTAATCTTGATCGTGCTTATTTTAACCTTAGCATCTGGCAATGCTCAGGTATCTTTTACTGCTGTTCCTATTTCCACAAGTGGATCGGAGAGAGCCGTGGTCGATATGAACGGAGATATGTTGGACGACCTGGTATCTGTTAGTGCTACCAATATCCAAATTTTTTATCAACGACCCCAAGGTGGCTTTTTGGAAAGAAATATCACTACCGAATATGCAGATAACCTTCCCTCTTGGAGTCTCTCTGCGGGAGACTACGACAATAATGGCTATAACGACTTGCTCTATGCTGGAAATAATGGAGTGACCTTTATGAGAGCAAATGACGATGGTACTGCTTATGAAGAAGATTCCTTTCCACAATATGTTTTTTCACAGCGGTCCAACTTTGTTGACATAAACAATGATGGACTTCTGGATGCATTTGTTTGTCACGATGTCGCCCCAAGTGTTTATTATATTAATAATGGCGATGGTACTTTTATCTTTCATCAAGGAGATATTGGTGATTATCCTACCGGAGGAAACTATGGATCCGTTTGGATAGACTATGATAATGACGGGTATATGGATGTTTTTATCGCCAAATGCAATGTAAATGGAGATGTGAACCAAAGAAGCGAAAATCAATTATACCGGAATGATGGACAGGGAAATTTTATAGAAGTTGGTGAAGAAACCGGGTTAAAGGACAATATGCAGACTTGGTCCTCGGCTTGGGCAGATTATGATAATGACGGATATCTAGATGTTTTTATAGGAAGTAGCTCTAGCAGTTTTAACCATAAATTAAACCGAAATAACGGAGATGGAACTTTTACGGATATTTCTGCCACTACAGGTATTCACGCCCTCACAATGACAGGAATCGAAAATTGCACTTATGATTTCAATAATGATGGTTATGCAGATATCATTTCAAATGGAAACATACTTTTAAATAATGGAGATATGACTTTTACTTTAATTCCGAATGCTTTACCAAACAACAATGGATCTTTTGGAGATTTAAATAATGATGGCTTTATAGATTCATTTGCAAACGGACATATCTATTATAATAATGGAAATGCGAACCATTGGATAAAAATCGTTACCAAAGGTATCGAAAGCAATAGCAATGGAATTGGGGCACGAATAACAATAACCTCAGCACTTGGAACCCAAATTCGGGAGGTACGAAGCGGCGAAGGTTTTAAATATATGAGCACGCTGAACACCCATTTTGGATTAGGGGAGGATACAGAAATTGCCACTCTCACGGTAAGATGGCCCTCGGGAATAATTGATACTTACGAAAACGTTGATGTGGACCAGACAATTTATATAACAGAAGGTTCCACTACTGTAGGTATAGAGGAAAATGTAGTCAACAACCTAATTCTCTATCCCAATCCCACAGAAGGAATATTAACTTTAAGCAATGCGAATAATTTTACAAATCCGAGATACTCCATTTTTGATATGCAGGGAAGGTTAATAATTGGTTCGGCTCTCAATCAAAATCAAATTGATGTTTCACAACTGGCAAATGGAACATATCTTCTTAAAATTAATGATCTAAACTCCACGAAAATCCAACGTTTTATTAAGAAGTAGATAAATTAGGGTAAATTTTAAAAACATCAGTTTTCTTCCGAAAACCGATGTTTTTTGATTAACCTGGATACACCTTATTTTCGGTTAAGCTACTCTAAAAATATTCATCAATTGAACTAAATCAATAGGTCAAAAACCATATAAAGTCAATATTTTTTCAACAGAAAAGCCGCATCTTATCAAGCTGCGGCTTTAACTTTACTTAACATCAGTCTTACGACTTCCGTCATCTAACTTATTTCACTTCTTCAAAATCTACGTCCTCAACGTCACTGTTGGCATCTCCGCCACCAGTATTATCCTGTTGGGCTCCTGCGCCTCCAGCGTCTCCGGTTGGAGCACCCTGGCCATCGGCCTGAGCTTTGTACATTTCTTCAGAAGCTGTTTTCCAGGCTTCGTTAATTTTATCCAAAGCAGGCTGAATCGTAGCAACGTCTTGCGACTGATGTGCTTTTTTCAATTCTTCCAAAGCCTCTTCAATTGGTTTCTTTTTATCATCAGATAATTTATCACCAAATTCTTTAAGTTGCTTTTCAGTTTGGAAGATCATCGCGTCTGCCTCATTCAATTTGTCCACTCTTTCTTTAGCGGTCTTATCACTTTCGGCATTTGCTTCGGCGTCAGCTTTCATCTTTTTGATTTCCTCTTCGGTAAGACCTGAAGAAGCTTCAATCCGGATGTCCTGCGATTTGTTGGTAGCCTTATCTGTTGCGCTAACTTTAATGATACCGTTTGCATCAATATCAAAGGTTACTTCAATCTGTGGCGTACCTCTTTGTGCTGGTGGAATTCCGTCCAAGTGAAAACGACCGATTGTTTTGTTATCATTCGCCATAGGTCGCTCTCCTTGCAACACGTGGATCTCAACACTTGGCTGATTATCGGATGCTGTGGAGAAAATCTGACTTTTCTTGGTAGGAATGGTAGTATTCGCATCAATCAATTTGGTCATTACACCACCCATTGTTTCAATTCCTAAAGAAAGTGGAGTTACGTCAAGAAGTAATACATCTTTTACGTCTCCGGTCAAAACACCACCTTGGATTGCTGCACCAATTGCAACTACCTCATCTGGGTTTACACCTTTATGTGGTTTTTTCCCGAAGAATTTTTCAACTGCTTCCTGAACTGCTGGAATACGGGTAGATCCACCTACAAGAATAACTTCATCTATATCGCTTTTGCTAAGCCCTGCAGCTTTCATTGCACTCTCGCAAGGCTTCATAGTTCTTTTTACCAGATCGTCAATCAACTGCTCAAACTTCGCGCGGGTCAAAGTTTTTACCAAGTGTTTTGGTCCGCTAGCAGTAGCAGTAATATAAGGTAGGTTGATTTCAGTCTGTGTTGAAGATGAAAGCTCAATTTTAGCTTTTTCAGCAGCTTCTTTCAAACGTTGAAGTGCCATTGGATCCTTACGAAGGTCAAAATCTTCTTCAGCTTTAAATTCATCTGCCAACCATTTTATTATTTTTTGGTCAACGTCATCTCCACCTAAGTGAGTATCACCGTCGGTAGCAAGTACCTCAAAAACACCATCTCCCAATTCTAGGATACTCACGTCGTGAGTACCTCCACCAAAGTCAAAAACCACAATTTTCTGATCCTGACCTTTTTTGTCCAAACCATAAGCAAGAGCTGCTGCTGTTGGCTCGTTAATAATTCTTTCTACTTTCAGTCCGGCAATCTCACCAGCTTCTTTTGTAGCGTGACGCTGACTGTCGTTAAAATATGCAGGAACGGTAATTACCGCACGGGTTACTTCTTGACCTAGATAATCCTCAGCAGTTTTCTTCATTTTCTGAAGAATCATCGCGCTAAGTTCTTGTGGAGTATACAAGCGACCATCGATATCTACACGGGCAGTATCGTTGTCCCCTTTTACCACCTTGTAGGCAGAGTGTTCAACTTCATCTTTTATTTCGGAAAACTTATTCCCCATAAATCTTTTAATGGAGCTAATGGTTTTAGTGGGGTTAGTTACAGCCTGACGTTTTGCAGGGTCCCCTACTTTAATTTCGCCACCTTCCACAAATGCGATTACAGAAGGTGTAGTTCTTTTTCCTTCGGCATTAGGAATAACCACGGGCTCACTACCTTCCATTACGGCAACGCAGGAGTTGGTTGTACCTAAGTCGATTCCGATTATTTTACTCATCTTTTTATTTTTTTATTGTTATTATTTATTCCGAACAATCGCCGAGCGAATTGCGAAGGAATCTATTTCTTTAGAATTCGTGATGTTTAAGTCAAGGATTGTGCCAGCGGGAGGCATTATGACAAGGTGGCAGAATAACTATACAGTAGGTAGTTTCAATGGATAGTGGTAAATGATAAAATCTTGGGCGTGTACCTAAATCGGGCCGGGCTATAACTCAACTCTTTTATTTTATTGGATTCGTTGAATACTTCGTATTTCAGCGCTACACGGACACTATCCCGTTAAGTGTGTAAGTTTAAAATAACAGGGGTTGGACTTTTTTAGAGTCTGACCCTTTTTTCATAGATCGTTAGGAACTGGTTTAATATAATGCCCCAGTTCCTGACGGGCATTGTCCATTTTTTGGTGGCTTCCCTTACTGCCAAATATACGGATTTCATCACGGCATCGTCCGTTGGGAAGGAAAGTTTGTTCTTGGTGTACTTTCTTATCTTCCCGTTCAGGTTCTCGATAAGGTTCGTGGTATAGATGATCTTGCGTATCTCCAACGGGAACTCATAGAACACTGTGAGCTCTTCCCAGTTGTCGCGCCAGCTCTTGATGGCATAGGAATATTTATCGTTCCATTTTTGGGCAAAATCCTCTAGGGCCATCTTGGCGGCCTCCTGGTTTGGGGCGTTATAGATATGCTTCATATCTGCGGTAAAGGCTTTTTTATCCTTCCATACGACGTACCTGCAGGCATTGCGTATCTGGTGTACCACGCATATCTGGGTCTTGGACTCGGGGAACACGTTCTTGATCGTATCCGTAAAACCATTGAGGTTATCGGTGGCCGTGATAAGGATGTCTTCTGTGCCGCGCGCCCTTATATCGGTCAATACGCTCATCCAGAAAGCTGCTGATTCGTTCTTGCCAAGCCATAGCCCCAAGACCTCTTTTTTACCGTCCCTGCGCAGGCCAACGGCTATGTAGATGGTCTTGTTAATAACCTTGGAGTTCTCGCGGACCTTGAATACGATGCCATCCATCCAGACAATCAAGTAGACCGGCTCCAAGGGACGGTTCTGCCAGGCAACTATATCGCCCGATATTTTTTCCGTGATCCTGGATATGGTCGAGGTGGACACATCAAAATCATAGACCTCACGTATCTGCTCCTCAATATCGCTGTTGCTCATTCCCTTGGCATAGAGTGACACGATGACGTTCTCAAGGCCATCGACCATATTGCCCCGCTTGGGTACGATCATGGGATTGAACGAGGCCTCACGGTCTCTGGGGACGGCAATCTCGGATTCGCCAAAGGAGGTTTTTATTTTCTTCCGGGAGTGCCCGTTGCGCGAGTTGCCTCCATTGGACCTCTGGTGTTTGTCGTAATCTAGGTGGCCGTCGAGCTCACCTTCGAGCATCTTTTCGATCCCACGTTTCTGGATCTGCTTTAAAAAATCGCTGAGCTCCTCGTGGGTCTTGAACTGCTTCAGAAAATCATCTGAAATTAAATCGTCTTTCTTCATAATGTGTAAAAGTTAAAGATTAAAAACTAAATAATAAAATAGCGGGGGCCGGCCCCCGCTATTTTATTATTTACACACTTTATGAGATAGTCCCGCTACACGGTAGCGGCTTCTATCCCTCACGCAGGTATGGCACATATTGAAGATTAGATAAATCTCATTTCCAACCAAAAGTTCATCTTACATATTCTTGATAACCTCAACCTCTCAACTCCTCAACTCCTCAACTTTTAAGTCGATGAGTCGATAAGTCTATGAGTTTAGAAAAATTTCCTCAACTTCTCAACTTCTCAACTTTTTCTTAGTCGATGAGTCTATATGCTTAGAGAAACCTTCTCAACTCCTCAACTCCTCGACTCCTCAACTTTTTCTTAGTCGATGAGTCGATAGGTCGATGAGTTTAGTTCAATTTGAAAATTTCTCCTTCTCAACTCCTCAACTCCTCAACTTTTAAGTCGATGAGTCGATAAGTCTATGAGTTTAGAAAAATTTCCTCAACTTCTCAACTTCTCAACTTTTTCTTAGTCGATGAGTCTATATGCTTAGAGAAACCTTCTCAACTCCTCAACTTTTTCTTAGTCGATGAGTCGATAGGTCGATGAGTTTAGTTCAATTTGAAAATTTCTCCATCTCAACTCCTCAACTCCTCAACTCATAAACTTCTCAACTCCTCAACTTCTCAACTCCTCAACTTTTTCTTAGTCGATGAGTCTATATGCTTAGAGAAACCTTCTCAACTCCTCAACTCCTCGACTCCTCAACTTTTTCTTAGTCGATGAGTCGATAGGTCGATGAGTTTAGTTCAATTTGAAAATTTCTCCATCTCAACTCCTCAACTCCTCAACTCATAAACTTCTCAACTCCTCAACTTCTCAACTCCTCAACTTTTAAGTCGATGAGTCGATAAGTCTATGAGTTTAGAAAAATTTCCTCAACTTCTCAACTTCTCAACTTTTTCTTAGTCGATGAGTCTATATGCTTAGAGAAACCTTCTCAACCCCTCAACTCCTCGACTCCTCAACTTTTTCTTAGTCGATGAGTCGATAGGTCGATGAGTTTAGTTCAATTTGAAAATTTCTCCTTCTCAACTCCTCAACCCCTCAATTCCTCAACTCATAAACTTCTCAACTCCTCAACTTCTCAACTCATAAACTTCTCAACTCCTCAACTCCTCAACTCCTCAACTCCTCAACTCCCCAACTCCCCAACTCCCCAACTCCTCAACTCCTCAGCTCCTCAACCCCTCAACTCCTCAGCTTATAAACTTATAAACATATTTTTTCCATATTGGAATATTTCCATAATTTTGGAACAAATCCAATATGCTTTTAAATACCCATACATATTATAGTCTTCGCTATGGCACTTTCTCTAACCAGAGATTGCTCAGTCTTGCGCAACAATTGGAATATCAAAGTATTGCCCTCACTGATATAAACTCTACTTCCGCCACCTTGGAATTTATGCGAATAGCTCCAAATCACGGAATAAAACCAATTGTGGGCGTGGATTTTAGAAATGGCGCCAAACAGCAGTTTGTGATGCTGGCCAAAAACAATAATGGATTTAAGAATATCAACGATTATCTATCCGATTTTCTTCATCGGCGTGCAGAGGAAGAAGTTGAAATTCCTTCAAGAGCAAAACAACTTTCAGATACGTATGTTATTTATCCTTTTACCTCCTTTGAAGGTGAAACGCTTTTGGAAAACGAATTTCTCGGGGTAAAAATAGAAGACCTTAACCGATTGAAATTTTCATCCTGGAAAAACCGTCAGGAGAAATTGGTTATTATGCATACCGTTTCCTTTCAGAACAAAAAGGATTTCAACACCCATCGCTTGCTCCGTGCCATTGACAACAATACATTGCTCAGCAAATTGCCGACTTCAGAAGAAGGAAGTGAAAAAGATGTATTTATTCCCAAAGAAAAACTTTTGGAAGCTTATAAAGAATTTCCTTCTCTTATTGAAAACACCCAAAACCTGTTGGACAATTGTAAGGTAACTTTTGATTTCTCGAAAGAAACCCCCAACAACCAACGTTCCTATACTGGAAATGAAGGTTTGGATTTCCGGTTGCTGAAAAGATTAGCTTATGCGGGAATTCCCTATCGTTACAAACGACCTGGCGAACGCGTAATGAAACGGATGGAGAAGGAACTAGAAATTATCCGCGAAAAAAAGTTTGTCTCTTATTTTCTTATCAATTGGAAAATTCTGAAATACGCTCGCAACAAAGGGTATTTCTACGTAGGTCGTGGAAGTGGTGCGAATAGCATCATCGCTTATTTGCTTCGGATTACCGATGTGGATCCGGTGGAACTGGATTTGTATTTTGAACGTTTTATCAATTTATATCGTAAAAATCCACCCGATTTCGATATTGATTTCTCTTGGCAAGATCGAGATGATGTCACTGAATTTATTTTCCGAAGATTTAAAAACACTTCCCTTATTGCCGTTTACAACACTTTTAAATATAAAGCTTCCGTTCGCGAACTGGGAAAGGTTTTTGGATTGCCAAAGGAAGAAATCGATAAATTATCTGGTGGAGATTACATTTTTGAAACCTTGGACAAATTGTCACAGTTGGTGGTTATCTATGGAAAATATATTGAAGGATTTCCCAATTATCTGGGCATCCACGCGGGTGGAATCCTGATTTCTGAAAAACCCATCCATTATTATACCGCTACCTATATGCCGCCCAAAGGTTTCGCCACAACCCAATTCGATATGGTGATTGCTGAAGATATCGGACTTTATAAATTCGATATTTTAAGTCAGCGTGGACTGGGAAAAATAAAGGATGGCGTGGAAATAGTGCGTTACAATCACCCCAACCTTCCTCCTATTGATATTCACGATATCAAGCGCTTCAAAAAAGATGAAAAAATAAAAGGTCTCTTGCGAAATGCCGAAGCTATCGGTTGTTTTTATGTGGAATCGCCCGCCATGCGAATGCTGATGCGAAAATTACAGGTGGATGATTACTTGGGTTTGGTGGCTGCCAGTTCGGTTATCCGTCCCGGCGTGGCAAAAAGCGGAATGATGCGCGAATACATTCTCCGTTATCGTTTTCCTGAAAAAAGAAAAGAAGCTCATCCCGTTCTTCTGGATATTATGCCAGAAACCTATGGCGTGATGGTCTATCAGGAAGACGTAATAAAAGTGGCCCACCATTTCGGACAGCTCACTTTAAGCGAAGCCGATATGCTGCGAAGAGGGATGAGCGGAAAATTCCGCTCGCGGGAAGAATTTCAAAAAGTGAAGGATCATTTTTTTGAAAACTGCAAAAACGCAGGCCGTCCAGAAGAATTTACTGCCGACGTGTGGCGACAGATAGAAAGCTTTGCTGGCTATGCCTTTGCCAAAGGGCATTCCGCTTCCTATGCCGTGGAAAGCTATCAAAGTTTGTTTCTAAAAGCCTATTTTCCGTTGGAATATATGGTGGCCACCCTCAACAACGGTGGTGGATTTTACAGTGTAGAACTCTATGTGCACGAAGCACGGATGAAAGGTGGAAATATCCTTGCACCTTGTATCAATCGCAGTCGCGCAGAAACGGTCATCGACGGCAAGGATATCTATATCGGCTTCGGTTTTCTGCAATCTTTGGAAGGCAAGCTCATCCATAAAATAATTACGGAACGTCGCAGAAATGGAGCTTTTGAAAGCTTAAATAATTTTATCGAACGGATTTCCATCGGGATGGAGCAGATTACCATTCTTATAAAAATAAATGCATTTCGTTTCACTGGAAGAAATAAGCGGGAGCTGCTCTGGGAAGCCTATATGAAAATCAACAAAATAAGTTTTGAGGAAAATGTGTACACTTTATTCAAATCGCCCACGGTAAACTATAAGACTCCTTCCCTACCCAACACCAATCTTGAAGATGCTTTTGACGAAATGGAACTGCTGGGATTTCCGCTTTGCAATCCCTTCGATCTGCTCTTGGAACCTTCACATAATCCGTTGCGGGCAGCCCATCTGCATCAATATATCGGAAAACAAGTAACCGTGGAAGCCTATCTCGTCACCGTAAAAAGAACGCGAACCACTCGTGGAGATACAATGTATTTCGGAAATTTTCTGGACAGAGACGGTCATTTTGTTGATACCGTTCATTTTCCTCCCGTGGCCAAGCAATATCGTTTCCGCGGAAAAGGAATCTATACCATTACCGGAAAAGTAGTGGAAGAATTTGATTGCATCACCATTGAAGTCTCAAAAATGGAACACTTGGCAATAATCCAAGACCCGAGATATGCGATGCAGTCCAAAGCTAATGAACAATTGGCTGCCGCTAAAGAAAGACGTAGAACCGAAAGACAAAAGATGTGAGGCAAAAAAACCTAACAGGTTTTGAAAACCTGTTAGGTTTCATTATCAGTTCAATTAAAAATCCCAATGGTTTCGGAAACCTTTAAGTTTGATTTGAAGCCTCTCGCAGAAAATACAATTATGATCAAAATCATTCCCTGCACTTTTTATATATCGTACTTTTATATCTTTTATTTATCAGAAAACCTATGGTCAACAAACAACTCCTCCAACCTGAAAGTATAGTAGTAATCGGTGGTTCCAACGACATCAAAAAACCAGGTGGCAATATGCTCCGGAATATTCTTGCCGGTGGCTTTGATGGTGGATTGACCGTTGTAAATCCAAAGGAAGAAAGAGTTCAGGGAATTAAAAGTTATTCAACGGTTGAGGAAATCCCCAATGCAGATTTAGCAATTCTGGCCATTGCTGCCAAATATTGTCCTGCGACTATCAAAACTTTGGCAGAAGAAAAAAACACCAAGGCTTTTATAATTATTTCCGCAGGTTTTGGAGAAGGTGATGAACAGGGAAAAAAATGGGAAGATGAAATAAGAGAAACCGTAAACAGCGTAAACGGGTGTTTGATCGGTCCCAATTGCATCG